>CBDULZ010000022.1:0-60333 GCA_965368185.1 uncultured Kriegella sp.
ATTGGCATATTTTAAAGCTTTGGCATAATTTGTTTTTCTGAATTCCAACTCCGAAAGTTGAACCAACCCAGCTTGGTGTGAGGGGTCCAATGCTTCCAGTTTCGTTAATAGTTCATGGGCTAGCGTGTAGTCTCGATATTCTACAGCTTCTAATCCTTCATGGTATAATTTTTCGGTTTCAGAAATTTTTAGGTTTTCATCGGAATAAAATGGTCTTTTTAGCAGATTTGCTTTCGGGTCGTTGGAATAGAATAATTCAGTGCCCATGATTGAAACCGATATTGCATCCGTACTTTTTGCGGGAATAGTTTTCGAAAAAACATCCATTGGTTTTAAATGCAACTTTTGGGATAAAACAATCTTTCCGTTTATTTTCACTTGAATCTCATTATCCAATTTTTGAAGTGCGTTCAGGCCTATCTCAAAATCATTACCGTTGATTTCTACGTTAAGAACGCCGTGTTCTGAAGCATCGACCATACCTCCGATTTCTTTATAGGGAAACCATAATTCATGCCAGCGATCCATGACATAAGGGTCGAAACCGACTTGACTGATTGGATTGATAGCACCTCCGGAATATTGATCAAAAAGGCGGCCGGCCTGAAATTCGATATACTGTCCATCGGTATCTGTCAGTAAATCTTCCCAAATGCCTCCCGAACGGGATAAGGCCCAAAGCCATAATTTTTGTCCGGGCATTTCTTCATATGGGGCCCATTGACCAAACCCGAATTTTCGGTCGTGGTAATAGCCACCAAAAAAATCATTGTACTCTCCAACGATGTGGTATGATTTTGCGGGGCCAAAATTATTGTTTCTATAAAGCGATAAGTTTCTCCCCTGATCATCGATTGGCCATGAATGTGCGTCGCCACTATGTTCAACATAGGCATTTCCGGGAATAAAAAACTCTAGGTCGTCGGTGGCTACCGCCGCGGCCGTCATCCAGTTATAATACGATTCATTGAGTTGTGAGGCATTGTACCACGAAGCATTGGTTTCAAAATAGGCTTTATCCTTCTCTAAACGTATTTCTACGCTCCATGTGGTATTTGAAGGCAGATCGGTGTTTCCAACAAAACAGCTCACGCTGCCATCAGCATTTGTCAGTGTCAAATAATCGACAGGGGTAGCCGTCGATGGGTGGTGGCCGATAATACCAAAATTAAATTCGATACCCCCCGAAGTCCATGGTCCACGCATGGCGATATTTCGAAACTTAATTACTTCATTTTTATAAAGAAACTCTTCACCTGTGCTTTTTTCTATTGCGCCCCAAACCTTGCCGCCGATTTCCGGTAAAATAAATACTTTGATAAAGTCGTTTTCAAGGGTTACAACTTTCCAATCCTTTTTTTGGGAGTTGTGGTCATATGCCTCAAACTTAAAATAGGGGGCTATCTTTGGGTTTTCTGAAACTATCGGCACTGGGTTGGGCTTACCGAAACCATAGGTGTCTAAAGAATATATTTCCTCTTTAATAGTGGCCGATTGAGAAATTACCAAAATCGGGAGGAGTAGAGTTTTAAGCAATGCCCAATAATTTATTGTTTTGTTCATGGATCGATAGTCTTTTTATATACTTGAATCGGTTGGTTATTTCGCACGATCAATACAATTTCACTAGTATCGGAAAGGGTCATTGTCTCTAGATCTCTTGCTTCTCCGGAAATGTTTAGTCCGCTTTCGAGGTTACTCACTGGTGAAAAACCTCCTTTTCCATCACCTTTTAAAAGAACACCTTTGTTTGCATCGTATCGTCCGTATTTGACGCGGGTTCCAAAAAAGTTCCCGGCGAGGAGCACATCAAGGTTTTTGTCTCCATCAATATCCTCAATAAGAATTGCATAGACCGGGGCAAATTGTGCAGGGAGGGGGAGCGGTGTCAATTTGAATTGACTATTCCCTAAATTCTCTAAATAACCGGTGGCGAAAGTTTTGGCTTCGAGAAGGGATGCTTCCGCTAATTCTTCCGGTGGAAAGACATCCGTAATCTTCTGGTCGGCATAATCTGAATAGTTTACATATTTCCCCTTGAGACCACTGAGTTGACCGATAAGGTCGTCCCGTGAAAAAACGGGATAATTCTCGCCTTGAACATAGGAACAGAGAATGGGATCTATCGAACCATTGCCGTCGAAGTCTTTGGCATATAGCTGCACGGGCTCCTCGGCAGAAGCTTTTAGCTGCGAGTTGAGGCCGAAGTTACCAACGATATAATCTTGGTCGCCGTCGTTGTCAAAATCTCCTGATTTGATGGAATTCCACCAGCCTTGTGATGCTTTGAGGCCTGAGTTATCGTTCCGTTCGATTAATTTGCCGCTGGTATTTTCGAAAGCTCGAATACCCATAAATTCACCGACAACAATTAAATCGTCTTGCCCATCACCATTAAAATCAGACCAGAGCGCATCGGTGACCATGCCAATGTTCTCTAGTGATTCATTTATGGAAGCTGTCACATCGGTAAAATTACCCTGACCGTCATTCTCAAGTATGTAGCTTCTGGGTGCCGTGGGATAACTGCCTGGAACGACCCTTCCGCCAATAAAAAGATCTAGGTCCCCGTCATTATCGATATCACTGGAAACAACGCAAGAACCGCTGGTGAGCATAGATGGGAGGGAGGTACTCCGTTTCTTGAACTGTCCGCGACCACTGTTAAAATACAATCTATCTTGCAGGGGGCCGGCATCTTTTTCGAAATCGTTGCCGCCACTGACAACGTAAAGATCTTGGTCGCCATCGCCATCGGCATCAAAAAAAAGTGTGCCAATATCCTCCGATTCAGCATCTTCCAAGAATGTATTTTCAGAATGACTTGAGAATTTCCCAGATTTGGTCTGAAAAAGCAATTCTCCTGCACTTCCTTTAGCTCCACCGATAAAAATGTCTTCCAAACCGTCATTATTGATATCGGCCTTTGTCATTTTGGGACCTTGGGTAGAAAGTTTGTGGGGTAGCAGCTGTTCACGTTTAAAATCGATATACTCATTTTCCTTATGGACATATTGAAATATACTATCCGCGCTAACATCTGTAAAATATGATTTGAGAGGGGTATTTTCAATTGTCGTACTGGCCACTGCATCCTTTTGGTACAGCGTAAGTGTTTGATTGGGTTTCACAGCCTGCAGTAATTGTAAATGACCGTTAGGCCAAATGATTTTTAATTCATCGATAGTTTTCGCATTCCCTAACCCAAAAATCAAATTGTAGTCTACCGAAGATTGAAAGCCCCTCGTCGGCATCATTTCTTGACTTAAAGTTTGATTATCGATCAGCAAGGTCACCTTGGCACCTATACCAAAGGTGTTTTTCCCTTCGCCCTTGAGGTTGATTTTTAGAAAATTATTATTTAAATGAATATTGCTGTTATTTCGATAAACAAAAGCTTCAGCGTCGGTATTATTTACTATAAGGTCCATATCACCGTCATTGTCTAAATCGGCATAAGCCGCGCCATTGGAAAGCGATTCTTGATTTAGTCCCCATTCAGCACTGACCTTCGAAAAAGTCAGGTCGCCATTGTTATGATAGGTGTAGTTTTCTTCGATTGTAGCCGGAATATTTTCTAACAAGTTTGTGATGGCCATTTCCACACCGGTCTTATTTTCATTCATCTTCTCTTGAACTGCAAAGTTCATAAAATCCATGTTGGTATAATCTCTTTTGACGCCATTGGTAATAAAAAGATCTTTGTATCCATCATTGTCAAGATCGGTAAAAAGTGAGGCCCAACTCCAATCGGTACTAGAAACTCCTGAAAACTGGCCAATTTCAGAAAATGATTTTCCATTATTGTTCAAATGCATCATGTTTCTCATACTCTGATGGTAAAATCCATTATTCAAAAGGACCATGAATTTATCATAGTTATCAGGACCAGAAACCATTTTTGATCGATAATTACTTTCTGGTAGCATGTCGAGCGTCATAATTTCGGGATATCCGTCATTATTGATATCGGCAATGTCGGAACCCATTGAGAAATGTGAGGTATGACCTATATATTGCTGTAGGCTCTCGGTAAAAGTCCCATCTTGATTGTTGATGTAGAAATAATCTTGTTCATTAAAATCATTCGAGATATAAATATCGGGCCAATCGTCATTATTGATATCAGAAACGGCGACACCCAGACCAAATCCTAAGACGTTTGAAACCAACCCTGCCTCGTCGCTTACATTTTTAAATATCCCATTTTCATTTTTGTAGAGCCTATCTTCGTAAGCAGGACTTCTACGGTTCTTAAGGTTGTTCGATATTTGTCTAAAACTGGCAAATTCTTGGGTCGAGTGATTTACGACGTAAAGGTCAAGGTCACCGTCTCGATCGTAATCGAAAAAGGCCCCCTGAGTGGAGTATCCCGCATCGTCGATACCATATTCCGCAGCTTTTTCGGTAAAGGTCAAATCACCATTATTGATAAAAAGCAAGTTTTTACGTTTGAAATCATCTATGGCCGCCGATCGACACACGTAGATATCCAAAAGTCCGTCTGCATTTACATCGGCCATCGTGGTACCGGTATTCCAGAGGCCTTCTGCAAATACGCCTGCCTTTTGCGCTATTTCTTCAAATTCAAAATCTCCTTTATTTAAGTATAGTCTACTACCCACCATGCTACCTGTAAAATAGAGGTCTTGGAGCCCATCATTGTTGATGTCGCCTACTGAAACGCCACCTCCATTATAAATATAACCGTAGGTCAAAATATTGAACTCTTCGGTCTCGCTTAGAATATTTTTAAATGTTATCCCCGTTTTATTGCTGGGCATCAAAGAAAACATTTTTGTATCATCGATTGGCTGGCATGAAAAAAGTAGTGAAATACAATAAAATAGGCAGGCCTTTCTTGAGAAAATATACATATTACTTGTTATGTTTTACTATTCGCCGGTACTTGATAATGCTGCAACGACAAATAAAGATTCAGTCACGGGAATTAATGGTAAGTTACCAATTATAGTTCAGTCTTGTGAAGTTTAAAAGTGCGCTGTCGACCGGTAATTTTATAATTTAAAAAAACCTGTGGAATCATTTCCACAGGTTTTTATCTATTCAAATTTGAAAATATACACTTTTACTTTTTAAAAATTCGGTCCGCCCGTATCCCACCAAAGCCGTGTCCCAATTTCATCGGGTCCACCCAACTTGGCGGTCGCATCGGCTACGCCGGCAGCATTATTCTCTCTTTCAGATTGAACAAAGGGCATCCGTCTCAGGATTTCCCCATCGGGTATAATCCCCCAATCGGAACTACTACTATTTTGATAGACTGGTGGTAGTTTTGGATATCCGGTTCTTCTGTGATCGGCCCATGCTTCCATTTCATTGGTATAGGCAGCAATCCATTTTTGGGTAATGATTTTCTCCAATTTTGTTTCATTGTCATCAGCTTCGTTCCAGGCCACTGGAACCATAATCTGATTGGTGAAATCGTTAATGCCTCCAGCGTAAACAACATCATCATAATCGATCGGTAAACTTGTATCGTCTGCGAGATAGGCGTCAACACCACCTGCACCCCACAGCTCAAATGAAGCCCTTACCCCAGCCTCGTAATTAGCCTGCGCATCACCGGAACCGGCCCAACCACGTAAGGCCGCTTCTGCCTTGAGGAATAAAACTTCATCAGCACTCATGACCTTACGTTTGGTCACCTTGGCAGGATCATTGAAATCAATGTCAATAGTAGAATAGGGCAAGTGGTCGTCTTTCGCAACCAATTCGGCGCCATTACGTATTCCTTTGTAGGGCCAATCGGGGTGATCGGCAACCAATGACATGTCTTCTACAGGATCAAAGAAGCTGTGTATTCTACTATCTTGGTAACCGATAAGTATAGACTCCATTGTAGCACTCATTCGTGTATCGTTCCATTCAAAACAAATCTGTGCAGGGTGAAACTTATTCCCATACAATGAAATATTGAAATTGTCAGCATTGGTCTCGATAAGTCCAACTGGATCCGCCAAGGCCTTTTCACCTTGGGTTTTTGCCAAAGCGGGAGCGACCTTTGAAATACGCATCGCCAATTGCAGGCGCAAAGAGTTCGCATATTTGGCCCATTGATCTACGCTACCGCCAAAGCTGGCATCAAAGGCATTCAAACCAACATAATCACTATTAGCCGCAAATACACCAATAATACGGTCTAAATCGGCAAAGAAAGCGTTGTACAAAGTTTCTTCGCTATCATAAGAACCATCTTTACCAGGGCCGTGTTGGGTATAGATAATTGGGCCGTAGTAGGTGGTCACGCGTGACATGGACAATATTTTTATCAAATTGGCCCATTCCACAAAGACCGGTTGACCACTATCTTCGGCAATACCGATAACCTGATTGGCGGGTGCCATAATGTTATTGTATTCTCTAGCCCAATAACCGTTCCACCGAATATAATAGGTAGTATTGTTAATGCCACCTACAAAAGGGGTTGGTGTGGCCAAATGTTGTGCAAAAGTCACATTGGTCAGGTTGTGATCTATTTGATTCCCGAAAATTTGACCTAACATAGAAGGGTAAAATGACCCAACATTATTAAAATCTTGTTGCAAAGATGCGTCCGTTATCTGATACGGATTGGTATTTGTCTCTTCAAAGTCGTCAGTACAGGCACCTAGTACAAGTATCGAGCAAATTAGATATATAAACTTTTTCATGTTTTTTTTTTAAAAGGTTACTTTAAGATTAAACCCATATGTCCCAGTCGAGGGTAGGTTAAAGTTATCCAAGCCCTGGGCATTCCTGTTGGTACTCATTGCCAATTCTGGGTCAAAAGGAGCATCTTTATAGAGGAAGAAAAGATTGTTTCCTATAAATGATATCGTTGCATCTTTAATTGGTAGGTTCATTTTCTCAACATTAATGTTATAGCCTAAAGACAGTTGACTGAGTTTAATGTTGGTACGGTCATAGACATAGGCCTCACCAACACCGTTTCGGTCGCCAATAGCCCTAAACCATGTTTCTGGATCGACAGTCGTAACTGCGGCACCAGACTCTTGGTCAACGCCGTTGACGGTTACTCCGCCGGCATCCCTTGCATCTGCTGTTCGTTGTGAAACCCCGGCTCCATCTAGCATAGACTCTGTTTGACTGAATACATTACCTCCGAACTTTCCGCTAATAAGAGCACTAAAATTAAATCTACCAAAGCTAACATTATTATTCCATCCTAGAGACCAATCAGGATCTAGGTTGCCGATTAGTTCTGAAAGTTCGGTTTTTCTAGGGCTACCATCTTCAAAAATAATTCGGCCTTGATCATCCCTTAAAAATTTAAATACGTACAGGTCGTTAAAGCTCCCTCCCTCAATTAATCTAGAGGAATAGCCTTCTGAACTACCAAGGTTGATAACTCTTTCATCGTCAGGTCCTATGTCGACAATTTCGTTTACGTTTCTGGCGAAGTTAAAGGCCGTTACCCACTGTACATTGTCATTCTGTACTGGAGTGGCACTTAAGGTTAATTCTACCCCTTTGTTAGTTATTTCCCCAGCATTGATAAACCGGCTGGTATAAATACCTTGCGAAATTGGATCCGAAGCATCCAATGGTACTGAAATAAACTGATCTTCACTTTTCAAGCTGTAATAGGTAAAATCGATACCTAGCCTATTTTGGAAAAGACGTAAATCGGCACCAACCTCTGTACTGGTGATGATTTCAGGCTTACCATCCGTAAAGGGCGCCTGTGTATTTCTGCTTACCCCACCATTCGCGGTGATATTGTGTTGGGGAAATATAGTATTAAACGGTACTTCGTTGGCTACTTGAGTATAAGAAGCCCTTAACTTGGCAAAACTAACTTTTTCTCCCATATCGAACATCTCACTCAATATAGTGGTCAACCCTAATGCCGGATAAAAGTATGAATCGTTCCCTGTTAGTGCTAAAGTAGAGGCCCAATCGTTCCTGCCTGAAAGGTCAAGAAAAAGCATATCCTTATATCCGAACTGGGCATTCAAGAAAGCTCCCTGCTTAATTACTTCACCATTTGTAGTCGAATTCACGGGTACATTGGTCGGTAGGTTCTGAAAGAAAAATTCATTGGGGTACAACAAACCTAGTGTCCCAGTGCCTACAGAGACTCCAACACCATATTTGGTTTTTTGGTAACTTGCACCCAATACCGCATTTAAACTCAAATCATCACTTATGTCAGTATTGTAACTTAGAATGGCATCGGTATATGTCAACTGGTCCTCAAATTTGGCATAATTCCAAGCTCCATTGGGGTGTACATTCGTACTATTGGAGGTAGCAGCATGCTGTTGCTCGTTTTGCTCCGAGGTAAAATCATAGTTACCTCTCACCTGTATATTTAGGTTGTCAAGTATGTCCCATTTTACTGTTGCATTGGCTATAATACGCTTAGAATCATCAACCCTTGGTTGTTTGTTGATAATCCAATAGGGATTGGATTGGTGGTGATCCGAAACAAACCAATTTTGCTGCATTAAATTTCTATCTGCATTAAAAAATTCATAGCCGTCCTTAAAATCATAGAAATTTCGATTTCTTGGAAACATGTACAACCCGGTCAGAGGGTTTAAGTAATATCCTGCAGGCAATCGGTTCTTGGTTTCTTCAAGGCCCATTATTACACTTGATGAAATTGTAACCTTGTCGTCAAAGAATTTTGTCGACTGTTTAAGGGTAATATTGTTCTTCTTGTATTTGTTTTCAGGCGTAATTCCCGAAGCGGTAATATTGGCATACGAAAAATAGGCAGTTGTTTTATCGTTACCGCCACTAATACTTACCGAGTTGTTGAAGTTGTGTCCGGTTTGGAAGAAATTCTCGACGTATTCGCTGGCGTAATCTCCTGGTGTAGTAGACCAACTCTCCTTCGCCGAGCCAATGGCGCCGTACTTAAATTGAAGGTCAGGTAAATCTTGATAATGTTCAAAAGTGTAGCCACTATTTAATGATACCGTGGTCTTACCTGCAACTCCGGATTTTGTGGTAATGACCACAACCCCGTTGGCTCCTTGGCTTCCGTAAAGTACCGCGGCGTTGGCACCACGTAGAATACTAATACTTTCTATATCATCTGGGTTAATGGCCGAAAGTCCATCACCACCATCAGTACCGCCCCACATACCGGGCTGGCCTCCTTTGTTGTTGGCCATAGGAACACCGTCGACCACAAAAAGCGGAGAACTATCGCCGCTTAACGATTTGTTACCTCTTAAAACTATTCTTGTAGATCCACCGGCACCTGAGCTACTTTTCTTAATCTCGACCCCAGCAGCCTTACCGGAAATACTATTCATAAAGTTAGGGTCCCGGGTCTTGGTCAATTCATCCGAACGAACCGTTTGTTGGGCGTAGGTCAGTGTTTTTTCTTCACGCTTGATACCTAATGCCGTTACAACAACTTCATCCAATTGGCTGGCATCTTCCGTCATGCTGATATTGATGGTGTCTGAAGAACCGACAGTAACACTTTGACTCTTCATGCCTAAAAAGGAAAATACTAAGACATCTCCTACGGAGGCGTCAATGGTATAGTTTCCATCAAAATCGGTCTGAGACCCAGTGGTAGTCCCTTGAACCAATACGTTCACCCCTGGCAGCGGTGAGCCATCTGAAGTATCGGTAACCGTTCCCGATATCGTTTTGTCTTGCGCAAGAATAGGGTATGAACCCAGCACCAGCGCTAAAATCACTAATAACTTTTTTGTCATAATGTTAGTTTTAAATGTTTTGAGTTAGTCTTAACATTTTGTTATTTAAATGTGAAATTAAACTAAATTTTTAATAAAACAAGCCTATCTGTCATAAATGTGTTCGAACACATTGTTAATTTGTTGCTGGTTTAGCCCTTTTCTTTAGTCCCGTAAGAATTGTATTTAACAAATTATTGGGTATACTTGTTAAAGTCTTACAAGTTCCTTTATGTCTGATTTTAAGTTTAGATTTTTTCGAAGATTTTACCTTTTTTGGCATTACAACTTGGGGGCCGGAAACTTTAATTATCCACTTCTGGATAATCGTTTAATCTGAAATTTTCTCTGGGCTTTACACGAGGTTTCCATTTAACGCTCCTTGTATGAGGGCGGATTCCGTTTTTCACGGAATTAGGGAGGGGCAACATGGAGTCCCAAAAGCTTTCGGGACGGTTTTTGATCCCCAAGGTCAAAATGAAACCGGCGAAACCCGCCAGAACGACAATTCTAGGGCTAGTACCCCTGTGGCTCTGCCCTGGGGATATTCGGTTTCAAAAAATTCTTTATTTTCTGAAATGTAATATATCGACTAATAGTAAATCTGTACTATCTGAAAAGGGTATTGAACGCAAAACAATATTGTAGTTGCTTTCAAAAAGGTGGGCAACTATGGACAATCGATGGTGCCGCTATACCACCAAATTTGATTATTTGAAAATCAATCCAAATAGTATTTGAAATTTTCCGAGGAAATAATATCTATAGGTAATAGCATTTTTGTTGGAATTTTTTTATCAAAGAGGAAGTATTCAGCAAGGCAGCTTACCCCTAAATAAGCTTGTCGTCTAGGTTTTTGATGGATTAAAAAGTCAATTTTACCATCAATCAAATAATTAATGTTTTCATCTAGCAGATCATATCCAATTTTTACAAAGTTCGAGTTGTTCGATTCCGCAACCTCTAAAAACCGGTACGACTTGGAATTGGTAACAAAAACAGCGGAAATATCTTGGTGTAGATTCAAAAAGGCCGTTACCTCTTTTTTAAAATTGGTGGCGCAGTCTGAATTAAAATTTGCCGTTAGAATTTTTTTGGAAGCTTTTTTTCTTTCTTCAAAATATTCCTTGAACCCGTTCTCCTTCAGTTGCATGTGTGGCTCTTTATCAATATGTACAACGGCGACGATATCATCGGTGTTTGTCAGTTTGTCGATTAGATTTGCCGCGACCCTTCCGCTTTGATGTAGGTCTTGGCCTATGAACAATTCACTGTTCAGGGCATCAATATAGTTGTTGAAAAACACTACCAATACGTTCTTGGATTTACAGTTTTGCAAAATTTCGAGTGATTCTTGTCGATATAAGGGTGCCATCAAAAGTACATCGGGGGCCGATTCCAGTGCATTTTGAGATTCCTGGAGAAAGGAACGACGTTCAAGAGGATTGTAGACGTACTTTTGAATTAAGATTCCAAAAGCCTTAAACTCATTCCCTGCATCTTCAATCCCTTCGTGTGCAGGATTCCAATAAGGGTCAATCATATGATCAGGAATCAACACACTGATTCGGTAAATTTTATTGTTTTTAAGGGTGCGTGCTATGGGGTTGGGTTGGTAATCAATTGCCTCAAGCACCTGGTTCACTTGCTCCAGTGCTTTTTTTGAAACCTTACCACGTCTATGCAATACGCGGTCTACAGTGCCTTTTGAAACATCTGCGAGACGGGCAATATCCTTAATAGTATATTTTTTTTTGATCATATGAATGCGGAAAAAAAATATAAAACAAACTAAAGTTTGTGAATTAAACCGGTGTTGATGAACAGTAAATATAAAAATATATTACATATTGTTAGAGATGTCACTTATAATGACGAAGAAATAAAATAGGAATTTAGAGCTTGGGCGTCAAATGCATCCAAGTTTCCTTAAATAAACACCCAGTGGTTAGACAGGGGTTATGTCTTAATTGGCGGATTTTTTAACATCCTATCAAACCCTTCAAAAAGAATGGCAATCAGAATTACTAGCGCAGACCCGATAAAATTGAGCCAAAGATAACCTAGTTTTTCCTCTCCTGATGGATAAATATGTATTAAGGAATAATAGATGAGACAAATAATGACTTGAGTTAAAAGTGCTGCGAAAAAGACGGCATTGCCTTTAACAAACCTAAAGAAGAAGGCCAATAAGAAGATACCCAAAACGTTACCGTAAAAGATACTTCCAATGATATTTACCAGCTGAATAAGGTTATCGAAAAGATAGGCAGAGCTTGCAATTATTATGGCTATAACGCCCCACAGTAACGTAAAACCCTTGGTGGCCAATACATAATGTTTCTCGGTGAAAGTTCCTTTTTTGTTACGTTTGTATAGATCCAGCGCTGTTATGGTGCCTAGTGCATTGAGTTCTGACGCCGTAGAAGACATTGCCGCCGAAAGAATAACCGCCAAAAGTAATCCGATCAAACCTTTGGGTAAGTTGTTAAGAATAAAATGGATAAAAACATAGTCTTTGTCATTGGTCTCTGCAATTTCATCAGCCTGTTTGATCAATGTTTTTGCCATTGCCCGATTGGTGCTGTCTTTGCTATTAACCCTGATGATCTGTTGTTTGGCTTCCTCGACTGCGGCATATTCCTTTAGCTCCAATGCGGCCGAAAATTCGTCCTGAGCCATTTTTTTCTCTTTTTCCAGTTCGGTCTGATTTGCCTGCAAGACTTTGTAATCTTCTGCAAAAGGAGATGCTAAAACTGTTTTAGTTGCCGACGGATTAAAATTTAAGGGGGATGGATTATACTGATAAAAAACAAAGACCATAACACCCACCAATAGGATGAAAAACTGCATTGGAATTTTTAAAACCGCATTAAAAATAAGCCCAAGCTGACTTTCCCTGACCGATTTACCAGTGAGATATCGCTGCACTTGACTTTGATCTGTGCCGAAATACGCCAAGGCCAAAAAGAGTCCACCTGTTATACCGCTCCAAAACGTATACCTGCTTTTGGTATTCAATTCAAAATCAAGGATGTTTAATTTATCACTTGCCCCGGCGATTTTTAAGGCCTTTCCGAATGTTATGTCATTAGGCAGGTATCCTAAAATATAGAAAAAGGCAATGAACATGCCAGTCATGATGATAAACATCTGTTGCTTCTGAGTAACGCTTACAGCTCTCGTTCCTCCTGAGACGGTATAAATGATAACCAATATGCCGATGATGATGTTTAAAGTACGAAGGTCCCAACCCAGAACAGCCGACAAGATAATGGAGGGTGCATAAATAGTTATGCCTGCAGCAAGTCCGCGTTGCATTAGAAAGAGAATTGCTGCAAGTGACCGCGTTTTAAGGTCAAAACGTTGTTCTAAAAACTCGTAGGCTGTATAGACTTTTAATTTGTGGTATATCGGCACAAAGACCAAACAAATGATAATCATGGCCAAAGGAAGCCCAAAATAAAACTGAACAAAGCCCATACCATCGTGAAAAGCTTGGCCGGGAGTGGATAGAAAGGTTATGGCACTTGCCTGGGTAGCCATGACCGAAAGACCAATAGTCCACCATTTAGCTTTATTTCCACCGCGTACATAATCGTCCACGTCTTTACTACCCTTGGTCTTCCATACGCCATAGGAGACGATGAACAAGAGAGTTCCGGCCAATACGATCCAATCGAGTGTTCCCATCTATGTGAATGCCGTCATTAAATAATAAAAAACAAGAATGTAGAAAATGTTAAGAACAAGCACAAGGGTATATTCCTTCTTCCAATCGAATTTCTCCAACATTTTATCCTTTTGTTTCATGATCGCCCTGAATTTTTGCTTTGCCCACAGATAACATGTTGGCAAACAGTTTGTAAGCGCCGAGTACACCGGCCGGAAGCTCCCTGAAAAAGCTGAGCCCCGTGTAAATATAATATCCTTTACCGTAAGGAGCGACTAGAAGGCTACCTTTTTTAGGTGTTTCGCCTTCATCGTTCATCGATAGGATAGGTGTAAATTCGTTGGCCCATTCACTGGGAAAGTAAAGACCGCGTTCTTGAACCCACCCATCAAAATCTTTTGCAACGATAGTATTGGGAAAATTGATCAACTCATGATTTTTGGCAATAATATCGACACGTGAGTTTTCGTCGGTCACACGGTCACGGGACAAAGTCATTGAGTAGGGGGCAATGTTTTCAAATTGCGCGGCCCAACGTCCCGCCGTATTGTATTGAATTATTAAGGTTCCTCCATTTTTGGCATAATCCAAAAGGTAAGGTTGTTTGAACTTGAGTTCGTCAACAACGTTATAGGCCCTTATTCCAAGTACTACGGCGTCGTACTTTTTAAGTTCCTCGGCACTGATGTCTTCAGGTTTGATGATGTGAACGGTATAACCGATTTGCTCAAGACTCTCGGGCACTTCGTCTCCCGCTCCCATAATATACCCGATATGCTCACCTGCCTTTTGAAGGTTCAATCGAACTACCTTTGCCTCGGACGGCACTAGCACTGATTGGGTGGGTATGTGGTCATACGCAATGGTTATCAGCTCTTTGGTGTATTCCTTTCCGTCAACCTTGACGATGGGTGTTATATAATTTTCATCCTCATTTCCAGGTGGGGTCAGCGAGAACACCAGAATTTTCTCGTCACCCTTTTTTTCGATATCGAACGACTTTGTTTCTTGATCAACACTCCAACCTTTTCCATAACACAGCTGAACTGTTCCCTTTATATTGTCTTTATGGGCTTTGATGGTAACAGGTATTTCCTTTGGTTTTCCATCTGGGAAGAGCAATACCTTGTCTTGAAAGGAGGAAGTGGCTTTTGGTAAAATTTCAAAAGGTTCATTAAGCTCCCCTTTGTCCGGTTTGGCATAGCGATGTTCGACTGCTTTGGTGAATGTTATGGGTTTCCCATTAAAATCAAGTACAAAATTGGCCAAATAAGGCCTTGGGGTTTCCGGTTTGCCGATCTGCTTTTGATCTTCGACCTTGTACATGCCTAATGTGCCTTTTTCATTGAGCCAATAGGGGCTTGTGAATTTAGCGTTTTCCGGAATCGTTAAATCAATTTTTAAATCGATTTTCTTATTTTCCTGCAAATCGATTTTTTCATCGATTGTTGCATTGGCTCCCGTAATAAAAATCGATTTTAGAACGATATCGGTACTGCTTCTATTGACGATTTCAATGTCAACAGTGACAATGCCGCCCGGGTTCGTATAGGCTTGGTCGGCTGAGGCCTCTAGATACAGGCCACATACATTGGCAATGATATCGCGTAGTTCGTTGGACTTTTCGTTTTTCCAATGCTCATTTTTTATATTTTGTAAAAGGTTATACGCCTCAATGAGTTGTGGTAAATGTGCTGAAGGTTTCTGAAAATTAAAATTCTTTTCAATAGTATATAAAATAGCACCAATAGCGGCACCGCCTTCAACTCTTGACCATGTGGTGTCAATACCATCAAAAATATCACTTTTGTTGCTCGGCAAAGACCCCTTGAGCAATTCTAAATATTCGTCTTCGGAACCACGGGTCGATAATCTTCCAAAACCTTGGCAAAGGTGCTGACTACTGGCCAAAGCCGCTATTTCATTGTTTGAAATACCTAGGGTGGGATAATAGGTGCCCACATCTAATTTAAGCATTTTAGACTTGTCGGCTTTTTCGAAATTTTCTTGATTTCCATAAAACCACCAGTTCGTGTTGAAAAATAGTCGTTTGGGCTGCCAGGTCTCTGTAAATTGCAATTGCTCTGGGTAAATTTTGGGATTATTGACCATATCAAACGCTGCTACACTTAAAACAGCGGAAGAAGTATGGTGACCGTGGGTGGATCCTGGAGTTCGATGGTCGAACCGATTTACGATTACATCGGGCTTGAAATTACGAATGGCCCATACCACATCGCTTAAAACGGCTTCTTTGTTCCAGATCTTCAGGGTTTCGTCTGGATGTTTGGAATACCCGAAATCGTTGGCCCTGGAAAAAAGCTGTTCCCCTCCATCGATCCGTCGTGCGGCCAAAAGCTCTTGGGTGCGCAAAACACCTAGTAATTCGCGCAGTTCTGGGCCGATCAAGTTTTGTCCTCCATCACCACGCGTCAGTGATAAATAAGCCGTTCTCGCCTTTGTCTCATTGGAAAAATAGGAAATTAACCGTGTGTTTTCATCATCTGGATGCGCCGCAATATAAAGTGCGGATCCTAAAAAATTTAATTTTTGGATTGCGTGGAAAATTGCAGATGATGAACTTTTCTTCGGGACCTGGGCAAAACCTATATGTACCGATAAAAAAATAGCCGTACAAAATACCGGAAATTGGCGCATACTTGTGGTTTTAGGAGGTTTTCAAATATAGCAAGATTAGGTGCTATCAAATCGCATTTAAAACTTCTTTAACAAACTTATATCAGTTCGTCTTGCACAGCGGACAACTCTTTTGTGTTGATAAGGGAAACCGCTTTTTGCATCATAAGATTGTTCGGGTACACCAAGAGCTCGCCGTTTTCTTTCCGAAGGTTAACGTGAAAAGCTTTTATATCTTCTATTAAATAGGGCTCCTCTGACTCAATATCCTTATCCAATATCTTTACTCTGTCACCAATCTTAAAGGGGAATGAAAAAAACAAAATGACACCTGCGGTAACATTGCTTAAAATAGACCAACTAGCAAACAGGGCTACACCGATTACCGCAAAAACTGAAGCAAACAGTGTGCCGACCTCCCTATAATTTACGCCCCATATAAAAGTAAGGGCTCCTATGCCTAATATGGTAAGTAAACCCGAAACATATTTGGTGATCAGCAAGGTCCGCGCCTCAACGATATCACTTAATTTGCCTACTTTACGAACCGTTTTGGTGATAACGAATTTTAAAATCAGTAGTACAGTTACGGTAATAAAAGTAGCGAGCAGTTGACTTTGATAATTGGCAATAAAATTCTCCATATATTATAATCCTAAACTATCGCGCAAAGATAGATTGTTATTTCCGTTTTTTTGCCAATAAGGTGTCTTCAAAGTTTTGATTTTGGTGGCCCTTGAAGTCAGCATTGTTTTTGCTTTATCGTCAAAGCCACTTTTAAAGGTTTCCGACCAGCCTTCAATGCCGTAGGGAAATGCATTGGAGACTTTAATTTTTAGGGTGCGATCAAGCGCTGGATACGTGATCTCATAAATTTTGAGATCATTTTCCTCAGTTAAAGTGGCGGTAGCGATGTATGCTTTCAATTCCTTGTGCGACAATCTGATATATTCCATAGAAGGTATTATTTTTAAATTACCAACAGGAAGGTTGTTGGGGTTTATTCGGATTTTGTTCCAAAGTTCATCTTCTAGAATTTCCTTGTCCATTTCAAATTCTTGATCGGCCTCGCTTTCAAAATAAGAATGCGACATAATTTCAAACTTATCCCTATTGTTTAACTGCGCGTACACTTGTCCGCACCATTCTTGAGCTGAAAAGGTAACTTTCAAGGCATGTTGATTGTCATGCACAGGATAAAAACTACTGCACATTATGGAATAGGGGTAGATACCCGTGAGATATTTTTTGGTGCTGTTTAATTTTAAAACAGGAATGTTGTCGGCACGATGCTTGTCGGCCTTTACCTGCTTTTTAGCCAAAAAGGGCTCTGTGACGAAGATTAAAACAGAAGTTCCTTCCCGCATTTCGCCATATCGAGCCTGCTCAAGTCTATACGAAGTAATTTCGGCATCACCCGCATACCAGTATTTTTTAAATTCATCGGAGAGTTCTTTTTTCGTAGCAGCCGTCGAAGATGCTTCCGAAATTAGTGCCGTATCCGATTTTTTTCCTTCTTTTTTGTTACAAGAACTTACTAAAATACCAAAGAAGATTGCCCATAGGGCCAGGTATTCAAATTTGATAAAATTTTTCATGGCGCATAACGATTTGGTATAAAGTTAATCATCATTTTTCAAGAAACTAAATCGGTCAATGTTTTATAGAGCAAGTGTGTTGGGAGTCCCATGACATTGGGGTAAGATCCCTGAATTTCTTCAATGCCGATATGGCCTATCCATTCTTGAATACCATAACCACCTGCTTTATCGAAAGGTCGATGATTATCAATATAATATTCAATTTCGGCATTGGTCAATCTTCTGAATTTTACCTTCGTAGAACAATTAAGGATTTTTTGAGTTTTTGTGGTGCAAAAACAGACCGAAGTAATCACCTCATGCCAAGTTCCCGACAATGACCTTAGCATGTCAAGAGCTTCTGCTTTGTTCGAAGGTTTTCCTAAAATTCGGTCATTGTGCCACACGACGGTATCTGAGGTGATAAGGATATCATTTGATTTTAATTCGGCCTTAAAAGGGCGGGCTTTGATTTCAGCCAAATAATCGGAAACCTCATGTCCTTTTAAATGGTCGGGAAATACCTCAACCACCGATTTTAACCGAACCTCAAAATCGAGTTTTAATTCCTTAAAAAAATGCTGTCTTCGTGGAGATCCAGAGGCAAGTATAAGATGCCAATCCTTTAATTTGTATTGAAGCATTGTTCTAATCGTTCGACGCGTTAAAGTTATCGTTCCAATCGCCACGTACCTTTAAAACTTGTTCGATAACGTCTCGTACGCAGCCTTCGCCACCATTTCTATGGGACACGTATTTCGATATGGCCTTGACTTCCGCCACGGCATTTTGGGGGCAAGCAGGTAGACCGGAGAATTTCATAGGGGGAATATCGGGCATATCATCACCCATATAAAGTACGGTTTGCGGGTCAATCTCGTAAATGTCGAGATATTCTTCAAATTGTTCGATTTTATGACCCGCACCTAAATAAATATCGGTCACACCAAGACCTTTTAGTCGATGGCGTACCCCTTCATTAGTGCCACCGCTAATGATGCAGACCTTATAACCCTTTTGGAGTGCCGTTTTAAGTGCATAACCGTCTTTTACACTCATACTACGAAGCATTTCCCCTTCTGAAGTAATGAGTATCGATGAATTGGTCAGCACCCCATCAACATCAAAAACAAAAGTGGATATATGCTTTAACTGTTCCTTATAACTTTTTTCCATAGCTATCTTTAATCGATTCGCTCAATAAGCGATAAAGTGTTTTATCTTTTTTCGTATCTAAAAGTTCAATGTGTCTTTGAATAGTGCCGGCGTCATTTCTTCTAGCAGGGCCCGTCTGTGCTTTTTTGGGGGATAAAAACTCAATTTTCCGTGCAGTTTCCTTTATTAAGGGTTGAAGCATGGTAAAAGGAAGCTGCTGTTTTTTACAGATTTCTGCCCCAATACTGTACATGTGATTGGTGAAATTGTTTACGAATACGGCTGCCAAATGCAAGTGCTTTCGCTGTTCGGAGGAAACATCATAAACCTGTTCAGAAATGGCTTGAGCCAGTTTCCGAAGTAATTCTAAATCATCTTTATGACCTGCCTCGATGCATAGCGGTATATCCTTAAAAGCTATATTTTCTGCCTTGCTCAACGTTTGTAAAGGATAAAGAACTCCTTTGCGTACGTGTTCGGGCAGCGCATCCATCGCTACACTGCCGGAAGTATGAATGACAAGTTTTTCTGTATGTATAAAATGGCGCGATACGGATGCTATGGCATCATCACTCACTGCTATGATGTAGATGTCCGGTAATTCATGTTCAACTATTTCGAGCGATTTCGACAATCGTTCCCTGCGGCTATTTAAGACTTCAATCACTTCATATTCATCGGTTTTTGAAATAACACGCTCTAAATGGTCTGAGACATTTCCAGTACCTACAAGGGTAACTTTGATCATGGTCCAAAAATAAGCATATATTTCTGTTTGAGCTGTCGAAGAAATAATAGTCGCTCACTTTTTTTATTACATTTGAAAGGACGGGTAGATGCAACGAAGATTTTAACTTCATTGACCGTTAATTTTCAAAATGTTATGGAAAATAATGAGGATTTAAATTCCCGAAGAGAGTTTGTCAAAAAAACAGCCGTGGTTTGCTCAGGCTTTCCGTTTTTGACACGAATGACTTCGGCACCTTCAATAACTACGAATCATGCAGCTATGAAAAATTTGTCCGATAAATCAAATGGTAGTATGATTGGGGAGTACGGGCAGTGGGCCGCAGAATTGGCTTCTGATCCCCCTAAACTTTCATTTCGGAACAACCATTGGAAATCTGTAGCCGATTGGAAACCCAAAGCTGTTGAAAAAACGCTCGAACTTTTAGCCCCTCCGGAAATGGGGGAGGTGAAAGTGACCGTTCATCGTAACTATATTTATGACGGATTGGAGGTTGAGGAAATCTCTTGGCAACTGCCTTACGGCGAGCCTACAAAGGCAGTTGTTCTCAAACCTGCGGGTGTAACAAAAAAGCTACCGGCCGTATTAGGAATGCACGATCATGGCGGAGTTAAATATTTTGGGTGGGAAAAAATTTGCCGCATTTCCGATACTACCCGTTCAATGCTTATGGAACATCAGTCGCATTATTACGAAGGGAGGGCCTGGGCAAACGAAATAGCGAAAAAAGGATATGTGGTTATGGTACATGATGTCTTTGCATTCGCAAGTAGACGGGTACGACTGGAAAACGTTGATGGCATTTTATGGGGACATTGTGCTCGGGAGGATTGGAAAGACAAAGATTCTAGCGATAAAAACATCAGGGATTATAATGCTTGGGCCAGCGACCATGAAACTATTATGGCAAAATCACTTTTTTCTGCCGGAACCACCTGGCCTGGAGTAGTTTTGGCGGAAGATCAGGCGGCTTTGGCCGTGTTATGCAATCGAGATGATGTTGACGCCAATCGGGTTGGTTGTTGTGGACTTTCGGGTGGTGGACTTCGGAGCGCGTATCTCGGCGGACTCGATGAACGTATAAAATGCGCCGTATGTGTTGGTTTTATGAGCACTTGGCGCGATTTTGTAATGAACAAGTCGTTTACCCATACCTTCATGACGTATGCTTCGTTGCTGCCCAATTATTTAGATTTTCCTGAAATTTTGGGATTGCGAACACCGCTGCCTACATTGGTGCAAAGTAGTAAGGAAGACGACTTGTTTACATTGCCGGAAATGGAGCGTGCCGATAAAATGCTACAAGAAATTTATGCTAAGGCGGGGCAAAAAGGCAAGTACAAAACTAATTTTTATGAAGGAGGGCATAAATTTGACATTGCCATGCAAACCGATGCATTCAACTGGTTTGAAAAGTGGTTGGCGTAAAATCTGATGGTACTAAGGATTAAATTCTTGGCAGTGCCTTTCATTCCCTTACTTAAGCTTCCAGTAGCCCTATTATAAGGTAGGTATGTTTTAAGCATGCCTTATTTTGGGCATTCCTTCACTTATTTTAAAATATTAGAGACCATTTGACACCACTTAGGCACAGGAAACATTAACAGAATGTGTATGCCCGTCCCCGGATGTCGAAGTAACAGATATTGCCTTATTATTCTTTAAGTCGGCAAAATTCGAGGCCGAGATGGTGACAAGATGATCATGTCCCGAACTTCCTTGTATGGAGTATGTTTTTTCTACTGCTGATGTAACATCACTTTTCGAAACCGTCAAGGTATGTCCGTGGTTAGTACCGATGGCAGATTTGGTTCCGTTCTCAGAGCAATTGGCTTCGCCACCAGGGGTCGGGTCTTGATTGCCTCCACCATCATCTGAACTTGAACAAGATACCAATCCGTACATTGGTAATGTCACAACCATGGCCCCGACCGCTTTTTGAATAAATTCTTTTCTGTCCATTTTTCATAGCTTTTAGTCCTATTAAGATACTAAAATTGTACGGATTGTTTAGAATTTATTGACGGTAATTCGGGCTAAACAATGACTTTCCTATTGACAATACGCAACTTCTGGTCGTTTTCAAGTTTTTTGATTGTACGTATGACCGTTTCAACACGGAGTCCGGTAAGTTCAGAGATTTCCAAACGTGTTAATTTTACTTCGTATTCTCCAGTAGCACCTGCCTCTTTTTTTACGTACTGTAATAGGGTCAATATACGATGTTCGGTGGAATAGACAGAAATTTCCTTTAATCTCATCGCCTTGTAATTCAGACGACTACAAAGTATTTTTGTGAGTTTTATATGAATTTGGGGTTTTGCCCGAAGCAATTGGAACAGCTGCTTTTTCGACAATCTTAATAGTGTAGATGGTTTGGTCGCTTTGGCTCCGGCAGGGTAAGGGAAGTCTCCGAACAATGGAGGTTCGCCGAAACTGTTTCCCTTTTGAAAAATGCCCTGTGTAAATTCTTTTCCTTCTTCCGTTCGGTTGAACATCTTTACCTCCCCATCAAAAACCTGATAGAAAAAATCAGCACGGTTTCCCTCAGAGAAAATTATATCATCCTTTAGGAAGTTAATTTTTTTGGCTCCAAAATGCTCTAAAACTTCGACTGAAATCATATGCTGAAGTACTGATGTAATAACTTTGGTTAGCCTAAACTTTTGTACCTTGTGTTCTAAGGTTTTCGAAAATACAAAACTAACTGTTCATTGTTAATAATGATCTATGAAAATGGACTTATGGTTTGTATTGAAGAATTTGTTCTATACTACAAAAATGGGGAAAGTTTAACTTTTAGGTCTCGGTAGAAATTCATAAAATCTCACTATTTTTGCTGCCGCAAATACAAAGCATTCCTAAAAAATGGTCGATAAAATCAAGAATATTCTCTTTTCCACCCGATTAACTGCCATTTTGTTTATTGTTTTTGCCACCTCAATGGCTTTTGGCACTTTCATTGAAAGTTGGTACAGTACGGCTACTGCACGCATTTGGATATACAATACATGGTGGTTCGAGGGTATTATGTTGTTTTTTGTTATCAACTTTATAGGAAACATGGCCAGATATCGGCTGCTTCGTTGGAAGAAATGGCCTGTTTTGGTGCTCCATCTTTCCTGGATATTGATAATCATAGGTGCTTTTGTAACCCGGTACATCAGCTTTGAAGGCCGTATGCCCATTCGTGAAGGGGAAACCGAAAATGTATTTTATTCCGATAAAACCTATCTGACCGCCTTTGTCGACGGCGAAATAAACGGCGAACCAAAACGAAAAGTACTGGAAGATGATTTGATAGTTACCCCTGAGGGCCTTAAATCGAATCTGCCTTGGGAGTCGGATTATAACGGGCAGCCGTTTTCCATTTCTTATGTTGGTTTTATGGAAGGTGTCAAAGAGGGTCTAGTGCCAGATGAAAATGGGAAAGAATATTTAAAAATCGTGGAGGCTGGCGATGGTCAGCGACACGAACACTTTTTAGAAAGTGGCCAGGTGGCCAATATACATAATGTATTGTTCGCCTTAAATAATAATACGGAAGGCGCTATCAATATTTTTACGTCGGATTCTACATACCAAATAAACTCGCCTTTCGAGGGTAATTTTATGCGTATGGCAGATCAGCTTCAGGGCAGTGTGGCAAAAGATAGTTTACAGACTTTGCAACTTCGATCACTATACTCCTTGGCGGGAATGCAATTTGTTTTACCAGAACCGTTGTTGAAGGGGTCATACGGGGTCGTGGAAGTCCCTAGAAATGAGGTCAATGAAGGTACGGCCAATGCCTTGGTTGTCGAAATTGAATCGAATGGCGTGAAGATTGAAAAGAAATTACTGGGCGGTGCTGGCTCCTCTACTTTTTCGGAAAAAATAAACGTGGGCGGACTCGATTTTTCGCTCAGTTATGGGTCTAAAGTATATACATTGCCCTTTGCAATAAAATTGAACGATTTTATTGCCGAGAAATATCCGGGTACCGAACAGGGATATAAATCTTTTATGAGCAAGATAACCTTGGAAGATGATCGCTCTTTCGATTATGATATTTATATGAACCACATTTTAGATCATAAAGGCTATCGGTTCTTTCAATCAAGTTTCCATCCCGATGAAAAAGGAACGATTTTATCGGTGAACCATGATCAATGGGGGACTTGGATTACCTATCTCGGCTATTTTCTTTTATATACAGGTTTGATGGGAATTATGTTTTTTGGCAAGACCCGATTTAAAGACTTGGGTACCTCGCTGGAGAAGCTTAAATCTAAAAAGGCAAAATTGACCACTGTGCTCTTTTTGGGGATGATGCTTAATGTAATGGGGCAAGAGCATACTGCCGATGATGGACATGACCATAGCAGTAAAATGCCAACTCAAGAACAGATTGATTCCCTTTTGCAGGCCACTATTGTTGCAAAAGAGCATGCCGATAAATTTGGTAAACTGGTGGTTCAAGATGAAGGAGGGCGAATGAAACCCATCAATACCTTTTCATCGGAATTGCTTCGAAAGTTAAGTCTGAAAGACAAATTTCATGGCATGGACGGTGACCAAGTGTTCCTCTCAATGATGATGAGCCCGGCCGTGTGGTATAACACCGAATTTATAGCCTTAGATAAAAGTAGGGGGCAAAACGATAGTATACGAAAACTTATTGGGGTACCACCTGGGACAGAATATGTAAAGGCAACCGATTTCTTTGATGAAGAAGGAGGGTATAAATTAAGTCCGGTTTTGAGAGAAGCTACGGCGACGAATAACCCAGATCAGTTTGAGAAAGATATCAAGGCAGTAAATATTCGATTAAACTTATTGGATCAGGCGTTGAGTGGAAAAATCATCAAGATATTCCCACTGCTGAACGATGAAAATAACAAATGGATTTCGGCCCTTGACTATCGGGGAGGGCAATACCAAGTTTCCGATTCGCTCTATGGGAATTTTATAAAGAACGCGCTTCCTTATTATTTGATGACCTTACAAAAGGCACAGCAAAGCGGAGATTATACCGATGCTGACAAACTGTTGGAAGCTTTTGTTCAGAACCAAAAAAATCATGGCAGTGAAATACTCCCTTCCGAGCGCAAAATAGAAACAGAAGTCATGTACAATAAACTCGATATTTTCAATCGGTTGTACAAGTCGTATGCCGTCGTAGGTATATTGATGTTTTTTGTTCTAATATTTCAAATTTTTAGGGATCGAGAAATTTGGCGGGTAATCACCTATTTTTTTAAAGGTACCATTGTGCTTTTCTTCCTATGGCATACTGCTGGGTTGATATTGCGTTGGTATATCTCAGGCCATGCACCTTGGAGTGATGCCTATGAAAGTATATTGTATGTTTCTTGGGCCACCATGGGCATGGGACTTTTATTTATTAGAAAGAGTGATATTACCTTGTCCGCTGCGGCGTTCGTAACGGCTTTATTACTTTGGGTCGCCCATCAGAGTTGGGTAGATCCGGCAATTTCAAATTTGGTACCCGTGCTTGATAGTTATTGGTTAATGATTCATGTAGCTGTTATCGTTGGTAGTTATGGCCCTTTGACCGTCGGGATGATATTGGGCGTTGTTTGTTTATTGCTCATTATTTTGACCAATAAAAAAAACAAGGCCCGTATGGATATCAATATAAAAGAATTGACCATTATCAATGAATTGGCCTTGACCGTAGGTTTGGTCATGTTGACCATTGGTAATTTTTTGGGTGGACAGTGGGCCAATGAAAGTTGGGGCCGCTATTGGGGTTGGGATCCCAAAGAAACTTGGGCACTGATATCAATTATGATCTATGCTTTCGTAATTCATGCACGAATAATACCTGGACTCAGGGGCAGGTGGACTTTTAATTTTCTTAGTGTCGTAGCCTTTGGGAGCATTATGATGACCTATTTCGGGGTGAACTTTTATTTAGCCGGCCTTCATAGTTATGCCAGTGGCGCACAGGTCATTACGCCGACTTTTGTCTGGTATATTGTTTTGGGAGTGGCAATATTGGGTGGTGTCAGTTTTTGGAGGTATAATGTGAATTATGCAAAATAATAACATAGTGCCACCGAATACGTCACTTAAATTCAATTTTTCGGTCGCTGCTAAATAGCAGAAAAAGCATCGTTTTGTACGTAGTTCCCAATTTTTTTCTTAGTACGCCAAAAGCCTTGGTCAATTGTGCCTCAACTGTTTTTATCGATATGTTCAGATGCTCCGATATTTCTAAGTTGGTCAACCCTTCCTTTCTACTCAATAGAAATACTTCTTTGCATTTTGGTGGAAGGTTCTGAATTTCCTTCGTAATTCTTGCAATTACTTTTTCAACAGGGCTATCTTCCTGCAGTGTAACGGCCCGTTCTAAACCTTCAAAATATCTTTGTTCCAATATCATAGTGGAACGGCTTTTCTTGTACTGGTTGATAAATTCATTGTACACCGACTTGAACAGATAGTTTTGTAAAGAAGATTTTATATAAAGTTTTTTTCGCTGTTCCCACGTTCGTAAGAATACATTTTGGAGAATATCCTCGGCTTGGGCATGATTGCTCGTCAATGTCATCGCATAACCAAAAAGTCGTCGATTATAGCGGTCTACCAGATAAATAAAAGCGGCTTCTTCCCCATTTTTCAAGCGTTCAATAAGCAATTTGCTTTTATCTCCATCCATGTGCACCTAATGTTTTAGTCGTAAAATTTACGGTAGATAATTGCAAATATGAAAAAAAAATAGTTAAAAAGTTAGGGTATTGGAAATGAGCTTTGTCATTACTATATACGCAAATTGATTATTAGGGCGAACAATATGGAAAATAGAATTCTTAAATACTTGACCAATGAAGCAACTTCGGAAGACCTGGATTTGTTGTCCGATTGGATTCTTGAAGAGGAGAATCAACAGATTTTCGACGATTATATAAAATTACATTTTGAAACAACGATGGCGATGAACCAACCCGATACGGACAAAATCAAGAAAAAACTTTTGCTACAAATAAAGCGTAATAAAAACCGAAGGGTAAAGCTGGTTCTCCTGAATACTATGAAATATGCGGCGATAGCTGTGGTTTTTTTGGCTTTGGGTTATTTCTATCAAAATAATTCCTCGGGAGAGGAGAGAAACAATGTCTTGATTCCACAAGAAGAATCAATTACCATAACGTTGGATAATGGGGTTATTGAAACTTTAGACCCTATTGGAAGTAAAAAATTAAAAGACAGCCAAGGGAATGTAATCGGTAGTCAGGATAAATCAAAATTGACCTACCAAAAAACATCTTCTATAAATGAATTGGTTTACAATACACTCAATGTACCTTATGGTAAACGATTCGACATTGTTTTAGCTGACGGAACCCACGTTTTTTTAAACTCAGGTACTTCGCTACGGTATCCGGTTACATTCTTGGAGGGTTTAGAGCGTGCGGTTTTTTTGAAAGGGGAGGCCTACTTTGATGTAGTCGAAGACGAAAATCACCCGTTTATCGTAACGGCCAATGATGTTGATATAAAAGTTTTGGGTACCAAGTTCAATGTGTCCCATTACCCTGAAGACCAGAATATTAATACCGTTTTAGTAGAAGGCTCAGTGGAACTTCGCACTAAAACAGCAGCGGAAAAAAATGCTGAATCCATTATTTTAAAACCGGGCTTTAAAGCCGAATGGCATCAGAACACCAATGCTATTTCTATTGAAAATGTCGATACTAGATTGTATACAGCGTGGGTGCAGGGAAAACTGATTTTTAGAAATACGCCGTTCCGTCAGATTCGACAAGCCTTGGAAAGGCAGTATAATGTTACCATAAAAAATGAAAATTTAGACTTGGACGAACAATTGTTCGATGCCACTTTTGATATCGAGACCATCGAAGAAATATTGGAGTCTTTTAGTAAAAGTTATGCGATAACCTACGTGATAGTAGATAACGAAGTAATTATTGAATGAATTTAATTAAACCTAAAGAACGATTATGACTAGAAACCAGTAACAGACTAACATCAAATCATTAGAAAAATAAAATCGGGAAATGTGTCCGCATTTCCCGATTTAGAAAAAAATGATTTAAACGAATTTAAACCAATTAACACTACTAAATTATGAAAAAACTCTTTAACCCGAGGGGCGCATGGCTATGCTCTTTTAATTTAAGCTTAAAGATGAGACTAACCCTGCTTTTGACGATAGTATCTTTGTTTCAAATACAAGCGAATACTTACTCTCAGACCAAGAAAATTTCTTTGGATATGCCCAATGCAACGGTACAGCAAGTAATTTCTGAGATAGAGGCTTTGACCGACTACAAGTTTTTATTGAATCGAAGGGATGTTGATGTAAAACGAAATATCTCGATAAAGGTCAATAAGGCGTTAATTATTCCTATTTTAAAAGAACTGTTTTTAGGTACTGACATCGAATATGAGGTGTTGAAAAAACAGATTATTTTAAGAAAAACACTTAAAGTTGGAGCAACCAAGGCGGATATAAAAGTTCCCGAAACGGTTCGGACCGCTTTACAAACTCAAGTATCTGGTACTGTAACCGATGTTGATGGTACGCCGCTTCCTGGAGCTAATATCATCGAAAAGGGAACGACCAACGGCGTTACTGCTGATTTTGATGGTGAGTTTTCCATTGAGGTTGCCGAAACAAGTGCTGTTTTAATCGTTTCTTACATTGGCTTTGCTACGAAGGAAGTTGCTGTAAATGGAAAGTCTAGCTTAACTATTGCTTTAGTTGAAAGTGCTGCAGGCCTAGATGAAGTGGTTGTTGTAGGATATGGAACACAAGCTAAAAAGGATATTACGGGGGCTGTAGCCACGGTTAACGGAGAGGAGCTTACCAAAACCAAAACTCCAGACTTAACAAATTCGGTTGCTGGTCGATTACCTGGTATAATAACTCAGCAAATTAGTGGTGAACCTGGAAATGATGAATCATCTATCAGTATTCGTGGCTTTGGTACTCCTTTGATTATTGTTGATGGAATTCAACGTGATTTTAATGACATTGCTGCAGAAGAGGTAGAGTCTATCACCGTGCTAAAAGATGCATCTGCAGCAATCTATGGTGCAAGGGCAGGAAATGGTGTCATTTTAATTACTACCAAAAGAGGTACAATAGGCAAACCCCAAATAAACATTAATTCAACTACCACACTCCAAGGTTTTACGAATTATCCCTCGTATGCAAGTAGTGGTCAATATGCCGAAATAATGAATGAGTTCCAAACCAATGATGGATTGGATCCCCTTTTTACAAGTGAAGATATTGCAAAATATTACAGTGGTGAAGATCCTTTAAATTATCCGAATACAGACTGGTGGGATTTGACAATGAACAATAGGGCTCCACAAACACAACATGAGATCTCATTGAGAGGGGGGTCTGAAAAAATTAAATATTTCACCATGTTTAGCTACCTAGATCAGCAAGGATTGTATAAATCTGGAGACAATAAATTCAAACGATACAATGTAAGAGCCAACCTTGACGCAGAGGTTACCAAAAGCCTGTCTGTCTCCTTAGATATGTCGCTAATTGCGGAAGATATAAAAAGTCCGTTACGTACAGTCTATAATATTTGGCAAGATATACAATCGGCGTTGCCAACTTTTTTAGGAGAACTTCCTGACCCTTCTAGAATTGCTTATCCCGGGCAAGTACCTATCTCACCAGTTGCTGGAACGACTATCGATATCGGAGGCTATCAAGCAGACAGTAACAGGCATATTAATATTAAAGGGGGTTTTAATTATGATGTTCCAGGTGCTGAAGGTTTGTCCGTAAATGGCTTTGGTAGCTACTTTGAATTTGGAAATGATTTTAAAAATTGGGAGCAGAACTATTTTCTAGATGAATATGATGCTGCCAGTGACAGCTACTTGGATAGAGGATCAAGTTTTAAAACCAAGATAGATCAAGGCTATCAGGTTGAATCATCTTTCACTACGAACCTCGCAGTAAAATTTTTAAGAAGCTATGGAGAGAAGCATAATATCGATGCCCTCCTTCTTTATGAAAGAATTAAAACTAACGGGCATTATACGAGGGCCCGTGGTACAAATTACCTAACGGATGCCATCGATTATTTATTTGCTGCCGGTGGCGAAGGCCAACAAGTAGATGGTAGGGCGTCGGAAGATGGAAGAGAAAGTTATGTGGGTCGACTTAATTACGGCTTTGATGATAAGTACCTTTTTCAAGCTACAGTAAGGTATGATGGTTCACCAAGGTTTAATAAAAACAACAGATGGGGTCTTTTTCCTAGTTTTTCTGCAGGTTGGCGAATTTCGCAGGAAAATTTTATTAAAGATAAGGTAGAATGGATCGACAACTTGAAGTTAAGAGCGAGTTACAGTAATCTCGGATATGACGCAACTGGTAATTTTCAATTTTTAAGCGGGTATGAAATACCCACGGGGGGTTTAAGACGGTATATTGACTCTGGCTATGTTTTAGACGGAGCGCCGTATAATACCATCTACTCAACTGGATTGGCCAATCCCAATATTACTTGGGAAGATATGACAATTTATAATATTGGTCTAGATTTTGGTATCAATAATGGATTAATATATGGCGAGTTAGATGCCTTTTATCGCGAAAGAACCAATATATTGGCGACCAGGGCACAATCGCTCCCGAATACCTTTGGTGCCAATCTACCTGCTGAGAATTTGAATAGCCAAAATAATCGTGGCTTTGAGGTATTATTAGGCCACAGAAATCGCAAGAACGAATTTAAATATGATGTTAGTGCCAACATTGCTTGGACAAGGGCCAAGTGGGATCATTTTGATGAACCTGTATACGAAGATGAAGATGACATTAGAATAAGAACAAGATCTGGTAATTGGGCAGATAGGGTTTTTGGTTATAAAAGTGATGGGCTGTTTACCTCTCAAAGTGAAATTGATAATTTAGGATACGATCAAGATCAAAACGGAAATGAAACTCTTGCGCCCGGAGACATAAAATATGTCGACATAAATAATGATGGAACCATAGACTGGCGAGATCAAGTGGAAATTTCAACTTCAAACGTACCCCAATTAACTTTTGGCGCAAACTTGTCTCTTGACTATAAGGGTTTTGATTTGTCTCTATTATTACAAGGAGCAGGAAAGTATGATGTTTTAGTATCGCGAGGTGTTTTGCCCAGTTCTTCTGTAAATACATTTGCCCTTGTTTACGAAAATAGGTGGAACCCAGCAAATAATGATAAGTATGCGTTATTACCAAGAGTATCTGCAACGGGTAATGTAAACAACACCAAACTCTCCGATTTCTGGTACATTGATGGAACGTACTTACGTGTAAAGAATATTAATCTTGGGTATACCGTTCCAATGAATGGAAAAGTTGGTATAGACTCGATACGGCTCTTTCTGGCAGGAACAAATCTTTTGACATTCAGTGAGCTGAACAAATGGGATATGGATCCAGAGGCGCAAAACAATGTTACTGCTCGATATTATCCCCAACCAAAGACTTTTTCACTAGGCTTATCAATAAAATTATAAAAACATGAAAAAATTAGTATATACCATAGTATTCGCATCATTTGTATTTTCTTCATGTGATAGCGTATTGGAACGAGAACCACTTGATATCATAAGTGATACCACAGTCTGGGATGACCCGGTCTTGGTAGATGCCTATATTTTAGACGTATACAGTCATATGTATTTTATGTACAATGATTATGACACTAATCAAGACCAGAGAAATGACATTTATACAATAAATGCCGTAGCTGATCAATCAACTAATGGCAGACCCAACCAAGACGTTGTGGTTAAATGGCAAGCTGGTCTTTTAGATGAAAATGGAGGGTTGGAGCAGTGGCATTATAGTAATATCCGAAAAATGAATGATTTTTTTGATAAAATGGAAAGCTCTACAATTTCTGAAGAAGAGAAAAAATTATTCGCCGGTCGTATTAAATTTGCAAGGGCTCTTACCTATTTTACCATGGTAAAATGGTATGGCGGTATACCTATAATAACCGAATCACAGGCCATTGACACCCCAATTGAAGAGTTGCAAGTTCCTCGAAACAAAGAACAAGAAGTGTATGATTTTGTTATTTCTGAATGTGACGAAATAATAAATAATGAAATGCTCCCCAATGATTTTTCTGGAGCTCGCTTGGGTGATCCTACAGCCTATGTGGCTCAAGCTCTTAAAAGTAGGGCTGCATTATATGCAGCGAGCATTGCTCGTTGGGGCACTGTACAAATCGATGGTTTAGTTGGTATTCCTCAAGATCAGGAAAACAGGTATTGGCAAATTAGCTATGATGCTTCGAGGGCGATTATAGATGGCCCTTTTTCACTTTATCAAAAATCTGATAACCTCGTGGACAATTACCAACAGGCTTTTGTAGATGAAGACAACAGTGAGGTAATATGGGCAAAATACTATGATGGCGTAACGGTAAATAACGATTGGAGCGTTGATCATTCGGTACTTGGAGCTGCTCCAAGTTGGATGACTGAAAATATTTGTCCCTATCTTGAACTTGTCGAGAATTTTGAGAACAAGGATGGCGAAATTATCCCATGGGATAGAGAAGCTGTTGCTAGTAAGATATGGACATTTGACGAGTTATATGGTAATCTAGAACCTCGTTTTCACGCAAATATTTGGACTCATGGAAGTAATTGGGAAGGTTTCAATCCTGTACTTTACTATAACGGAATAAAAACAGCAGATGGCGAAATTATTCGTGACGGTATTTACGAAGGCCTACCTGCTTTAGGGGCAAATTATAGAACATCAGGCAGGGATTTTTCAGGATTTTCTATTAAAAAGGGTGTTGATCCTACAGGCGATCTTAACAATAGAAGAGGAAAAAACATGAAAATTCAATTTCGATTGGGTGAAATACTCTTAAATTATGCCGAAGCGGCTTTCTATTTAAATAAAAATGATGAAGCTTTAAATGCCGTAAACAAAATAAGGGAGCGTGTTGCATTGCCCTTACATACCGTAATTGATGTCGAAAAAATAAGACACGAGAGAAGAATAGAACTAGCTTTTGAAGCTTTAAGACATTGGGATTTAAAACGATGGAGAATAGCAGAAGAAGCTATATCAAATACATGGACAGGAGTAAATTATATTTATGACTTTCCTACAGGGAATTTCTGGGTGGAATACAAGGAAAATTTTAGAACATCCAATTTTGATGAAAAACACTATTACTTCCCCATTACTCCAGCAAGAATAGCTAACAACCCGGCTTTGGCACCAGAGAACCCCGGCTATTAATTCTGTCACAAAGTCCTAGATAAAGTTCAAATTCTCAGGCATTATCTAGGACTTATCAATAACTCAAAAACTTCTTAAACCAAATTATACAAATGCGTATTTTATTCACGTTGGTATTATTTCTTTTTTTATTATTTGAAGGCTTTACGCAAAAGGATACCCGACCACGATTATTGGTGCTTACAGATATTGGTGGTGATCCGGATGATGAACAATCCATTAGGCATCTTTTGGTATATGCCAATGAATTCAGAATTGAAGGGCTCATAGCCACTTCTGATAATATACCGAGAAAAGGCTATAAGCATCAAATTCGAACAGATTTACTAGTTAAGGCTATTAAAGACTATGGTAAGGTAAGAGATAATTTAATCCTTCATGCTCCGAATTACCCAACAGCAGGATCACTTTTGAAGGTTGTTCACGGAGGCCAAGTTAATCGGGGAGTTGAAAACCTAGAAATTGGTAAAGTAACTGCTGGATCAAAACATATTATTGGCGCTGTCGATTCATCAGATGAACTTCTCTATATTACCATTTGGGGTGGAGCACATGATTTGGCTCAGGCATTACTGGACATAAAAAGTACCCGCTCACCCAAAAAAGTTAAATCGTTTGTAAAAAAATTGCGTGTTTTCGCAATCTCAGATCAAGATGCGTGGAATAGTTCTAAAATGGGTACTGGAAAATGGATTCGTCAAAATTTTCCAGAAATTAATTATATAGAACCAGGGCCACTAACTATGAATTCAATGGATGCTTCGTTTCGCGGAATGTACCAAAATGATTCGAGAGGTAGTACTGAAACCTTACCATTAGTGGCTGCTGGTATTGAAAATTTGAATAACGATAAATGGATTAAGGAAAATATTAATAATTGGGGCCCTTTAGGAGCTGGTTATCCAAACGATGTTCATCAAAATCCGCCAAGCGAAAGAAATATAATAGGTATCAAAGAAGGTGATACACCGTCATGGTTCTTTGTCTACCAAAATGGATTAAACAATCCCGAATTTCCAGAATGGGGTGGTTGGGGAGGGCGATATGTTACTGCCGGAGAATCGTATTATACCGACGCAGAAGACGATCATTGGTCAGGAATAATGAACGTAGGCCTTCGACAAAAATGGACAATTGCTAGGTGGCGTGAAGCATACCAAAATGATTTTGCGGCACGTATGAGATGGAATCTTTTGCCCTATGAAAAAACCAATCACAATCCAGTAGCAATTGTTAATAATGATAGTAGCCGGCATATCATTCATTTAAAGGTAAAGCCCGGGGAAACCATTAGTTTGGATGCAGGGAAAACATATGATCCAGATGGTGACAAAATTAGTTTCACTTGGTGGGAATACAGTGAAGTATCGGTTTCACATGTCGGCCTCATTAATTCTAACGAAGCTGTTGTTAATGTTAAAATACCTGCACAATGTCCTGAAGGTGAGATTCATTTGATATTAGAAGTTAAGGATGATGGTAGCCCGAAGCTAATTGCTTATCGCAGGATTATTTTACAGGTATTTTAATACCGAAAGTCAGCTAGTATGGGATAAGTCCATATTCTGCCATTATGCCCAAAGATTGACAATTACAAAAGGCTTGGGGAACAGATTGGTCATAACATGCTTCAGCCGTAAACAAGTTTTTAAATAAAAAATACTTGCCAACATTATAGTTGGCACTAATCGAAAACATCCAAAAAACATTAATTATTTTATTATGACACGAATTATATACCTTTTATTGTTAACATGTCCTTTGGTCAATTTATTGGCACAAGAAAAGGTAGCTGCCGTAAACAAAGACCAAGGGGAAATACAACCTTGGTCAAAAAATGTCAGGTATTGGCAGTATAAGGGTGAACCGGTACTACTAGTGGGTGGCAGTAAGACTGACCATCTATTTTTGGCAGATGGTCTTCTGGAACACCTTGATGATATCAAGAAAGTAGGCGGCAACTTTGTGCGGAATACCATGTGCCAACGAGAGGGCAAGGAACTCAAACCCTATGCTTTGGTCAATGATTCATTATTCGATTTGGATCACTGGAACGAAGACTATTGGACAAAGTTCCAGAACATGCTGAAATGGACCCATGAGCGGGATATCATAGTACAGATCGAGGTGTGGGACCGCTTTGATTATTCCCAAAAATACTGGGAAATAAGTCCTTGGAACCCCCGTCTTAATGTAAACTATGGCTATGAAGAGATTGGTTTTGACGAGAAGTATCCTCTTCATCCTTCCAAGGATGTACAACCATTTTTTCATTCTATTCCAAATATGCCAGGGTATGATAATAAACTGGATCCGTTATACCAGTATCAAGAGGCGTTTGTCAACAAAATGTTGTCGTACAGTCTTCAATATGGCAACGTGCTTTATTGTATGGATAACGAAACAACTACCGATGCACTCTGGGGGCAGTATTGGATAAATTTCATAAAAGCAAAGGCCAAGGAACAGGGCATAAGTGTGGGCACAACGGATATGTTCGACGATGTACACAAGGGAAAAGAGTCCTTGAGCGCCCCGATCATCTTTAACGATGGGGAACACTATACCTTTGCAGATATCTCGCAGGTCAACAGTCGTAATTTCGACGATACACATTGGCATGAGCTCCAATGGTTGTTAGAACAGGTAAATAAAACCCACCCACGTCCAAGCAACCATACCAAGATTTATGGAGGGGGATTTAGCAACTATGGTTCAGGGGGACAAGAGGACGGTATTGAACGTTTCTGGCGAAATATCCTGGCAGGTTCCGCAGCGGTGCGGTTTCACCGTGGACCTAATGGCAATAACCTGAACGATAGGGCCAAAGCAAGCATAATGGCCGTTCGCTTACTCGAAAGCCAAATGAAACTTTGGGAATTGAAACCAAATATGGAACTCCTCATGGACAGGTCTCCCAATGAGGCATATCTCGCAGCAAGGCCCGGAGAAAAATATGCCCTTTATTTTACCAATTCCGGTAGTGTGGGTCTAGACCTTACAAAATCTAATGGCACCTTTACCCTTAAATGGATCAGTATTACAGAAGGTACATCCTACAAGGAAGAGAAGATTCAAGGGGGAGCAGTAGCAACCATCACGGCGCCCTTTAAGGGTGGATGGGTGGCAGCCTTGACCATAGATAATTAGCCTGAAGGCTGTACGCTAACCCCTGTCTAAAAATGAATAATATTGTGCGATTGGACTGAATTAACAATCAATCGGAGAGGTCTAAACACCTATGCCTTTACATTTAAATTAATAAGAAAAGTAAATATGGTCGTTATAAACAATATAAAATTATTGCTTTTCCTTGGTCTATTCCCCTATTCTGGATTTAGTCAAATAAGTTTTGTAGATGTTACTATTTCTAGTGGACTGAAGGTGGCGGACTCCACTGCCAATCAGTTAGGTAGGGATGAAGGTTTTGATGGTCCTTACAGTTGGGGTCACCGTATCATATGGGCCGATATTGATGGTGATGAACTACCTGACCTGTTTGTGGGTCGTTGGCCAAATATTCTACTGCATAATAATGGTGATGGGACTTTCAATGATATCAGTAAATCTTCCGGATATAGGCAACTCAAGGACAAGGGTCACGGAGCTGTGGTGTTTGACATGGATAATGATGGGGACAGGGATTGGTTTGCCAATGGAAACAAGCATTATACCAACATTGATGTTGATGTGCTGGCAAGCAATGATGGCTCAGGAAATTTCACTAGCGTATTAACAAGTTCAACCGCTTTGTTTGGATTGCCTGGAAGTATATCTCTTGGTACAAGAGGGGTAGGTGCGGCTGATTTTGACGGTGATGGTTATGTTGACCTTGTAGCCGTAAGTTGGTCGGAAATAGATGGGGATAATACGATTGGGCCATCAAACGATCATGTTTTTTGGAACGATGGGACTGGCAGGTATTTAACTGCCACTACATTGAGTACCGACAGCAATAATCAGGGTGTCCAAACTATTGATTTTGATGGTGATGGGGATATAGATATTTATACAAACGTCCGTGATTCTCCAAATCAATTGTACCGTAACGACGGAAACAGAATTTTCACAGAGGTAGCCTCTATTGCAGGTATAGCTCTTGACAATAAGGAATCGGATGATGGAGCAACTTGGGGGGATATAGATAATGATGGTGATCTTGATTTTGCCTGTGGTGGAGAGGTCTATAAGAACAGTGATGGCGTGTTTACCAAAGTAAGCACGTTTCCAAATTATGATGGGTATATGATGGTATTTGGAGACCTTGATAATGATGGCTATCTTGATTTGGTCATTCCAGGGAATGAGGCATCTTTTAACCGAAATAAGGGTGCCCTAGAAGTGTATGTGAATGATGGGGATGGTGGTTTTACCATAGTTAAAACCACAGGATTGTTACCGCCTAAAGGAGATAGACGTGGTGTGGCCTTTTCCGACTTCGATGGGGACGGGCGGCTAGATTTGGGAATTTCTGATAAGCGGGATTTTAATTCACTATTCAAGAATACCACTGCCAATGTTGGAAACTGGTTGAAAGTAAAGCTTTATCGCGCCAATGGACAGATCGATGCTATTGGCAGCTTTGTTTACGTATATTCGGAAGGCCACATCGGTGAGCCGTCTGCATTAATAGGTGTTCGTTTTGCCGAAGGGGCAACTGGTTATAGTGCACAAAATGACCCTGTGCTTCATTTCGGTTTGGCTGGGCATAATACAGTTGATGTGCGGGTAAAATTTCCACAAGGGGATGTGACCGATATTTTGAATGTTCATGTTAATAAGAGAATAACAGTTGTTGAAAAAATAGCATCAAGTTCAAATTTTGAACCTAAATAGTAAATTGGAAAATTAAGTTCGAAGTGGAAATATCTTTATATGAGTATTCCAATTCCAATAGTGTTTTAGAGTCAGTTCCCATTGAAAACAAAACAAATCACATGCTATAATGTTATAGAAAATTTTAACATGGAACATCTCCAAAATTACAATTGAAGTTTATTCAACTCATTGAAACGCAGTTTTATCTAAAAATAAATTATCATGACAGACAAGTTTTCACGAAGAAGTTTTGTAACCTCAATATCTATGCTTGCAGCTGATACTGTACTAGGGTCACCCCCAATAAATTTTGGCATCAAAAGAAAATTGAAAATTGCTTTAATAGGAACTGGAATAAGGGGTACTTCTTTTTGGGGGAAGCGTATAGTGGATACCTATTCGGATATTACGGAATTTGTAGGCCTATGTGATTTGAATCCAGGAAGGCTTGCGTATGCCAGGAAATATATGGGCGTTTCCTGCGGTACTTATAGTGATTTTGAAAAAATGATAGTCGAGACCAAACCGGATCTTGTGATTGTTACCACTACAGATAATACACATCACGAATTCATTGTAAAGGGGCTTCAACTGGGCTGTGATGTGCTAACCGAAAAACCGTTAACAACAGATGAACTAAAGTGTCAGGAAATACTCGATGCCGAAAGAACTTCAAATAAAAACTTGATCGTTGGCTTCAATTACCGTTGGAGCCCCTATAATACAAAGGTAAAGGAACTGTTGCTTGAAGATACTATCGGAAAGATTACTTCAGTAGATTTTCATTGGTATCTAAATACCTATCATGGAGCGTCCTATTTTCGTAGATGGCACGGTTTAAGGGAAAAGGGTGGAACCTTGTTGGTACATAAGGCTTCCCACCACTTTGATCTGTTAAATTGGTGGATTAACTCTGATCCTGAAGAAGTATTTGCTTATGGAGACTTGGAAGTCTATGGGAGCAACAATTCTTTTAGAGGTAATAATTGCAGGGATTGTAACCACACACATGAGTGTAAGTTTTATTGGGATGTTACAAAGCAACAAAGATCGATGGATCTTTATGTAAACAATGAAGAACATGACGGATATATAAGAGACAATTGCTTGTTCAGGGAAGAAATTAATATTTATGATAAGATGTCCGCACAGATAAAATACAAAAATAAAACTGTTGTCAACTATTCCTTGACCACCTATTCTCCTTTCGAAGGATGGCGCGTTTCCATTAATGGAACCAAAGGCCGAATCGAGGCGCAGTTGGACATCCCATATCACGCAACGGAGAATTTAAGCCAGGAGGAAATGCACAAGCTGGAAATGAGTCAAAACGGTGATGGAACTGATCAGTATGAACCTATAATAGTACACAATTTGTGGGAAGATCATCGAACCGTGAAAGTGCCGTATCAAAGGGCTGGCCACGGAGGAGGCGACCAAAAGTTGCATGATAGGATTTTTAAGAATTCTGGGGAAAAGGATCCATTTGACAGAGCCGCAGGTATAAGGGATGGGGCCATGTCCATTCTGATAGGTATTGCCGCACGAAAAAGTATAGAAAGTGGGAATCCTGTTAGAATTGCGGAACTGACAGATCTGGAACCGCGACCAATTCGATTATCATAATCCTCGAGCAATTATAAGCGTACTTAAAATGAGTTAAATATAATTTTTGGAATTGAATGTGTCAGCAACTAAAATCCAATGTACAATACTGTTTTTTGTTCTTATGGCAGGTCTAAAACTACAATTATGAAAGCAAAATTTACCCGGCGTAATTTTATAGCCACTATAGGGACAGGATTGGTTGCAACACAGATCATGCCTTTAAGTGCTTGTCCAGCAAAAGTAAATAGAGTTGCTTTAAACAGAAATACACCAAAGTATTGGATTGACCCGCGTTTTGCTGGATTTAAAACCCCTTTCCGAAAGGTTCACCTTGATTTTCACAATTCTAAACACGTACCCGAAATTGGGATAAATTTTGAAGCTGCCAATTGGGGCGACCAGTTGCTTTCTGGGAATGTAGATAGCATTGTTGTGTTTGCCAAAGACATGCACGGGTATTTTTATTACCCATCAAAATATGGGCCTGTACATCCCGGTCTTTCGTTTGATTTGCTAGGTGGGCAGGTAAAAGCTTGCCGCGAGCGCGGCATTTCGGTTTATGCTTATTATTGTGCTGCATGGGACCATAATCTGGCAGAACTGCATCCTGAATGGAACATGCGAAAACGCGATGGGTCGGATTATCGCCCCAAGCCAGGTGAAACCCCAGGTTGGACTGCGTTGTGTCTAGGGAATAAAGATTTTGTTGATCTAATGGCCGATCATGTAACCGAGCTCATTTCACAATACGACCTTGATGGAGCATGGATTGATATGGCCGAACCCATCGTACCTGAATGTTACTGCAATGAGTGTGTGCGCCAGATAAAAGCTTCGGGGAAAGATCCTTATGATAAAGACGTCCAGCGGGAGCACCAGAATAAAAACTTCCTGGACTTTCACATCCGCATCCAAAAACTTGTTCATTCGATAAGGCCGGATAGTCATGTCGATTTTAACGATATTGGTTTGGGTAGGGTGAGCGAGCGGGCAGACTATCTTGATAACATTGATGCTGAAGCATTACCCACCGATCCACAATGGGGCTATTTTTACGCTCCCTTGCAATTGCGTTATCAACGAAACTTCGGACGGCCGGTTTTTGGAATGACTGGGCGTTTCATTACTTCGTGGGCTGACTTCGGAGGATTGAAACTTCCGCAGCAGCTTGATGTAGAATTAGCAAGTTTGATCGCTAATGCCGCCCGATGTGACGTAGGCGATCAAATGCCTCCTGACGGGGTACTTGACCCAGCAGTTTATGACGTGCTTGGGAAATCGTTTGGGCGGATCAAAAAACTGCAGCCTTGGCTGGAGCAGGCCGCGCCGGTAACAGAAGCAGTCCTTTTGATTCCTGATACGCCCATGGAGCGGATTATGAATGAATACCTTTACGGGATTAGCAAACTCATGATTGAATCGCACCTACAATTTGATGTGTTGGAACCTACTCAGCCATGGGAAAGATATGGCTTGGTGGTGGTTCCGGACGAATTGATGCCTGACCATAAAACAGTGCTGCGCCTTCAAAATTATATTGATAATGGCGGTTCGGTGATTATTTGCCATAATGGTGGCCTACAGGCCGAAACAGGGAAAACCTGGCTCGAAAAATATGGGTTTTTCTTTGAAGGCCAATCGCCCTTTGAACCGGCATACCTAGTCGCCGATAATAACTTTTTTAGAGACATGCCCGGATATGCCTATGCCTTATATAATGGGGCTTCTCAGTGGAAAGTGCAAGCACCGGCCAAATCGTTTGCAAAATTGGGCGAACCTTTGTTTCAGCGTAGTCCCGAACATTACACCAGTCACAGACAATCACCTTTCGATCATGTTACCAGTTATTCTACATTGGCAACAAGTGGAAACATTGGGCTTATTGGGTTTCCGATTGGACAGTCTTATTACGAAAAAGGCTATTGGGTTTACAGGGAGGCTTTTGCCCGAATTGTGATTGAAGTATTAAAGAAGAGGTTGGTTGAAACCAACGCACCTTTAAGCAGCGAAGTGACCGTGACGTACCAGCCGGCAAACAGTGAGGTAAACCGGCTGGAACGCTATATAATACATATCATAAACTGGTCACCTGTGCGGGGAACGTCACAACACCCCACTTTCTATGATGACCCTGTGCCACTGACAGATATTCGTGTAAAATTAAATCTGCCAGCGCCTCCAGTTTCAGTACAAGCTGTGGTTTTAGATATACCACTGAACTGGCAGTTTTCCGATGGGGGCATTGAGGTCACAATTCCCAAAGTAAATGTCCATGAGGTGGTATGTTTCGAATATTAAAAATCCCAGTGTGGGATGTAAGACAAAAAAGGAAAGACAAATACTTTGATTACTTAATGAACAACACGTCTTTTTGCATTTATGGCTATTGAGCATAGTGGGACTCTTGACAAAGTCCTAAAAAATAAATTTAATTCTGTTATAAAAAATTAATCAATGAAAATAGAAATTTCAAAATTAGTTATTCTTTTTGTTTTTCTCTCAATTCTTCTACATCCTTTTAACGGATTCACGCAAAATCAGAAAGAAATCAAAATTGAAAATGACGTTTCTTTTGGTGAAACCATAAACTATAAAGGTGAAAAAGAAACGCTTTTGCTCGATATCTACTCGCCTGTGGAAATAGATGCCAAAAACCTACCGGCCATAATGTGGATGCACGGAGGCGGTTTTGGCCCAAATTATGACAAATCACAAAGGTATATTGTTGAAATGGCCACGCGATTTGCCAAAAGAGGCTATGTCTGCCTTTCCATAAATTACAGGGTTCGCGAAAATCCTAAAGATGATAAGACGGGAACCATAAATGACGCATTGGAAGATGCAATGAAAGGTTTAAACTGGATACGGGAGAATAGTAAAAAACTAGGAATCGACAAGTCGAAAATTGTTGTAGGAGGAGGTTCGGCTGGAGGACAATTGGGAAATAATTTTTGCTACAGAGATGGCACTAAAGATAAAAAGTGGGATAAGTCCGGTATTATCGCTTTTGTTAATCTTTGGGGAAGCCCGGATGAATCGTGGGGTAAATATAGTATCGACAAAAACGATCCTCCCATGATTATTGTACATGGGACCAATGATGCAAGTGTTCCATATGAAAATTCTGTGAAAATAATAAAGAGATTAAACAGGGCGGGTTTAAAAAACGAACTTATTACAATTGAAGGCGCAGGTCATACCCCAGCCAGCCATATGGACGATTTTGAAGTAAAAATCGCAAATTTTTTGTCTGATATAGAAAATAAAACCAAATGAACAGTAACCGGTTTTATATAACAATTGTATTATGCCTGTTTGTGTTCCTACAAGCAAAATCCCAAACAAATTTCTCCAACGATATAAGTTTGCCCTCCAATCAATATATGCTGGTAGGTGTACAAAACGATATGTTTGTTCAAACATTTCTTAAAAGGTGGCGGCCCTATACCAACTTTGTTCGCTTTAACGGTACTGCAAACTATGTACGACGATATGAAAAAATTGCTTCCATAAAAGAACCGGAAACGGGACAAACAATTGTTGTAGATTTAGTAAATGGGGACGAGTTTGAAATAGTAAAAAGTATCACTTCGACTATTCGTGCAGGGGAACCTGGCGTGGGTTCAGAAGAAGTTGTTGTACAATTTCTGGGAGATAGCTTTACAAGGGGAGCATATTTTAAAAATGCCATCTTGGAAAAAGGGTATGTCCCTAAAATTAAATGTGTTGGATTAAGGCGTTTAAATGACTATCCTGGACAGTTTCACGAAGGTAGGGGAGGATGGACTTTGGAAGACTATTTTTCCAATAAAACAGAAATTGCAGTTTTTAACAATCCATTTTTTCAGCCTCAAAAAGAATTTCGCTATTGGGGTGCAACTGCATTTTGGAAGAATGCTTACGGAATAGAAAATAAAACGATTATAGACGAAAGTTTTGAACCAAGATATAGCTGCGAGAATTATGATAGCAGTAGGTTTAATGAAAAGGGATGGTTAAAAAATCCAAGGTCAAATGATATAATGTTTGACAGTGACAATAAAAAATTTCATAAATGGACTGGCAAATCATGGAATAAAGTGAATGAAAACGAACTTGTCTGGTCTTTTCAGTACGCTAAATACCTTGCAATGTGGAATATTACTCCCCCAAAATTTCTTGTCGTAATGTTGGGCTTAAATGATTTTAGAAATCGATTATTTCCTGCCGATTATACTGAATGGAACAACCGAATAGAGATTTTACTGACTTCTTACAAGGCCGCCGTTCCCGAAGGCAAACTCCTTTTATGCACTCCTAGTACGAGTTCAGGGACGTTAAATAATGTGGCGGGAGATTTTACCACACGTCAAAATGCTGCTATGTGGGAGCATAGAAAAAATATTATTGATGTTTTTGATAATAGGGAAACTGAAGGGATTTATATTGTTGATGCTTCCATTTCTATTGATAATGAATATGGTTACAATACAACAAATACCGAATTGCCTTACGATGGATATTTGGGAGAACATAAATTTACTATCCAAAAAGGGAACCCGCATCCCTACTTAAGTTATCCGAATTTGGGCATTTCAATCGCGGCATTTATTCAATATCATAGAGATAAATAAACTCACTTTTTGTAATTCAACACATATTTAGAACGACAGTTTAAATATTCAATCGAGAATGATCAATAAACCTAATTATAATATCGGGATAATAAGTAGCATGGTGTTTTTACTAGGCATATTTCACTGCTCAAACCCTATTTATGGCCAAGAAAACTCAAGTCGGTATTGGAACGAAAATTTACCGCTTAGTTCTTTCAGAATCCCGCCACCTCCACAGGGCACACCTGTTATTTATAAAGATATGGATGGGGATGGAGATCCCGATTTACTACAAACCTTAACTATCAACAATTTCCCTGTCCAATGGATTGACGATGATGATGATATGAAAGAAGGTGACCTTTCGGGTGATTTGGACAGTGACTGCCTTATGATAGATCGCAATAGGGATGGAATATACGGTGGCCCTTATGACTTGATCGTTGATTGGAATGATGAGAATGGGGATAACATTGCTGATATGCAGGTTATTGCCGACCAGCTTAGTTTGGACGACAACAAGGTTTATCCTGGTCACTATATGATCATGTTGGATTTGGATAATGATCAAATTTTCAATTATATCAATTGGGATACATTTGAACTTGAAGCATGGGACCATAGTGGAAATAGCCGATTTTTTGAAGATTATCATGGAAAAGGCCTTTTTTTAAAAAATCATATATCCACTTTTGCATTCGAAGATTTGCGTTTGAATTGGGAGGTTCCGTTTCTGTTCTTTGATCCAGATAATGATGGTCTGACAGAAATGGCTATTAGAGTTGTAGACAACAATATCACCAAAAAAGAGCCCAAAGGTTATATACTACCAAAAGACACCAAAAGTGTTACTAAATACCATAGAAATGTTAAGGTTGACGGGGTTGTTGATGAGATAGCTATGACTTTTGACTTGGATAATGATAATTTACCTGGAAACGAATTCGATTTTGACATGAGCCTTAAGTTCAAGGGAAAGGGATTCAATTATATGGATCAACGACATAGGTATAAAAGTATGATCGGTTTGGCAGGTACGGATAGTCTGTTCTATGATGCACGTTTTAGACAGCTCGAGGAACTTATTTTTCCCGATCACGATGCTATTGCTAGTTTGATTTACGATCGTGGGCAATGGGATGAATGCTGGTTTGTGTTCGATGAAGACGACGACTGTCATAGATGGGAAAGGGTAGAGTTTTATGACCCATTGGACTTATATAAAACAGGAGCCCTTAACGGAGGGCTTGATAACAACCCACAAGCTGATATTTCTGGGGATCGTGGGGAATGGGACTTGGATTTTTCAGGACAGGGCAATTTATATCTGGGTTCGTTTGATAATAAAATTCATTTATTTGGAGCTGAATGGGGAGCATGGAGAATAGACCAGAACGCAGATGAATACCAAGGCTGGCAAGGTTGGCGAACAAATCAAAAAAATGCAGAAAAAAAGTTCCCCAATATTCGTTATCAGGATAGGAACAAAAATGGCTTTATTGATTATATACAATATGACTTAAATGGGGATTCCGTCTTTGAGCATGAGTTAGACTATATATCATTGGGTATAGAGGACACACAGCTCATTATTGAAACTAAAAATATGGAATATGAGGATTATAAAATATTATTTAAGAAAGTAGCACAGTTAACATGGGAAAGAGCAAATGATGCGGTGAATATCGCCATATCATATGGAATTGATACAAATTGGTATTCCAATTTCAAGCAAGTCAATTCCGTAAGGGAGCAATATCATTTTGGTTATTGGCTTAATTTCTATATCTATATGGACATGCGTGACATGGCCATGCGATCCAACGAAACCAATTTATTGAAAAAAGTAGATTTGGCTTATGCTACCGGTAATTGGTTTTCGCTTGAATGAAATCAACACTATGTTTACCATGGACGATCAACCACTTGAAAATATATAATCAACGCTTATATTTTAATTTTAGCAAACATTAATAAATGCCCAGAAAAAAAATATTTTTTATAACACATGCAAATGTAATTGTCGATCCAAATTTACCGGTTCCGGATTGGGGATTATCGGACAAAGGGAAAGAACGTCATATAATATTTAATTCCAACCCAGAGATTGATAATATTACTGCAGTTTATTCTAGTTATGAGCAAAAAGCGATAGAAGGCGGGGTAATCTTATCGAATCATTTGGGCATTGAATTGCAAAAAGTGGAGTCTTTGAAAGAAAATGATAGGTCATCGACAGGATTCCTTTATGAAGAAGAATTTCAAACCACTGCAAACATTTTTTTTGCAAAACCTTATGCATCTGTGCGTGGTTGGGAAAGGGCAATTGACGCTCAGAAAAGAATAGTTGCTGCTCTAGAAACAATAATTTCCAATGAAAAGAGTGAAGGGGATATCGCGATTGTTGCACATGGAGGAGTTGGAGCTTTGTTATTCTGCTATCTAAAAGGTAAAGAAATATCCCGCCAGTATGACCAACCACCTAACGGAGGAGGTAATTTTTTTACCTTTTACAAAGATAATTTGAAAATAATCCATGATTGGGAAGACATTTCGTTAACACTTCCAAGATAATATATAATGCTAAAAAGATAATGTAGGCGAATACGATGCCAAAACAGCTAAGCAGTTACTTGATAAAACTAGAAATCTAGCGCAGGGATGTCTCTGTAGAAATGGAAAAGGTAGCGGACTAGGGAATAATCGAGTAAAAGGTTTTCATATTTATAAGTTTGAGTTGAGTTGAGTTAGTTGAGTGGAAAGGAACAGTGGGAAACTATTGTTCCTTTTTTTTTGAAACATCCAAAATTAAATGAATCTTTCCACTGGTAAGTAGCAAAATATATAATCATCATTTCTTCTTGAAAGTTTCTTTGATTTTTGCAATCTTTACCCGAGACCATAGTATTCAAATAATTAATTCAAACAGATGAGTGTATTTAAGAAATTATTAGTAACGAGTTTAGGATTACTTTTTTTATTTTTTCACCAAACAACTTTTTCCCAAACCCAGGCTAAAAAGAAGCCCAATGTCATCGTTATCTTGACCGATGATCAGGGCTCTATCGACCTCAATTGCTACGGGGCCACTGATTTACATACACCAAATATGGACAGGCTTGCAAAAGAGGGGGTCCGGTTTACCCAATTCTATGCTGGAGCACCGGTTTGTTCCCCTTCGCGTGCGGCACTTTTGACCGGAAAAACAAATTTACGGGCAGGTTTGGAAGGTAATGTTCCTATTCCTGAAAATGCTGAAAAAACAGGGAGGTACGGTTTGCCAACCAATCAAATTACGATGGCCGAGATGCTAAAGGAAAATGGCTATTATACGGCTTTGATAGGCAAATGGCACTTGGGGCATCGAAAAGAAAATTTGCCCAATGGCCAAGGTTTCGATTATTTTTTCGGACATCAACGGGGTTGTATCGACAACTATTCCCATACATTTTATTGGGCCGGACCGAACAAACATGACCTTTATAGAGACTCCGAAGAAGTATATTATTCAGGGCAGCATTTTACCGATCTAATGGCAGATGAAGTAAAGCAGCTTATAGACAAGAAAAGAAATGAGCCATTTTTTATTTATTGGGCGTTCAATGCTCCCCATTACCCATATCAAGGAACAACAAAGTGGTTGGATTATTACAAAGACTTGCCCACACCTAGAAAAGAGTATGCAGCTTTTGTTTCCAATACCGACGAAAAAATCGGACATGTACTTGACTATCTAGATGAACAAAACCTTGCTGATGACACAATTATCGTTTTTCAATCGGATCACGGGCATTCTTTGGAGGAACGTGCGTTTTGGGGTGGGGGCAACGCCGGATCCTATAGGGGGAGCAAATTTAGTCTGTTCGAAGGGGGTATCCGTGTGCCGGCCATTATTCGATACCCCAAAGCGATACCAGCAAATGAAGTACGTGATCAACTCGCTATGGAAATGGACTGGTTTAGCACCATAGCTGAATTGACGGGTGCCCAAGTGAAAGGAGACATTGACGGAAAAAGTCTGATGCCAATCATTTTAGATGATAAAGAGGAATCACAACATACAGTAATGCATTGGCAAGTTAATAGTTATGATGACTCTGTCGCACAATGGGCGGTTCGCAAGGGGCCATGGAAATTGATAGGAAATGTAAGGGAACCTACAAGTACGGGTGAGCGAACCGATGTAGATCAACTGTTCCTTCTTAACTTGGAAAATGATATTTCAGAAAAGAACAACTTGGTAAAATCCAATCCTGAAAAATTGCAGGAACTTTTAAAAGTTCATGAGTCTTGGTTGAAATCTGTTCATAAGGAAATGGATATTCAGTAATATTTACCAGTAGAGTTAGTTTAGTTTTTAGTAGGAAATGGGAATAGGGGTAAGCGCCTGTTCTCATTTTTTTTTGATTACGGGCAAAATAATATCAGGTAAGAGCACAATATAATGTACAATTGTCGATCAGGAAAAAAAATTATAAAAAATGTAATATTTGTAAATTTCTAGTAGGTATTTCTTCACCGATATATATTATATTCACTTCTTCTTAACAATAAAACAATCATAAATTATGAAACAAAGGCTTACATTAAATCCTTTAAAACCTTACTATAGAGGTAAGATTCTTGTAGTAATATTTTTATCAATGTTTATTTTTTTTGGAGCACAACTTAGAGCTGCAAATCCAAAATCAAACTTCGAAAAATTTAATACGGGGTTGATTGTACAATCTGTAGTTACGGGTACGGTCACTGATGAAAGTGGCATGGTACTACCCGGTGCCAATATTGTTGAAAAAGGTACGACCAATGGGGTAACTGCCGATTTTGATGGAAATTTTTCCATCGAACTTGCCGATGGCAATGCCATCTTAATTGTTTCTTACATCGGTTATGCCGCCAAGGAAGTACCTGTGAATGGTCAAACCAGCCTGCAAATTACACTGGCGGAAGATTCCGCACAACTCGATGAGGTCATCGTTGTTGGCTATGGAACACAAAAGAAGAGTGACCTTACGGGATCTGTTGTTAGGGTTTCATTGGAGGACAAGGAAAATTTAGGTAACACCAACATACTACAGGCACTATCGGGTGCTGCGGCTGGGGTAAACATTCAAAATGCGAGTGTTGCCGGGGGCGAGGCCGATTTTTCCATACGGGGAAAGACTTCATTGTCTGCCAGCGATAGCCCTTTGATAGTATTGGACGGGATAATCTACAATGGATCGATTACCGACATCAATACCAACGACGTTGAATCTATTGATATTCTTAAAGATGCCAGTGCCGCCGCAGTCTATGGGTCACGATCGGCCAATGGGGTGGTTATTATAAGCACAAAAAAGGGGAAATCTGGAAAACCTGTCATTTCGTTCAATATGTACAGCGGCTTTCAGAACATGACGAATAACCCCATGCGGGTTATGAACGGTGAAGAGTATGCCACCCGATTGGTAGATTATTATTATCAACAAGATTTGTACAATTGGTACTATACCAACCCCACTAGCGATGTGGGCAAACCTGTTCGGCCTGACGCTTCAAACCGTGAAATTACCGCAGCACGGTTAAGAACGGAAGAAGAGCGGGAGAATTACCTTGCGGGCACTGAAACAGATTGGGTAGATGCCGTTACGAGGTTTGCCGCCATAAGCAATTACAGTTTGAGTGTTTCACAACAAACGGAGCGCAGTAATTATTTTATTTCAGGTTCCTATACCAACGAAGAGGGAATTTTATTAAATGATAATTTTAAGAGATTTACCTTGCGTTCGAACGTAGAAAGTAAGATTACCGATTGGCTGACCTTTGGATTAAATACGGCTTATTCGTACCGTGATTATTCGGGTGTAGAAGTTAATCTTTGGGACGCGCGGCGTGCCAGTCCATGGGCAAACAATAAAATCGGCTCGCCCGATTACGATATTTATCTCACAGGAGAGGCGTATATGCCGTTTCCACATAATAATTTATATGTAGATAACAGCGACATTGGTAATAATCTGTTTATTGTGGGAAGGGCAAAAGTTACAGTACCATGGGTCGAGGGACTTACCTATGAACTTAATTATTCCAATACATTTTCCACCCGTAATAAGAACACATTTTTTCCAGTGAAAACACCCGAAGGTTCTGTAAATAATGGGCGGGCGGTTAAAAACCCGTTCGAAGAGCGTGATTGGATCGTGAATAATATAGTATCATACGATCGAACTTTCGGCGACCACAATGTAAACGGTACACTTTTATATAGTAGAGAACACCGACAAGCCAATAGTTCGAATATGACCAGTGAAGGGTTTGATAACTCCATTCTTGGGTACAATAGTTTAGAGTTGGGTACCATATTTACATTAAACTCTGATGCTTGGGAAGAGGATAGCATGTCGTATATGGCCCGCGCTTTTTACTCGTTCAAAAATCGCTATATGTTGACGGCTACGGTACGAAAGGATGGTTTTTCGGGCTTTGCATCCGATAACAAATATGCTACATTTCCATCGCTTTCATTAGGCTGGGTAGTCAGCGATGAAAGTTTTATGGACAATTCTGAAAGCGTATTTCTAAAATTAAGGGCTTCTTATGGTAAAAATGGAAATCAGGGTATTGGCCGATATTCCAGTTTTTCTAGAATGCAGACCACACCGTATGTTTATGGGTCATCAACAGTAATCGGCATTACACCGTCGATTCTTGGCAACGCCAATCTTGGATGGGAGACAACATCCTCGTTCAATTTGGGCCTCGATTTCGGTTTCTTCAACCGCAAGATCAATGGGTCTATTGACGCCTATAAAGCAGAAACTACAGATGTTCTTGTAAATAGGGCGTTACCACCAGCCAGTGGTTATGGCAATTTGTGGGAAAATATTGGAGCTATTGAAAATAAGGGTATCGAGTTTCAATTGTCCACTATAAATGTGGAAGGGGATAGCTTTAGATGGAGTTCCGATTTTGTGTTTTCGTTGAACAGAAATAAAATTACCAAGCTCTATGGCGGCGATAACGATAGTGACCTTGGAAACGGATGGTTTGTCGGGGAATCTATCAATGCAATCTACGACTATGAGATGGCGGGTGGCGTTTGGACGGAAGAAGAACTGTACAGTGGGAATATTCTAGATAATTGGTATCCGGGTCAATATCGATACGTAGATCAAAACAATGATGGCGTAATAGAACCCAATGCCGACCGAACGATTGTGGGTAACGAAGACCCCAATTATCGGTTTAGTATCAACAATACCCTGTCGTACAATAATCTTTCACTTTCCTTTTTATTGAACTCGATACAAGGTGGTAACGACTATTATCTTAGAAACAATTATCAGGTTGTAAACGTTAGTGCGAACGCAGACGATGTCTATCGCATAAATGCATCTGCTGTGCGACCTTATTGGACACCCGATAATGGCGTTACCAATGCCACCGGGGTCTATAATACGCCGGTACAACATTCGGGCATTTATGAAAGTAGAAGCTTTGTTCGTTTACAGGATATAACGTTGGCCTATCGATTCGAATCAAACCTTATCGACAAACTTGGCATAGACAATTTTCAAGTCCAATTATCGGGTAAGAATCTTTATACTTGGACAAATTGGTCAGGATGGGACCCTGAAACGGCTGCGTACGACCCTGGAGACGACTCTGACAATAACGATGGCCTGCCCTTAATGCGCAATGTAACCATTGGTTTGAATCTTACTTTTTAGACCTATGAATCTTGTTTAAGTAAAAAAATAGAAATTATGAGTAACATGAATATATTCAAAATGAGGTTTGTACTGCTGGGAGTAGTAGTGCTGATAACGATAATAAGCTCGTGCAATAGGGATATTCTTGACGAGCGGCCCCTTGATTTTCTTGCTCCTGAAAATTCATTCGAAACGGTCGATGGGATCCGGCAAGGAATAACCGGTTTACACGCCACTGCCCGAACAACGTGGTATGGTTCGGCCAACCAAGATGCATTTGTAATTATGATGGGTAATGTTGGTACCGATGTGGCCTTTCATGGAGAGAATCCCGGAGGGAACAATAGATTGGTCAATTATGAAGCTGAGATGACTTCGACCAATGGCCAATTTACCTATTATTGGGAATCAAGCTACAAGATTATTCAACAAGCCAATATTTTGATAGATGCGATAAACAAATCGGATGATGACATTTGGTCGGACGCAAGTGAAAAAAATAGATTTTTGGCCGAGGCGCTTTTCTTCAGGGCGTGGACCTACCGTTTCCTCGTTCCACTTTACGGTGAGGTTCCCTTGGTAACAGAAGCTATTAGCTCTGTGAAAACCGATTTTTCCAGAGATCCCATTGCGGATATTTATGCTCAGGTAGAAGAAGATTTGATTTTTGGCGCGGAAAATTTACCGGGTCGAGGCGAAGAAGAAAACCCTGGTAGAATTACAAAAGGTGCCGCATTACATGTTTTAAGTGAGGTGTATTTGGCCCAATCCAAGTTCCAATTGGCCGTAGATGCTGCCTCCGAAGTTATTGACGGTCCTTATGCCCTAATGACCGAACGTTTCGGATCCACAATCGAAGCCTTTGGTAGTGGTGATGTTTTTCTAGATTTATTCGCCTACGGGAACCATTCGTTGGAGGCCAATACAGAGGCACTTTGGGTTATTCAAATCGAACCGCTCATTGCTGGCGGATCTAGTTTCCCTGGTGAAAGAGCTTGGGGTCCAGCTTATTTTAGAATGGGAAATACCCCCGATGGATTTCAGGCTTTTAGGGGAGAATTTGTAAACGGTGCCTATACAGGTTACCAAGACACATTGAGCAGACCCGTCGCTTGGGTCCGACCAACGAATTATACCGCCTATGATATTTGGAAAAGTGACTGGGATAATGATATTAGAAATGCGAAGCACAATATCAAAAGGAAATTCTATTTCGACAACCCTGAATCTGCTTTTGACAAACAAGAGATTGATTTCAGTCTGTACCCCGAAGGAACAAGAGACGGTATTAGGGATACTTGTCAGTATATTTATCCTTACTTTATGAAGCATGCCGACCCGCTAAACCATTTCACGGATCCCGGACGCTCCGGTGGAGGGTTCAACCATAAAGATGTCTATGCACTTCGCTTAGGGGAAACATATTTGATTCGAGCGGAAGCCTACGTCGGTCTTGGGAACACCACCCTTGCCGCGGCTGATATCAACGCTATCCGAAATAGGGCCAATGCCACTCCTGTCGATGCCGCCGATGTAGATTTGGACTATATATTGGATGAACGGGCACGGGAACTGTATGGTGAAGAATTCAGGCACATTACATTGAGAAGAATGGGCAAATTATTGGAACGGGTACGTTTGTACAACAACAACCCCATTTATCCTGCTTGTAACATCCAAGATCATAACGTGTTGTTCCCTATTCCCCAAAATCAGATTGACTTGAACATTGACGCACCATTTGAACAAAATCCCGGGTACTAGTTCAAACTATAATAGTTAAATCTAAAATTCCTCGGGGCTCTGCCCCGGGGTTACCTATTTATCTCCCCCTGGGAGAGGTCGGATTCCGTTTTTCACGGAATTTGGGCGGGGTGAAATTGAGAATGTCGGTTTCCAAAAATTCTTTGTTTGAAGCTGCCTCAGGGTTCATGTCGGGGGCGCGGAATAATTGCAATTGGGTTACTTTAGATAAAAATTAGGCCACATAAATCAAGCCTGCCTTTAATAAATCGGAAAAAGGTTATATCTTTTTCCGGTGTACCGATACAGGTCGCTTAGTTTAAAAGAACACAATAGTTGAATAATTTTAATTTAGAGTACAATGACGACAAGAAGAAATTTTATTACAAAAACGGTCTTAGGTAGTGCAGCGGTTGCAGTTGGCAATACGGCAATGGCTATGCCTGCGAGTAGCTATAGACGTATAATTGGGTCGAACGATAGACTCAACATAGCCATAGCGGGTCTGGGCCGTAGACTAGGGGCCTATTATGACCCGATCGCTAAAAAGGAGGCCAATGTTCAATTGTTGTACTTGTGCGATGTAATGGAAAAACAGCGTACAGCTGGCTTGGAAAAGTTTTCCAAGCATATTAATTACAAGCCAAAATTGGAGAATGATATTCGCAATGTAATCGCAGATCCAAAGGTTGACGTGCTTATTAATGCCACACCAGACCATTGGCACGCGCCAGGAACGATTATGGCCGTAAAGGAGGGCAAGCATGTATATGTCGAAAAGCCGGCAAGCCATAACATGCATGAAAATGAAATGTTGGTGGCAGTAGCCGAAAAGTACGATAAAGTTGTACAGATGGGTGCTCAGCAGCGTTCTTCAACACACACAATTGAAATAATTAATGAAATTCACAACGGGGTGATCGGTACACCTTATAAAGCGGTCGCCTTTTATTCAAGTGCTAGGGGAGAGGTACCACACCAGAAAAAAACGGCAGTACCCCAAGGTCTAGACTGGGAGCTTTTTCAAGGTCCTGCCCCACGTCGTGATTATACCGAGGAGACATGGGATTACAACTGGCATTGGTATGGATGGGATTATGGTACCGCAGAATCAGGTAATAATGGTACCCATGAACTTGATGTGGCGCGATGGGCGCTTCAGGTAGATTTTCCGCAACATGCCGAGGTTGAGGCCGAAAAACGACATTTTTTAAAAGATGGCTGGGAAATGTATGACACCATGGAAGCCACTTTCAAATTCGCGGGGAATAAAATTATCCAATGGGATGGAAAAAGTAGAAACGGATACAACACCTATGGTTCCGGCAGAGGAACCGTAATTTATGGGAGTGAAGGTTCGGTTTTTGTAAATCGAAATGAGTACAAGCTTTTTGATCGCAGTGGAAAATTGATAAAGGATAGCCAGTCTACTTCAAATGAAGCTGGAACTGCCCTGGGCGGTGGTGGCGATATGTCAACGGCACACGTAATGAATTTCTTTGATACCATTCGTGGTAAGGCAAAGCCGAACGGACCGATTTCTGATGGTAGCATCACTATGGCCATGGTACATTATTCCAACATTGCCTATCGTATTGGGAGAGGTTTTGATATTGATGAAAAAACTGGACGCATGTTCGATCGTGATGCGATGAAATTGTGGAGTCGTGATTATGAAAACGGTTGGGAACCTAAATTGTAAGGGTTTTTAAATCAATCAGTGAATTATTTAATTTTCAGGTATGAAAAGAATCCTTTATTTATTAGGCCTTGGTTTGGTTTTTTTAATTGGAACCGGCGACTTGTTGGGCCAATCGGGAAAACCACTTTTTCCTGAAACCCCCGGGCTGGTATCCTATACGCATCGAAAGAGTTTTGAAAAAAACGTTGCGGCCACGTTGGATACGATCAAATCATTGGGCATTACCGATATGGAGTTTTCTAATTTGTTTGGTGCTTCGCCCAATGCCCTGCGCGATATGCTTGATGAGAGAGGTATTAAATGCTCCTCTTATGGCGTAAATTATGATGCGTTGGTCAATAGTACTGATGAAGTAGGTCTGAATGCTAAAATCTTGGGGGCTTCTTTTGTGCGTATTGCCTGGATTCCGCATGAAGGAGAATTTACCGTGGACGATGCCAAAAAAGCGGCAAAGGATTTTAACAAAGCTGGAAAGATCCTAAAAAATAAATATGGTATTACCTTTTGCTATCACAATCACGGATATGAATTTGTATCCTATAAAGATGGCACCTTGTTCGATTATTTGATGCAGCACACCAAGCCGGAGTATGTATCTTATGAAATGGATATTTTATGGACATTTTTCCCGGGAGCCGACCCTGCCGAGCTGCTTCGTAAATACGGTTCCCGTTTTAAACTAATGCACCTTAAAGACTTGAAGAAGGGTGTTCAAGGTGATTTTTCGGGTAAAACCTCTCCAGAAAACGATGTTCCCCTTGGTATGGGACAGATAAATATTCCGGAAGTTTTAAAAGCGGCCAAAGAAGCCGGTGTTAAGCATTATTACATTGAGGATGAGAGTAAGTTGAAAAGTGTACAAGTGCCACAAACCATGGCTTATTTAAAGAGCTTGAAAGAGTAGTTTTTAAGTTGTTTCTATAGTTTTCTGAAATAGAAAACTTGATTGACATAAGAACCACGGATTGAATACGAAATAGAAAAGTGAGTTAGTTAGTTTTTTAGTCGCGATGGGAATGGGATATCAATTCTATTCCCATTGCTTTTTGCAGAAGAAAGGAAGGGAAATAATACACTTTTTGAGAATTTTCAAAAAAGAGGTTTGCCGTTTGGCTCAATTTTGTAATTTTAAATGCACCACCTGACAGTAATAACCAAGGCTTTGGAAAGTTTTTAGGGTTTTACAAGGAAAACGTACTGAATTGAAACATACCTCGCATATTTTGGCTCCCAAAATCATCCTATATAATAGCAAACCGATATACAAATAAGAACAACAAAAAGTCAAGGCATGAAAAAAAAGCATATGGCAACCCGACAAATTTCAAGAAGATCTTTTATTGAAAAAGCGGGAACTGCCACCGTCGGAATTTCCATTCTTCCCAGCAATGTAATCTCAGGCTTGGGCCACAAGGCTCCGAGCGATAAATTGAATATTGTAGGTGTCGGAGTGGGCAGTATGGGTTTCGGGAACCTTCGAAATTTAGAGAGCGAAAATATAGTCGGTCTTTGTGATGTAGACTGGAACTACGCAAAGAACTGTTTTGACCATTTTCCCAACGCAAAAAAGTTCAAGGATTTTCGGGTGATGTATGATGAAATGGGTGATGATTTTGATGCGGTAATGGTCGCCACTGCCGATCATACCCATGCAATTGTTGCTGCAGATGCCATGGTTCGTGGAAAACACGTGTATGTTCAAAAGCCGCTAACACATTCCGTTTATGAATCGCGATTATTGACTAAACTGGCCGAAAAACATAAGGTAGCTACGCAAATGGGTAACCAGGGTGCTTCAGGGGAGGGAGTTGCCGAAACCTGCGAATTGATCTGGGCCGGGGCTATTGGTGAAATAACCAAGGTAGAATCTTTCACCAATAGACCGATATGGCCACAGGGGCAAAACCCACCTGCACAAGGGCAGTGGGTGCCAGATACACTCGATTGGGATCTATTTACGGGGCCGGCCGAATTGATTCCTTATAATCAAGTATACCACCCTTGGAACTGGCGCGGTTGGTGGAACTACGGAACGGGAGCCTTGGGCGATATGGCCTGTCATATACTCCATCCGGTATTTGAAGCTTTAAAATTGGGTTATCCTACAAAAGCACAGGGCAGTTCGTCATTACTCTTAAGAGATTCAGCCCCTACAGCGCAATCGGTACAACTAACGTTTCCCGAACGTGGGAAAATCGGCAAGATCAAATTACCGGAAGTAGAGGTTTCTTGGTATGATGGCGGAATTAAACCCGATTTGCCAAAGGGATGGCCCGCGGGCAAAGATCCAAATACTTCTGGAGGAGGTACGTTCTTCTACGGTACCAAGGGCATTATGTATACGGGGTGTTATGGTTTGGCTCCTCAAATACTTGGTAAAGAACTTCCACGTGTGCCAAAAACCGAGCGTAGGGTAGAGGAAGAAATGGGCCTTGAGTGGCAGGGAGGTGCGCATGAGATGGATTGGGTTCGGGCATGTAAAGAAAGTCCAGAAAATCGTAAGCCTTGTACATCTGATTTTGCTGAAGCCGGTCCTTTTAACGAAATGGTCGTCATGGGCGTTCTTGCAGTACGACTTCAATCACTTAATAAGATTTTGGAATGGGATGGCGAGAACATGCGGTTCACAAATATCGGCAACGATGAAACCATAAAGACGGTTATTCGAGACAACTTTGTAATGAAAGATGGTCGTCCGAAATTCGAAAAAGACTGGACGGAACCTTTTTCTGCCAGTGAATTTGCTGCAGAATTGGTCAAACATACATATCGTGATGGTTGGAAATTACCCGATATGCCGGCGTAGCTTCCAATTTTTATATCGGGCCAAGCAGAAGAAACAAGGCTAATATCCTGTTTCTGCTATGTTGCTAGTACCAGATGATAATTCTAGGAATCCGCTGAATTCCCTTAAAAATCAAAAAGAGATTTTTTTGGTTACACGAATATCTTGGTTCGGTAATAAATGCGATAATTTTTTACTGGCCGTTAGTCGATTAATGCAGTAAACCTTTAGCTTCTTACAAATTCTCAAAAAATGACAAACAAAAACAAATCGGTAACACGGCGAAAATTTTTGGGTTCAATTTCGGCGGCGGCCGTAGTGGCCCCTTTTATGATGCGTCCTTCCGTAGGCCTTGCATCCCCAAAAAATAAATTGAAACATGCATGTATTGGTGCTGGGGGAATGGGTTGGCACGACCTTCAAAACTTTCTAGAACATCAAGGTGTAGATATTGTAGCGCTTTGTGATGTTGATGCTAAAAACTTACAAAGGGCTGCAGAGCTTTTGCCAAATGCGCGCACGTATACCGATTGGCGGGAACTTCTTGAAAAAGAGCACGACTTAATTGACTCGGTAAATATAACGGTGCCAGATCACAATCACTTTGCCATTGCTTATCGGGCCATTCAAAATGGAAAGCATGTGTATTGTCAAAAGCCGATGTGCCACGATGTGGGGGAAGTACGAAAGCTCACAGAAGCCTCAATAAAAGCTGGGGTGGTAACGCAACTTGGCACACAACATGCTTCTGGCAAAGGGGATCGATTGGCAGTGCAATGGATCAAAGAAGGTGCAATTGGCAAGGTCAAGCAAGTATACCTATGCTCGAACCGTCCTGCCGCGATAGAGCGGTACCGACTTCCCGGTCCACGGCCTGCTCAGGGTGAAGAAGTTCCTTCGCATTTGAATTGGGATCTTTGGATAGGCACCGCTCCGATGCGGCCTTATGCCCCTGAGATTTATCATCCGGCAATCTGGCGGGCGTGGCAAGATTTTGGCACCGGGTGGTCTGGAGATATCGGGTGCCATATATTTGATGCGGTATGGAAAGGTCTGGGTTTAGAAGCACCAATGACCGTATCGGCCAAGGTTCAAAAATCATGGAAACAAACTCCGCAGCGGAATACGGATACATGGCCTCAGGGCGACCATATTTCATGGATTTTTCCCGGCAATGAGCTTACCGAATCGGATGTACTGCCAATAGAATGGTACGACGGCGAATTCTATCCCCCATGGGAAGTACAAGCGTTGTATCCTGGGAAACCATATCCTGCGGAATCGGCCATGCTCATCGGAACCGAAGGAGCGCTACTCATACCACATACAGACATGCCAGTGCTATTACCGGAGAATAAATATATAGATTACAAATCTCCAGAGCTCGACGACCGAAATCATTATCATCATTTTGTTGATGCTTGTTTGGGCGGAGAAAAAACAGAATCACATTTCGCGCAGTCGGGTCCTATGACAGAGGCCATACTGCTGGGTACGATAGCAATTCGTTTGCCCGATACCTTACTTGAATGGGATGCAAACAAAATGCGATTCTCGGATCGAAGGGCCAATAAATACCTTCACCGGGCATATCGAAAGGGTTGGGAAGTAGCCGGATTTTAATCATTAATACGTATCGAAGACCTGGCTCGAATTTTCTTGTTTAGGGTATGCCTGATTGTAAAAAATAAGTAAGACAAAAGCACATTCTTTTAGTGTACAAATAATTGGGATTCTTAAGAGCAAAGGGAACACGTATTAAATACGTATTCCCTTTTATATTGACATGAAGAGGACAACGTTTAAAGCTATTGACGTACGCAGTAAAACAAGAAATTGTCACAACCGTAGTATAAATAGTTCTAAATTGGTGATTTTTGAATTTTCATTCGTAAGTTTTGTTAATTTAACCAAAAAATCACTAATATTCCAGTCATAATGAATTACGATTTCTCTTTACGCTGTAAGTGATCGTTACGTCTGATAATTGTTATAGAATGAATTCGCTTACCGAAAATGAGTCAATATTGTGGACCCGCATAAAGCGGGGTGATATTGATGCACTTAGTGAATTGTACCACATACACGCAGATTTATTATACGATTATGGAACAAAACTGACTACAGATGATACTATTGTGATGGACTGTATTCATGACCTTTTCTTAGATTTGTACAAATACAGAAAAAAACTGTGCAACTCGGTGAACATCAAGTATTACCTACTAAAATCGCTTAAAAGGAAAATAGTTGGCCAGAACCGCACAAACTTGGTTTTGATATCCCCCGAAGAAGACCGTTCCGGAAAATATTATAAAGATTTTCAAAACACGATTGAGGAGCAAATCATCCAATCAGAGCATGAGCTTGATTTGAAATCAAGTCTTTTTGGGGCACTGAAAGCCTTGACAAACAAACAAAGGGCCATGATTGTAATGCGATTCAACCAAGACAAATCGTATGAAGAGATTGCGGTAGAAATGAATATTTCCATAGAAAGTGCCCGCACCAATATATATCGCTCCCTAAAACGGTTACGACAAGATCTGAGGTACGAATAGACCACCCCACTTAATTTTTAATCTATAAATTCTGGGACCCTTGGGTGGAGGTTTGCCGATTCACCTCTCCTT
>CBDULZ010000023.1:0-56834 GCA_965368185.1 uncultured Kriegella sp.
CCGATTCCCGCACCCTTAAATTAGCTTATAAAGTTTTAAAAGCAAAGGACACCAATTCTCATAAGGCTCCTATAGTTTTTTTACAAGGCGGCCCCGGTGCGGCAACCTTGATTTTGGAAGAATCTTGGAAAAACCATACTTATAGAAATGATAGGGATATCATATTGATGGATCAAAGAGGAACTGGTGCCTCTGAAGCTTTTTGTACCGAAATTGGTGATGCACTTTTCGCCATCATGCGACAAAATCTTAGTATAGAAGAAGATATCAAAGCTACAAATAACCTACTGGCCGAATGCAAGGCAACTATAAAAAACGATGAGGTCGACCTTGCCGGATATAACAGTAGGGAAAATGCGGCCGATTTTGAAGATTTACGAAAAGCTTTGGGGTATAAAAAATGGAACCTTTTTGGAGGCTCCTATGGTTCGCGGTTGGGTTTGACCATAATGCGTGATTTTCCTAACAGTGTGCGAAGTGCCGTACTTTCCGCCATTCTTCCACCAGAAACCAATTATTTTAACAATTCCATACAAAATTTTGAAAATTCCCTTTTTGCTGTTCTCCTCCGCTGTAAGGAAGATGGTAGCTGTAATAGCCGCTACCCTAATTTAAAAGAGCGTTTGATGAAGGTATTGAGGAAATTGCAATCTGACCCTTTACAATTTGAATTTGAAGGCAAACCCTTCGTGCTCAATACCCATGATGCGTTTTTGCTGCTCTTTGTATCACTTTACAATCGCTCTTCCATTGCCAATATACCTTTACTTATAGAGGCAATTGAGAACAGCGAAATTGAACCTTTAAGAAATGCTTTGAAAGGTTTCGAATATATGTTTAATCTTATTAATTGGCCCATGAATTATTCTGTGATGGTTTATGAAGAACTTCCCTTTAATGACTTGGCAACTATGGACCAAGCTTTAAAAAGTAGTGAGATCGGGTTTGCTTATCCACAAAATAGTTCAACTATAAAATTGCTGAAGAATTGGCATTCCTTTAGGGCTACCGACCTTGAAAACCAGCCCGTAGTTTCTGAAATACCAATATTATTGACAAGTGGCGGTTTAGACCATGTTACCCCTATTAGCAACGCCAAAGGGGCAATCAAACATTTGAAAAACGGGTATGAACTTCTGTTTTTAGATGAAGCCCACAACAGTCTATACAATGCTTGTTTTTATCAAATAGCCGAAGATTTTTTGAACGACCCGCTCCATAAACCAGATATGGAATGTAGCGAGAAGCGAAAACCTATCGAATGGAATCTATCGACTCCGCTCCAATGAAAAATCGGAGTGTTCCTTGACCAAGGCCAACAAGGTCTCACGCCAAACGGTGATTTGCCCATCATCCGCTTTAAAAATAGATTTAAACTCTTGAAGAACAGGTTCCATAAAAGTAGTAATGCTATCGATATCAAAGTATAACCTTCCCGTTCTTCGAACGAAAAAGTCCATCGGGTTCTGTACCATTTCGTAGTCGATTCCAAAATGCAACTCCGCCTTTATCAATCGCACATAGTTGTCATTATCCTTTAATTTCGAGTAAGTTTCTAGAATGGTTTCGGTCTGTTTACCATAATTGGTAACCAAAAACCAAGCTTCGTATTCCGAAAATCCTTCAGATTTTATCCGGTCATAAATTTCTGCGATATATTTTTTAACGTGTTTGAATTTTTTAAATCCCACATTGCCACTTAAAGGTATATTCTCTGTATCCGATTCTTTCGATTTGACCTCATACTCTTCTTCCATTTTCTTGGCAATTCGGTCGACAACTCTTTCCGCCATTTTTCGATAGCCGGTCAACTTTCCGCCCGCAATACTCACGAGCCCCGTATCGGAAGTGAAAATTTCATCTTTCCGTGAAAGTTCAGAAGCAGATTTTCCTTCTTCATGGATCAATGGACGCAATCCGGCCCAAGAAGAAATAATATCGTCCATTTCCAAATTGATTTTGGGGAACATGTTATTGACCGCCGACAAAAGATAGATGGCATCGGCCAAGTCAATACCAACATGGTCTTTGTCTTTATTGAAATTGGTATCCGTAGTACCGACATAAGTAATCTTGCCTCTGGGAATGGCAAACATCATTCGCCCATCTGGAATATCAAAATAAACCGACTGCTTTACCGGAAGCTTCTTATGAGGAAACACCAAATGAACGCCTTTTGTGAGGTGCAACTGTTTCCCTTTCTTGGAATTATTCATACTGCGTAGCTCATCTACCCATGGCCCGGCAGCGTTGATTACATATTTTGCCTTAATGTTGAATTCATTCCCTGACACCAAATCTTTAACGATCACACCAGCCACCTTTTCCTCGACATATGTAAAATCTTTCACTTGTGCATAGTTAAGGGCTATTGCACCATATTTTAAACTAGTCTTAATGTTTTCAATCGTCAAACGGGCGTCGTCGGTACGATATTCCGCATAATACCCTGCGCCCTTTAATATTTTTTTGGGAAGTAAAGGTTCAAGCTTTAAAGCCTCTTTTTTTTCCAACATTTTACGTTTATCGTCACCTGTAACCTGGGCTAAAATATCATATACCTTCAAGCCAATAGAGGTGAGCCATTTGCCATAAGAACCATTTTCGATTAACGGAAGCAACATTTTTTCCGGGAGCACGAGGTGTGGTGCCAACTTATGAACAATAGCTCGTTCGGAACCAACTTCTTTTACCAACCAAAAATCGAATTGTTTTAAATAGCGCAATCCACCATGTATCAATTTTGTGGATTTACTACTAGTACCAGAGGCAAAATCGCCTTTTTCCACCAAGGCCACTTTTAACCCGCGTGCAGCGGCGTCAAGAGCGATTCCCCCGCCTGTGATACCTCCGCCGATAACAACAAGGTCGTACTCTTCTTTTATAAATTTTGCAATGGTTTTTGCCCTATCTCGATTCGAGAATTTTATATTTTCCATGTTGTTTTTTAATTAAGATCGTCACTAAACGAGGTATCGCGACGCAGCAATCTGTTGAAACCGTATGCCCGACCAACAGTTTGCTTCGTCACCATATGCATTTTACCCAATGCTCAAATCTCGTTTGGTTACTCGCAAATACGAATTTTCTATTTTTCCTCCCAGCCTTTGGTGCGTTCAACCGCCTTCTGCCAATTCTTATAGAGTCTCTTCCTTTTTACCCGGTCAAATTTAGGCTCAAAAATTCGATTCATGGGACGATTTTGATCAATATCTTCCTGTGACCACAACCCTACTTGTATTCCTGCTAAAAAAGCGGCTCCCATAGCAGTCGATTCGATTACTTCGGGTCGATGCACCTCGGTATCTAAAATATCGGCCTGAAACTGCATCAAATAATTATTGGCACAGGCGCCGCCATCGACGCGAAGATTTTTCAATTGAAGACCCGAATCATCTTCCATGGCTTTTAAAATATCTTTGGTCTGGTATGCAAGCGATTCTAAGGTTGCCTTGGCCAGATGGGCCTTTCCCGTATCGCGGGACAATCCGAAGATAGCACCACGGGCATACATATCCCAATAGGGTGCGCCCAAGCCTGCAAAAGCGGGAACGACATAAACTGAACTGTCGCCTTCGACTGAATTCGCCAATGCCTCGGTTTCTTTGGCGTCTTCTATCAATTCAAGACCGTCACGAAGCCATTGAATGGCGGCCCCCGCAATAAAAATACTTCCTTCAAAGGCATAGTTTACTTTTCCACCAAGTCCGTAGGCAATGGTGGTCAACAATCCGTTTTTGGAGAATTGAGGTTTCTCGCCCGTATTCATCAACATAAAGCAGCCCGTACCATAGGTGTTTTTCGCCATTCCCTTTTTAAAGCACCCCTGTCCGAAAAGTGCGGCTTGCTGATCACCGGCAATGCCTGCAATCGGAATTTTCACCCCATCGATTTCATAGTCTCCAAAATGATGGGCCGAAGGCTTTACTTCTGGCAACATACTCTTTGGAATGCCCAGTGCCTTTAACATTTTATCGTCCCATTTTAGATTTACGATATCATAAATCATAGTACGGGAAGCATTGGTATAATCGGTCACGTGCTGTTTTCCATTGGTCATATTCCAAACCAACCAAGAATCGATGGTTCCCATAGAAAGATCTCCGTTTTCCGCTTTGGTCCTAGCACCTTCGACATTGTCAAGTATCCATTTTACTTTGGTGCCCGAAAAATAGGAGTCAATGACAAGACCGGTCGTATTTCGAACGTGCTCTGATAGTCCGTTCTTTTTTAATTGCTCACAAATATCGGCGGTACGCTTATCTTGCCAAACAATCGCATTGTAAATTGGCTCCCCTGTATTTTTGTCCCATACAACCGTAGTTTCCCTTTGATTGGTAATACCTATGGCCTTAATATCCGTAGCAGCCACTTTTTCATTTTTAAGCAACTCTTTGAGCACCCCCAGCTGGGATTCCAAAATTTCATTGGCATCATGTTCGACCCAACCCGATTTTGGAAAGATTTGCTTAAACTCTTTCTGCACCATGCCCTGGATTTTTCCTTCTTGATTTACCAACAAAGCGCGTGAACTTGTTGTGCCCTGGTCTAGGGAAATGATATATTTCATATGCTCTTGCTTTTATTATAGAAATTTGTGCCGCTACCTCTTAAGTCACACTGTGATTTGCTCCGCACAAACAAATGAGAAGCGTTCCTTCCCAAAATTTCGAGAACTGTTAAATATAATACTTAAACTTTCCATATCAAAGTTCATTGAGCACACTTATCGAAATGGTAATTTCATTGCCCAGCGCATCAACCACAGTGATTCTATGTTTTCCACCTAAAGGCAAAATACCCATTTCATGAAAGTTTTTGGTCTGGCCTATAAAAGAATCGTCTAAATACCAGTACACTTCCGTCTCTGGTTTTGTATGTGCCAATTTTACCACCATTTCGTTTTTCTTTCCATCAAAATTCTTGGCCGAGGTAATTCGGCTTCCGTTTTTAGGATAGATAAATTCCATGGGGGGAACATTGGTTCTTTCGCAGTCCGAACGAAACGGGGGCAGCTCTTTATAACTAGGATGTGCTCTTTTGTAATAAAACTCCATCAATGGCGGCAAAACAAACCATGATTTCGAAACGGTTCGGGAGAGGTCTGAACATGACGAATTTACTCGAAATTGGCCTTCCGTATCTAATTGTACGATTCGATGATAATTACAAGACGTCACAAAATTCTGCTTGTCGGGAATAGAAATAGATTTAACGGGACAATCGGTCGTAGCCAAATATCCGCTTTCGGCGCAAACCTCGATATCGGTAAACTCGTCCAACGGTTTTAAGAACCAGTTGCTTCTAGGAAGCATATCGAATACGTCAAATAAGATAGGGGCGGCACTATTCACCCCCGTCACATTTGGTCTACCCTCACCATCTGCGTTACCCACCCAAATACCGACCACATGGTCTTTTGTTAAGCCAATGGCCCATGCATCTTTATTACCAAAACTGGTACCCGTTTTCCAAGCAATTTCTTTACTACCGTCGAAAAACTCCCAAGATTCGTTTCCCTCAGGGCGATTGACCTCTTTCATGGCTTCAAAGGTGAGATACAGACTACCGGCATCAAAAATCGTTTTTTCGGTAGCCTTAAAACCAAAATCGACCAATTGGTCCTTTTTTAGGAGGGGTACTGTGAATTCATTAGAAAAGTATTCGCTAGAACTTGCATTAAAATGATTGACGGTCGATGCCATGTTTGCATATGTTTTGCAGAGGTCCCAAAGATTGGTTTCTGCGCCACCTAAAATCAGGGGCAAACCATAATGTTTGGCCGATTTATCGAGCCCACGGAGGCCGAACAAATCAAGTTGATCCCGAAACTTTTCCAGTCCATAGGTTTGCAGCAAACGCACGGCAGGAATATTGAGCGAACGTGCCAAGGCCTTTTTGGCTTGCACTGCCCCACTGTAATCTTCATTAAAATTTTCAGGGGTGTAGCCCGCAATCTGGGTCGGCACATCGGGCACCAACATGTCGGGTAGCAGTTCTCCTGCATCTAACAAGGCGGCATACAAAAAAGGTTTTATCACACTGCCCGTACTTCGGTTTGCCTGAACCATGTCGACATCTTTTTGATGCGCCGCAGTCGTTCGGGTATTGCCCACATACGCCGCGACTTGACGCGTTTCTACATTCATTACCAAAACGGCGGCATTGTGAACTTGATTCTGTCGGAGGCTTTGGTAATGTCTTTCTACAATAGTGTTTACGCTCCGCTGAAGATTCTCATCAATCGTTGTTGCAATACGCTTACCCCGATTATTTTTAGCCAGGTACTGCACCAAGTGTGGTGCGGTTTTTGGCAAGGCGTGCGGTTTTTGTGGCAATTCTTCGAGAAGCGCTAATTTGTAGGTTGTACTATCGATAATACCTTTAAATACAAGTTTCTGAAGGAGCCGGTTTCTTTTAGCCAACAATTTTGCCTGGTTTTTACCCGGATAAATCAAACTCGGGGCATTCGGCAATACGGCCAAGGTTGCAGTCTCGGCCCAGGACAACTGGTGTGGCCGGAGTCCGAAATACCGCCACGCGGCGACATCCAAACCGACAACATTACCCCCAAATGGCGCATGACTGGTGTACAATTTTAGAATATCATCTTTTGTAGAGCGAAGTTCCAATCGAGTGGCTAAAATCAATTCAACAATTTTCTCCCAATAAGAGCGTTTTTTTCCCTTTCTAGAAAGTCGAATCACTTGTTGGGTGATGGTGCTTCCGCCACGAACTGTTTTTCCTATAGAAGCATTGGCCACTAATGCCTTGATTATTGAAACGGGATTAAATCCTGGGTGTTTATAAAAATAGGCATCCTCAAATTGCACTACGCACTCCTTAAATTTATCGGGTACGCTATCCAGGATGGGAAACCGCCATTGGCCGTCATCGGCGATTATGGCTCCCAACAAAGTGCCCGATCTACTCTCGATTACCGTGGCCATAGGGTCATAGAACAATTGTTTGGGCAGACAGAAATAGTAGGCCGTTAAGAGAATCACCAAAAGCATCAATTTTTTAAAATGCTTTTTGACCTGTTGTATTAAACCCGACAGGCTATTGAACGTGGATTGGTTTCTTCCTACCCTGCTATTTCTTAAATTCATATTCCCGTTCGACTAAGCAAATACGTACTTTGTACCATTCGTACCAATCAGAAATACCTTTTTGTTGGGCGAACAAATGGTCGGCATTCGATTTCCATTGTGCAATAGCTTCGAGACTTTCCCAATAACTTATGGTAATACCGACGTCATCCCTTGCATTTTCCATATTGATATAGCCCGGTTGCCGTTTGGCCAATGCCTCCATTTTTTTCGACATTTGCGAATACCCATCATCCATGTCCGTTCTTTGACTCGTGAAGATTACGGCGTAATAGGGTGGTCTTGTGTTCATCTTTTATCATTCCGAGGGTAGCGCGGAAATCTGTTCAACCCACGCCAAATAGTTGTTTTCATTCTAAGAGCCTCCAAGATACAAACGATCGGATTCCTTCACTTTGCCAGTTATTAGTAGATAAGTTTGAAATGACGTCAGTTAATATAGTCCTTCTCTAAAAAATAACCTACAATAGCCTCTTTCATCAATACCGATTGCTCTCCGGCTTTTAATGTGGGTAATTCTTCCTTTATCTTATAATGGGGCCAGCCTTCTTCATCAAAAAAATCGAACTCATAATATCCATAAGGTTCCAATAATCGGCATATGGCAATATGCATCAAATCTAGCTTATCGTCTTTCTTATATTTTCTATGGTACTGGCCCAACTCTTGAACACCCACCAGATAGATAATCGCATCCAATTCTAAAGGGTCATTATCTGAAAATTGAGCGGAGAGTTTCTCCACAAGTGCTTCCCAGCGTTCTTTAAGTTCTAGGTCTCTTGACATCAGTTTTTTGTTTCCTTTTTGGCCAAATTAATCCCATATTATCTCCTTTAACTCACCTCATGGGTATTCATCTACACTACCATTTGGCTAAGTTTATTATTCGAGTCGAAGGTGCTGCATTATTCACCAAAGGTACAAATCAAAATATTACTTTTGCACAAACGTTCGACTATGGGTTTTTTAGATATTATTTTGGGACTTCTGTTAATATATGGTCTTTGGAAAGGTCTCAAAAATGGACTTTTTGTGGAAATTGCTTCCATTGTCGCTTTAATAGCCGGAATCTACGGAGCCATTCATTTCTCGTATTATGCCGGGAATTATCTCTCGGAAAATATGGATTGGGATGAACGATATATCAATATTGCCGCTTTCATCATTACGTTTGTCGCTATCGTTATGGTCGTGCATATCGCCGGAAAATTTCTGACCAAAATTGCGAATTTTGCCATGCTTGGTCTTCTTAATAAAGTTGCCGGAGGTATTTTCGGAGCTTTAAAGGTTGCTGTAATTCTTGGGGCGTTGTTAATCTTTTTTGACCGCATCAATACCTCATCGGGATTGGTGCCAAACGAAATGGTCCAAGAATCAACACTCTACGAACCTATTAAGGAAATTGGTGCCTTTGTATTCGATAAGGTTTTAAAAGAGGAGGGGAGCACAGCCAACGAGTAAATAGTTGAGATGCCCACTGCAAATTAAATTGACATGTAATAGGAACGGTTGAGAAATTCGAACCGAACCACTTCAAAAGAGCGTATATCCACTTCAAACTTTTTACAAGAAATCGGCATAAGTTGCCTAAAATATAACTGCATTGAAACACCTAATCTACAAGACTTTCAGTACTTTATAAAACCTTAAAACCTACAGTGTAAAGAATATCAGAGCCTTTAAACGAAGAAACAACAAGCTTTACAATTTTTTCTTGATCTTGGTCAAGAATCCTAAAACTGCTGATATTGAACAGTTTGAAAAACTCCCCCTTTTATAAGGAAGCCATTCAAGAACTCAATCTTCCATTTGGCAACTATTACCTCTTTGACGGCTTTGTGGTCGCCGAGGTGCATGAGGACATTATATACAATTGGGAAGATCACGGGAAAAAAGCGAGCGCCAAAATCTTAGATCTTTATGATAATGATGGTGGTGATTTGGTGCTTATCACAAATAGAATAAACGATTACTCATGCAAACCTGCCGATTGGATTCATTTTTTTAGATTTAGCAATAGGCTAAAGGGTTACGGAATTATAAGCTACAGCCAATCTGGGCATTACAATGCAGTTTTGGAAAAACTTTTTGTAAAGACCAAAACAGAGCGTTTCTCGAATTTAGAGAAAGCCATTGCTTGGGCTAAAAATCTTTCGGGGCCAAAGGCCCTTGCTTCATAACTTCATTAATCAAACATGAACTTACTTCCTACTATTTCCACCAAGACCCTCTTATACAGCCGAGGTATCACCATCTTTACCATAGTAAACCTAGTTAGTCAAGGCCTAAAACTACCACATCGATAAATCTCTGTGATATTTACTCATTTAAATAATAAAAACCTTTTACTCTGATTTTCAATATTTTAATACGGTTTTTGGGGAGGATTAAAAAAGTTGTCTTAACTTAACAAAAACAACTTCGCATTTACTTTGAAATGAAAAGTGTAAAGAAAACCTTATTTTACAAAGAGGCTCTTCATGAAATAAATTTTTCGTTCGGAACCTACTTTTTATATGATCATTTCGTCATCGGGGAGGTCAAAGAAGATATTATATTTAATTGGGACGATCACGGTAAAAAACTGGTCGAAAATATCGCCGATCTTTATGACCATGATGGTAGAGACCTTGTATTTATTTCAAATCGTATTTATAACTACTCTGTAGTGCCGTCTGATTGGATTAAATTTTTCAAGCAACGATATCGATTGAAGGGCTATGCCATTGTTAGTTATAGCAAAACGGGGTTCTTGAACGCTCTTTTAGAAAAGTTCTTTATTTCTACTAAGTTCAAGCGGTTTGACTCCCTGGCCAAAGCCGTTGAATGGGCCCGTGAGATTACTGGCCATAAAACAGCGGTTTCATGATGTTTTATTACGAAACTACTATTCATAACTTACTGCAAACTACTGCACTACTTCAACCCATTGCCCTTCGGTACGTACGATATAATCATTATCGTACATAGCCTCAGCTTGAATTCCAGGTAAATAATAGCGCCCTAAATAAGAGGCATTTAACAGTATACGGAACGTTTTGGTCTCGTTCTTTTCCATATCAAAATAAAAATGGGCCCGGTCATCACGCAAATCGGTATAGGTCACTTGGTTGTCGGCAAATTCCCCAAATTCGGTAAAGCGGGTATTTACAACCTCCCAGCCGCTCGGAAAAATTTCCGTCAGTGCCATATCTTTGACAGCGTTTGCCGTGGTATTGGTCAGAGTTACCTCGCCAATAAAATCTGTACCCTGCGTTATTTGTGCAACATCGATCCGAGAGCCATTTCTGCTCTTGAAAGCCATGCGGGCCTTGAGATTACGTTGTACCGTCTTTTCCTCGCCAACTGGAAGAATTCCATTATTTACAACATTCACATAAAGTGTGTTCTGCCCTTCATTTTTGAAAGAAATGCTATTATCACCATTTTTAATATTCAGGTTACGGTTTGCCAAAGTCTTAGTCGTACTAACCGCTTCCGAAATACCATTTAATCCAATATTTACTTTGATGCCTTTTCCACCTACCATTTCAGCAAATTTGGCCATGGCCAATAGGTTGTAGGATGTCGTCTGGGTGCTCATCCAATGTTTTTCACTTAAGGTTCGGGCCAGCGTCTTTGCCATTTGTTGAGACTTCGTTTTGTCATTTAACAGCACAAAAGTCTCCAAAGCCATTGCTCTGTTACGATCGGAAGAACCATAGGTATGTGCATTGTACTTATATCTGTCAAAATCTAGGGAAGCGTTGCCCAACAAGGTATTCGCAACATTCGTCTGACCAATTAATGCGTAGGTCGCTGCCAGACGATATTTAGCCTCATTGGAGAGTGCGTTCATCTCGCGCAATCGGTTCATACTCGCCACGTCCGCATTTCCCGAAAACGCCAAGGTATACAGTCTATAGGCCTGCGCCAAATCAGAATTTCCTAATCCTGACCGCCATTGTTTGGCCATGCTCTGTTGGAATTTTACCCAGCTCGATTTAAACCCGATAGGGAGTACATACCCCTTTTTTTCTGCCTCCAACAAAAAATGCCCGGCAAAAGTGGTACCCCAATCATCGGCCTGCTGTTCCCCTGGCCAATAGGAAAACCCTCCGTTGGCATTCTGGAACCCGCCCAAACGCATAATTGAATTTTCTACATTCTGCTGTATTTGTTTTTTACGGGATGCATCTATATCAAAAATATCGGACAAAAACAATTGTGGAAAAGCAGCGGAAGTGGTCTGCTCAACGCACCCATGCGGATAACGAATCAAATACTGCATGCGAGCATTAAAATTCATGGGTGGCAACGTAGAGAATTCAACTTGTGCCGTATTGCTTCCTGAAACGCCGAAGGTTTTCAAGGTAACCGCACGTTCACTATTCCCTTCCAATATTAACTCTTCAACTTCCGTCGTCACAAGATTGGGGTTGACCACATCAATCGGGATTTCAAAAGAGGCAGTTTCTCCATTACCCGAAGCCTCAACAATCACTTTCCCAATTCCATCAAAATCGGCAACCTCTAACTCAAAATAAGCCATTTTTTCATCGGGTTGTGTAAATTTCAATCTTTGGACGGTTTCGCCGATTATTTTAAAAGATTGATCCTGCCGAAGTTTTATAGTTACGTCTTTGACTTTCATTTCCATTGCAAAGACCGTAACGGGCAAGGTCACTTTCTCACCAGGGGTTATTTTTCGCGGTAATGAAGCCAAGACCATTAAAGGCTTTCGTACCGGAGTGGTTTTCTCCACGCTGCCGTAAGCTTCCTTTTCCGGGTTTCCGGCAACGACCATTGTGCGTACCGAGCCCACATATTTGGGAATTTTGATCGTATGCGATCTGGTCTCCCCTTCTTTTAATTCGAAAGGTCCCAAATGTACCACCATGGGTTTAAAACGGTTGGCTTTTTTATTCTTTGCGCCACCGAGTTCACCATCACCTCCAATCGCAAAAACTTGATCGATACGACCACCAAAAGCGCCGATGACCTCATCATATACATCCCAAGTTTTTACCCCCAAAGCTTCTTTTGCATAGAAAACATCCCACGGATTGGGCGTCTTAAAACGAGTTAGGTCTAAAAGTCCTTCGTCTACCATCGCAATTGAATACGTCATGGCATTGCCCTGTTTTTCGTTCACTTTCACTTTAATACTTTCCTCGGGTCGCAATACCTCGGGCATGGAAATTTCGGGTTGTAATTTTGTTTCAGGACTTTCCACTCCAATGCCGACCACTCCATACAACCGAATAGGGGAATCGTTGATACTCAGCGCATGCGGCTGTAATAACGCAATGTTGATAAATACGTTTGGCGTAAATAATTCATTGATAACAATGTCAAATTTCGACTCACCCTGAAGTGTTTCCACCCAACGTGACTCTAAGACTTCGCTACCGTTTTCAATGGTTACTAAAGCTCTCCCTCCTTGAGAACTGGGAAAAGTTACCGTGGCAGTCTCACCTACATTGTAATTTTCCTTATCCGTTGAAAAAACCAACATTGTGGCGGCAGAAGGGTCACTCTTTCTTGATTTGCCCGCCCAGCCCGGCCAGTCGATATAAATGGTCTTTCCGGTAGCATGCCCCCCATTTTCGTCTTCAACGCGTACCAAATAACGCCCCCATTCCGGATATTTCAATTCAAAATCAAACGATGCTTTTCCGCTCGCATCAGTACTTAGGGTTTCTTCAAAAACTTTTTCTCGAAAATTACTGCTATTAAAATTACTGAGATTATCTGCCGAGGTATCCCACCACCAGCGCCAATTTACCTTGTGAACCGTCACTTTGAGCTCTTTTGTTACTTTGGGATTTCCTTTCTCATCAACGGAGACCACCTCAAATCTGTGAGGGGTATCGGTCAAAAGCATGCCCCTTGCCTTATCACCTTTTGGAGTGTTCAACCCAATGTAGGTGTTGAAGGGTGAATAGGGCTTGGTAAATACATCGGTGCTGAAATCACCTCCATTTTCATAAGCTTTGGTAATAAAAGCGGCATTCAAGATACCAGGTGCCTTACTGGCCAACCGTGGACTGATACTAAAATTAGCCTTTCCGAAAGCATCGATTTTTCCATCAAAAACAACTTGATCTTCTGTAGAAAAAATTCGGGTAGGGTCATCAAAAACATAATTTGGAAAGGCCTTAAACGTAGTAGTCGAAGGATTAAACTTGACGGTAATATCGGCCTTTAAATTTTTTGCGACCGCCCCATGCAACCATTTTACTTCCAGCTTGCCCAATATAGGGTCGCTTCCTGAAAGCAACTCTTTTTCAAAATCGGCAATGATTTTCAATCGATTGGGCTTTATCGTCTCTACTTTGATTGTTTTTGTAAAGGATACCCCTCCCACCGTTACCTTGGCCAACCAATTCCCCGTCGGTGCATTATCATCGGTTCTCAAAGTGAAATGACAAAAATTGTTCAACCCCTGTGTTTTGATTTCCCGATGTACTATTTTGTTGTAAGGATCGAGCAATTCTAACTTCACCGGATGGTTCTGAGGCAGCTTATTAGCATTATCGTTCAACATAAAAGACAGATAAATGTTGTCACCGGGACGCCACACACCGCGCTCCCCAAAAATAAATCCTTTGATGCCTTTCTGTAATTCTACCCCCGAAACATCGAATTTGCTTATCGAAAGTGCATTCCCATCATTCAATTTCACATAGGTTTTATGGCCGTTGTGCTCGGCAATGGCGAAATAGGCCAATCGATCTGCATCAAAAACCGAAGTGCCATTAGCTTCGGTAACCACATGGCCCATAGCCTGTTGTTGGAAATTATAAAAAACAACTTTGGCCCCGGAAATCGGGTTCGTATTAAGAATATCGTTGACCGCAACAAAGTAGCTTTTGTTGGCACCCTTCTTTATCGTCAAACCAATATCGGAAGCGAGTATATTAATGCCTACTTTTTTATCATAATAATAGGAGGTATGACAAGGGTTCTCACGTTCGTTCCAATCATAATTATAATACATGTCGTCATAGTAGCCCTCAATCCCGTCCCAAGAACTATCTTCTTTTTCCTCCTCAAAATTTTCGTTACCCTCGTATTCAGGTTCAAAATTGTTTGAACTACAGCTATAGGTTCCGTACGAAGGTTTAAAATTAAACTCGACCCGATACATCGCCCCTACTTCGGGAGAAATAAGCGCCTTTAAATCGAGGGCATGTGCGGCCCATTTTAGCTGTGAACCAGACCCATCATCCGGAATACTAATTTTCTTCGTAGCTATAGGTCGGGCCACAGTGCGCATATTGTAATTACCATCAAGGTTATTGCTCTGTAAAAATTGCAGAATATTATCTTTATATATCTTTAACACAGAAACATCCACGGCCTTTAGACTTACCGTTTCAAAATTGATTTTCAAATTGGTGGAAGAAGGCAGAATGGTTCCATTGGATAACAAACGTACTTGTGGCTTCACCTGCTCGAAAGCGATATGTTCCTCAAATTTGATTTTTAGTTTATGGCCATCAATACTTTCGATGCCTTGGAAAACTTCGAGATTGGACGTACCCTTTACATCTTTGGAAGGATATACTTTCAATGTGTTACCGTCTACTGAATATTTGAGCTGATCATCGCCTTCCAAAACCACCAGACCCTCAAAATTCTGCCCTTTTTTTATGGGGTCGGAAAAATTCACGAACACCGCTTGGCCCTCCCCATTTTCGATCGAAGCACCAAGCACAGTAAAATTATTTCGACCGGGAATCTTGATGGTATTACTTCCTGAGCTTTCAATACCAAAATCTGAACCATTCCAAGTAATATCCAATTCTGAATCTTCTTGTAATCGCTGTATGCTATCAATCTTAAAATAAAACTGTGTTCCCTTTTTTGGTGTATCTTCGAAATTTACTGGAATTGGTTTTCCATTTTGCACAACCCTGACAAGCTGCTTCGCAGTTTCCAACGAAAGTTGATCGGCACTACGTAATTGGCCCTCGATAAACTGCCGCCCTTTAGAATAAGATTGCAACGCACGGGAATAAACATTAAACTGCTGTTTTAACGTTTTAACCCCAAAAGCCAACGTTTTTAACTCATCTGGAACCTCGTTGATTATCGCTTGCAAAGCCAAAGTAAAGCGATATTCGGTATCTTGATCGAATCCGTTTTCAGGTATAAAAGCAATAGTTCTATCATCAAGTGCAACGACTTTTCCCTTTATTTCTGGGGAGACCCTCAAAAGGTCAAAATCCACTTCATCACCACCAATCCATGACGAAACGGGCTGGCTTAATACAACACGAACATCGGATTGTGCTGAAATAATTCCGTGACTTACTTCAGAAATGTATTCCCGAAAATTGTCTAGGTTATCAAATTGTTCTGCTTTATTGTCATTCTTTGAAGTGCATCCCAAAAGCACAATTAGGAATAACACAACTACTGCTCTTATGCGCATACTTGCAGATTGTTTTAGTACTGTAAATTTACTCAATTTCTACAGATGCATTTTAAAGCCAAAAGTGATTTGACATTTGCGAAAACTGAAGGTTTAAAGCTATTATCCTTTGGAGAAAATTCTAAAGGCCAACATACTTTCCGTAAGTGACGCATTGAAAGGATGATAGCGCTTGTCTTATTTGGATTACAACAAATGTTATGAAAGGCGCAGTTCATCGAAAATAATTCATTTAACACAACACTATTTTAGATATTTATTAATATTACATCGTTGATTCCTCCCCTATCAACCTTTATTTTTATCGTTCTCGAATTCGAGAACCCCCACTTACTACCTACATAGGTTTAGAACACCTGTTTGCTTATAAGAACACTATTATGAAGATAAGATTGCACTGTACCTTCATGGTCTTGTTTGCATTTTTGGCGATATCCTGTAGTAAAGAATCGATACAAATTGCTAATGAGCCAGTTGCCGAAAATAATGTCGAAGTTGAAAGCGAATTAATCAAAGTTGTCAACGACCACCGAGAAGCTATGGGCGCTACTGCTTTGGAGTTTAGTCCCGTTGCCTACACCTATGCCAATGAGCACACCGATTATATGATTTCCAAAGGCGATTTGAGCCATGATAATTTCAGTGCAAGGGCATCAAGTATTTCTTCACAGGTAAATGCAGCGTATGTGGCCGAGAACGTCGCCAAAGATTATGCGACGGCAGTTGAGGCCTTTCAGAACTGGCTTGCGAGTTCGAACCATCGAAAGACAATTGAAGGTGAATTTACGCACACGGCAGTCAGTGTTAAGAAAGATGTACATGGTAAGTTCTATTTCACCCAACTCTTTTTCCGCTAGATTTTGAATTGGCCAGAAGTCTCGACTATTTTTTTATAGATAGCCAAAGTTCCATACGATTATTCAAAGTTCGAATAGGTGCCGATACAAATTGTTTCAAAAGATAGTACTTTAAATCACATTTTGTTTTCTTAATTTTGATGGGCTGGCCGGTGACCGATAATTTTTAGATAATGGTTTCACCTACTACATTCGGCCATGAACCTTATATCAAAAACAATGGCTATATTACCCCCTTTCAACCTTACCAAATGGATCGACGAAAATAGGGACACCCTTAAACCTCCTGTCGGAAACAAAAATCTTTATAAGGATGCTGGTGACTATATTGTGATGATCGTCGCCGGACCCAATGCCCGTAAAGACTATCATTTCAATGAGACCGAAGAGCTCTTCTACCAACTGGAAGGTACTATCGAAGTTCATATTCAAGAAAATGGGCAACGAAAAACTATGAAACTCGGGCCTGGTGACATGTATTTGCACCCTGCTAGAATACCACACTCACCCGTTCGCCATAAAGATTCGATAGGCTTGGTCATAGAACGAAAGCGGGCAGATATGAACGTGGATGATGGACTTCTTTGGTTTTGCGATAATTGTAACCACCAGCTATATGAAGTTTATTTCACCCTAAACGACATCGAAAAGGATTTTTTGGGTCATTTTAAACACTTCTATAGCTCCGAAGAACTTCGCACCTGTGATAATTGTGGTACTGTGATGCCTGTCGACCCCAGATTTATAGGGTAGTTTTTGTAAATAATTTTAAAGAAAAAAATGGGAATTTCACTGGCCTTATTGTTAGTTCATTGTTATGAAGATTAAGTATCTTGCACTATGACAAGAAGGCAAATCCTGAAATATTTCACTGTATTATTTACCGGAGTTTCGATTTCTCTTTATCTTTTTTTTGCCATCAATGACAAGTCTGTACAACAAAAAAAAGCAACTGTTGACAAAGCTACCTCAAATGTGGTTCTACGCCTTTCGGAAGAAATCAATAAAATAAATTTAGTTTTAGAATCGATGGGTTTCTTTTTTGAAAATAAAAAGAAAACGAGTATCACCCAGGAGGTTTTTGAAAAGTTCACCAATCCATTTTTGACCCAACTCTACGGAATAGGAGCCTTAGAATGGTCTCCAAAAGTAATGGATAGTTCCAAACAAGAATATTTCAGAAGAACTGAAAGAAATGGTAATAATTCACCTTTCATTCGGCAGATCGGCCCTAACAACAAGTTTATTACCTCCGAAAGAAGAGAGGTTTATTTTCCCATTGAACTTCTCAACCCGTTAGAACCTCTGCGCGATGCCTTAGGGTATGATACGTATTTCGAAAGTGTTAGAAAATTGGCTATCAACGCTGCCATTGAAACCGCTGAACTCTCTATTTCAGGCCCCATTGAACTTGTGGTAAAAAATAATGCCTTCAAAGGATTTTTGGCAATAAAAGCGGTCTTTCACCCCGCATCGGATAGCGTGAAGGGTATAGTTGTCGGGGTATATCGAATGGACATGTTTATTGAACAAATATTGGCCTCGGAACTAAAAATCCTGGATATAGCCATTTACGAAAAAAGCGACAATACATTATTGTATTCTAGTGTCGAAAAGAGTGAACAAATAGAGCGTATATCGAAGACAAAAGTCTTGCCGGTCGAATTAAAAGCGGCAAATCACATGTGGGAAGTACGTTTCGTGGAAAAAGCCGAATACATTTCATTTCCGCATACCTATGAATCATACGTAGCGGCATTTTTGACACTTTTGGCCACCTTTCTTATCATTTCAATAGTGAGAAAACGTGATGATTACAACCGCCGATTGGAAGCCAAAGTGAGATTACGAACGGCTGAATTAGAAGAGTCGAATGAATTAAAGGAAAATTTATTGCGCGAAATACACCACCGAGTAAAGAACAACCTTCAGATTACTTCGAGTCTAATGAACATGCAAAAAAGGAAGCTTTCAAGCAAAGAGGCCATTTCGGCTTTGGAAGATAGCCAAGCTCGCATTTTGGCGATTGCATTGACACACCAAAAAATTTATCAAGATAGAGATTCCAAAGCTGTTAACTTATACGAATATCTTGTTGATCTGATGGCATATCAGAAAAAGGTATTCCCTTCGGTCAACTACGATATCGACTGCCCGGAAATATCCATTGATTTAGACCGTGCGGTACCCTTGGCTCTTATCGTTTCAGAACTCGTAACCAACGCCTTGAAACATGCCTATAACGACTCCACAAAATCAAATCGATTGCATATCGAAGTGAAGAGTTTCGGCGAAGATGTGGTTCTTGCCGTTTACGATAATGGCATAGGGTTACCAGAAGATTTTGATATTGCAAAAGCAAGGGGTATCGGGTTTGAAATAATACGATCATTATGTAGACAAATCTCGGCGGATTTATCATACAATTCCGATGAAAAGGGCAGTAGTTTTAAGGTTACTTTTGCAAATAAGGTTGAAAACTAATGCAATTTACACACCTTAAATTCATATCTTTAATTTACATATTTAGACCGCCTATATTAGGAATGTCTAACGTTTGTTTAAACTATTATGAGGGTGATCAGCGATATCTTGATTGGTGTAATAGCACTTTTGCACCTTTATTTTCTCTATTTCGAAATGTTTGCATGGACGACCAAAGGAAGAAAGATATTCAAAGGCTTTCCTTCTGAATTGTTCGAACCTACAAAACCGATGGCCGCTAACCAAGGTCTGTACAATGGCTTTTTGGCAGCAGGCCTAATCTGGACTTTCTTTATAGATGATCCTGTCTGGAGAACGAATATTTCGCTCTTCTTTTTAGTCTGTGTTTCAATTGCCGGTATTTATGGTGCTTTGACTGTCGAAAAGAAAATATTTTTCATACAAGCACTTCCAGCCTTATTGGCCATACTACTGCTCATGCTCTGAATGTCGCTAATTCCGTATCGGAAGACCGCTATTATTTGTAGCTTTGTCTTAAATTTCACAATACACATCTAAAAAGTTATAAAATGTCGAAAATTGCATCCGTATTTGGTATTGATAAAGCCCTCGAACAATTGGGTATCCAAGCAAGCAATGATGGAACTTCTACCGGTTCAAAGAAATTCGCTTCCGGACCGTCAATTTCCTCCTACTCTCCAGTAGATGGCGCATTAATAGCCAAAGTAAAAACTACATCAAAGACCGACTATGAAAAGGTTATGGATACGGCAACCCATGCCTTTAAGTTCTGGCGTAACTTACCAGCCCCACAGCGCGGTGAAATTGTGCGCCAATTTGGTGATAAACTACGAGAACTTAAAGAACCCCTGGGTAAATTGGTTTCTTACGAAATGGGAAAAAGTTATCAAGAAGGCCTTGGCGAAGTACAGGAAATGATAGATATCTGTGATTTCGCGGTCGGACTATCAAGACAATTACATGGGTTGACCATGCACTCTGAACGACCCGGCCATCGAATGTACGAACAATACCATCCCTTGGGAGTGGTAGGTATTATTTCCGCTTTTAACTTTCCCGTGGCGGTATGGGCATGGAATACTGCCCTCGCATGGGTCTGTGGCGATGTATGTATTTGGAAACCTTCTGAAAAAACACCTTTGTGCGGGGTGGCCTGCCAAAATATTGCCGCTGAAGTTCTAACGGCAAACAATCTTCCTGAAGGTATTTCTTGTCTTATCAATGGAGATTACAAAGTTGGCGAATTCATGACCACCGATAAAAGAATTCCACTCGTTTCTGCTACGGGATCTATCCGGATGGGGAAAATCGTTGCACAGACCGTAGCCGCCCGTTTGGGAAAATCATTGTTGGAACTTGGTGGAAACAATGCCATTATTGTTACCCCCGATGCAGACATAAAAATGACCATCATCGGAGCCGTCTTTGGAGCCGTTGGCACGGCAGGACAACGTTGTACCTCAACAAGGCGATTGATAGTTCATGAATCGATTTATAACAAAGTAAAAAATGCCGTGGTCGATGCTTATCAACAGTTACGTATTGGAAATCCATTGGATGAGAACAACCATGTAGGCCCATTAATAGATACCGATGCGGTAGCAATGTATAAAAATGCCTTACTAAAGGTTGTTGATGAAGGTGGAAATATGATAGTAGAAGGAGGGGTTCTTGAAGGAGAAGGTTATGAAAGCGGCTGTTACGTAAAGCCAGCCATTGCAGAGGCGCAACCCAATTTTGAAATAGTACAACATGAAACATTCGCACCCATACTTTATCTTCTAAAATATTCGGGAGCCATCGAAAATGCCATCGAAATACAAAATGGGGTGGTTCAAGGGTTATCGTCAGCAATCATGACCAACAATCTTAGGGAAGCAGAACGTTTTCTTTCCGTTGCCGGAAGCGACTGCGGTATTGCCAATGTAAACATAGGAACTTCAGGTGCCGAAATAGGCGGTGCTTTTGGGGGCGAAAAGGAAACCGGTGGCGGTCGCGAAAGCGGTTCAGACGCTTGGAAGGTATATATGCGTCGTCAGACAAATACGATCAACTATACGACCGAATTGCCTTTGGCACAGGGAATCAAGTTTGATTTATAGTAAAGTTGATGTCGTTATTTTTAAACGCGGGTTTATATAAACCCGCCATTGCGCTACTTACCCGTTCCCCCGATCGGCAAGTTGATACGAACAGCGGGCTATAAAACTATTAATATTGAACCATTCATGTTTTTTTATAAGAAAACATTTTACTATGAATGTACCTGAAAGTAAAAAGCTCCTGGCCGTTTAGCTCCTTCATTACGTCAAAAAGCGCAACTGGCTCAAACGATCAGGGGCTTTTTACTGCCAATTTTGTCCAACAGCCTTTTAGTTCCGGATGCTAAAGGGCCTTGGTTGGCCGGTATAATTATACTTCTTTGTCTATTAATGCCGATAATAAGACAAAGGTTAACATTGTATAAGTCTTATCTCGTTTTCAAACAGAAAAACCGCTGTATTTCCTTCTTTTTGCCCGTTCCCCCGATCGGCAATTTTCTGAAAATACAGCGGTTTATTAACACTAACTAAACTAACTCAAACAACTATCTTCCGCGATTCCGACTATTTTGCAGAACCTTAATCTTTAGTACCCTGATCGGTTTTTATGGCTTTAGTTTCTTCGACTGTCCAACTACCTTCTAGTAGGGCCTGGGCGCCGAGGACTAACACCATACAGCAAAACGTCAAAAATTGTATCATCTTGGTTTTCATTTTAAATGCTTCTCTATTCTTTCAATACTTAAAAATACATATCTTAAATTTGATTTCCAGATACTTATGTATCTCCGCCTTTGTAGCTTGTATAGTTGTAGTGGATTTTTGTATAACTGGTATAATGACAATCGCCACTATTACACATATATCTCTGCGGTCTACAGTACTCATCTTTTCACACTTTCGGTGTCGTTAATTCATTTCTTGAACTTATCAAATGCGGATGGCATGTGAATTCAAAAATTCGAAGAAAGGATTCACAGATCCAATTTAGTTTCTTGTTTCTTTCTTGGGATGTCAAAAGCCAAGATTCATAGGTATTGGACGTATAGGTCTATTAGATCGCATCCGAACATGAAGTAGGAAACTAAGCCATATTGAGATAAATATGATTAGTAATTTATAAGAAGTAGCAAGTTTAGTTCGGAATTGGAGAAAAGACAAGAATCACTAAAAGGTAAGTTTCTGAAAAATACGTTGTAAGGGCATTTTGGGAAGTGGAATGAAATAGTTTGGATTATACTTTCGAAAGGAACAATTGATCGTTTATGGTGACAAAAAGAAATCTGCAACTAAAGCTTTAGCACCCTAAGGAAACCAGACAACAACATTCTGGTTCGGCTAATCTACATTATCCCTGTTTCTGCCAAAGTCCGTTTTACCTAAAGTCCGTTTTGGCAGCAATAATGGTCGTACCATGCCCCTTGCACTCGAGGTCAAAACAATTGCAAATATTAGCAACCCCATTTTAAAAAAATTAATCGTGATTTTCATAATCCATGTGTTTTTGCTCATTGTTGCCCTAAAAATATTGTAGCAAAACACTAGTTACAAGCACTTTTGTATAACGTGAGAAAAAAAATGTATGATTATAGCAAAGCCATGTTTAAATGGTAAAACTTGGAAATTGGAAGGTTAAGACTCCGTTATTACTAAGGATTAGTGAATCCAAGGTCGATATACAGTTTACTAAGCAGTAAAAGTTCATCTCCATTTTTCTAAAGTTTAAAAGATTGCAGGTCAAACCAATGTGGATTGTCAAATACGAAAAAACCAGAACTTTCACTGGCGAATATTCATTCTATTTCAGGGATAATTTGCCAATTAATTTTGATTATTTGGAAACTCCTTTTTAAAATTTTTCAGGTTTTTTTAATACATTGCTAATCAGAATACTTAAGTGAAATCAATCGAACTATAACCAACCTAACTCTGCCAAAAAACCGGGTGTTGCGTATGGCAGACGAACCAATTAACCTTAAAAAGTAGGCATATGGACTTTTCAACTGTAACTGTCGGGTATTGGATTTTAACAATTTTAATAGGTGCGCTTTGTGCCTATTTCGGGTATCTCTATGGTAAAGGGAAAAATACGTCGGTAGATAATTCGGGCAATCTTATGTTATTTGAAAGGGAAAAGGCCAAATTACAGGCTGATCTTGATGCCTGTAGAGACTCACTTTCGACTCAGATCGAAGTACCGGTCGCATCGGCCGCACCGGTAGTTGCCCCAACTACCTTCGACGCAATTACAGCAAAATCCATTATGGGGAAAACCATCAAAGAAGATGACTTGAAAGTTATCGAAGGTATCGGACCAAAAATTGAGCAAATGTTCCGCAATGCGGGAATAAGAACGTGGAAGACATTGTCAGAAACGCCAGTGGCTCAATGTCAAGAAATCTTAAGAGGGGGTGGTAGTCGTTTTAAAGTTCATGACTCCGCATCTTGGCCCATGCAGGCTAAAATGTGCTTCGAGGGCAAATGGGTAGAATTGGCGCGATGGCAAGACGAACATGACTATGGAAAACTATAGGTATTTCATAAAAAAATCCAGTTCATACATGAACTGGATTTTTTTATGTGCCGATCAAAACCTTCAAGGTTCTGAAAACTTGCGGATTATTTAAATCATTCAAATCATTCCGTTAGCCTCGACCCACTTAAAGCGGTACTGATCTTGAGGGTGCTGAATACGTTCAGAAATTCGTTGCAAGCGATCTGGTAACTTCACGAGATAATCCCTTGCCTTTTCTGCTTCATCAGAAAGACTTCGCACAGAATCAATTTGCCAATAGGCATTCAATTTCTTTAGAATCTCTATATAATCTTGTGCCGTATATACCCCCAAGCGTTGGGCACAATTCGAAAAATTTTCAAATGCCGTGCCAATGGTTCCTCCAGATTCCCTTAAAAAATGCGCGGGCATCACGATTTTTTTCTTCATCATATCAGCAAATGCCAACATCATACCTGAGGGGTCTTCTCCAAGTATTGTTTTTACAAACTCCCTGTAGGCCAAATGATGCCTCATCTCGTCTCCGGCAATTATGGTGCACATCTTTCCTAAAAGCACATTTCCTTTCTTCTTTGCCATCTGACCTACCCTCTTGTGTGAAATATTCGTTGCCAGTTCTTGAAAAGAGGTGTAGACAAAGTTTTTATAAGGATCTCTATCGGTACCAATATCGAAACCGTCAGAAATCAAATGTTGGGTCGTAATCTCTACCTCGCGCATATTTACACGTCCTGACAGATAGAGGTACTTGTTCAGCACATCACCATGTCGATTTTCCTCGCCGGTCCAAGCACGTACCCATTTAGCCCATCCGTTAGTTTTATTATCTCCGTGTTGATCGATTCCCTCAACATCCATCAGCCAAGATTCGTACGTTGGCAGTGCCTCTTCGGTAATCGTATCGGCAACCATAGTAACCCAAAAATCGTAGCCCAGTTCTTTCGACTCACCTCGTAAGTCGGCCACAGCATCTAAAAACCCTTCGTTCTCCGAATCAGGCAGAAAATCAGATGGTTGCCATATCTCTCCAATAGGAATCAAGAACGATTCCATAAATCCCTCCACCTGCGGCTCTATCGCCTGCATTACCTCTAATCTTATATTCTTTGTGGGCATTATTTTTTTTTACAAATTTCGTCAATAATATACTAAAATCATTTAAAATAACAGCAATTTTTAATTTCTGCCATTTTCTAGCGGATAAAACATAAATACGGGGTCGCTTTGAAATGTTTGCTTGGTGCTTACATCAAGCATAGAAAGCGGACCTTTAAAGGCGGCTCCCGTATCGATATTCCACACATTTGCCGCTCTTTCAGGTACTGCAACGCCAGTTTTGGAAATGGGGGTATGCCCAATGTATATTTCTTTGTAATGGCTTAAACGTTGGGGGTAATGGGTATCGGTTTTTGAAAGTGCAGGGTTTAATGAGCGAGCCAATTCCCAAAGCGTTCGATCCCAATAGAACGTTTTTTCAAAATATTCGTAATCAATGCCTTTTAGATTGGTGAAACCGGCATGTAAGAAAAGTCTATTACCTGAATCTAAATGGTAATTTTCTAAATTTTCATAGAACCTCATATGCGACTCAATGGTTTTTTTACTTGCCTTCTCGTAAGAAGCCATTGTCGCTTTTCCGCCGTGTTGCATCCAAAGCGGATTGTCTTCCCTATCGCGAAGCCATTTATAACACAGTTCATCATGGTTTCCCCGTATAAAAACACAGTTATGCGTGCTTTGAAGGTCAAGTAGAAAGTCGACAGTCTCCACCGCCTGACTCCATCCGTCGACGTAATCCCCTAAAAAAATAATCTTGTCTTCAGTCGTAACCTCGGCCTTATGAAGCAATTGCACAAGCGCCTTTAGTCCCGAGTGAATATCACCTATTACCAATATTCTTGAACTCATTGTGCAAAAATCGCAATTATGACGACGATGGCAAGAATAAAAAGTACCAAAAAGAAAATTTTCCAGAAAGAATAAGGCCTTGTTCCGCTTAATATACCTGTTTGACCATTGATATAGAATTGATACTCTTTGCCGTTATATCGATACGTACTGATATAAACTGGAAGCAAAATATGCTTGAATGTCTCATCGGTCAATTTGATATCGGCTTGATGTATCCTTTGCGTGTCACCACCGATATCCCTTCGAATCCATTGATGTGCAATTTTCTTTGCTTCTTGAAACGATTGATGATGTCCTTCTTTTAATGAAACTGTATATTTTTCCGTAACAAATCCAGACAAGTAGTTCGAGTCAAAAGGGACGAGTTCCTTAACATTCCAAAAGGCAATCTTGGAGGGAATATCCCTTCGTTTCTTTTGTGAGGCATTAATCAAAATATCGTCTATAAAACCATTTACAGCGCCCGAGGCTCGTGACCACCTTGTTTTTCGCACCTGCTGTGTTCGGGTTCCATTTTTGGTTCTGACCCGTCGTGTTTCATAGTAATAATCTCCCCGCTCCCCGATATACGTAGCATTCAAATTGGAGTCAAATGTCCAATAAGGCACGTAAAGCCCGTGTAGCCCTTCGGGATCGATTGATGCACGTTTTAAGTTGTTGGGAGCAAACCAAATACCCTTGACCCACCTTTTGAAAATTCCGAAAGCCTTTTTTCGATCCAATTGAAAGGGAAGAACGGCCCCTGGTAAAATCCAGCCTTCCCTTTCAATATCTTCCCGAATCAAAGGTTCTCCACAATACACACAGTTGAGGGACTTATAATTTTCCTCAACATGCTGATTCGCCCCACAATTTTTACAATTGAGCAGGTCTATGGTCTCCGTATGCGCATTTTGGCCCACTACTTTTAAATAGTGCCGTAACTCAAGCTCTTCAAAACTGCTTTTGGCGTGTTCTATAAACGCTTCATAACCACAATATTCACATTTTATTTGATGCGAACCAGGTTTGAATTTCATTTCGGCACCGCAATTGGCGCACGACTTTTTATCTTCCGATTTTTTCGTTTCTTCCATGAACAAGGCCTGTCATCCCAAGAAAAAGGAGTTTTTTAAATAAACAGTTCGGGCATATTAGTGATATATGAAGTATCGATTAATAGTTTCTTCCGTCTAACCGTATCTATCTTATCGTAAAGCTATGCTGTCGGAAGCGGTGGCGGTGTGTTACCTCCTAAAAACGATTTAAGCTCGTCGACGTCTTTTAGTGGCGTCCAATTGGCCATGCCCTGTTTCCAAACCAAAGAATCTCTATTTATTGTTCTGGCAGCAAAAAGTTCTTTTAGCTTTTCGAAAGATACCGGTCCCATTTGTTGACCCGAAGAGGCGTAAAAGTAAGTGACCTGCGTGGGCAATTGCGGTGGGGCAATTGCCTGCGGCTGTTGCCCTCCAAAGGGCTGTTGCGCTGCCTGGGGGTTCATCATATTCCCCATTTGTTGAGCCAGCACAAAACCCATACCCATGCCCATGCCAGCGCCGGCGGTACCACCTTCATTTTTGGCAGCGGCTTCCATTGCCTTGGCGGCCTTGAACTGGGCCAATTTGGCCATATCAAGTTTATCTAATCGGCTGTACTCAAAAATTTCTTTTTTAAGTTCCTCGGGCATTGAGACGTTTTCGATATAGAATTTCTCCAATTCAATGCCCACACGACCGAATTCAGGCTGCATTACGTCTCGACATGTTTCCGATAGTTCGCTCGTATTAGCCGCATACAATTCAATAGGCAGATTTGCCTCGCCTACCGTATCGGTAAAGCGGGTAACGATTAAACTCTTTAAATGCTCATTTACTTCGAAATTGGTAAAATTTCCATCCGTGCCGACCACGTCGACCACAAATTTTCCAGGATTATTTATTCTGAAACTATAGGTGCCAAAGGCTCGTATTTCAACCAAACCAAATCTTTCATCACTTAGCATAAACGGGTTTTTGGTACCCCATTTTTCATCGGTAAAAAGGCGTGTATTCACGAAATAGACTTCCGCTTTGAACGGACTGTCAAAGCCATATTTCCAACCTTTCAGGGTGGTCAAAATAGGTAAGTTTTTAGTGTTCAGCGTATATGTGCCGGGCTTAAAAACATCGGCCAATTGACCTTCATTAATAAATACAGCGGTCTGACCCTCTCGAACAATTAGTTTCGCATTGTTCTTAATCTCGTTCTGATAGCGTTCAAACCTATGGACAATCGTATCATTGGTATTGTCCAACCACTCGATAATATCTATAAATTCTTGACTAAGTTTCTTTTTGATTTCGTTGAATAAGTCCATCATATAGGCGTTTTAAATTTTTTAAAAAGATAGGCATTTCTTTAAAGTACGCAAAGAGGATGACTAGCTATTTCTAGGGACAGAAAACATTACAATTTGGTAAAAAGAAGTGTGATACTATTCACTTGTTTTTACAGTACAGCAACTGCCGCCTTAACTATACCTCACTTTTCGTAAAATTCGTAACGTTTCCTTTAAAGAAGCATATAGCTTGTCATCATATTGTTTCAGCAGTGGCCGTGCAATTTCCATTTGATCCTTCGCCTCTTCAAAACCATTCAGATAACAGATCAAATAGGTGTCGGGCAAGTTCCTAAGATCCAATCTTTCCGAGGGTTTAACCTCCATTTTATTTTTCAATTTCTGAAGCAGCGCATTGTTGGCATTGTAGATATGGTGCAGTGTTTTCTTATCGAATTGAGGGGGTTCGAAAACTAAATCACTCTGTATTTGATAGGTACCATTATCATCAAAAGTAAGTACCATTTTTTCCAAAGGATAGTAGCTCTGGTTTTTGCCAAGACCAAGTTGAACATATTCCATAGTCGTGAAAGATTGTTCGTCATAGGCAATCGTAATTTCATCCAAGGTGGAATAAAACAACTTTACCTGTTCGTTGATCAACTCAATATCGACCCTTGAATAATAAACGTTGTCTTTTACCCTCTTGCGGTTGCCCGCCCAACAGACCACGAACTGCTCCTTAAAAACCTTGTAACTGCTTTCAAGGTCTTTGTGGCGGTTGTTGATAAAATCGATGACCCCATCCAGTGTAAGTTCTATATTATTACGTGCATGCTGTTCAATAGTAGCTACGACATCGGTATTGATATCCTTTAATTCAATACCATAGGCTTTTGGCATGCTTATGCTTCCCTCCCGAAAGAAAACAGCACCTCCATAATATTTCCAGATGTTTTTTCGCAGTGCACAAACCCGTCCGTTGGACCTAATAGTAACCAACCCCACTACTTTGCCTTCTGGCAAATGTGGGAACGGAATATTCTCATATGATATCAATGGGGGGTTGTCTAAATACGCATTGACCAAATTCTGTATCTTGCTATCATCGAAGAAATCGACCCCGACAATTTTGTTGTCTTCATCTTCAACCCCAATAACTATAAACGAGTTGTTTTTAGGGTTGCTGTTGGCCAATGCACAAACGTGTTTAAGAAATTTTCCCTTTCCCTCCTTTTGGCCAATATCGATAAAGCGTTTTTTGTCGTAAAAACTATTCTCGTCATTATGTGCGAGCAGATTCTTTACCAATAGCCGTTTGTTGATCATCAGTCTTTCTTCCAAATAGTGGCAGATGCCTGTGCCGTTGGTGTTACAACTAGGTCTGCAATGTTGACATGGGGTGGCCTTGTGACTACAAAGAGTAGGGTTTCTGCAATATCTTGGGCTACAAGGGGCTGAAATCCTTTGTATACATTCGCCGCCTTTTCATCGTCTCCTTTGAATCGCACATTGCTGAATTCGGTTTCGACAGCCCCAGGGTTCACGGCTCCTACGCGAATACCGTATTGATTCAAATCTATCCGTATTCCTTTGGTAAGCGCATCAACGGCATGTTTGCTCGCACAGTATACGTTGCCTTTGGGGTAAACTTCTTTGCCCGCCGTTGAGCCGATATTGATAATATGTCCAGATTCTCTTTTTATCATTTTTGGGATTACTGCATTGGAAACATAGAGCAATCCTTTTACATTAATATCGAGCATGGCGTCCCAATCGTCAATACTACCATTTTCAATAGAATCAAGACCATGGGCATTACCCGCATTATTGATTAAAACATCGATAGTCGGAAAATCCTTGGGAAGAGAATTTATAGATTGTATCACGGCATTTTTGTCACGCACATCAAAACTTAACGTATAAACCTTTGTTTGTTTGCTGAGATTTTCGCTTAATTCAGCAAGCCGCTCTTGACGCCTACCACATAGGATCAAATTAAACTTATTTGCTGCAAAAAGTTCAGCTGTGGCCTTGCCGATGCCACTGGTAGCACCAGTAATAAGTACGGTTTTACTCATAAACATTCTTTTAAACAATATATAAATTACAGAACATTCTGCCTTTACTTACCCAAATAAAATAGACCAATTTTACCATTACCAATCGATCTTTATCGCACTCAACCCCACAAAATCACAAACGGTTTTGTTGGAGTATTCTTCGTAATATCGGCATGATCGATCATAGAAATTACTCTTATCGAACTATGGTGTATCAAGTATCTTATTTCAGTTTTAGAAAGCTCTTTGCACGAAATACCAGAATTCATAAATACTGCCATAATCTTAGAAAAAGAGTTAAAGTTTTCAATAGGTGTGTGAAATTAAAAAGAAATCCCTTAAAAACTTCATAAAAATAGGGGGTTGTGCCATTTTTTAACCAATCGTTAACAGCTACTCAATGAATAAATTTTCAATTTGCACCCCTATTAACCATTGAACCGATCAACACCAAAATTTAAAAAAATATATGGAGGAAAATACTACTGTGGATATTAGTGCCGTGAACGAGAAAATCGCCCACGAAAGTGCTTTTATAGATTTGCTGACCCTCGAAATGAACAAGGTTATAGTTGGTCAAAAACATATGGTCGAAAGACTACTCATCGGTCTCTTAGGGCAAGGTCACATTTTACTTGAAGGAGTGCCCGGCCTTGCAAAAACCTTGGCCATAAACACGTTATCAAAAGCTGTAAAAGGAAGCTTTAGTAGAATACAGTTTACTCCAGACCTTTTACCCGCCGATGTCGTCGGCACCATGATCTACAACATGAAGGTCAATGATTTTTCCATTAAAAAAGGCCCTATTTTCGCCAATTTCGTTTTAGCCGATGAAATTAACCGTGCTCCGGCAAAGGTACAATCCGCCTTGTTGGAAGCCATGCAAGAAAAACAGGTAACCATTGGTGATGAAACCTTCATTTTAGACAAACCCTTTTTGGTGATGGCTACCCAGAACCCGGTTGAACAAGAAGGTACCTACCCACTTCCCGAGGCACAGGTAGACCGTTTTATGTTGAAGACGGTCATTGACTATCCAAAAATGAACGAGGAACAGTTGATAATGCGTCAAAATTTATTGTCAGCGTACGAAGAGGTCAAGCCCGTCGTTTCCTTGGAGCAGATTTTAAGTGCCCAAAAGGCCGTTAGGGAGGTCTATATGGACGAAAAAATAGAAAAGTATATTTTGGATCTGGTCTTCGCCACACGTTATCCTGAAAAATATAATTTAGAAAGTCTGAAGCCTTTGATAAGCTTCGGAGCTTCGCCCAGAGGAAGTATCAATTTGGGCAATGCGGCCAAATGTTTTGCTTTCATAAAGCGTCGCGGTTATGTAGTGCCCGAAGATGTTAGGGCGGTAGTACATGATGTGCTTAGGCACCGCATTGGAATCACTTACGAGGCCGAAGCGGAAAACATCACTTCAGAAGAAATCATCAACAAGATCGTTAACGAGATCGAAGTACCTTAGAAGAGTGGGCAGTTAGCAGTTGCAGTCGTCAATGAAATTCAATAATTGATTGCGACTAAAACAAGCTTACTGAAAACTGTTTACCGAAAAATGGACACCAAAGAATTACTTAAGAAGGTTCGAAAAATCGAAATAAAGACACGTCGTCTTTCCGATCATATTTTTGGAGGAGAGTACCACTCTACCTTCAAAGGACGTGGTATGACCTTTAGTGAAGTACGGCAGTATCAGTTCGGGGATGATGTGCGAAGTATCGATTGGAACGTCACAGCCCGTTATAACGAACCTTTTGTCAAGGTTTTTGAAGAGGAGCGGGAACTTACCATGATGTTAATGGTCGATATCAGTGGTTCGGAATATTTTGGAACGACCAACCAATTCAAAAAAGAAATCATCACTGAGATATCGGCCACACTTGCATTTTCTGCATTGCAGAACAACGACAAGGCAGGGTTAATTCTTTTTTCCGATGAAATCGAGCTTTTTATTCCTCCAAAAAAAGGAAAGAGCCATGTACTCCGAATCATTCGTGAATTACTTGAATTTAGGCCTAAAAGCAATAAGACCGATGTATCCGGGGCTTTAAAGTACCTGACCAATGTAATGAAAAAGAAGGCCATCGTTTTTGTTCTATCCGACTTCATTGCCGAAGACTACGAGCGTACTTTGAAAATAATCGGAAACAAACACGATGTTACCGGAATACGTGTGTATGACGAACGTGAAGAACAAATGCCCAATTTAGGCATGGTGCAAATGGAAGATGCTGAGACAGGTATGATTCAATTGGTCAATACCCAATCGAAAAGAGTACGAAGAGCATATGAGAATTACCAAAACGAACGCGTCGATTATTTTAAGAATAGTTTTACCAAATCGGGTTGCGGCGTACTGAGTTGCAGGGTCGATGAAAGTTATGTAAAAAAGTTGTTGGGTTATTTTAAGCGAAGAGGCTGATTTCAATGAAAAATGAAAAGGTAATACAAAATTATTACAATTCGCAGACTTTGCGGCGTATGGCCGCATGCTTGATTTTCATTTGCACTTTTCAGGGATTTTCTCAAAACACACCATCCGTCCGTTCAGAGGTCGATACCACCTCCATCAAGATAGGTGAACAAATAAATTTCAAGGTTACCGTAGAAGCCGACACAACTGCACAGGTCATTTTCCCGGAAGGGCAGACGTTCTCCCCTTTGGAAACCGTAGAAGCATTTGCCACAGACACTACAAAAAAGGGTGATAGGTACACGCTTCAAAAAATTTACGCACTTACGCAATTTGATTCAGGCTCCTATAAACTACCGACCCAACGCATTGAAATCGACGGAAAGGGTTATTTTACCGATTCATTGCAAATCGATGTGGCAACCATCACCGTAGATACCTTAGCACAAAAAATGTACGACATTAAGCCGTTGATGCAGGTGCAAAAGAGTAATATGGAGTTCTGGAAAATGCTGTTCGGAATTCTGATTGGACTAGCCGTGGTAGGAGGATTGATTTATTGGTTCCTTTTCAGAAAAAAACCGTTGACGGAAGCAGAAAAAGAGGCCTTATTACCCCCGTATGATAGAGCACTTTTAGAACTTAAGAAGCTTGAGAACTCTAAATACCTTATCCAAGACGAGTATAAGGAATATTATACCGAGCTTACGTCGATAGTACGTTCTTATCTCGAAGAGGATGCCCATGTCACTGCTTTGGAAAGTACGACTGACCAACTGATCACCAAATTGGAAATGTTAAAAGATGCAGGGGAATTGAAGCTTGACCATGACACCCTTCATCAATTCAAACGCATATTGCAGACCGCGGATTTGGTCAAATTTGCCAAATCAAAACCGGACGCGTCAGTGGCCGAACAAGACCGGAAATCAATCGAGGAAATCGTAATCAAGACCCACGACGCCCTGCCAGAACCTACTCAGGAAGAATTAATGGAGCAGGAGGAATACTTGGAAGAATTGGCTCGAAAGCAACAACGAAAAAAATGGGTATTGGCCGGAGGTATCGCCGTAATTGCTTTGTTGATCTCTATCACTTCCTTAGCAGTTTATTATGGCCCGGGTTATGTCTGGGATACAGTTACGGGCAATGTTTCGAAGCGTCTTTTGGAAAAGGAGTGGGTTTCCAGTTCGTATGGCTACCCTCCTATAAACATGGAAACACCCGAGGTTCTGGTACGTCAGGATATTAGGATCCCGGCAGAGGAAAAGGCCAATATTCAAGAGTTGCAGACTTTTATGTATCAAAATGAGGCAACGCTCCTTACTGTTGCCACAACATCAACAACCTTTACCCAACCCGTTGAACCAGATCATGAAAAGACCATTGAACAATTACTGAAAAACTTTGAGAAAAAGGGGGCAAAAAATATCATCACCAAACAAGAAGAGTTCTCGACAATTACCGGCGTAAAGGGTATCAAAACCTATGGGAGCGGAAAGTTCAGAATACCGGACTCATCGAAACAAGTCACCGGAAAATATGTGATATTAAGTTTTGGAGGCAAAGGCTTTCAACAACAAGTGTTGTTAACTTGGCAAGAAGAGGATACGTACGCCCAAGAAATTGTTGATCGTATATTAAAAACCCTTGAGGTAAAAACAGAGGCATAGATGTTCGAAAATATATCATTTGCAAACCCCGAGTTCTTTTGGTTGCTTTTATTGCTGCCACTAGCTGTGCTATGGTATTTTTTTAAACGTAATGAGCAAAGTGCTTCCCTTAAGATTTCAAGTATTAAAGGCTTTGCAAGGGGAGGTTTGCTTCCCAAACTAAAGCCCCTGCTCTTTCTTTTTAGGTTGTTGGCTTTGGCTTCCATCATAGTGGCCATGGCTCGACCACAGACCGAAGATATTTCCACCCGTACAAAGACAACCAAAGGTATCGATATTGTAATGGCCATCGATGTATCTTCCAGTATGCTTGCCAGAGACCTAAAACCGAACCGTCTGTCTGCATTGAAAAAAGTAGCTTCCGATTTTATTCGTAAAAGGCCGAACGACAGAATAGGGTTAGTAGCCTATGCGGGGGAGGCATTTACCAAAACACCCATTACCAGCGATAAATCAATTGTACTCAACGCACTACGTGAAATAACCTATGGACAACTTAACGACGGAACGGCCATAGGAATGGGATTGGCCACAGCCGTGAACAGATTAAAAGAAAGTAAGGCGATCAGCAAAATAATTATCTTGTTGACCGACGGGGTAAATAATTCGGGTTTTATCGAACCCCAGACCGCAGCCGACCTTGCTATTGAGTTTGGCATAAAAACCTATACCATAGGGTTGGGCACCAACGGCAATGCGCTAACTCCTATTTCTTATAATGCAGATGGGTCTTTTAGATATGGTATGCGCCAAGTTGAAATAGATGAAAATTTGTTAAAGGATATTGCAAACACAACCGGGGGGCAATACTTCAGGGCCACGAACAATGAAAAATTAGAGGCTATCTACGATGAAATAAACAAACTTGAAAAAACTGAAATAGAAGAGTTCAAATACTATAAATATGAAGAAAAATTTAGGCCTTGGGTACTTTTGGCAGGAGCTTTGCTGGTATTTGAATGGCTCTTGAGAAATACATTGTTCAGAAGTTTTATTTAGACCATCAAATTTGGAAAACGAGTTGGGCTTGATAGAGAAAATAAATAAATGATACAGTTAGACGAAATAATATATTTTTATCTATTGGCGATTATCCCTGTGATAATCGTACTCTTCGTGCTATTGTTGATTTGGAAGAAAAAAACCCAGAAAAAATTCGCCGATCTTAGGTTATTAAAACGATTGGCCCCCAACAAATCCAAATTTAAGTCTACGCTAAAGCTTCTGTTTCTATTACTGGGAATTACATTTCTGACTTTAGGTCTGGTCAACCCGAAAATTGGCACGAAATTGGAAACGGTTAAGCGGGAAGGGGTCGATATCGTATTTGCCCTCGATGTTTCAAAAAGCATGTTGGCCGAAGATATTGCACCCAACCGCATTGAGAAGGCCAAAAGACTGATTTCCGAAATTATCAATCAATTGGCGAGTGACCGTATCGGTATTATCGCCTATGCAGGGCAAGCTTTTCCGCAACTTCCGATTACAACCGATTACGGAGCGGCAAAGATGTTCTTGCAAAGTATGAATACCGACATGCTCACATCACAGGGGACCGCCATAAATGAAGCAGTTGAATTGGCAACCACCTACTATGATGATGAAGAGCAGACCAACCGAGTGCTTTTTATTGTTTCAGATGGTGAAGATCATTCCGAAGGGTCGGCTTTAGACGCGGTCGAACTAGCTGTAGAGGAGGGAATACGCATTTTTACTATTGGAGTCGGAAAAAGCAAAGGTGCACCAATTCCTATTAAACACAATGGGGTAGTCGAAAGTTTAAAGAAAGATGCCCAGGGGGAAGTTGTAATATCTAGGTTAAACCAAAAAGTTCTCGAAGATATTGCAGATGAAGGAAACGGGGAATATATCGATGGCACAAATACCGAAGAGGCGGTCAACAGAATGAAGGAACTGTTGAATCAAATGGACAAAACTGAATTCGAGGCCAAACAATTTGCCGAATACAAAGACCAATTTCAATGGTTTTTGGGTGCGGGACTATTGTTTCTATTTTTAGATGTCTTTATCTTGGACAGAAAAACAAAATGGTTGAAAAAATTGAATTTGTTCAACGAAAAGAACGAAGAAATTCTATAAAATGAAAAATTTGACATTCATATTTGTATTGCTGGGATGCTTTGTAAATGCCCAAGAAACTGAAAAAGAGAATCGCAGCGCCCTTCGAGCTTCCGAGAACCTTACTTGGGAGGCCAATGCCGCACTTTCCGAAAACAAATTTGTTGAGGCAGAGGTCGATTATAGAAAGGCCATTTCAAAAAGTGGCGAGAATACAGCAGCCCCCTATAATTTAGGCAACGCCTATTACAATAAGGAAACCTATAGCGAAGCTTTTGGTCGTTTTAAACAGGCCGGTGAGTCGGCTTCCGACAAAATGGACAAGCACAAAGCGTACCATAATATGGGCAACGTTTTTATGAAGCGCAAAGAATACGAAAAAGCTGTGGAGGCCTATAAAGAAGCCCTAAGAAACAACCCGAAAGACGAAGAAACGCGGTATAATCTGGCTTTGGCAAAAGAAATGCTGAAAAAAGAACAAGAACAGAACGAACAAAACGAGGACAACAAAGACAATCAAGACCAAGAAGACAAAAAGGACGAGGACCAGAAGAACGAGGGCGACAATAAGGAAGATCAGAAAGATCAAGATGAGCAAGACCAGGGTGACGAGGGCGATAAGGGTGATGAAGGGGATGAAAAAGAAGACAACAAAGAAGGTGAGGGAGATGAAAAAGAAGAGCAAAAAAAACAACCCGACCAAGGAGATAAATCTGAAGAAGAGCAGAATCAACAACAGCAACCCAGACCTAACCAATTAAGCAAACAGCAGATTCAAAACCTGTTGGATGCCATGCAAAACGAGGAGAAAAAGGTGCAGGAAAAAATCGATGCACAAAAGGTAAAAGGCGTAAAAGTTAAAAACGAGAAGGATTGGTAATGAACTTTAAAAAATACATCGCGATGTTTCCTTTATTCTTCGCATTCGTTTTAATGAGTGCGCAGGAAAAGGATGCGGTTACTTTTGAAGTAGAATTAAGCAAAGAAAAATTAGGCATCAACGAACGCCTACGCGTTGATTTTATAATGAATAAGGATGGAGACGATTTCAACCCACCTGATTTCGAGGGTTTTCGCATTCTTATGGGTCCGTCGCAACGAATTAGTTCGTCATGGTTCAACGGTGTGCGAAGCTATTCAAAGACCTATTCCTATACTTTAGCCCCGACAGCTCGCGGCAAATTTTCAATTAAGCAGGCTTCCATTGTCATCGAAGGCACAACCTATAAATCACTTGCAAAACAAGTCGAGGTAACCGCCGCGGTCGATAAGCCCAGTGACGAGAAAACCGTAGACGATGTTGCCGATGAGAGCCTACATTTGGTTGCGGAAGTCTCTAAGACCGACCCTTTTCTAAATGAAGCCCTTAGCGTAGTCTATAAATTATACGTTAGCCCTTCCATTAGCGTATCGAATTACCGGCCTTTAGACAATCCAAAATACAACAACTTTTGGAGTCAAGACATTCCGGTATCTAAACTTAATGCCCAAAACGGCACCTATCAAGGAAAGCCCTACCGCTATGTGGTATTAAAAAGGGTCGTGTTATATCCCCAAAAATCCGGAAAACTGGAGATTGAACCCCTTTCGCTAGAGGTCACGGTAGATGTTCCGACCAATAAGCGAGATTTCTTTGGTGGACGTATCTATTCCCAAACAAATAAAACAGTCTCGGCCGGTAATCGTACAATTACCGTTAAGGAATTACCCTTGCAGGGAAAACCCATTAATTTCGGCGGAGCAGTTGGCAACTTTGATTTTTCGGTCACTACAAGCAAGACAAAGCTCAATGCATCGGAATCATTACAGGCGAAAGTCGAAGTCAGTGGAAAAGGCAACCTAAAACTTTTTCAACTGCCCGAACCCAATCTGCCTAGTTCTTTAGAGGTTTATGACCCAGAATTCGAGGAAAGTGTACGCACGACCCTTTCGGGCATGCAAGGTAAAGTAAGTAACAATTACACCATCGTACCTTCATTCAAGGGAAAGTACCCGATTCCGAGTATCTCTTTCAGTTATTTTGATCCGGCCACGGAGAAATACAAGAGTCTGAGCTCCGAAGAGATTTTGATAGATGTAGTTCAGGGGCCAAGCAATGCGGCTGCCGCATCAGGAGCGATTCCTTATTCAGGAAGCAGACAGACTGTTGTAACCACCGGGGATCAATTCAACTTTATAAAACTCAATCCGAATCTGACTGCCATAGGTTTAAAGCATTTCTTTGGTTCTACCGGCTTCTATTTATGGCTACTATTGCCGTTAGTATTGATTCCATTGACTATTGTCACTGGTAAAAAAAGAGAAGCCATTGCAAGCGATGTTGCCGGCAACAAAATAAAAAGGGCAAATAGGCTAGCACGAAAATATTTATCAAAGGCAAAGAAAGAGCTGGGTAACAAAGAAGCATTTTATATCGCGCTAGAAAAGGCATTGCACAACTATTTGAAGGCAAAATTGAAAATTGAAACTTCAGAATTCAGCAAAGACAAAATTGCCACATTGCTGACGGAAAGGAAAGTAGACGCTGCTACCAAGGACGGGTTCATTGCGTTGCTACAAAACTGCGAAATGGCGAGATATAGCCCATTTTCGGAAGTACAGATGCAGCAAGATTATGACACGGCGAGTGAAGTGATTTCTCAAATGGACAAGCAATTGTAGCCATTAAGATGCGGGAACTCAAGAACAGGATCAATGAATTGAATAAAAACAAATTGAAAAAAATAATAACAACATTTTCACTTCTTATATGTTTTTGGGCCACGGCACAAAACGAAGCTCTTTTTAATCGGGCAACGACTGCCTATAATGAAGGTAACTACGAACAAGCTGCTGAAAGCTATCTGAAAATATTAGAAAACGATCAACACTCTCCCGAACTCTATTTCAACCTGGCCAACTGCTACTACAAGCTCAATCATATAGCGCCCAGCATCTATTATTATGAGAAGGCATTATTGTTAAAACCCAATGACCCCGAGATAAAAAACAATTTGGCCTATGCACAAAATATGACCTTAGATGCCATCGAACCGCTGCCTAAGACTGTGTTTTTCAAATTATACAAGAATACCGTAATGGCTTTGTCTTTTGATCAATGGGCCTATTTGTCGATAGCTTTTATGTTTCTATTTGTGATTTCCTATATCGCATTTTATTTCTTCCGTTTTTCTTCTCGAAAACGTATTGCATTTGTAACAAGTATAATTTCATTACTGTTTGTGGTCGTCAGCGTCGTCTTCGCCTATATGGGTTACCGAGATTTCAAGAAAGACAATCCCGCCATAATTTTCTCCGAAGAGACATTGGTGAAATCTGAACCCAACAAAAGAAGTCAGGTGATATTCACACTACATGAAGGAGCGAAGGTCAATGTCATGGATGCGCTCAACGATTGGAAGAAAATCGAGATTGCTGATGGAAAAACTGGGTGGATTTCCTCCGAAGATTTAAAAATGCTTAAAGATTTTTAATATATCTTTAACGCATAATCAACCTTTCGATATTATTTTTGCAACAAATGCCGTTCAATGTTTAGATCGACAATTATTATTTCCCTTTTATCAATTTGGCTCTTTGCCATTTTTGCCCCCCCTGTCATTTCTTTGATGAACAATGATGGAAATACCATTATTACCGTTAACTTAAACGAAGAGGAGCAGCCCGAACAAGGAAAAAAGAACGTTGCCGAAAAAAAGATTGTATACGACAATACGAATTTCTCTTTTCTCGCCCAGCTAAGAAACCATTCATTAAGTGATTTCTATCTTCTGGCAAATTTTGATCATACCTTGGAGATAATTCTCCCACCTCCGGAATCCCTTATCTAGTTCCAGTAATAAATTTCAATAAAATCATCCTGAGAGGCTATGAAAATACTTTCATAATTTCTTAAGGATTTAAATCTTTATATTTAAACTAAAAATCATGAACCTAGATAACGTATTTAAAAACAACGAAGAGTGGATCCAAAATAAACTTTCGACAGACTCCGATTTCTTTGAGGAACTGGGAAAAGGCCAAAGTCCTGAACTTTTATATATCGGATGTTCCGATAGTAGGGTAACTGCCGAAGACCTTATGGGTCTGGGCCCTGGCGAAGTTTTCGTACACCGAAACATAGCTAATATGGTCATCAGCATTGACCTTAATGTCATGTCTGTTGTAAACTATGCCGTTGAGCATTTAAAGGTCAACCATGTTGTAGTATGTGGCCATTATGCCTGTGGAGGTGTCAAAGCCGCCATGCAATCAGCCGACTTGGGAATTCTAAATCCTTGGTTACGAAATATTCGAGACGTATATCGTATTCACAAAGAGGAGTTGAACGCCTTCACCGATGAGGAGAAAAAGTACGACCGTTTGGTAGAACTCAATGTTCAAGAACAATGTGTCAACCTCATAAAAACCGCTGCTGTTCAAAAAGCTTACAGAGATCGTAATTTAAAGGTCCACGGTTGGGTATTCGATGTGCATTCCGGAAAACTTGTTGACCTCAAAATCGATTTTGAAGGTATTCTCAATAACATTATGGAAATCTATCATTTAGATTAAGGCTTGTGTTTTATGAAATGGAAAATTAGCTTTTTTTCACGATTTCAACATTGAAAATTAAACAAACCATGCATAAGGCCAATGGCTGTGATATGTCGGTCTCTGCTATTATATAACGTATTACTATGAAAAACTTATTCTCTAATTTTAAAGGCGATCTTTTTGGTGGCATCACCGCAGGTATCGTTGCACTTCCCTTGGCCTTGGCTTTCGGGGTAAGTTCAGGACTGGGTCCAAGCGCAGGCCTTTATGGGGCTATATTTATAAGCTTTTTTGCCGCTATGTTCGGAGGAACCAACACGCAAATTTCTGGTCCAACAGCTCCGATGACAGCTGTAAGTATGGTCGTTATTGCAGGCATTGTCGCCATCTATGATGGTAGTATTGAAAAAGCCCTTCCAGCAATACTCACTATTTTTCTCTTGGCGGGTCTAATGCAAATCGGGCTGGGACTCATTGGGATCGGAAAGTACATCAAATATATTCCGTACCCAGTGGTATCCGGTTTTATGACCGCAATAGGAGTGATTATTCTGGTCACCCAGGTATTACCGGCAGTTGGGTACTATCCCAAAGAAGATGCCGAATTTGTAGAGCAGTTCAAACCGCATGCCGAAGAAATCATTCTCGATAATATTCTGAAAGAGGAAGCCGGTGAAGGCATTTTGGTCTTAGAAGATTTCACAGAGACCATCAAGCGCGCAGAAAGCATAACTGAAGCTGATATGCTTAAAGAGGCGCAGACCTTGGCCGCCAGCGAAGCTTCTGGAGTCATTGGTGCTTTTAAGGTGTTGCCAAGAGCATTGCAAAATATCAATTGGTTAGAACTCATACTTGCCTTATCTACTATTTTGATTATTTACGGTTTTAAACGTATTACAACAAAAATCCCTAGTGCATTGGTGGCATTGGTCGTTGTTTCGGGCGTAGCCTACGGGTTTGGTTTAAATTATAGGCCCATTGAACAAATACCCAGTGGATTGCCTATACCCAATTTGGAAATTTTTACGGCATTCGAACTCAATTCAATTACTCCCTACGTTTTTACGGCATTGACATTGGCCCTCTTGGGTGCTATCGACTCATTGCTCACCTCTGTGGTTGCTGACAACATGACAAAGACCAAACATAAGCCGAATAAAGAGCTAGTGGGCCAAGGTATCGGTAACAGTATCGCAGCCATTTTCGGAGGAATTCCGGGAGCCGGGGCAACCATTAGAACAGTGGTCAATATCAACTCCGGAGGAAAAACTAAATTATCCGGTATGATTGCAGGTTTACTCTTATTGGTCATTTTACTTGCCTTGGGGCCAGTTGCCTCTCAAATACCCGCAGCGGTACTCGCCGGAATTTTGGTAACTGTAGGAATTGGGGTCATGGATTATAAAGGTCTCAAAGCAATCCCTAGTTTGCCTAAAGACATGAAAGTAGGCCCGGTAAAACTGAGTTCGGAAGTAATTATCATGCTAGTAGTTCTTGTTTTATCTTCTGTGTGGAATTTAGTCTATGCCGTAGGGGTCGGACTGATTATTGCCTCATTGATGTTTATGAAAAAAATGGGGGACTTGACAGCCGAACGCTCCGACGTAAAAAGCCTGCTTAAAGAGAAAGCTTGGGATGATGAGGCCAATTTCCCTGAAAATCTGAAGAACGAGGTATTCATCAAGCACATCAAAGGACCATTGTTTTTTGGGTCGACCAGTGATTTTCAACAGTTGGCCGATCAGATTCCAGATACAGCCATTACCGTGATCATACGCATGGATCGTATGCAGTATATGGATCAAAGTGGTTTATATGCCATGGAAGAAGTACTTGTTGATCTCAGAAAGAAGGATATCGAAGTGATTTTGGTAGATGTACTACCACAACCAAGGTATATGATGGAGCGAATCGATATTATTCCCGACCTTATTCCTAAAGAAAATATCTTCGATACTTTCAAACAGGCCACCTCATATATAAAATTAAAACAGGGTCAACTTCATACCCAGGAAAATATGGTGGACGCCAAGTAATTACGGCGGATTAGGTAGCGCTTAAATTATACAGTTACAATAAATTGGTCTTGTCGCGTAAATTTCGGATTTATATCCGATTACCATTAGCGTGACAGGACCTTTTTAGTATAATCTTCTATACAGAAATCCCTTGGCTAGTCAAAATTCACAATCACAGCACCCACAAACCAAAACTCAAAGTGACTGTCAGGAATGCATAATCTATAAATGCAATGTCATAATATAGGCGGATAATAGGAATATTTCCTAAATTTGCCCTTCTCTCTTTAGCCAAACAATGATAGACAAAATAAAAGCGCATCTAAAAGAAGTCGAATCGTTCATTTCTGACGATAAGGAAGCAATTGAGGCTTTCCGAATAAAATATTTAGGAAAAAAGGGGCTGTTGAATGACTTTTTTGCGGCTTTCAAAGATATTCCTAACGGACAAAAGAAAGAATTTGGCCAAACAATCAATGCGCTAAAACAAACCGCTACCGAGAAGGTAAACCACCTCAAAGGAGCCTTAGAAAAAAAATCGGAGCAAAAAGGTATTTATGGTGATTTGACCCGACCTGGGGAACCGATGGAATTGGGAGCCCGACACCCTATTTCAATCGTAAAAAATAGGATTATCGATATATTCTCAAGAATCGGCTTTAATGTTTCCGAAGGTCCTGAAATTGAAGATGATTGGCATAATTTCACGGCCTTGAATCTTCCCGAGCATCATCCAGCCCGAGATATGCAAGATACGTTTTTCGTTCAGACCAACCCCGATATTTTGTTGCGAACCCATACCTCATCGGTGCAGGTGCGATATATGGAAAACAATAAACCACCTATTCGAACAATATCACCCGGTAGGGTATATCGAAACGAAGCCATTTCGGCTCGTTCGCATTGCTTTTTTCATCAAGTTGAAGGCCTTTACATTGATAAAGATGTTTCGTTCGCCGATTTAAAACAAACCCTTCAGTTTTTTACTACCGAACTATTTGGCAAATCGAAAATACGCTTACGTCCGTCTTATTTTCCATTTACCGAACCTAGTGCAGAAGTAGATGTATATTGGGGCCTGGAAACCGAAACCGATTATAAAATGACCAAGGGAACCGGTTGGCTTGAAATTATGGGATGTGGAATGGTCGACCCTAATGTGCTCGAAAATTGTGGCATCGATGCCAACGAATATTCTGGTTTTGCGTTTGGCATGGGTATCGATCGTATCGCACTATTGCTACATCAAATTCCTGATATTCGACTTCTTAGTGAAAATGACGTTAGGTTTCTAGAGCAATTCAAGAGTACTTTTTAAAATTAGGTATTGAAAAAGGATATTGAAATACCAATTGCCAAAAATGTATACGTTGCGATAGCGCGGGAATGGAACGACGATTTTCTCTCGAAAGACTGGAATGCCTATCTCATAAACGACAGAGAAGATCAGATTGAAATGGTTATGGTCGTCTCTAATGGTTTTGACGAGCATAAAAAGACATCTACTATGCGCCATGGAATTGGTGCAGTTGGCCCAAAATCATTTGCGAAAATTGAACTGTTGCAAGAAGAGGTACTATCATTGAACAATGAGTTCTTTGTCACCTTTTTTGCCGAGGGCAAACTTTTTGAAAAACGGTTTTTATTTCCCAAATATTCTGTAAAAGAAAATGCTATAAAACATATTCCTATAATTGATAGGGAGGGCGTTTTATCGGAGTAACATTTTTTTCCTTTTAACATTCAATTAACTACTCCCGTTCCGCATAACATTCCTCCTATCGTATTTTTGTTTTAAGGCATCACATTTTTCCAAAATTGGAAGCTTATGAAACAAAAACTACTCTTTTTTGTTTTTTCGATTTTCGTCATCCTATTTTTTCTACTAACAGCCTGTGGGAATAAGGTTGCCGAGCAAAAGCCACAAGATCCTCAACCCTACCCGACAATTCGAGTGACCAAAAGAACGGTTGCGGACATTGCAACCTTCCCTGCGAGTATACAGGGAATAGTTAATAGTACGATTCGAGCCAAAGTATCGGGGTATATTCAATCCGTTTTGGTAGATGAGGGCCAAATGGTAAAAAAGGGGCAATTGTTATTTAAATTGGAAACCAAATCGCTCAACCAAGACGCCGGGGCGGCCAAGGCCAGAATCAATGTTGCACAGGTCGAAGTTGATAAATTAAAGCCGTTGGTAGAAAAAAATATTATCGGCAATGTGCAATTGGAAACAGCCAAGGCAAATTTAGAACAGGCCAAGAGCAATTATCATAGCATAACTGCCAATATCGGCTATGCCAACATTAAGAGCCCCGTCGACGGGGTGGTAGGTTCCATTCCTTTCCGTAAGGGCAATTTGGTGAGTTCACAAGATGCCCGCCCATTGACCACCGTTTCCAGTATTTCCCAAGTGTATGCTTACTTTTCGATGAACGAGAAGGATTTAATTGGTTTCCTAAAAAAAATAAAGGGAAAAACGTTGGAAACAAAGGCGAAAAATCTGCCTAAAGTGCAGCTACAATTGGCAGACGGCTCTATTTATGACCATCAGGGTCAAATAGAAACAATTACCGGCGAGGTCAACCCGAACACGGGCACTGTGCAATTCAGGGCCACTTTCACCAATCCTGAGGGGCTTTTGCGAAATGGCAGTAGCGGTACAATCCTACTCCCCGAAAAAATGGAGGATGTACTAGTAATTCCCGCTCTTTCCACCTTTGAACAACAAGGTAAAACTTTCGTGTATTTGGTGCAAGGCGATACACTGGTAACCAAGACTGTGGAACCGAAAGCCACAATTGGTGGAGTGGTGGTCGTGGAAGGAATCAGCGAAAACGACCAAATACTTGCCAAAGGCGTAAACAAGGTTCGTCCGGGGACCAAAATCGTGCCACAACTGACCACAATCGACAGTATTACCAGTTCATTCGAAACCGTTTTTAAATAACGTCCAATGCTGAAAACATTCATAGAGCGGCCGGTACTTTCCACGGTTATATCAATTATACTTGTACTTTTGGGTATACTTGGTCTGGCAACATTGCCTGTGACCCAATATCCTGATATTGCGCCACCAACGGTGCAGGTTTCGGCCAATTTTCCAGGAGCCAATGCCGAAACAATTTTGGAAAGTGTCATCGTGCCTATCGAAGAACAAATCAATGGTGTAGAGGGTATGACGTATATCACGTCATCATCAAGTAATACGGGCAGTGCGAGCATTACCGTGTATTTCGAACAAGGAGTAGACCCCGATATTGCAGCTGTCAATGTTCAAAACCGCGTAGCGCGTGCAAATGCCTTGCTTCCAGCGGAGGTTATACGTTCCGGTGTTATTACACAGAAGAGACAGAGTTCCGCATTGCTGTATGCAGCGATTTATTCTACCAATGCCGATTATGACGATACCTTCGTTCAAAACTACCTTAATATTAATGTAAGGCCTGAACTTCAACGCATAAACGGTGTTGGCGATGTTTCTGTTTTTGGGGCAAAGGACTATTCTATGCGTATATGGATCGACCCCGTCAAATTGGCATCCTACGGCATTACCACAACCGATGTATCAAACGCCATCGGCGAACAAAGTTTGGAAGCTGCAGCGGGTTCATTAGGACAAAATACCGGCGCCTCTTTTGAATATGTTATCAAATACAAGGGGCGATATAAAACAGCGGAAGAATATAGTGACATTATTATAAAATCACTCGGTAACGGACAATTCTTACGGCTTGGGGATGTGGCAAAGGTAGAGCTGGATGCGTTTTCGTATAGTTCGACCAGTCTATCTCGAGGATACCCGGCCATTAGCTTCGGCGTTTTTCAAACACCCGGTTCGAATGCTCAGGAAATTATTGAGAAAATCTATGTAAAGCTCGACGATTTAAAACAGAATTTTCCCGAAGGAGTCGATTACCTAATCAACTACGATACAAATAAGTTTTTGACAGCCTCCATGAACAAGGTCAAAGAAACCCTAATCGAAGCTTTTCTATTGGTGTTCCTTGTAGTATTCATCTTTTTACAGGATATCAAATCCACACTAATCCCGGCAATAGCAGTACCAGTATCTATTATTGGCACTTTTTTCTTTCTGGAAATGCTCGGATATTCCGTCAACCTATTGACACTTTTTGCTCTGCTTTTGGCCATTGGAATCGTGGTCGATGACGCCATTGTAGTTGTGGAGGCCGTACATGCCAAATTGGAAGAAGGTTATGATTCGGCTTTGGAAGCTACCGTTTCGGCCATGAGTGAAATAAGTGGGGCCATTATCTCGATTACCCTGGTCATGGCCGCCGTATTTATTCCGATTACTTTTATACAAGGACCATCTGGGGTATTCTACGAGCAATTTGGGGTGACGCTTATTGTTGCCATCATTATTTCGGCCGTAAATGCCTTGACTTTGAGTCCGGCCCTCTGTGCCATCTTTCTCAAGCCCTACAAGAACGGGAAAGAAAAGAAAAAAGGGCTGCTTCAACGATTTTATACGGCATTTAATGTAGGTTTTAATGCCACACGCAAAAGATATGTAGGTTCTCTAGGGTTTTTGATAAATCACAAATGGATTACAGCATTATTACTGCTTATCTGCGGGGGAGCCATTTGGTGGGCCAACAGCACTACCCCTAGTGGTTTTGTGCCTTCCGAAGACCGCGGTGTAATTTTCCTTAATCTCGACCTTCCGCAAGGGGCTTCTTTAGATCGCACTTTCAGCGTCAACCAAAAATTGTATGAGATTATCGGTTCGGTGGAAGGCGTACGTACGGCTTCCATAATTAGTGGCCGAAATTTCTTCTCGGGCCAAGGGAGTTCGTACGGTATGGGCTTTATCATTTTAGAGGATTTTGAAAAAAGACAAACGGAAGAAACTTCGGCAAGCGCAATTATACAGCAATTATTCGCCAAGACCGCGGATATTGCCGATGCCAAAATCCTTTTCTTTACGCCTCCCAGTATTCCAGGTTTTGGAGCCTCCGATGGGTTTGAATTACAATTGTTAGATCGTACTTCAGGCGAATTGAAAGACCTCGACAATGTGGCCAACGATTTTGTAGCTGCACTTAACCAAAGACCGGAAATCGGATTTTCCTCCAATTCATTCAGCACAAATTTCCCCCAATTACAGATGGATATCGACATTCCCAAAGCCAAGGAGGCAGGCGTCGAAATCAGCAGCATTTTAAGGACACTTCAAGGATATATTGGCGGTTTGTATGCCGCAGACTTTAGCCGATTCGGGAAACAGTTCAGGGTATTTGTTCAGGCCGAACCCGAAGACCGTAAAGATATTGCGAGTCTGAATAGCATGTTTGTAAGAAATAGCAAGGGAGAGATGGCACCTGTCTCCGAATTTGTAAGCTTAAATCGCGTATATGGCCCCCAGACAGTGAGTCGTTTCAACCTATTCAATGCCGTAACAATAAATGGTTCGGCCGCTCCCGGCTTTAGTTCCGGCGACGCGATCGAGGCAGTGAGCCAAGTAGCTGCAGACAACTTGCCCAACAATTACGAAGTTGCATTCTCAGGGATTACACGGGAAGAAATTGCTTCCGCGGGCCAAGCGGGTATCATTTTTCTGCTGAGCATCGTATTTGTATACTTCTTTCTTTCGGCCCAGTATGAAAGTTATCTATTACCGTTTTCAGTTTTGTTATCTCTGCCGATTGGCGTTGCAGGAGCGTATTTGACTACAAAATTCGCAGGTCTTGAGAACAATATTTATTTTCAGATCGCCTTAATTATGCTAATCGGGCTTCTGGCAAAAAATGCAATTCTTATTGTAGAATTTGCTAGGCAGCGCCGGCAACATGGACTCTCATTATCAGAAGCGGCCATTGATGCTGCCAAATCCCGTTTGCGCCCGATTCTAATGACTTCTTTCGCTTTTATCTTAGGTTTAATGCCTTTGGTGCTGGCCTCTGGAGTCGGTGCGGCAGGAAACAATGCCATCGGAACTGGGGCCGTTGGAGGCATGCTCATCGGAACGGTCCTAGGAGTGTTTATCATTCCAACACTATTTGTTATTTTTCAGTGGCTACAGGAAAAACTTTCCGGGCCACCGAAAGCGGTATCCCAAAAACTTAACATTCCGAGAGACACCCCAAATGTATAAGTGTTAGCATCTCAACCGTATTCTTAAAACTTAAATCCGAAAACAGGATAACAAAAGGAGTTAGAAGTAAATTTCAAAATCCACTACCCAAAAAATTAACATAAATTTTATTTCGTTTGGTTTGGTTGATTCCGAACTAACCGTATATTTGCATTGAAATTTATGCTGATCATGAATAAAGAAGAAACTAAAAAATTGTTAATCGAGGAATTAGGCATTCATTTTGAAAATGAATATTCCCTTCCCCCTTTGGCTGCAAGAATTTTTGCGAGCCTTGTGATAACCGAGGAAGAAGGACTTACTTTTGATGATTGTCTAACTAAGAGGGGTGCCAGCAAAAGTTCCATATCAACTTCGCTCAATCTTTTATTGCAAATGAATTTCGTCAAATATTTTACTAAGTCTGGAGATAGAAGGAGGTATTTCAAAATTGCGGAAAAAGATGCTTTTTTTATTAAAAAGTTAAATAAGACACTTAAAAAACTCGAAGATGAATCTGAGATAATCGAAAAGGTAGCGGCCTTTAATAAAGCATATAACGCAGAAAAGCACGAAGCCAATAAAGAGAAGAAAAGGATTTACATGAAATGTTTAGAAGACACCAAAGCTATCTACAAAAAAACCATTATCAACTTAAAGAATCTTGAACAATAATTTTTTTATATGGTTAGTTCGTTTTATACCGAACATTCCGAATTAACAAAACCTTAACAGGTTCGAATCAATAATTTAATACAAACAAACATCCACCTTAAAATGAAAAAGTTTTCAATTATAGCCATATCAAGTACCGCTCTTCTTTTGAGTTCCTGCTTTGCAACATCAGAAAAACCAGCACAAGTTGCTGCTGTGCCACCCCCACCAAGTTTAAAAGTAGCAAAACTGGATAAGCAGAAGTTAACGGTATACAATGAATTCTCGACCACATTAGAAGGTAAACAGAATGTTGAAATCTGGCCAAAAGTTTCCGGTTTCGTACAGGAAGTGTATGTAGAAGAAGGTCAAAAAATCAAAAAAGGTCAATTACTTTTTAAATTGGAAACCCAAACATTGAACCAAGATGCCAATGCCGCAAAGGCATCGGTCAATGTTGCTCAAGTTGAAGTTGATAAATTAAAACCGCTAGTTGAGAAAAATATTATCAGTAGTGTTCAACTAGAAACTGCAAAAGCGCAGCTAGAACAGGCCAAAGCTGGTTATGAGAGTGTGGTTTCAAACATTGGCTACTCACGTATTACAAGTCCAGTAGACGGTTACATCGGAGAAATTCCTTTCAAAATAGGTGCTTTGGTCAGCTCAAATATGAGTCAACCATTAACTACTGTTTCTGATATTAGTGAAGTACGCGCCTATTTTTCAATGAACGAAAAGGAACTTTTAAAGCTAAAGGAATCTATGCCTAAGAACAACACTATGGATGTTGATAAGGCTCCAAAAGTGACACTTGTTATGATCAATGGTGAAGAATATGCCGAGCCCGGTAAACTCGCCATGATAAACACTATCATTAACAGTACCACAGGGAGTGTAACCGCGAGAGCTGATTTTGATAATAAAGACAATTTATTAAGCAGCGGTAGTACAGGTAAAATTAAAATTCCGACAGTATACGAAGGTGCTTATGAAATACCGCAATCAGCAACTGTTGACCTTCAGGGGAAGAAACTAATATATGTGGTTAAAGATGACAATACCGTTTCAACCGTGCCTTTAGATATTACAACCAATACTCAGAAAGGCTTTATCGTAGAAAACGGAATAGAAGAAGGAACTACCCTTGTTCTAGAAGGAGTTTCAAAATTAAAAGACGGAATGACCATTAATCCTTCCAAATAAGCTTCGTTTACATCGTATTTCTCAAAATCTATAATTAAAGAGCAATGTTTCAAAAATTTATAGATAGACCCGTATTGTCTACGGTGATATCGATTATCATAGTTATTCTAGGTGTTCTAGGACTAACAACCCTACCAATAGAAGAATATCCGGAAATAGCACCACCAACGGTACAGGTTACAAGTACCTATACAGGTGCGAACGCAGAAACAGTACTTAATAGTGTTGTTATTCCATTAGAGGAGCAGATCAATGGTGTTGAAGACATGTTGTACATGACCTCCAACGCTAGTAATGACGGTGCCGCTACTATAAACGTTTTTTTCAAATTGGGTACCGACCCAGATATCGCCGCGGTAAACGTTCAGAACAGGGTCGCGAGAGCAAACAGTGTTTTACCGCAAGCAGTTGTTCAAACCGGTGTAATTACCCAAAAGTCTCAAACCAGTGCATTATTATTCTTCTCCCTATTTTCAGACAGCGATGATTATGATGCAACATTTGTAGAGAACTATGCTAGAATTAACATAGTACCTAAGTTACAGCGTATTGAAGGTGTGGGTAATGTAACTGTATTTGGATCGAAAGATTATTCAATGCGTATTTGGTTAAACCCAGAAAAGATGGCCGCTTACAAGCTTATGCCTTCTGACATACAAGCCGCATTAAATGAGCAAAACCTTGAAGCTGCAACAGGTAAAATTGGTGAAAATGCCGATGGTGTCTATGAATATGTCTTAAAGTATAAAGGCCGACTTTCTGAAGAAGCAGAATATGGGGATATCATCATTAAAGCTCAAGAAAACGGACAGTTCTTAAGACTCAAAGACGTTGCTGAAGTCGAATTGGGTGCCTTTAATTATGGTACAAAGAACGAAGGCATGGGTAAACCCGGTACCGCAGTTGGTATTTTCCAAACTTCTGGCTCTAATGCGAATGCCATTATCGATGAAATTCAAACCATTTTACAAGAAAGTGAAAAGGATTTCCCGAAAGGATTGGATTATGTAATTCCGTATAACACCAAAGACTTCTTAAGCGCATCTATAGACCATGTTGTACAAACCTTAATTGAAGCGTTTTTGCTGGTATTCTTAGTGGTGTTTCTATTCTTACAAGATTTTAGATCAACATTAATCCCGGCTATTGCGGTTCCGGTAGCCATAATTGGAACATTTTTCTTCCTCTCATTATTTGGTTATTCGATCAATATGCTGACGTTATTTGCAATGATTCTCGCCATTGGTATTGTGGTAGATGATGCTATTGTAGTAGTGGAGGCGGTGCATTCCAAAATGGAAGAAGGTGCCACCAATGCGAAAACAGCTACGAAATCTGCCATGTCCGAAATATCAGGTGCGATAATTTCCATCACCTTGGTAATGTCGGCCGTATTTATTCCGGTATCTTTCATTAGTGGATCTTCGGGTGTATTCTATCAACAGTTTGGGATAACGTTGGCTATCGCAATTCTTATTTCTGCGGTAAACGCCTTAACGCTTAGTCCGGCCTTGGCAGCACTTTTATTGAAGCCTCACAATCCATCGGAAGAACATAAAAAAGGAATTACAAAACGTTTCTTTTCAGCCTTCAATACTGGCTTTGATGCAATAACCGATAAATATGTTGGCTCGGTAAAATTCCTTGCCAAAAGAAAATGGGTAACCGTATTATCGCTTGTAATATTTTCTGCTATCGCATATATGTTATTCAGCTCTACCCCAACAGGTTTTATACCCAATGAGGATAAAGCCATTGTATTTGCCGATGTAACGATGCCTCCGGGAACTACATTGGAGCAGACTCAAAAGACCGTAAAAAAGCTTGATTCCATTTATGAATCTATGGATATCATTCAAGCTAGAATGAACATTACCGGCTTTAGTATTTTGAATAGTGTCAACGGTGGTTCTTATGGTTTCTCGGTAATTCGACTTAAGGATTGGAGTGAACGAAAAGGCGAGGGCGAATCTGTTCAGGAAGTCGTGGGAAGTCTTTTTGCTAAAACCGCCGGATTAAAAGATGCAAAAATATTCTTCTTTACACCGCCAAGTGTACGTGGTTTTGGTAACTCAACCGGTTTTGAGATGAATTTACAAAGTAAGGATGCAGATGATTGGCAGTCTGTAAATAAAGTTACCAATGAGTTTTTAGCTGCTATAAATGCAAGACCGGAAGTACAATACGCCATCACAAATTTCAACGCTAATTTCCCGCAATATGAATTAGAGGTAGATGTTGAGAAAACTAAAATGGCCGGGTTAGCGGTGACCGATGTTTTCAGTGCAATGCAAGGATATTATGGTGGATTATATACAACTGACTTTAACAAGTTCGGTAAGCAGTACCGTGTTATGATTCAGGCGAAACCCGAAGATAGGGCCGATGAAAATTCGCTGAACCATATTTTTGTAACCAATTCAAATGGCGAGTCGGTTGCTGTATCACAATTTGTTTCGTTAAAGAAAATTTACGGCCCTGAAGTAGTTAGTAGGTTTAACTTATTGAGTTCGGTTAAGATTAACGGAGCCATGAATCCTGGTTATTCTACCGGTGATGCCATTAGAGCAATCGAAGAAGTAACCGCGGAGGTATTGCCCAACAACTATACCTATGAATATTCGGGACTCACAAAAGAAGAAAACAGTGCAGGTAGCCAAACGATTATTATATTTATACTGAGTTTGGTCTTTGTCTACTTCTTATTGAGCGCCCAATACGAATCATACATATTACCATTGTCGATTTTGTTATCGCTTCCAGTGGGTATTGCCGGAGCTATTGGTTTTGTAAGTATGGCAGGTCTTGAGAATAACATATATTTCCAAATTGCCTTAATCATGCTTATTGGTCTACTTTCTAAAAATGCCATTCTAATTGTAGAATTTGCGTTACAACGAAGAAAACAAGGTATGTCGATAATTGACTCTGCCATTGATGGTGCAAAAGCTAGACTTAGACCCATATTGATGACCTCCTTCGCCTTTATTCTCGGATTAATGCCCTTGGCCTTGTCTACAGGTATTGGTGCAGTCGGCAACCAATCTATTGGTATGAGCGCGGTTGGTGGTATGTTAATAGGTACCATATTCGGGGTATTTGTTATTCCGGCGCTTTATGTCATTTTCCAAACCATTCAAGAGCGCATAACCGGTGCTCCCGAAGAAATTACAGAACAATCAAAGAACTAGAAAAATCATGAATAAATTAGTAACTAATAAATTCGTACTGGTAGCCATTCTTCCGCTGTTATTGCAATCTTGTTTTGTAGCCAAAGATTATGTTCGCCCCGAACTGGAAGCTGAAAGCCTATATAGAACCGATAACTTGCCGCAAGACAGTATTTCCATGGCCACGGTTTCTTGGAAAGACATCTTTACCGACAGCTATCTCGACAGCTATATTGAAAAAGGGCTCACCAATAACCTAGACGTACGTATCGCAATACAAAATATCGCGGCGGCTCAAGCCTATGTCAAACAAGGTAAAATGGGATACTTGCCTACCTTGACGGGAACTGGTCAATTTTCACGGACCAAAAACTCGGAAAACAGTCAATTCGGAGGTCTGTTCAGTGATGCCGTGGAACAATACGAGCTTTCTGCCACCTTATCTTGGGAAGCGGATATTTGGGGAAAGATACGAAGTACAAAAAGAGCTTTTGGTGCGTCATATTTACAAAGTGTGGCGGCCCATCAGGCTATAAAAACAGACTTGGTAGCTTCCATTGCCTCTTCATATTACCAATTGATGGCTTTAGATAAGCAAAAGAGTATTACCGAAGAAACTTTGGAAGCACGCCGAAGTAGCTTGGAGACCACCTTAGCCCTTAAAGAAGCCGGGCAAGTGACCGAAGTCGCGGTCAAACAGACCGAAGCACAACTCTATACGGCCGAAGTAATATTGATCGATCTCGAAAAAAATATCAAGTTGTTGGAAAATACCTTGAGCATTTTACTAGGGGAGCCGGCAGGCGCTATTGAACGAGGGGAACTTGACGAGCAACAGATAGAAACCACATTGAGAACAGGGGTTCCCGCACAGTTGTTGACCAATAGGCCCGATCTTATGCAAGCCGAATACGGACTGATCAATGCCTTTGAATTGACAAATGTAGCAAAGAGCAGTTTTTATCCGTCATTACAACTCACCGCTTCAGGGGGTCTGCAAAGCCTTGAACTTGACAATTGGTTCGATGCAAGCTCTTTATTTTCAAGTTTGATCGGTTCTTTGACACAACCCATATTGAACGGTCGAAAAATAAGAACGCAATACGAGGTCGCAAAAGTGGAACAAGAAAAGGCACTATTGTCTTATAAAAGAACCTTGCTAGTTGCCGGCAAGGAGGTTTCGGATGCCCTATACGACTATGACGCGGAAAGCAAAAAAATCGAGGCATATACCAAAGAACTGGAAGCGTACACTTTGGCCGAATCCTATTCCGAAGAACTGCTCAACAATGGGTTAGCCAATTATTTGGAAGTATTGACCGCACGGCAGAACGCCCTGAATTCAGAACTCAACTATATCAACGCACAATACGGGCAACTGGATGCCATCGTAACCTTATATCGGGCATTGGGCGGAGGTTGGAAATAACTATAAATGGAAACTAAAGAGCAGTTATTAGCGTTTTCAATCGCCAATTTCACCCAATTTGGCAGTAAAAGCTTTACTATGGACGAGCTGGCGCGTAAATTGGGAATCTCTAAAAAAACCATTTACCACTATTTCAGCAACAAAGAGGAACTGGTAACCGAAAGTCTTCAGTTTCTTCTTGATAAAGTTGAAAAAGAAATCGACACCCATCTCAATGAAGGTGTCACACTCCCCCCAATAACAAAGGTTGTCTATATTTACAAGGTAGGACTGAAGCATATGCGTAGCTTCAGTCCTTCTTTTTTGTACGGACTCAAAAAATATTATCCGAAAGCCTACGACACCTACGATAATTTTAGAAAAAAAATAGTGCTGGGCGTAGTCCATAATTTATTGAAAGAAGCACAAGAACAGAAACACATAAGGGCTGATGTAAATCTAAAGCTGGTCTGCGAACTATATTTAATTCATATGGAGAATATTGTGTTCTCACATCTTAATTTATGGGAAAGATACACGGCGCCCGAATTGCATGAACACTTAATTGTAAATAATCTAAAGGGGATATTGACTTTTGATTATACAAAAGAATGCCATCTTTTAAAGCATACCTAAAAACGAAATCTGGTAAATTTTCGAAACAAAAACTACCTGAGCGGAAATCCCTTACCCGCCCACCAAGGGTGTATTTCGATAATCAAGCGTCCTGCTTTCACCATAGGGTCTGAATTTGCCAAACTATCGGCCATTTCCAAAGTCGGAGTATTGTAAACGGTGATGCCCCTAATGTCGCCATCGTCACCAAAAGGTCCCGAGATATCGGCATAGCCCTTTTCATACATGCTTCCTAAATGAGCTAAATGTAGTGCCTGTAGGCTATCGGCCGTTGCTTTGTCTTGTGAACGGTTAGGCCCACGTTTTAAAAAGGCAATAAAATACTGCTGCATGATTACAGTATCTTTGGTCTTTTCATCTACGTAATCAAAAATTTGAAACCCTTTTGAAGTAAGTTCTTCCTTAATTTCCTTTACTGTTTTGGCTTCTACCCTTTCAACGCCCGGTTCTGGTTTAGGGTCTGGCTTGCAAGAGAAAAAAACGATAACGACGAGAAAAGTGTATATATACTTCATTCTTTCCAGTTTTTATATGGATTTTGACCCAATTGTGAATTATAATATTTTACTTCGCCAGTAACTTCCTTTCCTACCCAATCGGGTATTTCAAAAGGTTCCGTTTCACTGCTTAGCTCAATTTCGGCAACCACAAGCCCTTCATTATCCCCATCAAACTCATCCACTTCAAAAATATGTTCCCCTGCAGGCACCTCATATCTTACTTTGGAGATAACCCCCGCTTCACACAAAGGTAGTAGGGCGTCTACATCATCGACCCCAATTTCTTTTTCCCATTCAAAACGTGATGTTCCTGCTTTATTCGATTTCCCCTTTACCGTTAAAAACCCTTTCTCTCCTTTGATCCGCACACGAACGGTTCGCTCGGGATGTGTATTTAAAAAGCCCTGAACGATACGTTCTTTTGAAATAGCCTTTTTTCTATACGTCTGGGATGACACCAAAAATTTACGTTCTATCTCAAGCATTACAGTATCGAATTACCTTGGGCAATCTGTCTTATTTTGTCCGATTCGATACGTACTTCATCATATTCGTTTTTCGCCAGCCAAGCCATGCATTTCGCAATACTTTCGGGTGAAATCGAACGAAATTTATCCAATGGCCCGACCAAAACAATATTCACCAATTTCATTAGCTGTTTGAAAATCAACTCCCCAATACGTTTTTCCTTCCGTTTTCCCCCAATCAAAGAAGGCTGCAAAATATAGGTCTTCGGCAGTTCTGCTTCGAGCAC
>CBDULZ010000024.1:0-55336 GCA_965368185.1 uncultured Kriegella sp.
GAAATCGGCGCACTCTGACGCCCCTTGGTAATAAAATCAAAATCAGCTTGTAAGGCCTCTTCGTTTTTTGAGAAAATGTCCCAAGTATTGATAATTTGGAGTATCCCATCATTGAAATCAAGCCGTTCATATCCCGAAAAATCAAAATCCATTTGTACTTTCTGAGAAGCATAAGCAAGCACCTCGGCTCCACAATAGATAACTTGACCTTCCCGTAGATTTTGAATACGTTCGACAGATTTTGCTGTAGGCGTAAATGAAGCATTAATCAAAATGTTCGAATCCTCTATTATCAAAGGATATTTCTCGGAAAGATAAGCTTCGGTAAGTGTGGAAGTTTTGACACCCAAATACTTTTCCCATTTTTCGCGAATGGTCAAAATTCCGACTCTAACGTCGGCAACGGGCCTTGTAAAAGTAAATGGCAAAAGATTGTTTCTAACCTTTCCGTCAAAAAGGATGTAGTTCATCTTGTGATCAGATTTAGAGCTAAATTAAAAAAATAACGCCCCCGAGGTCATCGGAGGCGTAATTTTATATTTTATCGGGAAATCTTATTCTCCTTTTGCATCTGGCTTCTGAGCCTTTTCTTCCTTTTTTGCAGCAGGAGCAGGTTTCTTGAATTTTTGATATTTGTTCTTGAACTTATCGATACGACCGGCAGTATCCAAGAATTTGGCTTTCCCTGTATAGAAAGGGTGGGAAGTTCTTGAAATTTCCAATTTTACCAATGGATATTCAACACCGTCGACCTCTAAAGTCTCTTTGGTATTGGCTGTTGACTTGGTAATAAAGACATCTTCATTAGACATATCCTTAAAAGCTACCAGTCTATAATTTTCTGGGTGAATCCCTTTTTTCATTGTAACAAAATTTAACGCACCCATTCCGACAGGCGCTCATTTTAAGGCTGCAAATTTAATTATTTTTATTTAACCCGCAATCTAAAATCATAAAAAGAAAATGAAAAACTTGTAGCGTTCCAATGTAACAAACTAACTTTGAAATCAACTAACCAGTAACAACAACCTAAAAAACAAATTAGAAATGGAAGAAATTCAACCAAAAACAGGCAAATATGCCCTTACCTACGGTGCACTGCTCGGAGGAGCCAGCATTGTCTTCGCATTAATGCTTTATTCCCTCGATATGCACTATCAAGCAGGAATGATGGTTTTTTCAGTAAGTGCCGTCATCACTTTAGCGGCCATTATTTTGGCCCTTATTCAATTCAGAAAAGACAACAATGGCCTGATGACATTTGGGCAAGGCCTAAAAGTCGGCGTAGGGGTATGCCTTATCGGTGGCATATTGAGTCTTTTATTCAATCAGGTCTTGATGAATGTCATCGACCCCGATATGATGGCCAAGGCCATAAATTTCCAAAAAGAACAGCTCTTGGAAACTACCAAAATGACCTCGGCCCAAATAGATGCGCAACTTGAAATGGGAAAAAAATTCCAAACACCGGCCATGCAAATCGGTTTTGGCCTTCTTTATGTTATAGTTAGCGGATTTATTTTCTCTTTAATTCCCGCACTTGTTTTAAAAAAGACAGGAAATATCAACTAATTCGTACTTTTGAACAGATTTTCGCCCCAATCCCTATATTTCATTTTAGGGAAAGGATGTAATTTGCGAACATTATGCCATTTGGCCATGTCGAATGTAGTGCTCATATCAGAAGTATTTCATGCAACTATCAATAGTAATTCCATTACTTAACGAGGAAGAATCTTTACAAGAGTTATACGATTGGATTGCTAACGTAATGCGGGCCAATCGATTTTCGTATGAAATTCTATTTATCGATGATGGTAGTACAGATGGCTCGTGGCAACTTATTGCGAGACTATCAGAGCTAGACCCCAACGTAAAAGGTATTCGGTTTCAACGAAATTTCGGTAAATCGCAAGCGCTTCACGCGGGTTTCAAGTCGGCCCAAGGTGATGTAATAATTACCATGGATGCCGATTTACAAGACAACCCGGAGGAGATACCCGATATGTACAAAATGATAATGCATGATGGCTTCGATTTAATTTCGGGCTGGAAAAAGAAACGCTATGATTCCGTACTTTCTAAAAATATGCCCTCAAAACTTTTCAATTGGGCAGCGCGAAAAACATCCGGGGTTAAGCTTCATGATTTCAATTGCGGATTAAAAGCTTTTAACCAGGATGTAATTAAAAGTATCGAGGTTTCGGGCGAAATGCATCGCTATATACCTGTTTTGGCCAAAAATGCGGGGTTCTCCAATATTGGGGAAAAGGTCGTTCAACATCAGGCCCGGAAACACGGTAAAACCAAATTTGGCATGGAACGATTTATCAACGGTTTTTTAGATCTTATTACGATTTGGTTTGTTTCCAAATTCGGAAAGCGCCCCATGCATCTGTTCGGGGCATTGGGAGTACTTATGTTTATTATAGGTTTAGGATTTGCTGTATATTTAGGCATTGACAAGCTTTTTATTAACCCCACGGGACGATTGATTACCGAACGACCCCAGTTTTTTATTGCCCTTACCGCCATGATTATAGGTACCCAGTTGTTTTTGGCGGGTTTTTTAGGGGAAATATTAATTCGTTCACGAAAAAACGAATCACGCTATATTATATCTGAAGAAATGAACTTAGAACCGAAAGAAAAAGAATTTTCTTCATAAATTTAAATTTCAAAATAATACAAACCATATATGGATGCCATACTAAACACCGCTCAAAGCTGGTTGACCGATTTTTTTGATCCAGCAGTTAAAAAAGAGATTCAAGATTTAATCGAAAATGACACTGAAGAACTGAAAGATCGTTTCTATAAAAATATGGAATTCGGTACTGGAGGTATGCGGGGGGTCATGGGTGTCGGCACCAACAGAATCAACAAGTACACCTTAGGAAAAAGTACACAAGGTCTGAGCAATTACTTAAAAAAGGCGTATGCCGGCCAGCAGTTACAAGTGGTCATAGCCTATGATTGCAGGCATAACAGTGATACTTTAGCTAGAACCGTGGCCGAAGTGTTCTCTGCAAATGGCATTAAAGTATTCTTGTTCTCAGAACTACGTACGACCCCTGAACTTTCATTTGCGGTGAGACATTTAAATTGCCATGCCGGTATCGTTTTGACTGCATCCCATAATCCACCAGAGTATAATGGTTATAAAGTATATTGGACCGATGGCGGGCAAATTGTACCACCCCAAGATGGCGAAATCATTTCGGAAATCAATGCGCTTTCGTATGAGGATATAAATTTCAATTCGAATGATGCCCTGATTGAACTAATCGATAATGACGTCGATGAAGCATTTATTGAAGCTTCTGTTGCAAACGGAAACTTTAATGCGAAGGGCAAAGACGATTTTAAAATTGTCTTCACTTCGCTACATGGAACCTCAATTACAGCCATTCCTGAGGTCTTGCGCCGTGCGGGATACAAAAATGTTACCATTATCGAGGCGCAGGCAAAACCCGACGGGGATTTCCCTACCGTGGTTTCACCCAACCCCGAAGAGCCCGAAGCTTTGTCAATGGCGATAAAAAAGGCAGAGGAAATCAATGCCGATATGGTCGTAGGTACTGATCCCGACAGTGATCGTTTGGGTATTGCCGTACGTAATTTAGAGGGTGAAATGGAAATCGTCAACGGAAATCAGGCGATGATTTTAATGACTAAATTCTTATTGGAAAAACAAAAGAATAAAGGGTTTAAAGGCAACGAGTTCGTGGCTACGACCATTGTATCTACCCCCATGATGGAGGCCATGGCAAAAGCCTATGGTGTTGAATTCAAAACAGCACTTACCGGTTTTAAATGGATTGGCAAAATGATTAAAGATTTTCCTGAATCTAGCTTTATTGGTGGTGGCGAAGAAAGTTTTGGGTACATGGTGGGCGACTTTGTTAGAGATAAAGATGCCGTAACCTCTACCCTTCTGGCATGCGAAATAGCCGCAGAGGCAAAGGCCCATGGCAGCTCATTTTACAAGAACCTTATTGATTGTTATGTACAATATGGATTCTATAAGGAAAAACTAATTTCATTGACCAAAAAAGGAATGTCAGGCGCCGAAGAAATCAAACAAATGCTCATAGATTTTAAAGAAAATCCGGTAGTTTCGGTTGCAAGCTCAAAAGTAAAATGGATTGAAGACTACAATACTTCCGTCGCCAAAAATGTGATGACTGGTGAAGAAAAAGCTATTGATATACCGAAAAGTAACGTATTGATTTATGAAACTGAAGACGGCACTAGAATTGCGGCCAGACCCAGTGGTACAGAGCCCAAGGTTAAATTTTACATCAGTACCAATGCAAAATTGGATGACGCCGAAAATTTTAAAAAAGTAGCAAAAGAATTGGATAATAAAATAGACCGTATTCTCAGTGAACTGAATTTAGGTTAATGGAGTATTTTAAAAAAATTCTTCGCTTTGCGAAGCCTTATAGAAAATATGGATTTCTGAATATTTTCTTTAATATACTTTATGCCTTATTCAGCGCCCTCTCTTTTGCCGCACTCATACCCATGCTTGAGGTTTTGTTCGATAAAGACAAACAGGTCACAGAACCACCTCAATACCAAGGTTTCGGAGAGCTAAAAGAGTACTACCTCGATTATATGAATTACCAAGTGACCCAATATTCGGGCGACGACCCTATGAATGGGCTCATTTTGGTTATCGGCTTGGTGCTAGCACTTTTTCTTTTAAAAAACGTTTTCAATTATTTGGCGATGTATTTTATAACATTTCTCAGAAATGGTGTTTTAAAAGACATACGCAACCAGATGTATCAGAAAATAACCCTTTTACCCATTTCATACTATTCCGAAAAAAGAAAAGGCGATGTCATTGCCCGCATTACATCAGATGTTTTGGAAATTCAACATTCCTTTCTTTCGGTTTTAGAGCTTATTGTACGTGAACCATTGACGATATTCTTTACCATTATCGTCATGTTTCTGATCAGCACAAAGCTCACTATTTTTGTTTTTATTTTTATTCCGATAGCGGGGGTAATCATTTCCACCATCGGGAAATCACTCAAAAGAAAATCCGATCGCGTGCAAAAAGAGCAAGGCGAATTCTTGTCTATTGTCGAAGAGACCTTGGGCGGACTTCGCGTTATCAAAGCTTTTAACGCCGAGTCTCGATTTTACGGGACATTTAAGGCTTCTACTGATCGTTTCTTTAAGTTTTCCAACAAATTATTGAACCGCCAAAACCTTGCGTCGCCCACAGGCGAATTTTTAGGCATTTTGGTTATAGGCGTGTTGCTATGGTTCGGGGGCAAAATGGTATTGGTAGACGGCACCTTGGATGCACCTTCCTTTATTGCCTATATGGGGCTGGCCTATAATATTCTGACCCCTGCTAAATCTATCAGTAAAGCTTCCTACGGAGTAAAAAAAGGGAATGCCGCCGCAGAACGGGTACTTGAAATACTTGAAACTGAAAACCCCATAGTCGAAAAAGAAAACGCATTGGTCAAGACCGATTTTGTTACCGGTATTTCCATAGAAAACGTTTCCTTTAAATATGAGGATGATTTGGTCTTGAAAAATTTCAGCTTGAACGTCCCCAAAGGTGAGACAGTTGCCTTGGTCGGCCAATCGGGCAGTGGCAAAAGTACGATTGCCAACCTCGTCACTCGTTTTTATGATGTCAACAGTGGCGATATCAAAATCGACGGTACAAGTATCAAGGAATTTACAAAAAAATCGTTGCGCGGATTAATGGGGCTGGTAACACAAGACTCAATTCTGTTCAATGACACAGTGGCAATGAACATCGCTTTAGGAAAAGAAAATGCCTCGCAAGAAGAAATTATAGAAGCCGCCAAGATTGCCAATGCCCATAATTTTATTAGCGAATTGCCCTTGGGCTACGATACGAATATCGGAGACAGTGGCAACAAACTAAGCGGGGGCCAAAAACAACGTTTGTCGATAGCACGAGCAGTATTGAAAAATCCACCAATTATGATATTGGATGAGGCAACTTCAGCCTTAGATACTGAAAGTGAGCGTTTGGTTCAAGATGCCTTGGAGAAAATGATGAAAAGAAGAACATCGATCGTTATTGCACATCGCTTATCGACCATTCAAAACGCCAACACTATCATTGTACTTCAAAAAGGTGAAATTGTAGAACAGGGTACGCATTCCGAATTACTTGCTAAAAATGGTGCATATAAAAAACTCGTGGATATGCAGTCATTAGCACCCTAAAATTTGCATGCACACACATTTCCTCTTCAAGCGGTAAAAGAAAACTGTCGGTTTCCCTTCCAAATATCCATATGTGGCTTAAACCTTTTTGCTTAACTTTAGTCAAACTGATATCTTAAGCATTACGTATTGATTGCCGAAAAAACTTTAGTAGAAGAACTACAATCGAAAGAAACCCAATCACGGGCGTTCGAAGTGCTGGTCGACACCTATAAACAAAGACTATATTGGCACATACGTCGTATTGTGCTCGATCATGACGATGCCGACGATGTTTTGCAGAATACGTTCATAAAGGTCTACAAGAACATAGATGGATTCAAGGGAGATAGCAAATTATTTTCTTGGATGTACCGTATTGCCACCAATGAAGCCCTAAGCTTTCTTAAGAGTAAATCAAAAAAATTGGCAATCAGTGATGGGGAATTACAGGATAGAATGATCAGTAACCTTCAGGCAGATGTGTATTTCGAAGGAGATGAAATTCAGTTGAATTTACAGAAAGCGATCGCTACGCTTCCTGAAAAGCAAAAATTGGTCTTCAATATGAAATATTTTGAAGATTTTAAATATGAAAAAATGTCTGAGATTCTGGGAACTTCTGTTGGTGCCTTAAAGGCTTCGTATCATTTGGCAGTAAAGAAAATTGAAGAATATTTAAAGAACGATTAAACCTTTCAAGACATTGATAGTCAAACAAAAGGAATGAAAAAAGATAACCAAAATAATGATTTCAAAACCCCGGAAGGCTATTTCGAAAGCTTTACCGAACGGCTGATGGGTAGATTATCTGACGACCAATCGGCCTCATATGACCTTATACCTAAAAATGATGGGTTTGAAGTTCCAGAAGGTTATTTCGAAGGGGTTAACCAAAGTATTCGTGAAAAATTAAGCCTTTCCGAAACAGAAGTAGTTCAGCTGAGGCCTTTTAAAAAGTATTACGCGGTCGCAGCCGCTGTGGCAGCGATAGTAACGCTAGCTTTTATATTTAATTGGAATGCTTCAAGTGAAATTAGTTTCGACAATATTGCCGATTCCGATATTGAGAATTATTTTGAGAATACCGATTTAGAGTTAACCACTTACGAACTTGCCGAGCTAATTCCTGTCGATGAATTGGAATATGTCGATATGCTTGAAGGCCATCTTGACCAAGAAAATGTTTTGGATTACCTGGATGACAATATTGATGATATTGAGGCACTAAATCTTGAAAACGATGAATAAACTAAAAAAAATAACCACAATCGCCATTTTGCTGACCGCATTCTTTTCCTTTGGTCAAAAGGGCCAACAAGATTGGGATAAAATCAAGTCACTAAAAGTGGCCTTTATTACTGAACAGCTAAATCTAACCAGCCAAGAGGCCCAATCGTTTTGGCCGCTGTACAATGAATACGAGGCAAACCGACATGCATTACGGCGAAAAGAGCACAATCAAATACGTGACAAACTAAAAGACGCCTCGAACCTCTCTGAGGAAGCAGCCTCCGAGTTATTGGATCAATACCTTAGTTTTGAGGAGGAAGAGGAAGAACTTGACAAAGTATTCCTTAAAAAGGCAGCTAAGATAATTTCTGCAAAAAAATCATTGTTATTAATTCGTTCCGAGGAAGAATTCAAAAAACAATTAATTAGACGATATCATCAAAAAAAGTTTGATGGTCGAGGCAGATAATCACATTCTGCGTGATAAAACACTTCATTAATTTGCTCTGAATGTCAACTTTGCAATTCTGTCTTTTCCGGCGGCATAAGCAATTGAATCATTTAAGAATCGAAAAGTTAAAAAGGGCTCATCGGAAAGCTCTTGCCATGTATTCCCCATATCAAAAGAATAGGAAATTCCTGTAAAACCTAGAGCCACGATACCTTTACCGTCAGTATTGGGTACAAACTGAACACAACTCTTATAATTAGGGGTTTGACCATCGGAGATCAATTGCCAAGTTCTTCCTCCATCTTTTGTAACGGCCTTATTGCCCTTGTTACTTTCGGGTTCGGTATAGTCACCTCCTACAGCGACTCCTAAATTTTCGTCCCAAAAATCGATCGAATAGATTCCTTGGGTCTGAAGTTCCTTCACGATGGGCGTTTCAAATACCTCCCAGGTCATTCCCTTGTCTGGCGAAAAATAAATACGGCTGTTTGTAGTGGCTATCCAGGTCTTTTCGCCTACCGTTTTGATATTGGTATTGCTGGCGGCAAAAGCCCCCTCTCCTTCGCCACTTTTTGGTAACTGGGAACATGGCACTTTTTTCCATGTATTTCCGCCATCCCTAGTAATAATAATCGACAGGCATCCCGCCATACTGTCTCCCATTGCGATTCCTTCTTTATCATTCCAAAAGGTCATGGCATCATAAAAAACCGCATCATCTTCTTCCTTATACACCAGTTCCATTTTTCCTGTATCCCCTGTCTTATAGAGTAAAGCGGGGTTGGCAATCGAGAGCATAAAGAAATCCGTCGAGGTATGCCCAACAGCCCGAAATTCAGGAATACTGGTATGATATTTTTGAATATCGGTCCGCACTATTCCTGTTGTAAGGTCAATCGTACCGAACACTCCTTTATTTGCAGCAAATGCAAGACTGTTCCCCATAATTTCAATGGCCCGAACACTCAGGGAGTCCTTGTAGAGCATTTCTATTTCTACAGAGGTAAACGGTTCGTTTTTTTTATCCTCGGAACAGGAAATAACGGCAAAGAGTATCAAAGCGATCAACAAGTAACGCATACGTATAAATTTCTGCAAAAATAAAGGGATTCCATAGCAATACCCTACCTTTGCAGCTTTAATTTTTCTTAATGAAATTACATAGAAACTTGGTATTTGCCGTTATCGATGCGTTGAACTTGGTTTTCAATGAGGGTGAATATGCCGATAAGGTCGTACAGAAGGTATTAAAATTTGACAAGCGCTGGGGTGCCCGCGACCGAGGATTTATTGCCGAGACTACCTATGAAATGGTTCGCTATAAAAGGTTGTATGCCGAAATCGCCGAAGTAAAAGCGCCCTTTAGCAGACCTGATTTGTTTCGCATGTGGGCCGTTTGGGCGGTGCTAAAAGGAATAAAACTCCCCGATTGGAAACAAATAGAGCCAACGCCAGAACGTCGTATCAAAGGTAAGTTCGATGAACTATCTAAAATCAGAAAATTTAGGGAAGCCGTTCCTGATTGGATGGATGAAGTATGCGAAAAGGCATTGGGCGATAAACTATGGACAAAAGAAATAGCGGCACTAAACGAGCCGGCTTCAGTTGTTTTGCGTACCAATACCCTAAAAATAAAAAAGGAACAACTGCGCAAAGTGCTTTTGGAAGAGGGAATAGTTGCAGAACCCATAAAAGGATACCCCTTGGCACTGCAATTACCTGAACGGGCCAATGTTTTTGTTACCCAAGCCTTTAAAAACGGATTTTTTGAGGTGCAGGATGGTTCTTCGCAGTTGGTGGCTCAACTTTTAGATGTAAAGCCCGGCCAGCGGGTTGTGGATACATGTGCCGGAGCCGGAGGAAAATCACTGCATTTAGCGGCCCTTATGGAAAACAAAGGGCAGTTGATCGCTTTGGATATTTACGGAAGTAAACTAAAAGAATTGAAGCGTCGTGCCCGAAGAAATGGCGCCCACAATATCGAACCCAGGGAAATTGACACTACAAAAGTATTTAAAAAACTCTATGGAACCGCAGATCGGGTGCTAATCGATGCCCCATGTACGGGACTAGGTGTTATTCGAAGAAATCCGGATACGAAATGGAAGTTACAACCCGATTTTCTGGAAAAAATCACCACCACACAAAAGGAAATTCTTGGTAGCTATAGCAAAATAGTCAAACCAGGAGGGAAAATGGTTTATGCCACCTGTTCTATACTTCCTCAGGAAAACAGCGATCAAGTGGTCGCCTTTTTGGCTTCGGAGGCGGGAAATGGTTTTAAATTGGTCGAGGAAAAGAAAATTTATGCTTCCAAAAGTGGTTTTGATGGGTTTTATATGGCGCTACTTCAGAAAAGTTAGGTTTTAAAAACTTACTATACCTTACTAAGATTATCAACAATGTCGACGGAAACATGTTAATTATTCAACAAAAAAGATTAACCAAAAAGCCGTAAATTTGCGCTTTCTTAAACCTAGTAATTCAAAAAGTCAATGATTCACTTTTTCGGGGATGCAGATACCAAAGTTTTTGCGGTACAAACAAGCCAAGAACTTTCCAAAGAAGATACAGAAAAATTAACATGGTTGTTTGGCAACCAACCCAAAATAAATGCGGCGTCACTTGACGCCTTTTTTATTGGACCACGGGCAGCCATGGTAACACCTTGGAGTACAAATGCGACTGAAATCACCCAAAATATGGGTGTTTCGGGTATTATACGTATTGAAGAATTCAATGCGGCCTATGACAATTCGTCAAATTTTGACCCGATGCTTTCTCAAAAGTACAACGGACTTTCCCAAGATATTTTTAGCATCGCCATTACCCCTGAGCCCATTCGTGAAATCGATGATATTGGAGCTTACAATTCGCAAGAAGGATTGGCCCTGAATGAAGAAGAGGTACTGTATTTGGAAACACTTTCAGGAAAAATTGGCAGGAAATTGACCGATTCGGAGGTATTCGGTTTTAGTCAAGTGAACTCTGAACATTGCCGCCATAAAATATTCAATGGTACTTTTGTGATCGACGGAAAAGAAATGCCTTCGTCACTTTTCAAATTGATCAAAAAGACATCGCAAGAAAATCCGAATGGTATTATATCGGCCTATAAAGACAATGTGGCTTTCGTAAAAGGTCCGAAAGCGGTACAATTTGCTCCTAAAACTGCCGATAAGCCCGATTTTTATCAGGAAACAGAGTTTGATTCGGTAATTTCCCTAAAAGCCGAGACGCATAACTTTCCTACTACGGTCGAACCTTTTAACGGGGCTGCTACCGGGTCGGGCGGTGAAATTCGGGACCGTTTAGCTGGAGGGAAAGGCTCTTTACCCCTTGCAGGAACCGCTGTCTACATGACGGCCTATTCTAGGTTGGAAAAAGACCGTCCATGGGAAAAACAGATGGATGCCCGTAAATGGCTTTATCAAACTCCAATGGATATTTTGATAAAAGCATCAAACGGGGCGTCAGACTTCGGCAACAAATTCGGGCAACCGCTAATTGCAGGTTCGGTACTGACGTTTGAACACAATGAAGCTAACAATGGTATTCCTGATACCGAAGCAAAAGCTCGCAGACTGGGTTATGACAAAGTCATCATGCAAGCTGGGGGAATCGGTTACGGTAAAACGGACCAAGCATTAAAAGATACGCCCCAAAGTGGTGATAAAATTGTAATCTTGGGCGGAGACAACTACCGAATCGGTATGGGTGGAGCAGCCGTTTCAAGTGCAGATACGGGAGAATTCAGCGCTGCCATCGAATTGAACGCGGTACAACGTTCCAATCCAGAAATGCAAAAGCGGGCGGCCAATGCCATTCGAGGTATGGTCGAAAGTGAAACAAACCCCATCGTATCCATTCATGATCATGGCGCAGGGGGTCACCTCAACTGCCTTTCCGAATTGGTAGAGGATACCGGTGGAAAAATAGACCTTGACAAATTACCAGTGGGCGACCCGACCCTTTCTGCCAAAGAAATAATCGGTAACGAATCCCAAGAACGAATGGGGCTCGTAATCGGACAAAAGGATGTCGATTTATTGCATCGAATTGCCGATAGAGAACGATCTCCGATGTACGAAGTAGGAGATGTAACGGGCGATCTTAGATTTACATTCGAGTCACAAAGCAAAGGGGATAAACCCATGGACATGGATTTGGAAGATATGTTCGGAAGTTCCCCAAAAACGGTGATGACCGATAGCACCATCCTAAGGAATTATAAGAATCCCGAATATAGTTTAGAGTTCTTTCACGACTATTTGGAACAAGTCTTGCAGCTTGAAGCTGTGGCCAGCAAAGACTGGCTTACTAATAAAGTAGACCGTTGTGTCGGTGGTCGGGTCGCCAAGCAACAATGTGCCGGACCTTTGCAACTTCCGTTGAACAATTGTGGGGTAATGGCATTGGATTTTAAAGGGAAGGAGGGAATAGCGACCAGTATCGGCCACTCCCCTATTTCCGCATTGATCGACCCCTCGGCAGGCAGCAAAAATAGTATCGCCGAAGCCTTGACCAATATTATCTGGGCACCCTTAAAAGACGGATTGCAGTCCGTATCCCTTTCCGCGAACTGGATGTGGCCCTGTAAAAATGAAGGGGAAGATGCCAGGCTTTACGAAGCTGTTCAATCCATATCAGATTTTTCCATCGCACTCGGCATCAATGTACCTACCGGAAAGGACTCCCTTTCGATGAAACAGAAATATAAAGATGGCGATGTAATCTCTCCGGGAACGGTTATTATTTCGGCTGCTGGAAATTGCGACGATATTACGAAGGTCGTAGAGCCTGTGCTACAGAAAGACGGGGGTGCTATTTATTATATCAACTTGTCCAAAGACTCTTATAAACTGGGCGGTTCCTCGTTTTCACAAGTGCGTAATTCAATAGGCCAAGAAGCACCGACCATCACCGACGCAGCCTATTTCAAAACGGTTTTTAATACCCTTCAAAATTTAATCAAGCATGGGGAAATCGTTGCAGGCCACGACGTAGCCTCGGGTGGACTTATAACTACGTTGTTGGAATTATGCTTTGCCGATATCGATTTAGGCGCAGTACTTGATTTAAGCGACCTTGGGGAAGAAGACACGATTAATTTGTTGTTCTCCGAAAATGCGGGTATCGTATTTCAGGCTAAAAATGAGTCCGTAGAAGCGTCTCTAAAAAATGCCGGAATAGATTTCAAAAGAATCGGAAAAGTAGTTTCCGAGCGTACGCTGACCATTAAAAACGGTGGTATGGAAATGGGCTTGAACATTACATCGCTGCGTGATGTTTGGTTTAAAACTTCCTATTTGTTGGATAACAAACAAACGGCAAGAGGGCTTGCAAAAGCGCGGTACGAAAATTACAAGAAGCAACCGCTTTCCTATACATTTCCAAAAAACTTTGTCCGCGAACGTCCTGTGTATCCTACTGAAACCGAAAGACCCAAAGCGGCAATCTTAAGGGAAAAGGGAAGTAATTCGGAACGGGAAATGGCCAATGCCATGTTTTTGGCCGGCTTCGATGTAAAAGATGTACACATGACCGATTTAATTTCCGGTCGGGAAACCTTGGAAGATATTCAATTTATTGGCGCCGTTGGCGGATTTTCAAATTCTGACGTTTTAGGCAGTGCCAAAGGTTGGGCCGGTGCCTTTAAATACAACAAAAAGGCCAATATTGCCTTAAAGAACTTTTTTGCACGCCCGGATACATTGTCTGTTGGCATTTGTAACGGTTGCCAGTTGTTTATGGAATTGGATCTGATCAATCCCGAGCATGAAGTACATGGAAAAATGACCTACAATGACTCGAACAAACACGAAAGCAATTTTACATCCGTTGAGATTCAAGAAAACAATTCAGTGATGCTTTCCAGTTTGGCAGGAACTACTTTGGGGGTATGGATTTCCCACGGGGAAGGTAAATTTCAATTACCACTTTCCGAAACAAATTATGAGATTGTGGCCAAATATGGTTATGAAGGCTATCCGGCCAACCCGAATGGCAGTGATTTTAACACCGCAATGCTCTGTGATAAGACCGGGCGACACTTGGTGACGATGCCCCATATCGAACGGTCGATATTCCCATGGAACTGGGCGCACTATCCGAAAAACTGCAATGATAGCGTTTCACCATGGTTGGAGGCTTTTGTAAATGCCAGGAAATGGATTGAAGGAGATAAAGTATAAGGTAATGACGATACGTCCAGTTACTGAAAAAGACCTTCCCGCTATCGTTGAAATGTTGGCCAATGACAAACTGGGCCGATTACGGGAAGACTTTCAGATTCCTTTGCCCAAAGTATACTTTCAAGCCTTGGAACGAATTAAAGTGGATAAAAATCAAGAACTGCTGACTGTAGAAAATGAGGATCAAGAGCCCATAGCGACTTTTCAGTTAAGCTTTATTCCCTATCTCACCTACCAAGGTGGTATACGGTGCCAAATAGAAAATGTAAGGGTCAGGGACGATTATACCGGGAAGGGTATCGGCAAACAAATGTTCGCGTGGATTATCGAAAGGGCAAAGCAAAAAGGCGCTCATGTCGTACAGTTAACCTCTGATAAACAGCGGCCTGATGCGATTCGATTTTATGAAAAGTTAGGATTTTCAGCTTCACATGAAGGAATGAAACTCCATCTATAACATTTCCTTTCTATTTATAATTTTGATTTAGACGGTATTTTTGAGAACCGTAGTTCAATATAATGACTTTGCCATTTCTCAATTTCACATCGTTTCACTACCATATCTACAACAATTAACATGGTATTTTATCAAAGTCATTTTAAAATCCATCTGCTTTTCATATTTTGCAAGAACGTATCAAAACCAGATTATGCAAAACATCACCCGTCTTTTCGATTTTCCATACTACCAATTGGAGAAGTATAATTTAGAAAAATCCCTTGTTACCAAATACGATGGAACTTGGGTTGCTACATCGACTCAGGAATATATCGACAAGGCAAATGCGGTAAGTCGGGCGTTGTTAAGATTAGGGGTCAAACCAAATGATAAAATTGCCCTGATATCGATGACCAACAGAACCGAATGGAACATTATGGACATTGGTATTTTACAATTAGGCGCACAGAACGTTCCTGTATACCCAACGATTTCCCAGGATGATTATGCCTATGTGCTCAATCATTCTGAATCGACCTATTGCTTTGTATCGTGTGCAGAAGTTTGCGAGAAGGTAATGGCCGTAAAAGATCAGGTTCCCACATTAAAAGAGGTATACTCTTTTGACCAGTTAGCCAATTGCAAGAATTGGAATGAAATACTTGAATTGGGTGCCGACCCATCGAATCAAAATGAAGTTGAGGCGCTTAAAGAAAAAGTAAAACCTGAAGACTTGGCAACTTTAATATATACTTCGGGCACAACGGGAAGGCCAAAAGGTGTAATGTTATCGCATAGCAATGTTGTCAGCAATGCCCTTGAAAGTGCCAAAAGACTGGCTCTCAACTACGGTGAAACTAAATGTTTAAGCTTCTTACCAGTTTGCCATATTTATGAACGCATGATGATATATCTCTATCAATATGCTGGCGTAACGATATATTTTGCCGAGTCGATGGATAAAATAAGTGAAAACCTAAAAGAAACTGCGCCGCACGTGATGACTGCCGTGCCCCGTTTGTTGGAAAAGGTATACGATAAGATTTTGGCAAAGGGAGCCGACCTTTCGGGAATCAAAAAGAAATTGTTTTATTGGGCGGTAGAAGTAGGATTAAAATATGAGCCCTACGGCCAAAATGGCTGGTGGTACGAACAGAAATTGGCATTAGCTCGAAAACTCATTTTCAGCAAATGGAAAGAAGGTCTTGGCGGGAACCTTTCGTTAATTTCCTCGGGGAGCGCTGCGCTGCAACCTCGATTGGCACGAATTTTCAATGCCGCGGAATTCGGGGTAATGGAAGGCTACGGTCTTACCGAGACCTCACCCGTGGTATCAGTAAACGATATGCGCAACGGCGGATTCCGTATTGGCACCGTAGGAAAGCTTTTAGACCGAACAGAGGTGAAAATTGCTGATGACGGCGAGATTTGCGTAAAAGGGCCACAGGTTATGATGGGTTATTACAAAGAACCAGAAAAAACAAATGAAGTATTAAAAGACAATTACTTTCATACCGGCGATATCGGTGAAATAGATGCTGACGGATTTCTTAAAATAACCGACCGAAAAAAGGAGATGTTCAAAACTTCCGGTGGTAAATATGTAGCACCACAATTACTTGAAAACCGCTTCAAGCAGTCTCGCTTTATAGAACAAATAATGGTCGTCGGCGAGGGAGAAAAAATGCCGGCAGCCTTTATACAACCAGATTTCGATTTTTTAAAGAGTTGGGCCGAGCGCCACCAAATACAATATACATCGAATAAAGAGCTAATAAAAAATCAGAAAGTGCAGGAAAGGTATCAAGAAGAAGTGGATGCCGCGAACGAGAGTTTTGCCAAATGGGAAAAGGTTAAACAATTTAGACTTACACCCGACGTATGGAGCGTTGAGGGAAGTCATCTCACCCCTACGATGAAGCTCAAGCGCAAGGTTATCAAAGAAATCTATATCGACTTGTATAATGACATTTATAATCATTAAATTCTGTCTCTTTTGGGCTTAACCGTTGATTTCCAACATAGAAAATAAAAAATACTACTCCCATTTTTTTCAAAATATATTATGCATGCATAATATATTTTTCATATCTTTGAAGGTGAATAACCGTTTTAATGAAAGAGATAACAATAGACTACGCACTGCGTGCCACATGGCAAGCAGTGACACGCATGTACAACGAACAGGCTAAAAATTACGGTTCGACCATGGCCGTTGGTTTTACCTTATTGAGTATAGACCCTAAAACAGGTACACCTTCAACAGCTTTGGGACCAAAAATGGGCATGGAAGCTACCAGCCTGTCTCGCATTTTAAAAAGAATGGAAGAGCAAGAACTCATACAGCGAAAGCCTAACCCTAAAGATGGTAGGGGTGTATTGATACATTTAACTGATTTTGGTTTGGAAAAAAGAAATGATTCAAAAGCGGCGGTACTCCGTTTTAATGAGGTCATTCGAGACAATGTTAGCGCAGAACAATTACAAAACTTTTTTGAAATGATGGAGGTAATCACGCAGCTGATTAATGAGAAAAAAATATTCAATGAAAACAATGCGTAGCGCAGATCCTTGCAGATAGTGTTCGATACCTTAAAAGTCGCCCAATTGACTAAGAAAAATAGCATGAAAATTAATAGAACTATTATGAAAACAGTATGGAATCATTTAGAAGGCATTTACAAAAAGATAATGCAATTGCTGTACGTTGTCCGACCCCATAAGCTCGTTCCAATACGAGTTTTAAACAAGAACCAATCTTTGCATTAGTATACTAATTTCTTAGCATTTTGAACTTAACAATCTAAAATACGATAGAATAAATGAACAAGCATATTAAAAAAGTAGCGGTTATAGGTTCCGGTATTATGGGCAGCGGCATAGCCTGTCATTTTGCCAATATTGGGGTTGAAGTATTGCTATTGGATATTGTGCCCAGAGAACTCAACGACAAAGAAAAAGCCAAAGGGCTGACGCTCGAAGACAAGATGGTACGTAATCGGTTGGTAAATGATTCGTTAGCTGCGGCATTAAAGTCGAAGCCCTCCCCCATTTATCACCAAAAGTTCGCCAATCGAATTACGACCGGAAACTTAGAAGACGATATTTCAAAAGTTGCAAAGGTAGATTGGATCATTGAGGTGGTCGTAGAGCGATTAGACATTAAGAAAAAGGTATTTGAGAATCTTGAAAAGTATCGCACAAAAGGCACGTTAATTACGTCGAACACCTCCGGTATTCCTATAAAGTTTATGTCGGAAGGACGTAGTGACGATTTTCAAAAACATTTTTGTGGCACCCATTTTTTCAACCCTGCCCGCTATTTAAAATTGTTCGAGATTATTCCGGGACCCAAAACTGCGCCGGAAGTATTGGATTTTCTAAATGGCTACGGAGAACAGTTTTTAGGAAAAACATCGGTCGTTGCCAAAGACACCCCTGCTTTTATTGGAAATCGCATCGGTATTTTCAGTATTCAGAGCCTGTTCCATATGGTGAAAGATATGAATATGACCGTCGAGGAAGTTGATAAACTAACAGGTCCGGTCATCGGTCGACCAAAGTCGGCGACTTTTAGAACTGTAGATGTTGTGGGACTAGACACTTTGGTACATGTGGCCAATGGCATCTATGAAAACTGTAAGGACGATGAACGTTTAGAGTTGTTCAAACTTCCCGATTTTATCGATGCCATGCTGGCTAATAAATGGTTGGGTAGCAAAACGGGGCAAGGCTTTTATAAAAAATCAAAGGATACGGACGGTAAGACGGAAATTTTGACTTTAGATTTGGGCACCATGGAATATCGTTCCAAGAAGAGCGCCAAATTTGGCACCTTAGAACTTACCAAAACCATCGACAAAGTTATTGACCGATTTTCGGTCTTGGTAAACGGAAAAGACAAGGCCGGTGAATTTTACCGGAAGAGTTTCAGCCAGTTGTTCGCCTATGTCTCGCACCGGATTCCAGAGATATCGGACGAACTTTACAAAATCGACGATGCTATGAAAGCTGGATTTGGATGGGAACATGGGCCTTTCCAGATTTGGGACGCCATCGGGTTAGATAAAGGGTTGGATCTCATCAAGGCCGAAGGGTTCCAAGTGGCAGATTGGGTAAATGAAATGAAATCCTCTGGAACCTCATCTTTTTATAGCGTGAAAGATGGGGCAACCTATTTTTATGACATCCCAAAGAAATCCATGGAAAAAATTCCCGGACAGGATGCCTTTATAATTTTGGATAATATTAGAAAATCCAACGAAGTCTATAAAAATAAAGACGTTGTCGTTGAAGATTTGGGTGATGGTATATTGAATGTTGAATTCCAATCGAAAATGAATACCATAGGGGCAGACGTTTTAGTTGGCCTTAATAAAGCTATAGATCTGGCCGAAAAAGATTTTCAAGGCTTGGTGGTAGGCAACCAAGGTGCCAACTTCTCGGTGGGTGCCAATATAGGCATGATATTTATGTTGGCTGTCGAACAAGAGTATGATGAACTCAATCATTCCATAAAAATGTTTCAAGACACGATGATGCGAATGCGCTATTCGGCGATTCCCACCATATCGGCACCCCATGGCATGTGTTTGGGAGGTGGTTGTGAGCTCTCAATGCATGCCGACAAAGTGGTCGCAGCAGCTGAAACGTATATCGGACTTGTAGAATTTGGGGTCGGCGTTATCCCCGGTGGTGGGGGATCCAAAGAATTTGCCCTTAGGGCGCAGGATACGTTCAAGAAGAACGATGTCGAACTGAATGTACTTCAAGAGTATTTCTTGACCATTGGCATGGCAAAAGTATCGACTTCGGCCCACGAGGCCTATGATTTAGGTATTTTACAGCATGGAAAAGATATTGTCGTTATCAATAAAGACCGACAAATTGCTACTGCAAAGGCCCATGCCAAATTGATGGCGGAAGCAGGTTATACCCAACCGCCCAAACGCAAAGACATTAAAGTTTTGGGGAAACAGGCATTGGGTATGTTTTTGGTAGGTACAGATGCAATGGAAGCTAGCCATTACATAAGCGAGCATGACAAAAAAATAGCCAATAAATTGGCCTATGTCATGGCAGGTGGTGATTTATCAGAACCTACTCTGGTCAATGAACAATATTTATTGGACTTGGAACGTGAGGCCTTTTTATCACTCTGTACTGAAAGAAAAACATTGGAGCGTATTCAACACATGCTAAAAACAGGTAAACCGCTAAGAAATTAAAAACATGAAAACTGCATATATAGTTAAAGCATATAGAACGGCCGTAGGAAAGGCGCCCAAAGGTGTTTTCCGGTTTAAACGAACCGATGAACTGGCAGCAGAGACCATCGATTATATGATGAAGGAACTTCCCGATTTCGACAAAAAACGGATCGATGATGTCATAGTAGGCAATGCCATGCCGGAAGGATCACAAGGCCTGAACATGGCCCGACTCATTTCATTGATGGGATTGGATATCGTTGATGTACCAGGCGTAACGGTTAACCGCTTTTGTTCTTCAGGAATAGAAACGATTGGCATAGCAACAGCGAAAATTCAGTCCGGAATGGCAGATTGTATTATCGCCGGGGGAGCCGAAAGCATGAGTGCCGTGCCTATGACCGGGTACAAAACCGAATTAAACTATGATTTGGTTCACGAAGGCCACGAGGATTATTATTGGGGAATGGGAAATACGGCGGAAGCTGTAGCCAACGAATATAACGTATCGCGGGAAGATCAAGACGAGTTTGCCTATAACTCCCACATGAAAGCCTTAAAGGCCCAAGCGGAGGACCGTTTTCAAGACCAGATTGTACCTATTGAGGTAGAACAAACCTATGTCGACGAAAATGGAAAAAGAGCAACAAAAAAATATACGGTGACCAAGGACGAAGGACCCAGAAAGGGAACCTCGGTCGAAGTGTTGAACAAATTAAGACCAGTATTCGCAGCCGGAGGAAGTGTTACTGCCGGTAATTCATCACAAATGAGTGATGGCGCAGCCTTTGTGATGGTCATGAGTGAAGAGATGGTGAAAGAACTGAACTTGGAGCCTATTGCGCGATTGGTCAACTATGCCGCAGCGGGGGTACCTCCAAGGATTATGGGAATCGGACCGGTAAAAGCTGTTCCGAAAGCATTAAAGCAAGCTGGCTTAAAACAAGACGATATCGAGTTGATCGAATTGAACGAAGCATTCGCATCACAATCTATCGCCGTAATCCGTGAGCTCAAGCTAAATCCTGATATTGTGAATGTCAATGGTGGTGCCATAGCTTTAGGGCATCCGTTAGGGTGTACAGGCGCCAAATTATCCGTGCAGCTTTTCGATGAAATGCGTAAAAGAAATATGCGAGGAAAATACGGTATGGTAACGATGTGTGTTGGTACTGGGCAAGGAGCCGCCGGTATCTATGAATTTTTGAACTAGAATAATAAATTATCAACATGAATACAGAAACCACGAATAAGGATATTCTGCGTGGAGGGCAGTTCCTTGTAAAAGAGACCAAATGTGAAGACATTTTTACTTTGGAAGACCTATCCGAAGAACAAAAAATGATGCGTGACAGTACCAAAGAATTCGTAGATCGTGAACTTTGGGCACATTGGGAACGTTTTGAGAAAAAAGATTACGCCTATACCGAGGAATGTATGCGCAAGGCCGGGGAACTCGGTCTTTTGAGTGTGGCCGTACCCGAGGCTTATGGCGGAATGGGAATGGGGTTTGTCTCCACTATGTTGGTCTGTGATTACATTTCGGGAGCTACGGGCTCTTTCAGTACCGCTTTTGGTGCACATACAGGAATCGGTACGATGCCGATAACACTATATGGAACTGAGGAGCAAAAACAAAAATACGTGCCCAAACTGGCCATGGGCGAATGGTTTGGTGCCTATTGCTTAACAGAACCTGGTGCCGGTTCCGATGCCAATTCGGGAAAAACGAAAGCTGTGTTATCCGAAGATGGAAAATACTACACTATCACCGGGCAAAAGATGTGGATTTCCAATGCCGGGTTCTGCAATATGTTCATCGTCTTTGCCCGAATAGAAGATGACAAATACATTACTGGTTTTATCGTAGAAAATGATGCTGAAAACGGAATTACCTTTGGGGAGGAAGAAAAGAAATTGGGCATACACTCTTCCTCGACCCGTCAGGTTTTTTTTAACGACACCAAAGTTCCTATCGAAAATATGCTTTCAGAAAGAGGCAATGGCTTTAAAATCGCCATGAACGCCTTAAACATTGGGCGTATTAAACTAGCGGCAGCCTGTTTAGAGGCGCAGCGAAGAGTAATCAATGAAGCTGTAAACTATGCCAATGAACGAATACAGTTTAAAACACCGATTATAAATTTTGGTGCGGTAAAAGCCAAAATTGCACAAATGGCCACCAACGCTTATGCCGGTGAATCTGCATCTTATCGCGCAGCAAAAAATATAGAGGATAGGATTGCGATACGGGAAGCAGCCGGAAATTCACTTCAAGAGGCTGAATTAAAAGGTGTCGAAGAATATGCCATTGAATGCTCCATTCTAAAAGTTGCCGTATCGGAAGACGTGCAAAATACGACGGATGAAGGCATTCAAATTTTCGGCGGTATGGGATTCAGTGCCGATGCACCAATGGAAAAAGCATGGCGAGATGCAAGAATTGCAAGAATTTATGAAGGTACCAATGAAATCAACCGTATGCTGGCAGTTGGCATGTTGGTCAAAAAGGGCATGAAAGGCCATGTAGATTTATTAGGTCCTGCTACAGCTGTTGGCGAGGAGCTGATGGGTATCCCTTCATTCGATACTCCAGATTTTTCCGAACTTTTTTCAGAAGAAAAGGATTTGATATCCAGATTGAAAAAAGTATTCTTGATGGTGGCCGGAAGTGCTGTACAGAAGTTTGGTGCCGAACTAGAACAACAACAACAGCTCATGTTGGCAGCAGCCGATATTTTAATCGAAATCTATATGGCTGAATCGACCGTTTTGAGAACCGAAAAAAATGCGAAGCGTTTTGGTGAAGAATCCCAATCCGTTCAAATTGCCATGTCGAAATTGTATTTGTACGATGCCGTAGATACCGTTATTCAAAAAGGAAAAGAAGCTATCTTATCTTTTGCCGAAGGAGATGAACAGCGTATGATGTTAATGGGTCTGAAACGGTTTACAAAATATACGAACAACCCCAACGTGGTAGCGCTACGCGAAGAAATTGCCGACAAAGTAGCTGCCGATAATAAGTATACATTCGATTAATCAAAGAATGTCTAACTCAAATTAATAGTTCTGTCACGGCAGAGAAAAACCGTCCAATTTTAGGACGGTTTTTTATTTGTATTTAGGTCACCAAAAACGACAATGTTGTTTTCCAATTTAAGTATAAAAGGATTTGTCTTCTTTCAGACATAGAAATATGGCACTAACGCATCGATTCCAATATCGTTTCTTCGGTATGTTTTTTGGAAAAGTTGATGGCACATTCGATCAAAGCCAAATGTGAATAGGCCTGAGGGAAGTTTCCTAAAAGCCGTTTGGTCTTAAAATCGATATCTTCACTGAAGAGCCCTAAGTGGTTGCTATAGCTCAAAAGTTTATCGAAATGGGCCATTGCCTTTTTCTCCTCACCAATTTTAAAAAGGCTATTGATAAACCAAAACGTACAAATTGTAAAAGAAGACGAGGGCAAACCAAAATCATCTTCGTTCTTGTATCGATAAAGCAGTCCGTCATTGCTCAATTCGCGTTCAATCGCCTTTACCGTACCAACAAACTTGGGATCTTTGGCCTGTATAAAGCCATACGATTCCATTAACAATACCGAAGCATCCAAATGCGACGAGCCGTACGACTGAACGAAAGCGTTCACCTCGGGATTCCATGCGTTATCATGGATATCTGCTTTAATCTCCTGCTCAAGTTTAGTCCATTTTTCGAGCTTATTGTTTTTCTTAAAAATTCGAGCGACTTTGATCGCCCTATCCAAAGCTACCCAACATAATACCTTTGAGAAGGTAAAATGACGGTCTTCCGTACGAAACTCCCAAATGCCCTTGTCCGCTTCCCGCCAGTGCTTTGACACGATCCACACGATACCTTTAGTGATCGTCCATAATTCTTCGCCATTTTCTATGTCGGTACTGAATTTCACCAATTGTTCATGGATCACATCCATTAAAATACCATAAATATCGTTCTGTTTTTGGGCATAGGCGGCATTACCGACACGTACCGGCTTCGAGCCTTTATAACCGCTTAGATGCTCTAAGGTCTCTTCGGTAAGTTTTTTCTCCTTATTGATTCCATACATGATTTGGAGCTTTTCATCCTTATCGGGAATAAGGTCGATGATAAACTGCAAGTATCGTCTAGCTACGTTTTTATGACCAAGTTCCGAAATAACCTTAACTACCATTGACGCATCGCGGATCCAACAAAAGCGATAGTCCCAATTGCGCACCTCTCCAATGGTTTCCGGCAATGAAGTTGTGGGTGCTGCCAATACCGCACCTGTTTTATCATAACTCAGCAGTTTTAGGGTAATCGCACTACGGCTTATTTCATCGTTATATTTCCGATAGGTCGGTGTGTTATTGCTCCAGTTTAACCAATATACCTTGGTACGCTCCATTTCGAGGTATGCCTTTTTAGTCGAGGGCAAAAATATTTTTTCATTATAGCCGATTAAAAAATAACCATCATCATCCAACTCTATTTCACGGCCTTCAACCACGGCATTCTTGTTAAAAGATGTGTATAAGAAGACGGTATCAAACTTTTCGGCATGGGTAAGACTTGCTACGAAATTATGCTTGACATAGGTTTTGGTCTGCCCTAAGGCATATTCCAATTTTGGGTCGTAAAGAATACGAAACTTTGGCTTGCCCGAAATATACTTTACGTACCTTATAATCTCCGGAGGGGAATGATGACCACCAATTTCCTTATGGTATCGAGGCATAAAATCATAAATTTCAAAAATATTCTCGCCATCAGAGAATTTCGTGATCAATAACGCCGTATTCTTTTTATAACGTTGCGTAATCGAATACGAATCATCGACAAGAATTTCAAAACTTCCTCCAATCTCCTCATCCAATAGCTTGGCAAATACCGAAGAAGAATCGAATTCGGGCAAACAACACCATTCGATGGCACCGGTTTTTGAAACCAATGCCGCACTTCTACAATTCCCTATAATCCCGTAGTTTAAATTATCCATTCAATAAAAATCTTAATACAATTACATTTACAATTGCTTTTGCACTTGTTTTTAACGAAATTTAGAGAAATAATATTCAAAACCAAGTAAAACTTCCGATTTATGGGTAAAACTATCATTATCTCAAATAGACTCCCCGTTCAATTACAAATTAGCAATGGCGATATCACCGCAGTGCCAAGTGTTGGCGGATTGGCCACCGGGATGAAATCGGTACACTCAGGAAGTGATAGCGTTTGGATCGGGTGGAGCGGACTCACAGACGAAGAGATTCCTGAAGAATTGGCTCCTAAAATAGACAAAGCTTTGGCCAAACATGGTTCTTCAAAGGTAAATTTGACCCATGACGAGGTTGAGGGTTTCTATTTCGGATTTAGCAACCGAACGATATGGCCCCTTTTCCATTATTTTTTGGAGTATTCCGAGTTTGAGTTGGATAGCTGGAATACCTATAAAGCGGTAAACCAGAAATTTGCCGATGCCATTTTGGAAAAGGCCGATGAAGACGATACCATTTGGGTGCATGACTATCAACTTATGCTTGTTCCGCAGATGATTCGCGAGAAACGTCCCAATATATCGATTGGTTTCTTTTTGCACATACCTTTTCCTTCTTTTGAAATTTTTAGAACCTTGCCGTGGCGTGAAGAAATTCTCAGGGGATTACTGGGATCAGACCTTATCGGTTTTCACATTTATGACTATGAACGGCACTTTCTGAGTTCTATTCGCAGGCTGTTGGGCCTAGAAGTCAGTTTTAATGAAATCTACCTCGACAACAGGGTCATCAAGGTAGATTCTTTCCCAATGGGTATTGATTACAAAAAATTCAGTGCTGCGGCAAAGGAACACTCCCAAAAACCGGCATCACGGCAATCTGAATTACAACAACGGCTCAACACCCATAAAGAATCAGATCCCGAGGCAAAGTTTTTTTTATCGATAGACCGTTTGGATTATTCAAAAGGAATCGCAAAAAGATTGTATGCCTTTGAATACTTTTTAAATAAATATCCGCAATACAAAGAAAAAGTAAGGCTTATCATTTTGGCGGTTCCGTCCCGTTCCAATGTACCACAGTATCAATTATTGAAAAAAGAGATCGACGAACTCGTGGGACGCATCAATGGAGAATTTTCAACCGTAAGCTGGACACCGATTTGGTATTTCTACCGGTCAATGCCGTTCGAAAACCTAATTGATCTCTATACCTCAAGTGATATTGCGTGGCTGACCCCATTACGCGATGGTATGAACCTCGTCGCCAAAGAATACATTGCTACGCGTACCGACAAGACCGGGGTGCTTATTTTAAGTGAAATGGCCGGATCTGCAAATGAAATGAACGAGGCGCTTTTGATAAACCCGAATAACTTCGAACAAATCGCCGACGCGCTCTACGAGGCCATCAATATGCCCAAAGAAGAACAACAAACTAGAAACGAACTCCTACAAAATCGACTCGAACGCTACAACGTGGAGAAATGGGCAAATAGTTTTATGAATTCGTTGAAAGCACAAAAAGACAGGGATGCTGAAAACATATCACGAAGATTGACGGACAACCGTTTGAACTCTATTTTGGAAGATTATTCAAAAGCCAAGAAAAGGTTAATGTTTCTTGATTATGATGGTACACTGGCAGGCTTTCATAACGACCCCCAAAAGGCAAGCCCCGATAAGGAAATGTATGAATTGTTAGATGCCTTAAGTCATCAAAAGGGTACCGATGTTTATTTGATCAGCGGTCGCGATAAAGAAACTTTTACGAAGTGGTTTCTTCCAAAAAAATATAATATGATCGTGGAGCATGGGGTATGGATTTCTAAAGGAGGTGAAGATTTCCACCTACTTGAGAACGTAAAAAACGATTGGATGGTGAAAATCCGTCCTGTGCTGGAATCTTTTGTTGATCGCACTCCCGGGAGCTTTATCGAAGAAAAAAATTACTCCCTTGCCTGGCATTACCGAAAAACAGATCCCGATTTCGGGAGTTTAAGGGCCACTGAGTTATCGGAAGTACTGACCAGTTTAATAGGTACCGACGATCTTAGTGTTCTCAATGGAAACAAAGTGATGGAGGTTAAAAGTAGCAACGTCAACAAAGGTCGCGCCTCGGTACGTATTCTCGGCGAAGATGACTACGATTTTGTTTTTGCCATTGGCGACGATTGGACCGATGAATTTATGTTTCAAGAACTACCTGAAAGTACTGTAACCGTAAAAGTTGGCAGGCAGAAAACCAGCGCTAAGTTTTATGTTGAGAATACCCAAAAAGTACGGGAACTTTTATCTCGTTTTACGGACGCGAAATAGAGTGAATTTGATATTAGGGCATACGCTCCAAAAAGAAGATAGGCACTGCGACCAGTATTAAACGAGTAATCTTGAATTGAAACGAAGACCGTACATTCTGCCTACAATTATTAGTTCACAGTTTGCCTGTACCTCTTTGTGGTTCGCAGGCAATGCGATAGTAGATGAACTTGCCGAAAAAACAAGGTTGGGTGCCGAGATTATCGGTTATGTACTTTCATCCGTTAATTTGGGGTTTATAATCGGCACCTTGGTCTTTGCTGTTCTGATGATAGCCGATCGGTATCCTCCATCAAGGGTGTTTATGGTCTGCGCATTTTTAGCGGCCATGTGCAACCTGCTCCTTTTATCAAATCAAGTTACAAGCTGGTTTTTGATTTTGGCCCGGTTCGGTACGGGCTTCTTTTTAGCCGGAATTTACCCCGTAGGCATGAAAATAGCCGCAGATTATTATGAGAAAGGACTCGGAAAAGCTTTGGGCTATTTGGTGGGTGCCTTGGTTTTTGGCACGGCCTTTCCATATTTGATGGGAGGTACAACCTGGGGAAACAATTATACGATCATTATCAAAGCCACCTCTGGCCTTGCCGTATTTGGAGGACTTTCACTTTGGATACTGGTACCCAACGGTCCCTTTAGAAAGCCTGCCGCACAACTGCAATTGAAGGCCGGGCCGGCACTTTTTAAGATTGCAGGGTTTCGAAAAGCGGCGCTCGGCTATTTTGGCCATATGTGGGAGCTGTACGCTTTTTGGGCATTTACTCCTTTGGCCATCCAAACATTCAATAGCCTCACGGGTACTTTGCTATCGGTTTCTTTATGGACGGGGGCTACTATAGCCTTAGGGGGGCTCTCTTGCATAATAGGGGGACTTTTATCCGAACGCATTGGAAGCTATAAGGTTGCAACATGCGCCCTGTTTCTTTCGGGGGCATTTTGTTTGTTATCTCCCCTACTATTTCAATTACCACCGCTCCTTTTCTTGTTCGGATGGTGCATATGGGGAATGGCCGTAACCGCAGATTCACCCCAATTTTCAAATTTGGTGGCATCGGCAGTCCCTCCCGAATTGAAAGGCACTGGCTTGACCTTGGTCAACTGTATCGGATTTGCGATAAGTATCCTAAGCATTCAACTACTAGCTTTTAGCGCAGTCAATGTCAATCCTGTTTATATATTTTTGATTCTGGCAGCAGGGCCCATATTAGGATTTATTAACTTGCTTAAAAAGAACAATTAGCCTTGTTTTTATGATTTTAAAGGATAAAAGCACGATTTATATGAAAAGAACCATCTTCCTTTTTACGCTACTTATAACAACTTCATTTTATTCACAAACCGATTCCCGCATCTACGACATTATCAACGCCGTATCGGAAGAACGCATTAAAAACGATGTTACCAAACTTGCGGATTTCGGTACCCGACATACACTAAGCGATACAATTTCACAAACCCGGGGCATCGGGGCCGCACGCCGATGGATAAAATCGGAATTTGAAAAAATAGGAAAATCCTGTGGCAACTGTTTGGAGGTATCTTATCAAAAGAATTTTATAAAAAAGGGACACAGTGACCGTATCGTTAAAGATGTAGAAATCGTCAATGTGGTCGCTATTCAACGCGGCAAAACCCACCCCAATCGCTACATTATTATGAGCGGGGATATCGACTCACGTGTCAGCGACGAAAACGATTTTACTTCCGATTCGCCCGGGGCCAACGATAACGCAAGTGGAATGGCAGGTACTCTCGAAGCCGCAAGGGTGCTTTCAAAATACCAATTCGACAATAGTATTATCTATCTTGGGCTCTCCGGGGAAGAACAGGGCCTTTATGGCGGCCAAGGTTTAGCGACCTATGCCAAAGAACGGGGCTGGGATATTATTGGCATTTTCAACAATGATATGATCGGCAATATTTCCGGGGTCGATGGCATTGTCAGCAATGTCGATTTTCGAATTTTCTCCGAACCGGTTCCCCCGATCGAAACCGAAAAAGAGCGTAGGGCACGTCGATTTTATGGCGGTGAAGTCGATGGTATTTCACGCCAGCTCGCCCGATATGTGCAAAAAAATACCCGTACCTATATGCCTGAAATGAACCCGATGCTTATTTATCGGCTGGACCGCTTTGGTCGTGGCGGACATCATCGACCCTTTAACGATGCGGGCTTTGCAGGGATTCGAATTATGGAAGCCCACGAAAATTATACGCAGCAACATCAAGACATTCGTTCTGAAAACGGAATCAATTACGGGGATGTGCTGGAACATGTGAATTTTGCATACGCTAAAAAATTGACTGCGGTCAACGCCATTAATCTGGCTTCCTTGGCGTGGGCACCACCAGCACCAGAAGAAGTAAAAATCGGCGGTATCGTAGCTCCCTCGGCCAAATTACAATGGAGTAAAGTCACCGGTACCGTTGGCTATAAGATATATTGGCGTGATACGACGGCACCCACCTGGGACCACAGCAGGTATGTGGGTGATGTAACGGAATACACCTTGAATGGCGTGGTTATTGATAATTTCTTTTTTGGCGTGGCCTCGGTGGGAAAAGACGGATTTGAAAGTCCGGTTGTCTTTCCCAATGGGGTTTTTCGTTAAATGCTGCTAAAAAAATTCCAAAATTCAATTATTCTTTGGAATTTGGTCCATTAAAAAGATAGATTTAGCTTTTGAAATTGCATGATATGAAAAGGAAAGTACTTGTTGCCAGTATATTGATCGTAGGATTATCGATAGCTTCCTTCGGCCAAAGTTTTACCGAACAAGATACACTACGTGGTAGTATTACCCCCGAGCGCGCCTGGTGGGATCTTAATTATTATCATTTGGATGTTGAAGTAAAGCCTGACGAAAAGTTTATTTCAGGCAGTAATACCATTCGGTATAAGGTTTTGGAAGAGAATAAAGTACTTCAAGTCGATTTGCAACCTCCGCTGAACATCGAAAAAGTTACGCAAGACGGAAAAGTATTAAAAGTACGGTCTAACGGAAATGCCCATTTTGTACAACTGGAAAAACCCCAACAAATAGGCGAATTCAACGAAGTCGTTGTACACTATTCCGGTCACCCGAAAGAAGCGGTACGTGCCCCTTGGGACGGTGGTTTCTCTTGGAAAGAAGACAGTACCGGCAAACCTTTTGTCGCTACCTCTTGTCAAGGCCTGGGTGCCAGTGTATGGTGGCCGAACAAAGATCATATGTACGACGAAGTCGATAGTATGGCCATCAGTGTGACCGTGCCCAAAAACCTGATGGATGTCTCAAACGGAAGACTGAGGAGCATTGAGGAAAACGCTGATACCAAAACCTACCATTGGTTTGTGGCAAGCCCTATCAACAATTACGGCGTCAACGTAAACATCGCCGATTATGCCCATTTCGATGAAGTATATCAAGGTGAGGCCGGGCCGTTGACGATGGACTATTATGTGCTTCCACAAAATTTCGATAAGGCCCATAAGCAGTTTTTAGATGCCAAAAAAATGATGAAGGCCTTTGAACATTGGTTTGGCCCCTACCCTTTTTATAAAGACGGATATAAATTGGTAGAAGTGCCTTATTTGGGTATGGAACACCAGAGTTCGGTAACCTATGGCAACCAATATCAAAATGGCTATTTGGGCAGGGACCTCTCCGGAAGCGGTTGGGGTCTAAAATTTGACTTTATCATCATTCACGAGTCAGGGCATGAATGGTTTGCCAACAATATTACCTATAAAGATGTGGCGGATATGTGGATCCATGAGAGTTTTACCGCCTACTCCGAAAACCTATTTGTAGATTACTATTATGGTAAAGAGGCGGCGTCGGAGTATGTTATCGGAACACGTAAGAATATCAAAAACGACAAACCCATCATAGGAACCTATAACGTAAATGCGGAAGGCTCTGGCGACATGTATTATAAAGGGGCGAATATGATACATACCTTACGACAGCTGGCCGATGACGACGAAAAATGGCGGCAGACCTTACGCGGACTCAATAAAGAATTTTACCATCAAACCGTAACTACAGCACAAATCGAAAATTATATCAGTGCGCAATTGGGGCAAGACCTTTCGGTTTTCTTTGACCAATACCTGCGTACAAATCAAATTCCTTTTTTGGAATATAAAATAGAGGGCAACGCGGTAAGCTACCGGTATACGGACGCTGTAGCCGATTTTGCTATTCCCATTCGGGTCTTTGTGGATAAAAAACCACAATGGCTCAGCCCTACTTCGGAATGGAAAACAGAAAAATTGGATGGCAATTTATCGACCTTTACCGTTGATCAAAATTTTTATATTAAAACCAAGAGATTATAAGTCGACCGAGAATTAAAACCGGTAACTCCTTTCCAAAGAGACAATAGCCGTTATGAAAACGAGCCCATTTTATATTAGCAATTACGAGTGGATTCGGACGTAGTCGAATCCGCCGTAATTGCGGTTATATATTGTTGCAGGTAGGCTTTTCATTCCGTAATCTTTATTTGTCCATTCAGTTCCAATATCTTTTTAATAAAAGATTCATTTGTTTTCGGACTTATGTAGATTTCATTATACTTGTCATATTTCACAATTAGTCCTTTTCTTGAAGTAGCAGGTCTAAATCCCACCCAAAGTGTTTTTCCCTTTATAATTTCGGTAATTCGCTCAACACTTATTTTTCCGTTAAAAGGTCCGCTTCTGTATATGAGTCCATTTTCTTTTGTCAATTCATAATTAGTTCCAAAATATAGCCAAAAGAGAAGTCCAACTACTGCAAGAATCAGTATTAGTGTCCAATATTCACCTTTTTCCATTTCTCCGTTTAGAATTCCGACTATTGTAATTCCAATCAGAAAGGCGTTCAATCCGAGAATTATTATACTGAATAATATGTCTTTTTTACTGTCGAATTTCATACAACTTCCGGCTATCGCTACATCGCCGTTACGCTAATGGTCAGATAGCCCTTTAGTTATCCAAACGATATGTATCATATTTCCCGATTATTTTTTGCACCTACAAGCATCGCCGTTTGGGCACTGGTGGCCAGAGTGGGCACCTTGCTTGTATTATGAAATGGGAACCCTCTTCGGTTAACTTCGCATATACCTGCGACGAGGAAATCAAAATACCGCTATTTAAATCGTAAATGGGTATCGACTATTTGCCCTGAGGATTATCCTTATTTTTCTTTAAAACAATCGATTTTACGCCTGTCAACGGTATGGTTCCTTCTTCCCCGTTGTCGGTATAACTGGCTGTAAGCACCATTACATTGGCATCTTTGGTCGGTTTGGGGCGAATGGTTCCCGTCACGGGCAAGGACTTCTCTTTGGCGGTATTGGCCGCCAATGACATGATATACTCTGTAATCTGCCGGGTTTCATCTTTTGTAATATTCGGGTGGGCAGGCATCGTTACTTCGCCCCATACACCGCTACCTCCAGTTGCAATTTTCTTTTGCAAATACGATTTTGCCTTTTTATCCTTTTGGTATTTGTTCGCTACATCGACATACTTCGGGCCGATGGACTTTTCATTTTCCTTATGACAGGTCTTGCAATCCATTCCTAGCGTAAGCGCCTTGCCCGTTATTGCTGCAGACACTTGCTGGTGCCCCAACGATTTGTTGGCTTCATCGAGACTTTCCATATAATCGACTGAGACAAAAATATTCTTCTGGTCTATCGCACTGCCATCTGCATCGGTCACCGAAACCGCATACGCCACAGGAACATTTTCTTGAAAAAAGGAAGAATCCCCTCCTTTTAAATCAATTGCAACTTCAGGTCGTGAATTTCCGGCAACCACGGAAACAATCTCGCTTTTGGTCGTTGCCTTCTTAGCATCTTTGGCTTCTACCGAAATTTTATAATCGCCCGCTTCGGTGTACGAATAGGATACCTCGGGAGTCGATGTTTCCTTGGTCTCCCCGTTACCAAAGTCCCAGAGGTAGGTAATCGCATCATCCTCACGATCACGAGCCTCGACCTTGGCGGTAACATTCAACGGTAATTTACCCGCTGTATGGTCCACAATAATATTATCGATCAATGGAGGTCGATTTCCGGCGTTGTATTCGATATAGCTTAATGCGGAATCATCATTTTGTGAAAACCAACCGCTACCATATTCCAAAAGATAAACCGTACCATCGGGGCCCATTTCCATATCGATCAGGTTGTTTAGGTCGATATCGGATCCAAAAGGCTCCATTTTATTAAAAGTACCGTCTTCAAACAGGGTTACGGCCATCATCCAGCCACGGATCCAATCGTAAATAATAACTTTTTCATTGTAATACGCCGGCAAAGTTCCGCCATTGGGGTACATATCGGAATAATACGTCGGACCGGCCATCGCATTTCGACCTCCTGTTTTCACTTGTGGAAAGTCTGGGGTCTCGACGTATGGATAATACACATACGCCGGTTGCGCAGGCGGAAGTTCGGTAAGTCCCGTATTGTTTTTTGAATCGTTGATCGGATTTTCGGGGTCAAAGAAATCACCGGACTCTCCAGTTGCATAATCATAGTCACGGTAGGCATAGTTACCGCCTACGAACAAGGGCCAGCCAAAATTTCCGGCTTCCCGGGCCTGGTTCATTTCGTCATAGCCCCGAGTTCCGCGGGTATCCCATTTATTCTCGCGTGCGTCGGGTCCGACATCACCCCAATATACCCAACCTTTTTTAGGATCAACGGAAATACGATACGGATTTCGGTGTCCCATCGTAAATATCTCCGGACGGGTTTTAGCAGTGCCTTCAGGAAACAAATTGCCTTCGGGAATATCATAACTTCCGTCCTCATTTACTTTTATGCGAAGAATTTTTCCTCTTAAATCATTTGTATTACCTGAAGATCGTCGTGCATCGTACTGCTCTTTCCCGGGCAGATCGTTCAACGGTGCGAACCCATTATTAACATACTTCGCCCCTTTTTCATTAAAAGGTGTTGAATTATCGCCAGTAGACAGATACAGCATATTGTCGGGTCCGAAAGCTATGGAACCCCCTGTATGACAGCAAATTTCACGTTGACTGTCCACCTCTAAAATCACTTGCTCCGAAGCCAGATCGAAATTGTTATCGATAAATTTAAAACGGGACAAACGGTTGACCCATTTGTCACCTGTAGGAGCGTAATAAGCGTAAATCCAGTGATTATTTGCAAAATCGGGGTCTTTTTGAAGTCCCATCAATCCCTCCTCGGCATTCACGCCAGGTGTGTTCAGCGTTTTGTGATACACATCGAGCTTTGCAACTTCTTTCAATTCTTTGGTTGCAGCATCGTAATGCACTATTTCACCCCGTCTTTGAGAGACTAATATATCGTTATTGGGAAGCACCGCCATTTCGGTAGGCTCAAAAAATTCACCATTGACCAATACCTTTTTCGAAAAACGATCGACATCGGGTGGTATTTGAGTTACCGCCTTTTCATAGTTTAAGTTTTTATTTTCGCCAATCGCATATTGAATTCCACCCAAAACATGTTTTAGAAAGTTTTCTTCGGCGTAGCTCTCATCGGTATGTCCGGCAGCGGTATAAAAGGCACGCCCTCCATCATATTCATGGTACCAGCTCATTGGGTGCGAATCCCCATTTGTACCACCTTCATAAGTCGATTCGTCGACAGTCATCAAAACGTTGACATCCGGATTGATTTTTTTAAAGTTGTACAATTCATCGGTTCTGTGCCAGATGGAATCTGTAAAAAAATTGGTCGCCACAAAGTTTTTATCCTTGATCACAAAATCGGCCTCAGGAGTGCCTGCGGGGTGGCCTGAAAAATAGGCACCCACCAGTTTATTGTACCAGCCCCAATCGTATTCGGTGTCGGTGGCGGCGTGAATACCTACAAAACCTCCCCCGGCTTGCATATAGCGCTCAAAGGCAGCTTCTTGCTGCGCATCAAGTATATTGCCCGTCGTATTTAAAAATACGATAGCGGAATATTGCTTCAGGTTGTCTTCGTTAAAAAGATCGGCATTCTTTGTGGTGTCCACTTCAAAACCATTGGCGGTTCCCAGTTGCTGTAAAGCTGCCATTCCTTTGGGAATTGAGCTGTGTTTAAACCCCATAGTCTTTGAAAAAACCAATACTTTGGGTTTCCCCTCCCTTTTTGATTTATCGGTGCAAGAAAAGCTAAACACAAGGGCAATGACGGTAACCGTCAACAGAAAATACTTCCTCATTAATCTAAATATTTTATCTTTATTTAATCCGTAAGAATCCAAGCCTATAAATGTAAGCATTGTTTGAGCTATTGACCAAATAGGAACTGTAGATAAAGTATATCGTTATGGAGGAAATGCCCATGCTCTATTTTAAAACCGATTCGGAATGGCGCAACTGGCTGCATCAAAATCATGATAAAGAAAAAGGCGTCTATCTGATTTTCTATAAGGTCGACCACGAAAAAGAAAGCATGCGCTGGGAAGAAGCCGTAAAAGTAGCACTCTGCTATGGTTGGATCGACAGTACCGTGAAACGTTTGGGCGACGGCAAACGTCGGCAGTATTTTTGCCCCCGAAATTCAAAAAGTGCTTGGAGCAAATTAAACAAAACCTACATTCAAGAGCTTACGGCCAATGGATCAATGCACAAAAGTGGATTGGCCAAAATCAAAGATGCCAAAAATGATGGTTCATGGACAGCGCTTGATGATGTTGAAAACGGGGTAATCCCCAATGATTTACAAAAAGCTTTTACAGCCAATAAAATGGCATTTAAGAACTATAATAATTTTAGCTGGAGCTATCAAAAAGGTTATTTGGCTTGGCTAAACCAGGCTAAACGGGAAGCTACTAGAAAAAAGCGTATTGCAGAAATTATAGAACGCTGTGAACAAAATATAAAATCAAGAAATTAAAACTACTACTATGAAAACCTGTATCATTTGCTTGTCAGCACTGATGTTCTTGGCCTGTAATCAGCCTCAGGACAATGTCAGCACAACCGCCGTTTTGTTTACCAACGTAGCAATAATCGATGTAACCAATGGCGATGTTCTAAAAGACCGTCACATCGTTGTTGATTCCGGGAAAATAAAGCAGATTTCAGCAGCTATCGAAAATGCCGATAAATATGCAACCAAAATCGATGGGAAAGGTAAATACGTAGTACCCGGCCTGGCAGAGATGCACGCCCATATTCCACAGCCACCGACTTCGGCAGAACGAACTGAAGATGTTCTTTTCTTATACCTATCGAACGGAGTAACTACAATTAGAGGGATGCTCGGCCACCCCACCCATTTAGAACTTCGGGAAAAGGCTAAAAACGGAGCGGTTTTGAGTCCACGTATTTTTACATCGAGTCCGTCATTTAATGGTAATTCAGTCCCCACCACTGCGGAAGCGATTGAAAAGGTGACAGCTTATCAAAAGGAAGGGTATGATTTTTTAAAGATACATCCTGGTGTTCAAAAGGATGTTTTTGATCAAATGGTAAAAACCGCCAATGAGGTCGGCATTCCATTTGCGGGACATGTGCCCGTTGACGTAGGCATCCGTCATGCCTTGGAGAGCAGATATGCCTCTATCGACCATGTTGATGGATTTTTAGAAGGCCTTGTACCCGAATCGGAAAATGTAAAGCCAAACGAAAACGGATTTTTCGGCTATAACTTCACACCCTTGGCAGATACTTCCAAAATTGATGAATTGGTACAACTGTCTAAAGAAAATGAGGTCTGGATCGTACCGACACAAAGTCTTTTTACCAAGTGGTTTGCTCCGGCCGATGTTGATGACTTGTTAGCACTCCCTGAAATGAAATATATGCCGGCAAGCACACTTGAAGATTGGAAACGGCGGAAAATAGCATCAACAGGCGAAGACAGCGGCTTTGATGAAGAAGAATGGAAAAATTTCGATGCCATTCGTAAACAATTGATTAAAAAATTAAGCGAAAGCGGTCATGGAATGTTGCTTGGCTCCGATGCCCCACAACTGTTCAATGTACCCGGGTTCTCCATCCATAAGGAAATGCAGGATATGGCCGATGCCGGTATGACGAACTTGGAAATCATTCAGTCAGGCACCCTAAACCCGGCCCGTTATTTTGAAATGGAAGATGAATTTGGCGAAATCAAAGCAGGGTTGGCGGCCGATTTTATTTTGGTCGACGGCAATCCATTAGAAAATCTAAATGCGCTACAGGAAGTTTCTGGGGTTATGGTACAGGGAAAATGGTTGAGCAGGGAAGCGATTGATGAAAGATTAAAAACCATTGCCAACAAAAAATAACATCTTTTGGATTATTCTTTTTTTATTGTTTTGGTATATTTAGCCAAAATCCTAAAAAAATTGCAATGATTCGAAGCTTACTGGTTAGCATCCTATTCTGTTCAACATTTCTAAGTATCGCCCAAGAAACGGGTGAAAATGCCCTAGGCTCTTGGCACATGTATTTTGGTACCAACAAGGTATCCGACAAATTGAGCATACATACAGAAGCACAATTGCGGTACTACGAAAACGGAAAAAATTTCAACCAATTGTTGTTACGAACAGGCCTAAACTACCACATCAATCCGAATGCGATTGCTACGTTAGGGTATGGTCATATTACCACCGACGGCACTTTTGAAGAATTCCCGGACGAAACCAATTCTATAGAACATCGCATTTTTGAACAGTTTATTCTCAAAAACAAGGTAGGAGAATTTCTCTTCGAGCATCGGTATCGACTGGAACAACGTTTTATCGATTTTGGCGATAGAACAGATACACAGCATCGGGCGCGATACCGACTTCAGTTGACCCTACCCCTGACAGACATTTTCTTTTTAAATTTTTATGACGAAATTTTTCTAAACCTGCAAGATGACGTATTCGGACAAAACCGATTGTATGGGGCTTTGGGAATCAATGTCACAAGTAACCTTAGTGCTCAGGTCGGTTATATGAAAAACCATTTCCCAAATGCAAATTTTGACCGTCTACAGATAGGAGTTGTTTATAATCCCGACTTAAGAGGTCTATTCAAAAAGGATAAAACATGAGCTTGCAGAAAGTTACCTTTAAAAACAAAGAAGGCCAGACCCTTGTGGGCAGGCTAGAACTACCGGTCGATCAACACCCACATAATTTTGTTTTGTTTGCCCATTGTTTTACCTGCAACAAGAACCTATCGGCGATACGGAATATCGGAAAAGAATTGACTTCCAATGGCTTTGGAGTGTTGCGTTTCGATTTCACCGGTCTTGGTGAAAGTGAAGGTGATTTTGCCAACACCAATTTTTCAGGCAATGTAGAAGACCTCCTCGTTGCCGCCGACTATTTGGAGCAGCACTTTAGCTCCCCCACGCTTTTAGTCGGGCATTCTTTGGGCGGTGCTGCGGTCATTTTTGCAGCAGAGAAAATACCATCGGTTAAAGCCATCGCCACTATTGGAGCACCCGCTTCGCCGACCCACGTACGGCATTTACTCAAAAGTAGTATTGATGAAATAGAATCGGAAGGAAAAGCGACGATTAACCTAAGTGGTCGAGATTTCACCATAAAAAAGCAATTTTTAGATGACCTAGAGACCAATCCTTTACCTGAAACGGTAAAAAATTTACGAAAGGCATTGCTTATCATGCATTCGCCCCAAGATAATACCGTCGGTATAAAAAATGCGGAGGAAATCTATGTTGCCGCCCATCATCCGAAAAGTTTTGTTTCCTTAGATGGTGCCGACCACCTATTGATGAAAAAGGAAGACTCCATTTATGTGGGTAAGGTCATAGCAGGATGGGCACAACGATACCTTGATATAAATCTTGTTCAAAAACAACCGAATACCGAACATCAGGTAGTGGCAAGTTTGGACGCCGAAGACGGATTTACCACCCACATGAAAGTCGGCGACCATTATATGGTAGCCGATGAACCAAGTGATGTTGGCGGCAATGAATTCGGACCCTCTCCCTATGAGTTCGTATCAGCCGGCCTTTCTGCCTGTACGGCCATGACCATTCAAATGTATGCCAAAAGAAAAGGGTGGCAAATTGACAATGTTGAAGTACATACCTCTTATAGCAAAGAACATGCTGAAGATTGTTTGGATTGTGAAAACCCGAATGCCAAAATCGACACCTTCAATAGGGCGATAAAACTGACTTCCGATTTAGACGAAAAACAAATCAAGCGTGTTTTGGAAATTGCCGATAAATGTCCCGTTCACAAAACATTACATAATGAAACCAGGATTATCACTTCGCTTTTAAACGAATAGCGCGATTTTTCTTTGAATCGGAAACAAATATCCATACGGTTTTTGATTAATTCATCTTTAAAAGCTTTGTTCGGCATGGCTTTTTATATGTAACTTTAACCCTAAATTTTTAAAATAGAAATACCATGAAAAAATTAGCTTTTGCATGTTTGGGTTTACTTTTAATTACCGGGGTAAGTTGTAAAGATGCAAAGAAAGGGCAAGAAGGAGAAGCCTCAAAAGTTCAGGCTGTATCCTCGGAAAAATTCAATTTGGTTAAAGATTCTACCAAAGTTAGCTTTACCGCCTATAAGACTACCGAAAAACTTCCTGTTGGCGGTATGTTTACCGCAATAAACATTACTGACGCCAATGAAGCCGGTACGGCAATGGAAGTCCTTGATGGCGCCAAGTTCAGTATTCCTGTCAGTAGTTTATTCACCAATGATGCCACGGAAACGAGAGACCCCAAGATTTTGGAGTTTTTCTTCGGAGTAATGACAGACACCGAACTTATTTCAGGCGTTTTTAAAGTTTCCGGAGATGATTATTCCATCGACGTTACTTTAAACGGGCAAACTGGAACTATTCCGTTGGACCGAACCGTAATCGATGAAAATAACTTTTCGTTTGCGGGTATAATGAATTTGGAGGATTGGGATGCCTTGGATGCCGTTGCCTCCATTAATAAAGCTTGTGAAGTCTTACATACCGGTGCAGATGGTGTCAGTAAGACATGGAGTGAAGTTGCCGTAAAAGCAGATGTACTTTTGCAAAAAAACTAATTCGAGCTACCGCTATATTCCACAGGGTTGGTTTGCCGACCGAATCCCAGTCGACCGAGCATCCTAGAAATCTGAATAGAACACAGAAAGGATTTTCATAAAGGAGTCCCCGTTTTAGACTTAGGTCGAAAACGGGGATTTTTTTATTACAACCCACCATTTTTTAACGCAATACAAGTAAAAGATAACCCATATCATTTCTGAATTTGATAACGCCTCAAATTATTGGTAGGTTTAGTATTCATCAAAAAAACCTAAGAAATGAAAAGTATTAATTTATGGGTAATTGTATTGATGGTAAGTCTCTCATACAATTGCAAAGAAGTAAAAAAAGAGACAAAAGAAGCTACCGATGAAATGGAGCAGACCATGAGTGATATAAAGAAAGAGGTCAACGCCGAATCACTACAATTTTCTATGGAGCCCAAAAGTGGTAGTACGGTCAAGGGTGTAGTCAATTTCACCGAAGAAAACGGTGAAGTAAAAATGATAGCAGAGCTATCGGGACTGAGTGAAGGGGAGCACGCCATTCATATACATGAAAAAGCGGACTGTTCTTCGGATGACGGAAAATCAACTGGCGGACATTGGAACCCTACCAACGAACCCCACGGAAAATGGGGGGCTTCTGAAGGGTACCACAGAGGCGACATTGGTAATTTCACCGCCGACTCCGACGGCAATGCCACGGTTGAGTTTAAAACGAACCAATGGTGTATCGGCTGTGCAGATGACACCAAGAACATTGTAGGTAAAGCGGTCATTGTGCACGATGGTGTAGATGACTATACCTCACAACCTAGCGGTGATGCAGGTACACGAATAAGCTGTACAGGTATAATTCAGTAATAGCCTGGAATAATAGTTGGAATAATAGCGGTTACAAAGCCGCTATTTTTTTATATTTAACATAATCCTAATTTTTTATATGGAACTAGAACCACTAGTGGAACAATTTCAAAAAAAGGATTTACCCGCTTTTGAACAATTGTACAGCATGTATTCCAAAAATATCTGCGGAGTTATCAATACTATTGTACGCAATAATGTGCTTGCCGAAGAAATTTGTCAAGATGTTTTTGTAAAAGTATGGAACAATGCAGAAAGTTATAATTCCTCCAAAGGTCGCTTTTTTACGTGGGTTTTGAATATTGCACGAAACGCCGCGATCGATGAAGTGCGCTCAAAATCCTATAAAAATAGCAAAAAAAACCTGTCTGCCGATTACTTCGTAGGTATGCTTGAAGACGATAGTGCAGCCAATAGCAATATTGATAGCATTGGTCTCACCAAATTGATCAAAGACCTTAAAGATAAATGTATACAGATAATCGATATGCTATATTTTAAAGGTTTCACTCAAAAGGAAGCCTCAGAAAAATTGGAGATTCCCTTAGGGACTGTAAAAACTAGGAATAGAAGTTGCATTTCCCAACTAAGGAAAAATATGCAGTTGTAATATGGACGAAGAAAAATACATAGCATCAGGCATTTTAGAGCTCTACGTAGCCGGACTGCTTTCAGCAGAAGAAAATCTGGAGGTATATGATAATGCTCAAAGGTACCCCAGGATAAAACAAGAAATCGAAGAAATTGAGGAATCTATATTGGCGGTGACCAAAACCCTATCTCCAGGACTTACAAATGGCTTCAATGGTGTTAAAAGAAAAATAGAAACTGGAAGCACCGAAACCAAGGTAGTTCAAATGCCTAAAAAAGATGTGAACCCGATATGGTATGTCGGATGGGCCGCTTCCCTTTTATTGATTGCCGGTCTTGTTTGGATGTACACGGAGAATCAAGATTTAAAATCTCAAATAGAAGTTGTAAATCAGACCAATATTCAGTTGGAGCAACAAATAGCAGATTCAGATTCATCGCTTGAAAAGTCTCAAGAATTGCTCGAAACGCTTAGAGATAGAAACATCACTGTAGTTGCGCTGGGCGGTCAGGAAGTCGCTCCTGAATCTTATGCAAAAGCCTATTGGAACAAGGCGGAAGAGAAAGTATATATTGATGCAAAAGGTTTGCCCGAACCGCCCGATGGTTTTGTTTACCAAGTCTGGTCATTGAAATTGAATCCGCTAACCCCAACAAGTATGGGACTTTTAGAGGATTTTATTTCAGACGAGAACAAAGTTTTCGCCTTGGCCAACCCTAACGAAACCGAAGCTTTCGGAATCACTTTGGAACCCGCCGGCGGTAGCGAATCGCCCACGCTTGAACAGTTATATACGCTCGGGGTAGTTTCCTCATCGTAAAACGAATGTTTATTAACTAATATAATGGGCGGTATGTTTTCAACATACCGCCCATCATATTTATAAAATTACTGTAATGGCGCTTTCAAATGATTAACCAACTGACAAACTACATTTGCAAAAGCATTAAGGTCTCATTATTACGTGCAATCAAGAGCCCCTTTTTTTTGCCGTCGCCTAAACCAATAAACGAAGCTCCGCGTACATCGCCCCGAACATAAAGTCCAGATTTAGACGGCGCAACCGCTTTAAATTCAAAGTTTCCATTGTTCGTCAGGTAGAGCCCATAACCCGCATCATTTCGTGGAGTTTCCACTTCGGACGCATATAGATTTCCCAATAGGATAAGGTCCTTCTTATTATTGTTATCGTTATTCGTAACCAATATTTTGTTCACTGATGAAATTTGAGCCCTGTTCGGTAGCGGTTTGAATTCGAATGACGTATTGTTCTTGTTTTCAAGAATGCAACTGGCAAAGTTATTGGCGGCATAGTGTAAAGAATTATCCAACCCATCACCGTAGACTTCCTGCAAATCTGCTTTGGCAAATGCGTCATAGGTTTTAAACTTCTTTTTAATGAACGGCATTTGGTTTGAGGTACATTCTCTTCCCCTAAGGGGATACAACGCACTATCTTGCTCATAACCCAAAACGATATCGTTGGAATTATTCTTATCAAAATCATTTACGTATAAATGAAAGGGAGCAGTTTCTGAAGCTTTGTATTTATAATTCAACCCGAGATTACCGGCAACCAAGTCCATATCTCCATCATTATCGATGTCATCGGCTGCAAGGCCCGACCACCAGCCAATTTGACTGGCAACGCCAAATTGTTCCGAATTGTTTATGAACCGCCCGTCTGTCTTTTTAAATATTTCAATACTGCCCCATTCTTGGGCGATCACGAGTTCTAAATTGCCATCGCTATCGATATCGGCCCAAAGTGCATCGGTTACCATACCGTGCTCCAATAAATCTGGGCAAAGAGTCTCCGTAACATCGACAAACTTCGCTTCGCCATCGGAATATCTATTCTCTAAGAGGTAACTTTTAACAGGTACTCCATAATTCAAAGGGCGTACCCGAGATCCAACAAACAAATCAAGATCGCCATCGTTGTCATAATCGGCTGCCGTCACTACCTGTCCGCTTGCGACAATAGTCGGAAGTGCTTGTGCATCTCGCCTAAAACCGCCGGAACCATCGTTTAGGTACAACCGATCTCGATAGTATTCATCATCTGAGGGTTTTTCATTCCCTCCACTGACCACATACAAATCTTGATCACCATCGCTATCAACATCAAAAAAAAGCGAAGCGGTGTCTTCGTGATGGCCGTCTTTCTCAAAAGATGCTACCTGCTTTCGAACAAACTCCCCTATGTTTGACTGAAGAAAAAGCGCTGCTGGCTGGCCCATGGCCCCTCCAACAAAGAAATCCTCAAGACCATCGCCGTTCACATCCGCAACGGACAAGCTCGGACCGAATTGTGACATTTTATGTGGCAACAACGACTCCACTTCAAAATCGTTATAAGTGTTCTCTTTATGTCTAAATGAAATGTCTGAACTTTCTGTGATATCAAGGAATAAAGAATCGTCTTTTGAAGTGTCCATTTCCCCTATTCCGGAAGGTTTATAAACAACATCCAAAACTTGATTCGCAACCACATTGTGAAGCACTTGATTTTTCCCATCTGGCCAAATGACTTTAACGGTCTCTATTTTTTGATCATCTTTCAAACCAAAATGCAAGGGTACGGCCATGGCCGATTGAAAACCTCTGCTAAAATAGTTCTCGCTCAAATATTCCTTACCACCCGCCATTACGACAACTCGGGCTCCTAAACCATCCCTATTTTTTTCAGGACCCTTGAGATTGATATCAATATAAGCGTTGCCTTTTGTGTTGTTTCGATACAGATGCGCGAAATCATCAATATTGTTTACGACAATATCTAAATCACCATCATTGTCAAAATCGGCATAGGCGGCCCCGTTGGAGAAGGCTGCCGGTTGTTCCAATTCCAATGGATGGAAACGCAGGTCTTTATTATTAAGAAATAGGTAATTCTTTGTTTTACGTCCTGGCATCTTATCTAACAAATCGTCCACATGTTTTGCCAAATCGACTTTATTTCGACGAATATTTTCTTGGTATTTCTCTTCCAGATAGATTGAAAAATCGTTGTTTCGGAAGTCTCTTTTAATGCCGTTGGTCACAAACAAATCTTTATGGCCATCATTATCCATATCAAATAACAACGGTGCCCAGCTCCAATCGGTACTTGATACGCCCGCCAATTGGGCAACATCGGAAAAGACTGGAATCGTTGACCCAGGATAAAGTCCATTATTGATTTGAAGGGCATTGTACATGTATTGTCGGTGCAACCCTAAATTTTCAATCTTATAGAAATTGGCAACGTTCATACCGCTCATGCTCGTCTTTTGGGTATAATTGTCCTCAGCCATCATATCCAAAGAAACAATATCGAGAAAACCATCGTTATCGATATCGGCCATATCGTTCCCCATAGAAAAGGTCGAAATATGGTTAAAGGCCTTCAAAGCGCTTTCCGTAAATGTTCCGTCAGAATTATTGAGATAGAGATGATCTTTTTCGTAATAGTCATTACTGGTATATACATCGGGCCACCCGTCGTTGTTGACATCACCAATGGCGACGCCCAAGCCAAACCCGATATTGTTACTTATAATTCCTGTAGCTTCCGTTACGTTTATAAACTTTCCGTTATCATTTCGATACAGTTTTTCACCGATTTTATCCGAATTGCCTTCTGCCACTTTTTCCAATTCCTCGATACCATACATTTCAATATTATGGTTGATCAAAAACATGTCTAGATCTCCATCCTTGTCATAATCAAAGAAAGCGGCTTGAGTGGAGTAATGGGGTAAATCTAAGTTATAAGCCGCGGCATTTTCCTCAAATATGGGAACACCCTCGGCGTCGACACCTTTATTGATAAGCAGTTCATTTCGAAGTAAATCGTCGGTTTCAAAACGACCCGATTTAAGGATGTAGATATCCTTTAGACCATCGTTGTTAATATCTACGATGGATACACCCGTCGGAAAGCCTCCGTTACCTTGGGCATTGGCCTTCACGCTAACGTTCTTAAACTTCAGTCCGCCCTGATTCAGGTATAGCTTGTTTGTACGAAGATTGCTAATAAAATAAACATCTTGTAGACCGTCATTATTGAAATCGGCCACCCCTACTCCTCCGCCATTATAAAAATACTCGTAGTAGAATCCGTTCATGGTCGTGGACTCCTCTAATTTATTCACGAAATTGAGTCCGGTATCATTGGCATCCAAAACCGTAAACAAGGGTTCTTTGATATTGTCTGTCTCGGTCTGCCGTTTTTTCTCGGAACAAGCCACAACAAATACTAAAACAAAAGGAAAGACACTCAGAAATAGCTTCCGTTTATTCTTCTTGATCATATTGATGCAAAAACTTTTTTACGCTGTGTGGCATAAATCCAAAACAGGACCAATACCCCAATGGTTGTAAGTCCACCTCCGATATACGCAATGTCATTTGCAAGGCCAAACCCTTCGGGGGCGACCAGTATATAGGTGCTACACACCATAGTCATAAAAAGTGCGGGTATTAGCGTTACCCAATAAGCCTTATTCTCATAAATTAAATAGGCAGTTATCGTCCATAGTACAACGGTTGCCAATGTTTGGTTGCTCCATGCAAAATAGCGCCAGATGATTCCGAAGTCTATTTGTGTCAATGCAAATGCGATTACAAATAAAGGTAAACTGATGTACAATCTACTCTTTATTTTTTTCTGGCTCGCCTTAAAAATATCAGCTAAAATCAATCGTGCCGATCGAAACGCGGTATCGCCCGAAGTTATGGGAGCGGCAACTATACCCAATAGCGCTAAAATTCCGCCAACACCGCCCAGCATATTTAACGAAATTTCATTGGCAGCCCAAGCGGCATTATTTCCGTTCGCCAGCATTGCCCCGTTCAATTCGGTTACATTACCGAAGAAGGTCATTGCTGCCGCCGCCCAAATTAAGGCTACGACTCCTTCTGTCACCATAGTACCATAAAAAATTTTTCTTCCTAATTTTTCGTTCTTCATACAACGTGCCATCAATGGGGATTGTGTTGCGTGAAAACCCGAAATTGCACCACAGGCAATGGTGACGAAAAGAATGGGAAAAAGAGGGGTTTCCTCAGGATTCGAAGTCATGTTCCTCAAATTGGAAGGCACAATTTCAGGAATGGCATAATCTCCAAAGAACAAAGCAATCAAAAGGCCTACGGCCATCAAGAGCATGGCCACTCCGAAAATAGGATATAATTTGCTAATCAATTTATCAATAGGAAGCAAGGTAGACAACACATAATACCCCAGAATGATACCGACCCACACCCAAAGATTCCAAATTCCACCGGTCATACCGTCGATTATCTTGGCCGGACCCATGAGAAATACCGTGCCTACGAAAATCAACAAGACTACGGTAAACACGCGCATTACCTGTTTTACGTTGGGACCCAGGTAAATGCCAACTACTTCACTAATACTGAGTCCGTCATGGCGCACCGACAACATTCCTGAAAAATAATCATGCACGGCTCCTGCAAAAATACTTCCTAAAACAATCCATAAAAAAGCAGCCGGACCGAACATGGCTCCAGCAATAGCACCAAAAATGGGCCCCAATCCCGCGATATTTAAAAATTGGATCAAAAATATACGCCAAGCGGGTAAGGGCATAAAATCAACGTCATCCCTTAAACGCACAGCGGGAGTTTCCCTTTGCCGGTCCACTCCGAATATTTTTTCGACAAATTTGCCGTAGGTAAAATAACCTAAAATCAAAACCGCTATGGAAATTATAAATGAAATCATGCTATCAAATCCTATTAATTGTTCTGTTCCCCTAAATATTGTGCTACAAGATAAGCATACTTCTCAGAATCGGTTTTTGAAAAAGCTTCAAAATTTTTGCGAAGGCTTCTGCTTGTCATTTTCCGTTCTTCCAAATGTTGTAAATATGCTCTCAGCTGGTTCTTTGTCATTACCCTAAGTTCTGAAGACAAGTCTTCTAATGTATCTTTTGACGCATGCTGCAAATGGTCGAGCAAAAGACTGCGGCTATTGATGTCTACTTTTGCAAAATTGTCCCAAAAAGGTTTTTGCAACTTTTCAGTACTCCAAAAAACATCGGGGAGGTTTTTGATAATAAACGTACGGACCATGGGAATACTCGATTCAAAAATTTCGCTTATTCGATCAACGTGTTCGGCGTACTTTTCCACTTCCAATTGATTCAACGCGAACATTTGATAATCTACAGAATTACTATTTAACATTTCCCTCACCATAGCATCATTGATCAATGACATGGTATGTTCTTTAATATCCTCTTTGATAGCGCCATGAACCAAGTGCCAAGCTACATAACACGAATAGAGCGCCCCACCGACTACGGACTCCTTCACTTCTTTTATTGTGGCTCCAGAAAGGGCATCGGCACCTTCTACCTCAGGTTGTTTGGGTTTCTCAACAAGTTCGTCTATAGATCTTCTTTCCAGAATAGACAATTTATCACTTAACAAATGGTGTAGTTTAAGATAGTCTGCCTGTAAAAATTCATCATGATCATGTTTTGTCAATGGCAAACCCGGATAACGGTCAAAACCTGCATAGTCCCCTAAAAGCGTCCAATACAAACGAATATGCATCAATCTGCATTCGCCATCTGCACAGACGGGTGTTTCAATATTGGATGAATACAAAACGGGATTGTACTTTTTATCGACCAGCATGGTCACCGCCTGTTGCCCCATAGAATCGACCTCTATATGCAATGGGGTCTCTTGCTCGTTTAGCACCTCCCCTTCTTCCCATTCCAGTACAAAGAATTCAGGTCTTTGGCCAAAAGTATCGCCTTGGTCAGCAGAGGGCAAATTATGGTGCAATCCGAATTGTGCCCTGCATACGGCCAACATAAAAAATACTATGACCACTAGGCCGTTTCTCATTGTTTTGACGCTGGTATCTTAGGATATTTTTGTTCTTCTATCAAATCTAAGTATTCATCTAAATATCCCGTATAAATATCTCGCGGATCCACATCATACTTCTTGCAGAGCGCCGCGGCGAAACCAACGGCAGCACCCATCTGACCTGTTGTTCGCATAACCCGAGGACCTCCTAAACCGGCATGTGAACAACTAAAGTTGCGTCCGGCCATAAAAAGATTGCTTATATTTTTGGAATAAAGACTTCGGTACGGAATGTAATATTCCGGAGTTTTATAAAACAATGCCTTTGAAATAAAATCAGGATTGTTTTCATCGGTCAATACCGTTTGGTAGTGCACATCGACCTCTCTGGTCTCGATGACGACGGCATCGGGAAACTTACGCCCCTCCTTGGCATCGTTGAAGGTAAATATATGATCCCCGACCAGCCTTCGCGATTCCCGTTTGCCTACCAAATAGGAAACCCACTCCAAAGCTATTTTGTCGTTTTCAGGATTTTGCTTTGCGTTGCTAAAAGACCCGAAAATAGCGCGCAACATATGGTCGCGAATTTCTTCGGCATCATCTATTTGATTTAAATCGTTTCGTGTAAACTCCCAATACCACTCACCATTTATGGCCTCGTGTTTTTTGGCAACGGGCTTGGCCCAAGGTACCTCAGGGAATTGTTGTGGTGTCTCGGTTTTCTTGGAACCCCACAATACCGAAGATCCCATTACTGCATTATCGGCTTCTTTAGGGCTCCATAATTCACCATGTTCTTCCCAGGCTTCCCCATAGGTATCAACACTTTCGCGGCCGTACGAGAATTCGGCCCCTGTCCAGTAACCGATCCACCCATCACCTGTAGAATCTACAAAATAAGGAGCGGTAAACCTTTTTCGCTCTCCCGTTGCTGTTTGCCGGGCATCCACATATTTTACCGTATTATCTTCCGCCTTGGCGTCATAAGCTCTCCAATTCAGGAACAAATCAATATTATCGTAACTCTTAACATTAGTATCACGTTTCTCTTGATCCAATTTGGCCTCTGCCGAACCGTTGGGATAATGCTCCGTATCGATTTTCTTTAAGATACGTTCAAAATGCCCGTAGATGCCCAATGTATGCACTCTAATCTCGCTACTGGCATTGCCACCCAAAACTGGACGATCATGAATAAGCGCCACATTTAGACCCTGTTCGGCACCGGCAATAGCTGCGGCACAGCCAGCAAGACCACCTCCAACGACCACTAGGTCATAGGTGTTTTCTTCTTTAGGGGCATTGGGTTCTGCTGTAATCGTTTTACGCCATTCTGCCAGCTTCTTTGGCGATGAAGGGGGTTCCTTTTGGGTAGTAGAGAAATATATGGCATCGCATCGACCATTGAAACCCGTAAGATCGATGAGTTCAAGGGCGACACTTGTATTTTTTTCGATTTTAGTTTTCCCTACATATTCCCAACCCCAACCCGAACGAAGGCCCAAAGTTTTTTCAAAAGTTATATCGCCAACCTTTAAATTATACCGACCAGGTGCTTCCCATTCACCGGGAGCCCAATTCATAGTTCGCACCCAAATATGGTACTGTCCTCCTTTATCAAACATTACCTCAGTACTAGCGTTCTTCACTTTTTTGCCAATTCCGTGGGCCATGAGATAAGGAGACCCCATTTGTTCTACAAATTGTGGGTCAACGACCCAGCCACCTGGATCGTCGAAACTCTCCGCTTCAACCAAAAGGTCTTGGGCAGCGGCCGGAATGGTGCAACACATTAGCATTAAAATTGAAAGCAAATATTTCATGTTCCTATTGTTTTTTTGATTATTCATATACAAACCAAGCCGTTGCGGTACAGCCTTTATCCGTTTTTAATTGAGTCCAATGTGCACTAAAACCATCCGGGAATTCGTATGTCAGTTCCTCCCCCGCTTTCAAGTCAAAGGTTTTATATTCCATTGGCTCGTCAAGATAGTGATTCACATATATCAAAAGCGTAACTTCTGTATCTTTATCAGTCTTTAATTTAAGTGTTTTCTTATCGTAACCTGTCATCAAATATAAGTCGGAAAGTTCATTTGCTCTTACCTCTGACTCTTTCCAGGGGCCGCCCTGCCCAACCGGTTTTCCAAAACTCCACAAATCATCGATACCGCCAAACCAAAGACTCGCCGTACCATCAGCAGATGTATATATGTGTTCGGAATTGGAAGCTTCTTTTTTAATTCCGCTCAAAACCAATAAGCCGTTCCAGGTATTGAAATCAGATATTTGCTTATTGTGCGTAGCTACCGGGCGCATCATTTTGTATCGTGGCTCCTGCCCCACTTTGAACAAAGGAAGTTCGTAAAAAGTTCCACCAACATTGGCCAATTCACGTTCCGACTCGACTTCCCTTCGAAATCGTGTCGTTCCGGGAGGCAAACTATTTTGATAATCAACCTTTCCTTTTGGCAACCTTAAATCGTATTCTTCCGCATGTACTATTATTGAAGCATTATCTTCCGACCACACATGTCTGTCCGGGCCTTTTTCGGAAAGGTCACTACCTTCCATTTTTTTATTATTAAAACTTACATGTGCCCCGACTTTTTCAATTGTTAAAGCCTCTTGCGAAGTGGTATCTTGTATACCTTTAACAAATTCAAAATCGAATTTAGTAAACTCGAGTCCTTCTTTTTTCGTGAATTTGCCATTCCCTATCGCACCAGTGTATACGCTAAGATTAAAATTGGTTTTGTTGCTGTACAGTTTCGCATGATTTACTTCCCCGATATAATCGATATCTGCCAAATCATTGAACAGGTCGGTCCGTTGCGAACCATCATTTAAATTATCATCGGTAAAATGAAAGGCTGCCGTCAGTTCAGATGATTTATCGGAAGTCAACCGAATCCATTCCGCTTTAAGCGCATTATCAAAAATATGATAGGCATACGCTCCTTTTTCGAGAGCTATGGTTTTAAACGCTGTCCAATTATTATCGCCATTGGCATCAATTTCTAAAGTAACGGTCACGGCTGTGCTTCCCGAATTTTGAAGATGTAGTATTCGATTATCAAAACCGGACATCAGATAGGGATCGGATGGAGTTTTACCAGTCACCTTTTCTTTCAACCATACCGCTCCGTACCCCGATGCAGGGCCCCACTCTGACAATTCTTTGTAATCGCCAAACCAAAGGTTAGATTGTGGTTGTCCGGCCAAGGGGTTTCCTTGAATACTGGTTTCATCGGTAGCCAGGACAATTTGGTCGTTCCAGTTCATAAAATCGGGGATATACCGTAAGTGTGACCCCATCGGCCTTATTCCGGCCGTATTCGAAGCGGAAAAAGTTTCGGGAAAATCATAGAACATTCCGTGCATGTCCATCATCATTTTTCCATTGCCCACGGTTCTTATTCTAGGCCATTCGGTAAACCAGCCGTGTGGTGGATCATTGTTATAGGTGGCTTTCGGAATTAAATAGGTATGCCATTCGCCATTGTCAAGCATCTTTAAACGAACCGATTTTTTATCCCAGCCAATGGCCCATAATGGGGAATCATCATTGGGCACCGCATAGATACCATGTTTGGTGGTGATATCGGTGAATTGACTGCGCTCAATGACCTTAAAATTATCACCATCGAATTCGGCAAGAATTCCTAAGTTATCCGGACCAAATATGCCTTCTTTATCCACCTTCCAGCTTTCTTCCCACTTATAGTGTTCGTTCGCCCAGTCTTGTGTATCATGGGTCACCCTACCTTCACTGGCGTGCTCACCATTGTTGGAAACCACCAACCTACCTTGACTCGTATACCCTCCTTTTCCATGCCAACCGGGTAACGGATCATCAAAGAGCTTATTCACGCTTAGGTCGTTTACATTAAGTTCGTACAACATTCCTTCCATATCGTACATGTACACCCAATTTTCAGGATCCTTTAAATGACGTGCATAGGCATTCAGGCGGCCTTCCATGCGACTGTAAGGCACCACCCGAATGTTGCCATCACTATCGATAACATAGGGGCCTATTAACAACTGGTTCGATTCTTGATGCACCATGCGCGCCGTTGGCGTACCTCCGATACTACCCTCAAAAATCTCCATGTTCAAATCTTCGTCGATAATGTATAGTTTGTGCTCGCTACCTTTAGGTTGATGGGCAGCATAATTGATCATATACAATTTACCGTTCCATTCGGCCAAGGCACCAATACCGCATTCACTACCAAAACCATAGGTACCGTCCAACCGACCATGGGCATAGGTAGTAAGGTGCGGATACACCCCACTTATTTTTAAATCTCCGGAAACTTTAGTGATTTCGCCATCAGCACTTTCTACCTTTGCAGACGGTCGTATCGGCATTTCAGGCAGTTTTTCTTCTTGGTCTTTACAGGAAACCATTGCCATGGTCAGTACCCAAAGCAGTATTACTATTTTTCTCATCTCTTCTAAAAATTGCACTAATTATAAATTTCTAAAGATTTAGCATTGCAAGACCCCCGAAAATTGCTTCCCGGGGATTTGCAAAAACTAACCAACTCAAAACTAACTACTAGTACCCCTCATTTTGGGTGAGGTTTGCATTAAGTAAGCGTTCAGATGCCGGAATCGGCCATAAATATTGTCTTTCGGGAAAATTGATCGTATTCAACGATCTACAGAGGCCTGCATTCAACAGTGCGGAAAAATCAGGAAGTCCGTCTGCATCTATCTCGGGGGTCAACCCCCAAAACCAAAGGCCCGGTGTCACCACATTATCCATCAATGGCCCTGTTGCTACGGCCCCGACATTGGCATCGGTGGCTACGTTCAGCATGCCATATGAATTTCCGGTTAGCGCTTTTTCAGCCAATCGCCATCGAATCAAATCCATATATCTGCGCCCTTCAAAGGCAAGTTCGGCACGCCTTTCATTGCGTACCTTATAACGCAGTTCGGTCTGATCCATAGTTACGATGGCGGGATTGGGAACTCCCGAATTGGCATAAGCCCTGTCCCTGACTTGGTTCATAGCGTCCAACACACTTTGGTCAATTTGATTGAGCTCGATCTTTGATTCGGCATACATCAACAAAACATCGGCATAGCGGATGATAATTAAATCGGGATCGGTGCGATAGTCTTTCCAATCTTCATCAACACCCTTTTTCCAAGCCAATCCATTAAATGACGCAAATGCCGCCACTGAGGGGGTATCGTCATTGCGACGCAAGTCACTGGAAGCAAAATCCAAGACCTCTTTTTTCTCCGGATGGGGGGTATATTCAATATCTATAAAATTGGAACCATCGGCCGAAGACAAACCATCACCATCTTCCAAAGAACCAAAGGGTACAATGGTCATATTGCATCGGGGATCTCTATTCTTAAATGGATTTTGGGGATCGAACAATGGCGATTCATCTACAGGTAACCCATCGGTACATTCAAAGGAAGCCAAGAGCTCCCAAGTGGGATTTCTAGCGCCCCAACCCCCGTGGTTACGAGGTAGATAATCCCTAACGTTATCATTTCTGATTACGTTTAAATCGGAACTTCTAGGAATATGGAATATGGTCTCATTCGAGTTTTTGGTACTTGACCGGAATAGCTCCGCAAAATCGGCATGCAACTCATATTCACCTAAATCCATACAGTCTTCCGAAGCTTCTGCCGCAACGGCAAAATCGCCCATATACAATGCTATTCTCGCTTTCATGGCGTATGCAGCACCCTTTGTGGCATATTTTAGACCATTATACGATACCGGAAGATTAAGTGCCGCCTCATCGTAATACCCATATATTTTTTGCAGTATTTCATCCTTATTGGTACGCCCCATTTCAAAGGACTCATCAACCGTAAGCTCCATTTCGTAGAACGGAACGTCACCATAATGGGAAATGAGGTACGACCAATACGACGCCCTTAAAAAATTAGCCTCGGCCATAAAAAGGTCTTTGTCTTCCGCTGATAATACATCTTGATTCTCCAACTGCTCGATAACTACCAGAATTCGGGTGATGGCTTTATAGACATTTTCCCAATCATTCTCGGCTTTTCCGTATTCGGAACTTACCGTACCTGCTTTTATGTCGTCTAAGGCGTCTCTTCGTTGCCAGTCGTCGGTAAGTCCATTAGCGGATTCATCAATAGGCCAAAAAACTTCCCGATAGCCCTCGTTCAACGACTGTCTAAATTGATCCTTATTTTGGTACCAGGTAGCCGAACTGGCCGCATCTTCCTGTACCAGGTCCAACTCGGTGCATGAAAAGCCGGTCAGCAGAATGGCAAGCCCGACGATTATATTATATATAGTATTTTTCATTATTTTTCGTTTAGAAATTAGCTTTTACTCCTACTAAGAAAGACTTTGTAATCAGGTATCCACTCCCTTGTTCAGGATCTATTCCCTTGGGAAGGTCATCAAACGTGAACAAGTCATTCCCTGCAACATATACCCGAAGTTGAGAAAACCCACTGTCACCAAGTAAATCGGAAGGTAAAGTATACCCCAAGGTGATGTTCTTGATTCTAAGATACGATCCATTGATCAGCCAATAATCGGAGAAACTGGTATAATTGTTTCCCGAGGCATTCTCTGATAGTCTAGGATAGCTGGCGTTTTGGTTTTGGGCCGTTGTATTGTATGCGCTCCAATAACTGCTCTCATATAGAAACGATGGAGATTGCCAACTTTCTTGGAATGGCCTGATAAAACCTTGGGATAAGTAAAAACTTTGTTTACCAACCCCTTGAAAAGTAAGGCTAAGATCAAATTTCTTGTATTCTAAGTTCAGGTTACCACCATATTGATACCTGGGTAATGAACCTCCTAATATAGTTTTGTCCAATTCGTTGATAACACCGTCTGGCGTACCGTCAGGGCCACTGATGTCTTTATATTTTATATCTCCGGGGCTAACTACATCACTTGTCACGGCTGAGTTATCTACTTCCGCTTGTGTTTGATAGATACCGTCGGATAAATAACCATACCATGACCTAAATTCGCTGCCCT
>CBDULZ010000025.1:0-54249 GCA_965368185.1 uncultured Kriegella sp.
CCTGTAACTTACCGAGGACCTTCAGGAACTGGAAGTACAGTACCCGAAATCGAGTTTTACAATTCGTATGAAGATGGTGACCTCAGGGCCGTTGATCGTGAAGGTTGGTTCTATAGCAGTTATTACCTCAATGGTTCGGGTGAGCTCTTCGATTTGGGAGCCCCATACATTTTTAAACATTTTAATGTCACTGCGAATGGTACATTTGGTGTTCCCGGTACGGCGAAAGATAACTTGAACATGCCGATCATTCGTTTTGCTGAAGTCTTGTTGATTTATGCCGAGGCCCAAAATGAGGCCGGTGGTCCTAACCAAGCTGCTGTTGATGCCTTGACTAGGGTGCGTGACAGGGCCCAATTGACTACCCCTGCCCTAGGGGCCTTTGACCAAGCTTCATTCCGTGAAGCAGTTTGGGAAGAGCGCTGGCATGAATTGGCGTACGAGCAGATAACTTGGTTCGATATGGTCAGGCTTAGAAAGGTTTATAACAGTGTAACCGGAAGCTTCGATGATTTTGTTGGTCATGTTAACCTAAGTTCCGATCAGGCGCTTCAAGAAAAGCATTTGTTGTTTCCTTTGCCTGAGCAAGAAATGATCAACAACCCGAACCTGACACCACAGAACCCAGGGTACTAGAATCAAAACAATGTTGTCGAAACTAATTTGAAATTGAAGTTCGACTGCATTTAATTCGATAGAAATAAGAATAAAAACTTATTTGTTAATAGGTCAATTTTGAGAAGCTGCCATTAGAACAATGGCAGCTTCTTCGTTTTTATGGGACACCATCTTTATATTGCCTTTTTTATGGATTTTAAGATGTAATCTTAGAAATGATATTCGAATCTCCCGTAATACTACTATAAAATTGTAATTTTGTACTCATGGATTTTTCTTCGAAACTACTGGAAAATGCGGTATACGAGATGTCTCAGTTACCTGGAATAGGAAAGCGCACGGCTTTACGACTGGTATTGCATTTATTGAAGCAACCGAAAAATCGAACGGATAAGTTGGCTTTGGCATTGCAAGACCTTCGAAACACGGTGAAGTTCTGCAACAATTGTCATAATATTTCAGATACGGAACTTTGTGAAATCTGTGTCAATCCTAAAAGGGATGCATCCTTGGTCTGCGTTGTAGAAGATATAAGAGACGTTATGGCGATTGAAAATACGGGGCAATACAGAGGATTGTATCATGTGCTTGGTGGAAAAATATCTCCCATGGAAGGGGTTGGCCCCCAAGATTTGACCATAGCATCATTGGTGCATAAGGCGAAGAATGGAGCGGTCAAGGAACTTATTTTTGCTTTGAGCTCTACTATGGAAGGCGATACAACCAACTTCTATATTTATAAGCAGTTGGAAGGATTGGGAGTTAACACCTCCACCATAGCACGGGGTATCGCGGTTGGCGATGAACTTGAGTATGCCGACGAAGTTACCTTGGGTAGAAGTATTTTAAACCGTATTCCGTTTGAAGGTTCGCTAAAAGCAAATTAAGATTGGGCGGATAATTATAATGTTGATACAAGGTCGTTTTTTCTTTATTTTTGTAAGTGACATGTTTCATAACAGTTAGAAAAATTGGCGTCCTAAAAAATAGATAGACTAAAATTATGTCAAAGTTTGAACTGAAATTACCGAGAATGGGGGAAAGTGTGGCGGAAGCAACATTGACTACATGGCTTAAAAACGTAGGTGACACCATAGAGATGGATGAAGCTGTTTTTGAGATTGCCACCGACAAGGTCGATTCAGAGGTGCCCAGTGAGGTAGAAGGTGTTTTGGTGGAAAAACTTTTTGACGTTGATGATATTGTAAAAGTAGGGGATGTTGTTGCCGTTATCGAACTCAACGGGGCGAGCCCATCTAACGATAATGGAGTGTCTACTATTGGGAAAAGCCAAGAGGAAATAGAGAACCATCAGGAAATCATTTCAGAATTGGAAACTAATGTTGCCATCGCCAAAGAAAAGGTAAGTAAGTCCTTAGAGAGCCCTGGCTCTGAAATTTCAGAGCGATTTTATTCTCCTTTGGTTAAAAATATCGCCAAGGAAGAAGGTGTTTCTATAAAAGAACTCGATAGCATTTCAGGCACGGGCAATGAAGGTCGTGTTACCAAGAACGATATTTTGGCGTATTTGGAAAATAGAAAATCAGATAGGCCGGTTAAGACAGGTACCTCCGATAGTCACGATGGTAAATCGACCGAAAAATTAGTTTCCGTCGGAACTCAGGTAAATGAACCCACACCACGGGTACAAGTTTCCGGCAATGATGAGGTAATCGAAATGACGCGCATGGGCAAATTGATTGCCAAACATATGGCCGAGAGTGTTTCTACTTCGGCACACGTACAGAGTTTTATCGAGGTCGATGTCACCAATATCGTGAACTGGCGTAACAAAATGAAAAACTCCTTCGAACAACAAGAAGGGGAAAAGCTGACTTTCACTCCTATTTTTATGGAAGCGGTAGCGAAGGCGTTAAAAAAATATCCGATGATGAATATTTCAGTCGACGGGGATCGGGTCATCAAGAAAAAGAACATCAACATTGGCATGGCAGCGGCCTTGTCAGACGGTAACCTTATTGTGCCTGTTATCAAAAATGCCGATCAATTGAATCTCGTGGGTATGGCCAAAGTCGTTAATGACCTTGCGAATCGTGCCCGTAACAATCAATTAAAACCTGATGAGGTGCAAGATGGTACTTATACGGTAACTAATGTTGGTACCTTTGGTAGTGTTTTCGGAACACCCATTATCAATCAGCCTCAAGTAGGTATTTTGGCTTTGGGGGCTATTCGTAAAATGCCTTCTGTAATAGAGACCGACGATGGTGATTTTATCGGAATCCGTAGTAAGATGTACCTCTCGCACAGTTATGATCATCGAGTGGTAAATGGTGCTTTGGGCAGTATGTTTGTGAAAGCGGTTGCCGATTATTTAGAGTCTTGGGATCTAAATCGTGAAGTTTAACATATTAGGTCTTTCCTTTCATTGAACAATCCTATGTATAATAACTGTTGGATTGTCGATTTTTCTTTAGGAGACTATCGGTTTTTCCGATAAGACGCTACGAATCTATATTTTACAACCTATATTTTCGGTAAACAATAGTTTTTCCTTGGTGCAACCACTATATTTGAATCTTCAGAATTCAAATACCAACCACTTAACAACTTTCTTAATGCAGTACATCCTTGAAACCACAAGGTCTTTTCTATTCTATTTCTTTTTTTTATTTGTTGGTCTTGGTTTCTCTCAAGAAGATGTTCAAGAAAAGGAACCCATTAAACTCTTTGTAGATTGCAATTGTGAACGCAGCTACGTCCGCCAAGAAATAAACTTTGCATCCCATGTTAGAGATCAAGCCTTGGCCAATGTGAAGTTGTTCATATATGATATTGCCAATGGTAGTGGGGGGCGCACTTATAAATTGGATTATCTGGGTACGGATGCTTTTGACGGTATTGTTAACGAACAATCGTATGATACCAACTCGAACATGACCGCCGATGATGTTCGCAAGGGCTTGGTAAAGACCATTAAATCAGGACTTTTAAAGTACGTGGCCTCATCTGATTTGGCCGACAAAGTTATCTATAGAATTTCTGATGAAGGTCTTGCGAAACGCCAAGATATCGATTTTGAAGATCCGTGGAACAACTGGTTGTTCGAGGTGAGGGGTGAGGCACGAATGAATAAAGAGTCGAGCAGAAATTCATTCCGATATGAAGCTGGCTTTGTGAGTGACCGTGTAACCGAAAAATGGCGTATTCGGTCAGATATTGAAATCAGTCAGGCCAATAGCAAGTTTGTACAGGATGATGAAGAATTTATAAGCAAACGTAAACGCTATTTTGGTAATGGAAGTATTGTTCGTAGCCTTACGGACCATTGGTCGGCGGGGATTTTTGGAAGTGCACGATACGATACATATACCAATTTAGATTTGGCCATTCGAATGACCCCGGCCCTCGAGTACAATATATTCCCGTACAGGGAGGTTTTGCGGCGTGAGATTACCTTGGCGTATAAAATAGGTCTTGTGTATAACGACTACATTGAGACGACTATCTTTGGTGAAGACACGGAAACCTTGTTTAACCATTCATTGGATATTCAGGCACGTTTTCGTCAACCTTGGGGCTACATGTATTCACGTTTGGTTGCCTCTACTTTTCTAAGCGATTTTTCAAAAAACCGGGTGCAGTTCGATTGCTCGGTTTCACTCCGCGTGTTTAAAGGTTTGGCCGTTCGTTTTTCCGGAAATATGAAATTGATCCAAGATCAAATCAACCTACCGGCAGGTGATGCTTCCTTGGAAGATGTCTTGCTGCAACAAAAGCAAATTGCCACTGATTTTGAAACTGGCCTGAGCGTGGGTCTGAGCTATACCTTTGGGTCTGCGTTCAATAATATCATCAATACCAGATTGTAGGCAAAGGGTGCCAAGGGATTCTTTATTTAGGCCTATCTTTGTAAAAAGAAGCCCAAAATCATGCAATTAAAACTCACAAAGCCCATTTGTTTTTTTGATCTGGAAACGACAGGAACCAATGTCGCAAAAGATAGAATTGTAGAAATTTCGATTCTAAAAGTTTTCCCGAATGGTAATAAGGAAAGTAAGACGTGGTTGGTGAATCCTGAGATGCCGATTCCTGAAGAAGTGGTGGCCGTACACGGAATAACGAATGAAAAGGTAGCCAACGAACCGAATTTTTCGGCGCTTGCCAAAGAAGTTCATGCCATGATAAAAGATAGTGATTTGGGAGGTTTTAATTCAGACCGCTTCGATATCCCTCTTTTGGCTGAAGAAATGTTACGAGCTAATATTGATTTTGATATGAAGAATACGGTTGCTGTCGATGTTCAGACCATTTTTCATAAAATGGAGAAGCGTACTTTAGGGGCGGCCTATAAATTTTATTGTGACAAAGACCTTACAGATGCCCATAGCGCAGCTGCAGATACCCAAGCTACATACGAAGTGTTGCTCTCGCAACTAGATCGTTATCCTGACCTTGAAAACAATGTTAAAAAATTGGCCGAATTTTCCACCCACCGACGTTTTGCCGATTTTGCAGGTTTTTTAGGTTATGACGAAGATGGTGAAGAAACATTTGCTTTCGGAAAGCATAAGGGCAAAAAAGTACTCGACGTATTGGATAACGAACCGGGGTATTTTGGGTGGATTCTAAATGCCGATTTTCCACTGTATACTAAAAAAGTACTGACCCAAATAAAGCTTAGCAGGCTAAATAATAAATTGAATTAAGGGGGAGGGCCATAGTATTAGTCAGTTTGTAGGTAGGTTTGTTTAATACTTTGGAGTACGGTGCAAAGAATCTAGAGGCTGCTCGGTTTTTTTAGAAAAAGGTATTTAGTTAAGCATCCTACAGAACTTTTACATAGATAAACTTGTGTCCTTAATTTTTTTATGTGACTTTTAAGGGATGGCTATAAGCCCATTTCTGATATTTTACAAGTGTTCCTCGATTCATAAACTAGTCATAGGTTGCTAATTTTTAATATATCCATTTGAAATCAAAAACATATCTTCTTTTAGTACTACTAACGGCGCTTTTAATATCTCCTGCAAGACTTTTGAGTCAAGAAGTGGTAATCGATGAAACCAATAATACCGAGTCCGTCAGTCAGGTGATTGCAATCGACAGCGTATGGGCCGGTCATCCTGTTGGGTTCTGTCTGTATACACATGAAAATAGGCAGTACATAGCGTATTACAATGCCAATCGCAATATGGTGGTCGGGCAGCGAAATCTTGATGATGATAAATTCCAGTTGCATGTCATACCGGCCACTTCTCGTGAAACTAAGGGTGGTACTAGCACCGTTTTAGGTTGGGATAGTCATAATTCGGTTACATTGGGAATCGACAAAGAAGGTTTTATTCACCTCTCTGGCAATATGCACGTTCATCCGATTACCTACTTCAAAAGCACAAAACCCAATGATATTTCAACACTGGTTCAACAAATGAAATTGGTAGGTACTAACGAAAAGCGATGCACTTATCCTCATTTTATGAATACAAAAGAAGGGGAATTGCTTTTTCATTATCGTGATGGTGGTAGTGGCAATGGCAATGAGATCTATAATATCTATTCCTGTGAAAACAAAGAATGGTCTAGAATGCTTGATGTTCCATTGACAGATGGACAAGGATTGATGAATGCCTATCAAACACAACCTACAATGATGAAAGATGGTTGGTATCATGTTTATTGGGTTTGGCGAGATACTCCCGATTGTTCTACCAATCATGACCTTTCGTATATGAAGAGTCCTGATTTGAAAAACTGGTTTAATGCTTATGAAGAAAAAATTACATTACCGGCTACTTTAGATCAAGAACGATTGATTGTTGATCCAATTCCGGTAAAGGGCGGTATTATCAATTTGGCGGCTAAACTTTGTTTAGATGATTTAAATCAGCCTGTATTTGCCTATCACAAGTATGATGCCGAGGGAAATCTTCAGTTTTATACGGCACGGTTGAACAATAAGAAATGGATTTATACCCAAGTAACCGATTGGGATTATCGCTGGTATTTTTCAGGAAATGGAAGTATCAATAGCGAGGTTCGTATCAAGGATTTTGTCAAACGTGACGATGGAAATTATCAAATCGATTATTGGCACATTAAATACGGGAACGGCACAATTTTATTGAACGATAATTTTGAGCACATCGGTAAAGTATTAAAGCCGGAACCTTTCGGTTCAGATTTAAAAATTGAAGGAAGTTTTTCCGGTTTGGAAGTACGCACCAAAGAAGATATTGGAGGTTCTGACCAGGAAGAAGTGAGGTATATTTTAAAATGGGAAACCTTGAATCGCAATTTTGACAGACCGAGACCCAAACCTTGGCCACAAGCCAGCCAGTTGTATTTGTATGCTTTGAAGAAATCGGAATAGGTAAATTTATTTTTAAGTCGTAGAATAATTCTAAACTTAGTCCTAATTTTGTCGGAATTCTGTTTTTTGGAATTTCCCCAAAGGCCAAAAACCAATAAATCTTTTTATGAAAATAATCTGCATCGGTCGCAATTATACTGACCATATTAAAGAATTGGCAAATGAGCGACCGAGCGACCCGGTGGTTTTTATAAAACCGGATTCGGCAGTACTTCCCAAAGAACAAGATTTTTACATTCCCGAATTTACCACTGACGTCCATTATGAGGTAGAGGTGTTGTTGAAAATAAAAAAAGTGGGAAAGCATATAGAAGCGCGTTTTGCACATAAATATTATGATGAAGTTGGTTTGGGAATTGATTTTACGGCCCGTGACCTTCAATCTAAGCTTAAAGAAAAGGGGCTGCCATGGGAAAAAGCAAAAGGTTTCGATGGTGCCGCGGTCATCGGAAAATGGTTGCCAAAATCTGAATTTAAAAATCTTAATGACCTTAATTTTTCATTATTTAAAAATGGAGAGGAGGTACAAAAAGGAAATACAGGGCTGATGCTTTGGAAGATAGATGAATTGATTTCGTATGTGTCCCAATTTTTTATGCTTAAGAAAGGTGATGTTATTTTTACAGGAACTCCTGCGGGTGTTGGTAAAATTAGTGTAAATGATTATCTTTCGGGGGTATTGGAAGGAAAGGAACTTTTTTCTTTAAAAATAAAGTAATGATATATAATCTTGATAAGATAAATGAGATGGCGGAAGGTGATGATGATTTCATTACTTCGGTCATTTCGGTGTTTTTGGAAGAGGTTCCCACAGATCTGGAAGCTTTGGAAGCTGCACTGGAAAATAAAAACCTCGAACAAATTTATCAATTGGCGCATAAAATAAAACCCAATGTTGATTTATTGGGTATGGAACAAACACGTGCCATTGCTCTTGAAATTGAAACTTTAGGAAAAAAATCTGCCGATGTTGCAGAGATTCAAGCTGTATTTCCGGTTCTTAAAAAAGATATCAACCAAGTGGTATCTGAGCTAAAGAAAGATTTCGATTTATAATGCTCGCTGAAATTATAACGATTGGTGATGAGATTCTCATTGGCCAGATTATTGACACAAATTCAGCCTACATTGCCACACAACTAAATAAAATAGGGGTGTCGGTCTATCAGATGACCTCTGTTCAAGATAATCGCGAACATATTCTTGAAGCGCTACATGATGCTCAAAAACGGGCCAAAATAGTCATTATTACAGGCGGTTTGGGACCGACCAAAGATGACATTACGAAGCACACGCTATGCTCGTACTTCGATGATGTTCTAGTGGAAGACAAAAGAGTGTTGACCCATGTCGAGACCTTATTTGCCAAATATATTTCGACCCCCATTTCCGATGTGAATAGACGACAGGCGCTGGTGCTATCCAAAGCATCGGTAATTCATAACCCCTTCGGTACTGCGCCGGGTATGTGGATCGAGAATGATGGTGTTGTATACGTATCGCTTCCAGGTGTACCTTTTGAGATGAAAAATCTAATAGCTAACGAAGTCGTTCCAAGAATAGTAGAACGGTTCGAAAGGCCACATATCATTCACAGAACTTTACTGACTTATGGTATTGGGGAAAGTGCCCTTGCCGAGCGCATAGCCGTGTGGGAGGATGCGTTGCCGTCGTATATAAAGTTGGCCTATTTGCCCAATTTGGGAAAGGTGCGTCTTCGTTTGACTGCAAAAGGTTCTGAACGCAAAGAAATTGCAATTAAGGTCGAAGAGGAAATAAAAAAATTATATCCGCTTATTGGGGAATTTATTTTTGGGATAGAGAATGAGGAAACCCTTGAAGAGGTGGTTGCCAAACTGTTCACTTCCAAAAAAATGACTTTAGCTACGGCAGAAAGCTGTACCGGCGGAAAAATTTCTGAACAACTTACGGCCCTTGCAGGAGCTTCGGCCTATTTTAAAGGGAGTGTCGTAAGTTACGCTACCCAAACAAAGATCGAGTTGCTTGGTGTTCCAAAAAGTCTGATCGAAAAACACTCGGTAGTTAGTGCAGAAGTGGCAAAAGCTATGGCGGAAAATGTAAAACGACTCTTGAAATCAGATTTTGCAATTGCCACAACCGGAAACGCAGGGCCGAGCAAAGGTGATTCAGATGCTGAAATTGGTACGGTATTCATTGCAATCGCTTCGCCTAACGGCGTATTTGCTGAGGGATTCAATATGGGAAACCACCGCGAAAAAATCATTAATAAGGCCGTGAACAAGGCCTTGGAATTACTTCAAAAAGAAATAATAAAAATCTGAAGTAATTTTTGTCCGTCCCGTAAAAATGATATAAATTTGCAGCCTGTTTAAAAGAAAAAGACAACGCAATGTCAAAAGTGTGTGAGATTACTGGGAAAAGAGCCATGTTTGGAAACAATGTTTCTTTCTCTATCAATAAGACCAGAAGAAGATTTAACGTAAATCTTTCTAAAAAACGTTTTTACATTCCGGAAGAAGACCGATGGGTTACCCTTAAGGTCTCTACAAGAGCGTTGAAAACAATCAACAAAAAAGGAATTTCAGCTGTGCTGAAAGAAGCAAAAGCGCAAGGGTTTTTAAAATAATCCTTAAAATTTAGTTAGTAATGGCAAAGAAAGGCAATAGGGTTCAGGTTATTTTAGAATGTACCGAACATAAAGAATCGGGTCAACCGGGAACTTCAAGGTATATTACGACCAAGAATAAAAAGAATACTCCAGAACGGATCGAGATTAAAAAATACAATCCCATCCTTAGGAGAATGACCGTTCATAAAGAAATCAAATAGATTTTCGCGAAAGCGAAAATGACTTAAAAATATAATTAGTCATGGCAAAGAAGACCGTAGCGAGCTTACAGACAAGCTCTAAAAGATTGACCAAGGCCATTAAAATGGTAAAATCACCTAAAACAGGAGCCTACACTTTTGTAGAGTCCGTTATGGCACCTGAAGTCGTGAACGAGTGGTTATCTAAGAAATAACGAACTTGTAAGAATATTTAATTGGGCCGCTTTCCATTGGAAAGCGGCTTTTTTATTTTCATATCTTTGAGTAAATATTTCAGTAGAACTTATGAGCTTATTCAAGAATATTTTTTCTTCCAAGAAAAAAGAAACGTTGGACAAGGGTTTGGAAAAGTCCAAGACAAGTTTTTTTTCGAAATTAGGGAAAGCCGTTGCCGGCAAATCAAAAGTTGATGATGATGTGCTCGATAATTTGGAAGAAGTGTTGGTTTCTTCAGATGTAGGGGTTGATACCACGCTAAAGATTATCGAAAGGATCGAAGCACGCGTGTCTCGTGATAAGTATATGGGCACCGATGAGCTAAACAATATTCTGCGTGAAGAAATTTCCGGACTTCTTTCTGAAACCAATATTGGTGATGCGACCGAATTCAGTATTCCTAGAGACAAGAAACCCTATGTGATTATGGTGGTGGGTGTAAATGGTGTTGGTAAGACTACGACCATCGGCAAATTGGCACACCAGTTCAAAGCTCAGGGATTAAAGGTAGTGTTGGGCGCCGCCGACACCTTTCGCGCAGCGGCTATCGACCAACTACAGGTTTGGGCCGATCGGGTTGATGTTCCCATTATCAAACAAAAAATGGGTAGTGATCCCGCCTCCGTGGCTTTTGATACGTTAAGTTCGGCGGTAAAACAAGGTGCAGACGTGGTCATAATCGATACTGCCGGCCGATTGCATAACAAAGTCAACCTGATGAACGAGTTGACCAAAGTAAAACGGGTAATGCAAAAAGTGGTTGATAACACGCCACACGATGTATTATTGGTACTTGATGGGTCTACAGGCCAAAATGCTTTTGAGCAGGCAAAGCAGTTTACCAAAGCTACCGAAGTAACTTCGTTGGCGGTAACGAAACTAGATGGTACTGCAAAAGGGGGAGTGGTCATCGGAATTTCAGATCAGTTCCAGATTCCTGTGAAATATATTGGGGTAGGTGAGGGCATAGAGGATCTTCAGGTTTTTAATAAGCATGAGTTCGTTGATTCTTTTTTTAGTGCCAAAAATTGAGTTTTGCCGAAAACGTTGTGTTTTTAAATAGTGTAGATCAATGCATGAATATAATAGGGCCTAAATATTCTTTAATTTGAAAATCGGAATATTCACCAAAAAATATTGGGTGCCCTGTATTGTATTGATTTGGGCTCTTTTTCAAATGGGATTCACGAAATACGGTGATTTAAATCCCTGGAAATTAGGTGGGTACGGAATGTATTCAGACTACCACCCCGACAGCCACTTCGTTTGGTTTCAAATTGATGGCAACAAAATTTCAGCCCGTAAAACTAAACTTTTCGATACGAATACTGCGTTTAAAAAATTGGTTCTAAAATGTCGAACCTATCCTAGTAATGATAATCTTCAAAAGTTACACGGCTATTTTAAGCATACGAGTAAAGGGCCCTTTAAAGTTGAGGTTTGGCGGCTGAATTTTACGTCAGATTCATTAAAATTGAGCCAAATTTTAGTGAACAGTTATGAAGAGTGAGTTCAGAAAAACCGTAGTTCTAGGGTATTTGTTGCTCTTAATCATTAACGTTGTCGAATTTCGTTCTGGGGCGGTTTTAGCACTCACCCAATTGGTTTTGGGCCTTATCGTATTTTTACCTGAGGTTGTGACCATTGCTTTTTTTGATAAAACCTCGGTTTACCGAACAATCTTTAGGTTAGGTTATTTGTCGAGTATTTTAGGAGGAATGTACTTCAAATGGTACAATGCACCGAATCATTTGTTTCTTTTCTTTTTTCTTTCCCTTTTGGTATTGAATACTGAGGATGAACATCTTTTTAAAGATAACCTCCGATGGATTTTTGTAATTGTTATGGGCTTTGCAACAGTTCACAAGTTGCTGAACCCTAATTTTTTAAGTGGCGATTTTATTGCACTTCGTGTACTTTCAGGTGATTTTTTTCGCCCGCTGCTGATGAGTGGGGCCTTTTCCGAGATAAATGAAATCGTAACTCAAAATGCTGCAAAAATTTCTGATTTTTTGCTCAAAGAGCCATCATCTGTTGATGGGGTCACTTTAGATTCAGGTAAAATACCTTTTCTAGCATTGAAGCAACCGTTTACCTATTCTATTGTCGGTATGGAGTTTTTACTCGCACTTTTGTTCGCTTTTTTCTCAAGAGCGAAATTTACCCTGGTTTTTCTTCTGGTCTTTGTTGGTTCCATCGGTTTGATCGTATCGGAATTTGAGTTTGCGGCGACATTACTGTTTATGGGGCTTATCATGTGTCCCACTGATTTTTCGGTGCTCAAACGTTTTTTCCGTTTTACGTTCCTGCTATACGCCATTTTGGCTATTCTGAATAATATTCTTTGGGTTTAAAAGTTGAAGAAGGTAGGTTTTAATGGAGTTGCTTATTTGATTATCGCGTTGATCTTTTCCCAAAGTGCATTGTCGAATGATGTTGGCCCCAGTTCCGCAGAATTTGCGGCATCTCCCATACGAACAATGACTAGATCCATACTCGGTACTACATATAGTTTTTGATCGGCGGCCCCAAGACCGGCAATAAGATCATCGGGTGCTGCGGGTATCAGTTTTCCTTGAAACTGTGCTTCTGACTCGGGTAATTTATAGTTATCTTGGCCATTTAACCACCATAGGTAACCGTACGATTTGTTCAATTCTTGTGAGGTCGATGTCATAGCATTAAAATAATCCATATCTGATAACAGGGAATCTTCTTCCCATTTTCCCTTATTCATATTAAGCAGTCCAAAACGTGCCATACTTCTTGCCGTGCTAAAGTAAAGATTGTTATAGCCCAACTTTATCCAGGACCCCTGCATACCAATCTTGTCGCGCACTTTGATGTTAAAATAAGCTTCAAAGTCCTGTGCTACTGCACCCGATACGATTTCGTCTAACAAGGTGTACGTTGCATTATGGTAGTACCAAAAGCTGCCGGGATCATTCTTATAAATTAAACACTCTTTGTCGGTACAAAAGTTGTTTGATACGGTGTAATCAAGGCCTGTAGTCATAGTTAAGTGATTTCTAACGGTAATTTTTTGTTCATCATCGGAAGACAATGATGACCAGCCAGTACCCATATAATTTGATGATGGACTATCTAGTAATAGAAGACCCTCTTCTTGGGCAATACCTACTGTGAATGATGTCAAGGTTTTTGCTGCAGAATTCCATGTATGATTTTTGGTCTTATCAAAATCGCCAAAATATTTTTCATCAGCTAAACGCCCATTTTTAAGAATTATAAAAGCATCGGTGTTATTTTCCTCAAGAAAAGTGTAGAGTGATTCGGCTGCTGTTTCGTTCCATCCCAAACTTTCATAGGAGAGGGTCTCCCATTCATCGGAATTCGTTGGTGGAAAATAGATTTCCTCATTCTCGGTCATGGGATCATCATCGACCGGATCTTTTTCCATAGAATCTGTGGAGCATCCTATTGAAAGAAAGAACATCGAAGCGATAAAAACTATAATTTGGAATCGTGTTAGCATTATTTTTAATATTGGACGTCAATGTGTTATGAAGGTTTAACGGTAAAACCGAAGAATTCGTCTTAAAAGGGTATAGTTCTTTCATCAAGTTGTATTTTTGCATCCCATTAAAAAGATATGCGTACAAAATCCATTAAAAAGAACAAGATAAATGTTGTTACCCTCGGATGCTCGAAGAATGTTTATGATTCTGAAGTATTGATGGGGCAATTGCGTGCCAACAATAAAGAGGTAGTGCATCAAGAGGAGGGAAATATTGTTGTCATCAACACCTGCGGATTTATTGCCAATGCGAAGGAGGAGAGTGTGAACACGATTCTGGAATATGTACAGCAAAAGGAGGTGGGGCAAGTCGATAAAGTCTTTGTAACCGGATGTTTGAGCGAACGCTACAAACCGGACTTGCAAAAGGAAATCCCGAATGTCGACGAGTATTTTGGTACAAGTGAATTGCCCAATCTATTAAAAGCATTGGGAGCGGATTATAAACATGAACTGATAGGTGAGCGTTTGACAACGACTCCCAAAAATTACGCCTATTTAAAGATAGCGGAGGGCTGCGACCGGCCCTGTTCTTTCTGCGCTATACCTATAATGCGCGGGAAACACCGTAGTAAGCCAATAGATGAATTGGTCGCCGAATCGGAAAAGTTGGCCGCCAAAGGGGTAAAAGAACTTATCTTGATTGCACAAGACCTAACATACTACGGACTGGATTTGTACAAAAAGCGCAATTTGGCTGAATTACTTACCGCACTGGTCAAGGTCGAAGGTATCGAATGGATTCGACTACATTATGCATTTCCAACTGGTTTTCCAATGGATGTATTGGACGTTATGAAACGGGAATCTAAAATTTGCAACTATTTAGATATTCCCTTACAACATATTGCAGACCCGATTCTTAAAAGCATGCGGCGTGGTACTACGGAAGCAAAAACGACCAAATTACTGCATGATTTTAGGGTAGCGGTTCCTGAAATGGCCATACGAACCACATTGATCGTTGGATATCCCGGTGAAACGGAGGCAGATTTTCAAACCCTTAAAAATTGGGTTGAAAAAATGCGATTTGAGCGCTTGGGTTGTTTTACCTACAGTCACGAAGAAAATACACATGCTTATTCTTTGGAAGATGATGTGCCCGAAGAAGTCAAACAACAGCGCGCAAATGAGATTATGGAAATCCAATCCCAAATTTCTTGGGAACTGAATCAAGAGAAAATAGGAAAAACTTTTCGTTGTATCGTTGATCGAAAAGAGGGCAATTACTTTGTAGCCCGAACCGAGTACGATTCTCCCGACGTTGATAATGAAGTGTTGATCGATGCTACCCAACATTATTTAAAACAAGGAGAGTTTTTTGACATTACGATTAATGATGCGGCCGACTTTGACCTCTATGGAGAGCCTGTATTGCAGTTGAAGAATTAACTGTTTAAATCATCGGTCCAAGCTTATACTGCGGAACTTTGATAAGGAATGATACTCGTGTCATTACAAACTTATTTTACTGGTGTAAGACGAATAGCGAATGAAAAACCACCAAATTGGTCGTTCTTTATTTAGTTTAATGATTTGGTCATAGCCTATAAATGTATGTGAATGATATATGAAATTATTCCTTACTTTAGGGGAAAACCCGCGATAGCATGAATCGTAGAAAATTTATTGCAGGGGCAACGGCAGCTAGCTTTGCCACTGTTTCTTTTGCAAATTCCACAATCAAGGAACATTCCAAAAAAGAAAAAAGATATCAAAACGGACAAAGTCCCTGGCCCATTTGTCTAGATACCGCTACTATTCGAACCGCAAAATCGTTGAAAGAAAAAGTCGACATAGCCATAGCTGCCGGTTATGATGCCATTGAACCTTGGGACAATGAACTGCATGAGTTTGAGAGTAGTGGTGGCAATCTTAAGGAATTAGGGGAGAGGATAAGACAAGGGGGGCTTTTTGTGCCCAGTATGATTGGTCTTTGGGGCTGCCTTCCGGAGAATGAGGAAGCCTTTCAGGCCTCGTTGCCCGCAACCCGGAACCGCATGCGTATGGCATCGGATATCGGGTGTACGCATATTCAGGCAATTCCCAACAAGGTAGGAGAAGATTATGACGTTAAATTTGTAGCATCTTGCTATCGTAGATTACTGGAAATCGGTTTGAAGGAATATAAAATTATTCCGGCACTGGTATTTGTAAAAATGTTTCCCCTAAAAACCATGGGACAGGCTGTTGCCGTTGCTTTGGATGCGGATCATCCCATGGCAAAGATTATTCCCGATGTATATCATATGTACATATCGGAGGGAGGATTTGAGGGATTAAAATTATTGAACGGTAATCTTTTTGCCATATTTCAATTTAATGATGCCCCAAAGGGCATTCAACTTCAAGATATGAAAGATAGGGATCGAGTATATCCGGGAGATGGAATCTTGCCTCTGGCAGAAATCTTAAAAGATTTAAAAGTATCGGGATTTGATGGATGTATTTCCTTGGAACTGTACAATCCGGAGTATCATAAACAGAATTTGTTGCAGGTCGCTAAAACCGGATTGCAGAAGACACTGGAAGTGATCAAGGAAGCCGGAGTGTGAATTTTGTGTGATAGCCCATTTCGTCTTTTTTATATTGTTAGATTACATTGAAGAGTTTTTAAACAAACCAAATAGCAAACAACTATATTTTAAGTTTTAGTAATCGATTCGCGCTAAATAATTGAGATTATGAATAAGATTTTTCTGAGTTTTTTAATCGCCATGGTCTATTTGACGGCAGTCTGTCAAGAAAATCATAAATTTTCCGTTGAGATTTTAGATGATCAGGCGCTACAAATCATTAATAAAGATGCGGAAATAGTAGTTGTCGGAAGTGGATTTTCTTGGACGGAAGGCCCTTTGTGGATAGCCAACGGCAACTATTTACTGTTTTCCGATATTCCCAATAATAAGGTTTTTAAGCTAGACGATCAGGGAGAAATTACTGAGTTTTTAAGTCCATCGGGTTATATGGGCGAAAATTTTGGAGGCGAAGAGCCCGGATCGAATGGCTTGCTTTTGAATCGGAAAGAAGAGTTGATACTTCTGCAACATGGAGAGCGAAGAATCGTAAAGATGAATGCACCTTTAAATGAACCCAAACCTAATTATGAAGTATTGGTTTCCCATTATAAAAAGAAAAGGTTCAATAGCCCCAACGATGGGGTCTTCGATGCAAATGGCAACTTATATTTTACCGACCCGCCTTACGGCCTTCCAAAGCGAATGGATGATCCGAATAAGGAGCTTGATTTTCAAGGAGTTTATTGTTTGTTGACTTCTGGGGAAGTTGTTCTGGTCGATACCTTGACTCGACCCAATGGTATATGTTTTTCACCGGACGGTTCAAAATTGTACGTCGCCGTTTCCGATCCGGAACATGCCGTGTGGTATCAGTATGATGTGGCATCTCCAGGAAAAATAGCTAACAAAAAGCTCTTTTACGATGTGACGGAGCTGGTCGGTCAGCAAGGCCAGCAAGGGCTGCCCGATGGAATGAAAATGCACAGCTCGGGCAATTTATTTGCCACGGGGCCTGGTGGCCTTTGGATTTTTAATGAAGTTGGAAAACCGATTGCTAGAATACAGACTGGGCAGGCCACGGCTAATTGTGCGTTTACTTCCGATGAAAAAACATTGTACCTGACCGCTGATGATTACCTTCTTAAAGTAGCCCTAAAATAGGTGGTAAAAGCCTTAGTTTTTTACAAAAGTGAAATAGGCCATTCGTGGATCTACTGTCGTTCCATTTCCCAATGGTGCCGTTGTTATTGGAGTAATGTCTTCGGCGGGATCCGTGTCTGCATTGCCAGACACGAAAGTCGTTCCGGTATCGGTACCTGAATCATAAGAAGTGGCATCAACGCTAAGATTGTCTAAAAATGCACCACTTTCAAATAGAGCAACATTTTCTATGGCTACAAACCAATCTGGGCTAGGGGCAATCATACTGACCAAGGTGACCATAGAAAATTCTTCGGTAACATCAATTGTGAATACACGCTCCGTTGTTCCATTTGGAAGACTTCCTCCAGCGACATAGCTGAGGGCCTCACCAGCGCCCACGATGGCATTTATTTCATCGCTAAGTACTGAATTGTCTCCTGTCTCCGCCATATTCTCAATACCTTCGGAAGCCTTTTCCCCAACTTCGAAAAAAGTGGTTCCTGATTTGTGAACCATGCCTACAGCGGAAGAAAAATGGTCGCTTCCTGTTGGGAAATCTACAGGATGGTTTGTGATGGTCCAATTACTTGTAAAGGTAACAGTGTAAGAGGCGGTTTGCTGATTTACGGTAATATAACCATTTTTTACAGTAGTATGGTTTCCTGCGGCATTCGAAGCTGTTAGGGTTACATTGTAAGTGCCAAAATTAAGATAAGAGATCTCTGGGTTTTGATCCGTACTTATACTTGGACTTCCTCCTTCGAACTCCCAAGACCATGAAGTGGGCGCATTGGTACTCGTATCGGTAAAATTGATTTGTTGTCCACTGGTTATTGTTGAAGCTGAAGCGTTAAAATCGGTTTCAGGCAGTATGACGGGGTCGCTTACCACAATATAGTCCACCTTAGTTTCAGAAGTTTCCCCGTCTTCGTTTGTTACTGTGAGGCTCACGGCATAGGTACCTTCGGTATTATAGAGAATAGTGGGGTTTTGATCAGTACTTGTCGCTGGTTCGCCACCTGAAAAGGTCCAAGACCATGATGTTGGCATATTAGTGCTTTCATCGGTAAAAGTTATGCTATCCCCAGTATCTACTGCTGTTGTAGCAGCTGAAAACTGTGCGGTGGGTGGCATTAATGGGTCGGTTACCACAATATAATCCGCCTTTGTTTCAGAAGTTTCCCCATCTTCGTTTGTTACGGTGAGGCTCACGGCATAGGTGCCTTCGGTATTATAGAGAATAGTGGGGTTTTGATCCGTACTTGTTGCCGGTTCACCGCCCTGAAATTCCCATGACCATGATGTTGGCATATTAGTGCTTTCATCAGTAAAAGTAATACTGGCGCCAGTATCCACATCAGTGGTAGATGCCGTGAATTGGGCCGTAGGTGGCATTGATGGGTCTCTTACTGTGATGTAGTTTTCCTTTGTTTCAATATCTTCGCCATCGGCATTAGTCACTTTAAGACTCACGTTATATGTGCCAGAGGTGTTATAGGAAATGGTGGGATTTTTTGCGCTACTAGTGCCGGGGTTACCGCCTTGAAAAGTCCACGAGTAGGTATTGGCTTCTTTTGAATTATTGGTAAAGGTGATAGCGCTTCCCGTTTCAACAGAGGTTTCCGCGGCAGAAAAATCCGCAGTTGGGATCACTAGTGCAGCCGGTTCCTCATTATCACTACTACAGGCAAGTAGTAAAGCCAAGGGCAGTATTAAAAAGAATAGTTTTTTCATCCTTCCAAAGTATGGGGTATAACTGTTTCAAAACAGTCTCTAAGTAAAGATAAAGGATTAGTATCACGGAAATATCACAATGCGAATGGAAAAAGAAATCAAATTTTACTAGTCGACAAGGAATAGGGCGTTGGCAAAAAAGAGTTTGCCATTTTCCCAAAAACCGCGAAACAACGGATTGTCTACCATATAGACTATTTGGCCGTCACCATGGGGCTCAACTCCGAAAACGAGGGTCTGTCCGATTTTTTCTTTTGCGGTACTACCTGCAAAGCCCGCTACGGGATTTCTTTCATCCTTTTCAAGGTAGACAACTGTTCCTTTTTCAAGATATTGATAGGCATCATCGCCCATTTTAAGAGAGAAGTACGTGTCACCATACCCAAAGGCCAAAGGATGGGTTTTGTCTACTATCGTTTTAAAAATGGCACCGGTAATCATATTTTTAATACCCTCTCTTTGACTAATGTCGAAAGAGGTCATATCATATACGCTGTCGGTCTTGACGACCTTCTTTTTTAGGGAAAACGTCTTTTTATCTGCCAACCCTTTTAAAGCACCACCCATGGCTATGAGTTTACCGCCATCACTAACCCAATCGTGCAGGTTTTCCAGTTCTTCCTTGTCCATAAACTTTTTATATCCATCACCCCCCGGGAGAATCAAAACATCATATTGCGCAAGATTGGTCTGTAGCAAATTGTCACTATCAATGACCGTTATCGGATACTGCAGTTGTTGTTCAAAAAAGTGCCAGATCTCTCCAAAATGGAGTGAACTTGTAGGTTTTTCTGAAAGCACGGCTATCTTCACTGGTGTAATAGCCTTAACGTCGGCGGACCCAAAATCCTTTCCATCTTCAACAAAACCCGTATGCGTGGGTGTGAGAACAATTTTGTATTTATGACTTACGTCGTTCAAACGACTCACAAAATCTGATTTGTTCACATTGTCGGCCCGCGTTATAATCAAGCTTCCACGGTCATAAGTTTTGTTGTCCATCACGAAGGGCTGCTTAGCGTAACGCACACGAATATCTCCCTTTAGCAATTCAGCTAGAAACTGAGCATCCTTAATACTAGTCCATGGAGCTAAAAAGGCATAAGCGTCATCGGGTAGGTTCAAATTTTTTGTGAGGTGTACCTTCCGATTACTAAAAGGTCTAGAGGCTACTTTGGTTTCGGAAGCAATGGCATTTAATCCATAAGTATAAGGTAAAGACCATGCCGTGATATCGTACGTAAGTGAGTCGCTCAATTTGGCATCGGGTTCGAATAATACCTTTACCAAGGTGCCTTTGGGCTGATCGGTAGAAATAACTAGATGTGTGGTATCGATTTTGAAATTCCCAGATTTCCCTGAGTCATAGTTGAACCCTTTGATTTGCGTCTGAGCAGCTTGGCCATAGACAATTTGATGTTGGTCTAACAACCGGCACAAGGCATCCGTATTATCGCTATTTCCTTTCAGTACATAACTTTTATACTTGTAATTTTTGTTTTGATGAAATTTAATGAACTCCTCGTTCAGTAGTGTGGTGTTCTGGGCAACCACTTCTAAAGTGGAAAGGCCTGTGATGAGATGGTGTGCCATTCTATCTTTTAAGGTCAACGTATCGCCTATGCTATTGATAATGCCCAGACCGGCATGACCACCACCCCCTTGTTCGTACGTCATACCGATGCTACCATTATAGGTCGGGTACGTATCTCCATAACTAGGATAGAGTAGATCATAGACTTCTTTGGTGAAATAGAACCAACCATTGACATCGAAATATTTCGCGTGGTTTTTGCCTATAGTGACCTGAAAATCACGTTGAAAATCAGTAATTACCTCGTGGAAGGGTTCGGCCGCCGGTGCGAAATAATACGGACTGTCGACCCCTTGTTCATGAAAATCGACATGCACATGAGGCAACCATTGGTTATAGATTTTTAGGCGTTGTTGACTCTCCAATTGTGTTAACCACGCCCAATCGCGATTAAGGTCGAACATATAATGGTTGCTACGACCATTCCACCAACCTTCATGATGTTCTTTGCTATTGGGGTCGATGTTGTACGCCAAGTTTCTATATTGGTTGTACCAGTTTACGTAACGATCTCGACCATCTGGGTTGCTACAGGGATCCATTACGACAACAGTATTTTTTAAGTATTCCGATTTGTTGGTCAATAGCTCATAAATGGTTTGCATGGAAGCCTCTGTACTTGCAGCTTCGTTGCCATGTACATTATAACTTAGCCAAACAATCGCTTTTTCTGAATTGTTTTCTCCCGCTACACTTTTAAGGTGCGCCTGCCTAATTTTTTCTAAGCTTTTTATATTGTCGGCGGTAGAGAAATAGGCGATGAATAGTGGTCTCCTTTCATAGGTCTTGCCATATTCCTTCAATACGACTTGTTCGGGCCGGGACACTGATAGATGTTTAAAATAATCTACTACTTCATGATGACGCGTAAATTGGGTTCCAAGTTCATATCCAAGAAATTCGGACGGCGACTGTAGTACCTGCTGGGCGGTGGTAATCAGTGAAATTAGCAACATCAAAGGGAGCAATATCCACTTCATTGGAGAGGGTTTCGATTGATAACGTTCAAATCTATGGATTATTGAACAAACTTTGAATCAAAAAAAGAGGCTTTTACCGGCTTTTCAAAAGCTAAGGGCAAGGTAATTAACGTATTTTTAGGAATTGAAAAAATCAAGAGTTTTATATTTACTCCGATTTTTATCACTAATATGGATATTGACTGTCTCCCCTTTGCGAAAACCGGCTATTTTTCAAAACTGATCGGTGACTACATCGACGAAAAAACATCGCTTCATCCTTTCTACAATCGGTTTTCTTCATTGGAGAATTTTAGTGGACAGATCGAGGAAAAAGCATTGGACTTTCCCCCAGCACATCGAGATATACTCTATGATGCCATACAAAACCAATACAAGAATGTAAATATTTCCGAGCTTACGGGAAGCAATATAAAGCGCCTAAAAGAGCCCATTACCTTTACCGTAACCACAGGACACCAATTGAATCTTTTTACTGGGCCATTGTACTTTTTATTTAAGATTGTATCTACGATCAATCTTACGAAACAGTTAAAAAAGCAATACCCGAAGTATGATTTTGTGCCGGTCTACTGGATGGCCACCGAAGACCATGATTTTGAAGAAATCAATTATTTTAATTTTAAAACAAAGAAATTACAATGGAACAGGGAATCTTCCGGCGCGGTCGGTCGATTAGATACCAACGGTCTTCAGGAAGTTTTTACTGCATTTGCAAATGAAATCGGCAGTAGCGAGAATGCCAAAAAATTAAAGAAATGGTTCTCCGATGCCTATTTACAACATGATAATTTGACAGAAGCCACAAGGCATTTGGTCAATGAACTGTTTGGCTCTTACGGATTGGTGATACTAGATGGTGATGATAAGGATCTTAAGAAATTGCTGATTCCCTATGCTAAAAAGGATATATTCGAACAGGTTTCCTATAAAAAGGTTACTGAAACTATTTCCGATTTAGAAAGCCTTGATGCGAAATACGACATCCAAGTCAATCCAAGGGAAATCAATTATTTCTATTTGACCGAAGGTGTTCGAGAACGGATTGTTGAAAGTAACGGTAAATTTCATGTGACCCCTGAAAAAGGGGAGAACCTTGTATTTACTAGAGATGGATTATTGAAAGAGCTAAATGCATATCCTGAGCGTTTTTCGCCCAATGTAATTGCCAGACCATTATACCAAGAAGTTATTTTGCCCAACCTTTGTTATATCGGAGGTGGAGGGGAAATCGCTTATTGGCTCGAATTAAAGTCCACTTTTAAATCAATGGAAGTTCCTTTTCCCATACTTTTACTCCGAAACTCCGTTTTGGTGATTACTTCAAAGCAGGATAAAAAATTAAAAAAGATGAATCTTTCGGCCAAAGACCTCTTTTTGGACCAAAGTAGTTTTATCAATAAAAAAATCAGGGAGATTTCGAATATCGATATTGATTTTTCTCCACAGAAATCATTTTTAGAGCAACAGTTCACAGCATTGTATGAGTTGGCAGAATTGACCGATAAATCATTTTTGGGTGCCGTGAAGGCACAGGAAGTAAAACAAAAAAAAGGATTGGACCATCTTGAAAAAAGATTGCTAAAGGCACAAAAACGTAAGCTGGAGGATCAAGTAAGTCGAATGACCGAAATTCAGAACGAGCTTTTTCCGAATAAGAACCTACAAGAACGTATTCTTAACTTTTCCGAACTATACCTGGAGTATGGCGAAGCACTTATTCCCATGTTGATTCAAGCGTTGAAACCTTTGCAACTGGAGTTTGTAGTTTTAAGGGACTAGATCTCTACTTTAAAAGCAATTACCGGGCACGGGCATCCAGTTCAAAATGAGTTCATTATAAATCTGTTTGCTATGCATAACATTGACATTGAATTGGTAGAAATGACTTTAGATGTCATGAAGTATGCCATCGGAAGAATTACCAATACCTCACCTGAATTTGGGCGACCAAAAAAGGAGGAAGAACTTCGAAAACTGGTCGGTGAGACAATTACCCAGAAGGGTATTGGAGGCGAGAGGGCTTTTGAGTTGTTTAAAGACGTACTTGTACGGGCTACGGTTCCTATAGATCATCCCAGGCATTTGGCTTTTGTTCCCGCAGCTCCTACACGTGCTGCTGTCATGTTCGACTTAGTAACTTCGGCCTCAAGTATTCATGGAGCCTATTGGATGGAAGGTGCTGGTGGTATTTTCTGCGAAAATGAGGCCATGAAATGGTTGGTTTCCCTTACCCAACTTCCCAAAGGGGCTTTCGGAGTCTTTACTAGCGGTGGCACTGCAGCGAATTTATCGGCTTTGGTTACAGCTCGGGAGCAATGGCGGAAGCATTCCGAAAATTTGAATAAAAAAGGACTTATTATAACATCGATAGGTGCTCATTCCTCTATTAAGACTATGGCCAAGGTAATCGATGTTGACTTACTTTTGGTTGAAACGGAAAACCTGATGTCAAAAACGGCACTTCGGGAGAAAATAGATTTACTTGAGGCGCAACAGAGAAAACGACTTTTTGCTGTGGTAGCCACTGGAGGAACTACCAATGCCGGAATTATCGACGACCTTTCTGGAATTGCCCAAATATGTGAAAACGAAAAGTTGTGGTTTCATGTAGATGCCGCTTATGGTGGCGGTGCTTTGGCGGCTGATTCGGTTCGACACCTGTTTGATGGCATTGAGAGGGCCGATAGTATTACCATAGACCCCCACAAGTGGTTGTTTTCGCCTTATGATTGTGGTGCGGTAATTTATAAAAACCCCGAACAAGCGAAAGACGCCCATGCACAAGAAGGCTCCTATCTAGATATTTTTAAGGACGAAGGGGCACAAGGCTTCAACCCGTCGGATTATCAAATACAATTGACACGACGTCTTCGCGGTATGCCATTGTGGTTTTCACTTGCCATGCATGGTACAGATAAATATAAATGGGCGGTCGAACAGGGCATTCGATTGGCAAATTTGGCAGGTAGTATCATTAAGGAGAATCCCATAGTAGAATTAGTGCGGGAGCCCAGTCTGTCATGTGTTTTATTTAGGAGAACAGGCTGGTCTCCTGAAGAGTATCGCAATTGGACCTATAAAAACCATCGAGAAGGGTTTGCTTTGGTTACTCCTACCAAATGGAGGAAGGGAACTAAGTATGAGACCGTTGCCCGGTTTTGTTTTATCAATCCCGATACAACGGAAAACGATATTCGGGCCATTCTGAAATCGATGGAATAGGTAATTTAAATGGGTGTGTAAACCGATAGCTATGGCACCAAAAACTCGTTTTCCCAAATGGTACCTTCTTTTGAAAATCGTACTCTCAGGTGGTGCGGATGTTTAAGTTTTAAGTATTCAATTTTAAAAGGCTCTATCGCTACCACACAGAAATAATCAGAATCCTCTAGATATTCGATGTGGTCTGGGTCGGTAATACCTGAGCCTGGTGCTCTTGTGGTCTGGTAATCTTTTTGGTTGGCTTGGCCTACGGTCTTCCAGTGTTTTTCAAGAATAGCGTGGTCTTTAATAATCGTTGCTAAGCCTTCGACTCGTATTTGCACTAGTTTTTCGGGGTGATAAAACAACAAGCTAACTTTCTTGTTTTCTTTTATGTGTACTATTTTTTTCGAACGGGTATCGGTATAAAAAATCAATTGTAGGTTGCTGTCCACGTTGCGAAGTACTACGGTACGCAGCCGTGCAATGTTCTCCAGACCAACAGTTCCTAGAACGCAAAATCGATATGGATGCTTGTGCGAGGTAATTGCCGCGTTAAGCTCCTCCTTTATCTCCTGAAAAATTACCTCGGTCATCTTTGAATGTATTGTCCATTAAAGTTAATTGAAACTTGTCATAAAACATAAAAGCTGGTTAGATTTAATTACTTCTGATCCTAGAAGAATGTTTTTATAGAATGTAAGTATCATAAAATGAGTAAATTATGAATTTTTGACCAATGAGTCGAAAAAAAAATCGTTTTTAGGGTAGGGTATTTTCTGTTAAGGTTGTTCTATATACAAATTGCAGTGAAATAAGAATTAGTACACTTCATCCTGATATACCCCAATTCGTCGGGATGAAGTTTTTGAAAAAGATTTGATTTTAGTTAGTTATAAAAATTCATGTGTTTAGGTTGGTTTTTGATTTTGATTAAAGCCCTGGCGTCCATGCCGGGGCTTTTGTATTTTCAAAAAATTGTTTAATAAATTAATGCCCGAGGCGTTCCGATAGCGATCGGAACGCCTCGGGCATACCAATTCAAACATGGTGAAATACGGGTTGGTCTAGCCGAAAAGACCAGCAATTACTCCGATAGGCCAACAACGAATCACCAAGGTCTGTGGGAACCCCTGTCGTTTTTACTGTATACGCTTAAGTATAAAACCCACTTTAACCTCACCAAAATCCAATTCATGTTGAGTGCCGCCGTTGGTAATATCTTTTAGAAAGATTCTACCTTCCGCACTACCGAAATTATCATCGGGATCAAGATCCCCAAACGGCGTTTCGCCGTCATCCCTCTCGGTTAACTTTCCCTTCATCAGCACGTAATCTATATTGTAGTTCGGCTTGTAAAGCTCGACTACAGCGAAAACATCAACATGTTTAGTGCTATCCTTTCCGAGTGTAAAATAATTGGATCGAGTATAGCCCCAATTGGCACTGCCTGATTTGATTACCGATGCCGGGTCGCCTACCATGATAGATCCGCTGATTGAGCCAAATATTTCGGCTTCGGTACCATCCCCGTCTTGACATCCGGTGCACCTCAGGTAATCCATTTCGATATGGAAGATCGGATAGGCTAAATCGCATTGCCTTATTACGTATTCCGAGGCAAGAACCACTCTGGCTACGGGTGTACCCTGTTTTAGGTACCGTAGTTTATACGACAATGGGGCCCCGGGGGACTCCCTTGAATAGTCGCCCCCTTCAGAGATATAATTATATACGTCGGTCGGTCCGTTGACCACTTGGGCGGCATCGCCCCCAGATCCTCCTATAACCAAGGCCTTAATACTTGATTCGTTAATTACCTTTTCATATTCAGATTCGATGCTTCCATCACTAGATCCAAACGAAGCGCTAAATGCAGCGTCTATTTCAGTTCTGCTATAATTGGATTCTATGGTATATATTATCATCCGTCCATAGGTTACGGTGGCTACATAGACCGGGCTTGTACTGCCCAAAGAACTAATATCCGGAACGTTCGAAAATAGATCACTTGGGTTTTTAGGTGGATCCATGTCAATAGTATAATACACCTGAAGATATTTGAGAACATATTTATGGGCATAGGTGGAAGACTCAAAGTTAAAAGAAGCCGATACTTTGGTCGCTGCCGATCTATAATTGGCGCCTATGGCCAAGTTCAGCTGTTCTTTGGAATACACTTCCGAGATGTCAAAATTTATGCGCGCAGAAGTTGCACCGGTTACCTCTTGATCTAATATGGTTTTTATGCCTTCACGTACAGTGGACAATTTGGGATTGGTAATTTTAACTACGGGACTACCACTTATATTGGTCAACGAGGCTGATAGGATAATAGAACTTCTATCTGCAATTATCGGTACGTATTCGCCCGTTGGTATAGATTCTCCCTTTAAAATGGCCCCTGGGAAGATTACATCCGATGTCGGATCCAAAGCCAGCATTTCGTCAAAGCCTGGAGCCGCTTTATAAAAAGTAGTATAGCATTCCAAAGAACTGTCCTCTACATCCTGTTCCGAATCACCGACTTCCTCTTCAGGTTCCACCAATTCCTGTGGTTGCTCAAAATCTGTTAAACTTGTGAGTGCCTTGTTAAAATTGTCGGCCTCTTTTCCTTCAATGGGCTTAGGATCGGTAATCACTTCCGAATGATCATCCTTACTACAGGCCGCTGTATAAATAGCCAGGGCGAGGAACATTAATATTCTAAAAATTTGCGCTTTCATGATTGTTTTGTGGTTGAACATTTCGTTTTTGTGAGACCTGCCCGGTAATGGTCTGCAGCCCTTAGCCGAGCAAGACCACAAAACGATGGTTGTCAAATTAATGACATCATAAACCTAAGGCATTGATTTTAAGGGTCAAAAAAAAGGGAGTGGACAAAAGGTGGACACCCTGAAATTAGGGCAGGACAAACAGTGGACACCTTGGTAGGCATTTAATTTATAGGCTCAGTACCAAATCTTGTAAAGATTCTTCCGTAGTGATATCAAGTTTTTTTCGTAACCTATAACGGGCCTTTTTGATGCCTTCCTGCGAAATATTGAGAATATTGGCAATCTCCTTGGATGACAAATTCATTTTCAACAAGGCAAGCAAACGCAGTTCATTAGAAGTTACGTCGGGATATTTTCGTTTTATATTGCCATTAAAATCCTTGTGAACCTGCTCAAAATATTTACTGAAATTTTCCCAGTTGTCGTCGTCCTGAAGGTCAAAATCTATGGTTCGAATAAGTTGAGCGTACCCTTTGGTGCTCGCTTCCGATTGTTTTAATTCCTGTGCTTTGCGTTTAAGCCCCTCCAGTACCTCGTTCTTTCTGGCCAAATTGAGGGCATGTGTGGTGAGTTCTTTCTTTTTAAAGGCAAGTTCGGCAGCTACCTTTTGTCGCTCGAGTTTGTTGCGCTTCATTTTTTGGCGAAATGCATAAAGGAGTATAATTGAAAAAAGCAGTAATATTCCCATCAAAAGCCTTTGTAGATTGTTGATGGATGCCCTTTGCTCCAAAACAGTAATTTCCCGTTCTTGAAGGGCGATTTGCTGCTCTTTTTTCTCTGTTTCATAAATAGTGCGAAGTTCCTCTATCTGCCGAGTCTTGGAAATATTAAAAACAGAATCGTTCAGGGTTTGAAATGCCGTTTGGTCATCAATGGCCTCTTTCCATCTTCCCATCTTTTGAAAGGCTTGGGATCGATGTCTGTAAGCGGTTAACAGTTCATTGATCGGCCCTTCATCCATTGCACTTTCAATGGTACTGTTTAAATAGGAAATCGCATTTTGTGGTTTTTCCATCTCAAGATAGGCAGCTCCGATTTCATTTTGGGTAAAGAGAATATTGGTTTTGAATTTATTTCGCTTATGAATGGCCAAGGCATCGTTCAGATAGGAGATTGCACGCTCATAATCTCCTTTTGAGGCATGAACTTTGCCAAGGTTGTTGAGGGCGTTACCTTCATTTTCAGTGATGTTGTGCTCCCTAGATAGGTGTAACCCCTCGTTTAAATGTACGATTGCGGCGTCATATTTTTCTAGATAATAGAGGGTGTTGCCTATATCGACATGAATACTTCCTTGATAGACGATATCGCCTTGTTCTTTATACACCTTGAAAGCCTGCTCAAAATAATCCAAAGCATTGGTGTAATTATTTCTCAGAAATTCTATGTAGCCCACCTGTCTTAGTGCATCTGCCGTGCGATGAGGTTTGTCAGGAAAGGTTTCCAGAATTCGAAGGGCATGAAGCGTTTGTTCTAGGGCAATTCTATAAAAGCCTTTTTTGATATATATGTTGGCCCTGTCCCCAAGGGCAATTGCATATTGGTATTCACTACTGTCCACATAAATCTTTAGGGCTTCGTTATACAGTTCAATGGCCCCATCATTATCGCCCTCCAATTGATCTAAATAGGCCAACGCCGTAGTAACGGAGGCAAAGTTTACCAAATAACCTAGTTTTTTATGTGTAGCAAGCGCCTCCTTATAATAGTATCTTGCAGAATCAATATTGCCGGAGTTTTGAAAATAGGCCCCTAAATGATAGGTGCCCCAGCCAATACCTTTTCTAAAATTTATCTGTTTTGATACCTCTATTTCTTTCTGTGCGAATCGTTGGGAAAGTTTTGGGGCAGTATAAAGAAAAATATTGTAAAGTCTCGAAAGTGCAATAACCTTTAGCGTATCGTCTTTCTTTTTTCTTGAAATATTGACCAAGCTATCAATCGCCCTGTTATTTTGAATATGGTGATTCAATAGACTATCCCATTTCTCGTTTTGCTGTGCTTGAAGACTTACGAAAAATAGGAATACTAGGCACCGAAGTGGAAGAACATACTTCATGACGTTTTGGTTGTGTTTCTAAAATACGCCTTTTTTGGTCAAAATGTGACCATTTGATTCTTAAGTCTATTTTAGGGTTATATCATGTAATCTGTGATGATATGGAAAAATTGTTGTTGGCAATAGCGCCATTCTTGACTTTTTTAGTAAACCGGATTCCTTTTCCTTGCATTAAATGTACGGAAGGAAACTCTATCAAGATAAAAATAGGGGCTATCTGGAATTTTACCTCTTTGCACACTTTTGGTTTTTATCTGTTTACCGCATACCTTCAATTTCCCTTTTTATATGAAGTAGGTTCTAAAATTCCAATTTTAAGACATACTTCAGTGTTTTAACGGATATCGGTATCTATCATAAGTTCGGAAATAAAAAAAATGGGCCCAACTCTCAAAAAAACATCATTTTCAATTTTGTAGGAATAGATTTAATCTATTTATATCCAGTATTTTACATACTTTCATTTAACATTTTTATTTAAAAAGTGAATTATTCCTTCGGAACGCTGTTTTCCTAGAATAATTGACGAAAACAATATGGGCATTTGATTTATTAAGGAGAAAAATCTTTGCTTTTGAATGTTATTTTTACAACTAGTTCGTTTTAACCTTAAAATAATACCCAATGATGCTTTTTCAAAAATTTCAATTTGCTATTTTTGCCCATGCAAAACAATGTCCTGATTTTAGATTTCGGTTCCCAGTACACCCAACTTATCGCGAGACGCGTTCGGGAACTAAATATTTTCTGTGAAATAAAACCTTATAATAAAGTACCTGAAGACCTCTCGTCATTTGGTGCGGTGATCCTTTCGGGCTCTCCTTTCTCTGTGCGTGCCGATGATGCACCACATCCTGATTTGTCGGGAATCAGGGGTAAAATACCTCTATTGGCGGTTTGTTATGGTGCCCAATATCTGGCGCATTTCCACGGTGGCAATGTGGCTCCCTCCAATACTCGGGAATACGGTAGAGCCAACTTATCTTATATTAGGGCAAACGAAACCTTTTTTAAATCGATTTCCGAGGGAAGTCAAGTGTGGATGAGTCATAGTGATACCATACAAAAAGTTCCTGAAAATGCCGTGGTTCTTGCAAGTACGAATGATGTAGAACATGCTGCTTATAAAATTGAAAATGAGCCTACTTACGGTATTCAATTTCATCCAGAAGTTTATCATACTACCGATGGAAAAAGAGTGCTGGAAAACTTTCTCGTAAACATTGCGGGATTAAAGCAAACTTGGACGCCAGATGCCTTTGTCGAAACGACGGTGGCCGAATTAAAGGCCAAGATTGGGGCAGATAAAGTCATATTAGGTTTATCGGGTGGGGTTGATTCAACGGTCGCCGCGGTGCTGTTGCATAAAGCAATCGGTAAACATTTGCATTGTATTTTTGTAAACAACGGACTATTACGAAAAAATGAGTTTGAAGATGTATTAAGGCAATACGAGGGTATGGGACTTAATGTAAAAGGCGTCGATGCTTCGGCACGCTTTTTGGATGCATTGGCCGGTGAAAGTGATCCCGAAAAGAAGCGCAAGATTATCGGCAGGGTATTTGTAGAAGTCTTCGATGACGAATCGCATTTGGTAGAAGATGCCAAATGGTTGGCGCAAGGAACGATTTATCCCGATGTCATTGAATCGGTATCGGCAACTGGGGGGCCATCGGCAACCATAAAAAGTCATCATAACGTAGGCGGACTTCCCGATTTTATGAAGTTAAAAGTAGTAGAGCCGTTGAAAATGTTATTTAAAGATGAGGTGCGTAGGGTCGGTGCCAGTTTGGCTATCGCTGATGAGCGGTTGGGCCGCCATCCTTTCCCAGGCCCAGGATTGGCAATTCGTATCCTAGGTGACATAACCAGGGAAAAAGTGGCTATTTTACAAGAAGTCGATGCCATTTTTATTGACGGACTCCGTGATTGGGGATTATATGATAGGGTTTGGCAGGCCGGGGCGATGCTTTTGCCCGTAAATAGTGTAGGGGTTATGGGTGATGAACGTACGTATGAAAAATGTGTAGCATTACGTGCGGTGGAAAGTACAGACGGTATGACCGCCGATTGGGTAAATTTGCCCTATGAGTTTTTACAAAAGACATCGAACGATATTATAAATAAAGTACCAGGGGTCAATAGGGTGGTGTACGACATTAGTTCTAAGCCTCCGGCAACCATAGAATGGGAATGATATGAAACAATTTTTAAAAATTACGGTAGTACTATTGCTATTGGTGTTGGCCGGTTGCAAGGCTACGGCACAGAAATTTTCTACCCATGCGGTGAAAAGCGGCGAGACTTTAGAGGCCATTGCCAAGCAATATAAGGTCACCCCGGCAGCTATTCTTACCTATAACAAAGAAATTAGGCAAGGCCAAAGGCTGAAACCTAATACCATTTTGGTCATCCCTAAAAGTTCAGCTGTCACACAGCAAAGTTCATCGAACAACATGGATACAAAAGAAAAGGAAACAGGTACTACGCAAACCGGGAACGGGGAAAAACCGTACGGTTTCACTTCGTATCGTGTGAAGAAGAAGGAAACTTTGTACGGTATTGCAAAACGTTTTAATGTTTCGGAAGATGACATTAAGAAGTACAATCGACAATTGTATTCCAGTCAATTGAAAAGAAAAATGCTTCTTAAAATACCTAAATTCAGAAATGCGCATAATGCAGATGGTTCAATTGATGAGGATGACTTTATGAAGTACAAGGTTTTGCCGAAAGAGACCCGTTGGAGTATTGCAAATAAACACGGTATAACGATTGACAGTCTCTTGATATTGAATCCTGAACTTTCAAAATCTTCTGATTATTTAAGGGAGGGGCAAGAATTGAAAATGCCCATATTGGCAGGAAGTACAGTTGAAAAGCAAGAAACCCAATTGTATATGTCATATACGGTGCCGCCCAAGATGAACTTTTATCAGTTGGAGAAGAAATTTGGGGTAAAATCTGATGAAATAGTAAGATTAAATCCCGAGATACAAGAGCGTCAGGGGTTGAAAGAAGGAATGGTCATTCGTATTCCACAGCAAAAATTGGATCCACAGGATATTAATACGGATAATTTCATTTTTTATGAGGTAAAACCAAAACAAACGGAATTCTCGTTGACGCGTAAGCTGGGTATCGGTTACAAAGATTTGCTTTTGTTGAATCCAGACCTTAAAGATGGATTGAAGGCGGGTATGGTATTAAAATTACCTAAAGACCAAACCGGTGATTTTGAGGTCAAAAATGCCTTGGTACTCGATAAAATAAATCTTTTGGATAGTATTGATCGGGGCAACACTCCCAAACTTATGTTTTTACTGCCCTTTCGATTAGATAGAATCAATGTGACCGACAAGGAAAGTGCACAAAAGTCTTTAGATGGAAGGGTTGATGCAAAACTTAGTTTGGGTCTCTATACCGGTGCTTTGATAGCACTTGATTCATTGGCATCTTTGGGGATTTCTGTTGATGTGAAGACTTTCGACAACCAATTAGACTTGGCCAAGACCAAAGAAATTTTGCGTCAAGAAAATCTTTCGGAGATGAATGCCATTGTGGGGCCTTTGGACCTTCCTTCTTTGAAGGAAGTGGCTGTTCAGGCCTCTAGATATCAGGTTCCTGTGATTGCACCCATACCGGCTACCAGTGATTTGAGCCTCAACAACGTCTTTTTCTCCTATACATCCGACGATATTCTTCGTGAACATATGCTCGATTATATGATCGGGGTAGTGGAAGATCAAAATATTATCATCATTGCAGATTCTGACCATGTCATGGAAAGAGAGGCCATCATGGCAAAATTTCCCGATGCTAAAATTGCCGGAGTTAAAGAGGAAGAGAAAAACATTGGTGTTAACATCGAAGAACTAAAATCATTGTTATCCGAGGAAGTTGATAATTGGGTCTTTGTCGAGACCGATAATTTTAAATTGGTGTCAAGTGTCACTTCGATTTTGAACTCGTTCCAGAACGCTTTGTTGGACCCTACCGACACGGAAGGAGTGAAGGTCAAGTTGCGTATGTTTACGACGAATAAGAACAAGGCCTTTGATAATGACGTGATATCGAATTCACATTTATCAAATCTGTATTTCACCTACCCATCCGTTCATAAGGAAATCTCAGATAACGGATTTGTCAAGCGCTATCGCCAACGGTTCGGAGATGCTCCCGATCGTTACGCCGTAAGGGGATTCGACATCACTTATGACCTTTTATTGAAATTGGCCTACAAAAGTGATCTGATGAAGGTTTCTCAAGAGATCGGGGAAACAGAATATGCAGCCAATAAGTTCTCTTACAAGAAAGATAATACTTCGGGTTATTTCAATCAATCTTCATATATCATGTCACTTGAAGACATGCGAATCAAAGAGATAAAAATGCAACCATGACCTCAAAAGTGATCTATACGGGAAATTTAAGAACCACGTGTAAACATTTGCGTTCAGGAAATACTTTTATTACCGATGCGCCTGTCGATAACAATGGTTTGGGTGAGGCTTTTTCACCCACCGATACGGTGGCTACAGGCTTGGCCAGTTGTATGCTTACGGTTATGGGGATAAAAGCCAAAGGACTTGCTGTTGATTTGACGAACTCCAACGCCGAAGTGACCAAATACATGGCGGAAGCACCCAGGCGTATTTCCAAAATCGTGATAGATTTAAATTTACCCGCCGGTATTTCAGAAAAGAACCGGAAGATATTGGTACACACGGCCAATACCTGCCCCGTGTATCAAAGTTTACATCCCGATATCGAAAAAGTGATCTCCTTTAAATGGGAACTTTAAAATACATTCTTTTTTTTATTAGCACGTTTTTGGTAGCACTTGCCTTTTCCCAGGAGAAAGCGGTTATTCCATGGAGTTCGGAAAGAAAATTGGTTTGGACCGATTTTAAGGGAAGGCCTTTTAAAACAGCTTGGGCCGCGGCCACCACTGCTTCTGGAATAGCTTATGAATTTTCGACTTCAGGAACTTCGGATGCTCCTGAGCTTACAATTAATGTTGTCACTTATTTTTATCCTGAAAAATCATGGTATCGTGAAGAATTGTGTGATTCGATCATATTAGGCCACGAACAACTTCATTTTGATATTTCTGAACTCTACGCCAGAAAAATGCAAAAAAGACTTGCCGAAACAAAGTTTACAAAAAATATAAAGTCAGAAATAGGAGCAATTTTTAGGCAGATCAATAGGGAATTGGGACAATTTCAAAACCGTTATGATCATGAAACCAACTTCTCTAGAGATCTGGAAAAACAGCGATTTTGGAACAAGATGATTGCCGAGGCCCTTGTCAATGGTTATTAACTATTATTACTGAGCGGGTGTGCCCCTTTTGTTAGGTTTTCCGTTCTTGTGCCAAGAAAGCTCTTTCGTTTTCTAATTTATCAAACCCGCAGATTGTAAAAAGCAGGATGTCTACACGTCACAGATGGTCACCCCTTGTTTTAAGGCCGCAATCTGATCTTCCCAAGAAGGTATAAACTCTTGGGCTACATAACCTTTATATCCCGTTTTTAAGATGGCCTTCATAATCGCGGGATAGAATAACTCTTGAGTTTCATCGATTTCATGTCGGCCGGGATTGCCACCGGTATGGTAGTGTCCGAAGTATTGGTGAAAGTCTTGAATATTGCGAATAATATCCCCCTCCATAATCTGCATGTGATAAATATCATAAAGCAGTTTAAAGTTCTCTGATCCAATTTCTTTACAAAGTTCTACCCCCCAATCACTCTTGTCGCACATATAGTCAGGGTGGTTAACCTTCGAGTTCAATAGTTCCATTTGTATGACAATACCATGTTTTTCGGCAGTGGGAATGATTTTTTTTAAACCTTCGGCACAATTTTTCAGTCCGACTTGATCATCCATGCCATTGCGGTTACCACTAAAGCAAATGAGGTTGGTGTACCCCGCTTCGGCTACCAAGGGAATCACCCTAAGGTAATCTGCAATCAATTCTTCATGCAATTTGGGGTCGTTCCAGCCTTTCTCAATACCAAAACCGGCGCCCCAACACATTGAGGAATGAATTCCATATTTTTTCATTAATGGCCAATCTTCAGGTCCAGTGAGATCCATGGCCTTGATTCCCAGCTCATTTAAGTTTTTCAGAAAATCTTCCATCGGAATGTCTTTGTAGCACCATCTGCAAACACTGTGATTGATGTTGTTTTTTAATTTGATGGTATCGCTCTCGGCGTTCTGCATTGCATTTCCATTTTTATAAGCCAGCATACCCACTGAGGCCGCGGCCGATGTTCCAATAAATGTTCTTCTTTTCATAATATCATGAATAATCGGGATTAAAGATATATTTTTAAACCCAAAAATGGAAATATCCCCAGACAAACGAAAACTTATCGAGTTGGCCTATTATAAAATGCCTTTCGGCAAATTTAAAGGCCGTTATTTGGTAGACCTTCCCGAGCCTTACTTGGTTTGGTTTAAGCAAAATGGGTTTCCAAAAGATAAGTTGGGCAATTTATTGGAGGCTATGCTCGAGATAAAGGTCAATGGTCTTGAGGCCTTGATCTATAGAATTCAAAAAGATTTTCCCAAGGATTCCCTATAATTTCCTATTGCAATTTGTATCTTTGAGCCCCGTAACAAGGAAACTAGCATGCCAGATACAAAATATATTTTCGTTACGGGAGGAGTTACATCATCTCTTGGAAAAGGAATCATAGCCGCCTCATTGGCCAAACTACTACAGGCCAGGGGTTATAAGACCACAATTCAAAAATTAGATCCATATATCAATGTCGATCCGGGTACATTGAATCCGTACGAACATGGTGAATGTTATGTCACCAATGACGGTGCGGAAACCGATCTTGATTTGGGGCATTATGAGCGTTTCTTAAACGTGAGAACTTCGCAGGCCAATAACGTTACCACGGGTAGAATTTATCAGAGTGTTATAGAGAAAGAACGCCGAGGTGAGTTTTTGGGTAAGACAGTACAGGTCGTGCCACATATCACAAATGAGATAAAAGAACGCGTTCAGGTACTGGGTAAGAGTGGTGAATACGATATAGTCATCACTGAAATCGGTGGAACTGTGGGTGATATCGAGTCGTTGCCTTATATTGAGGCGGTACGACAATTGCTATGGGAGTTGGGAGATTACAATGGTATTGTCATTCACCTTACATTGGTGCCCTATCTTTCCGCGGCCGGCGAACTAAAAACAAAGCCCACCCAACATTCGGTTAAAACATTAATGGAGAGTGGAATAAAGGCCGATATTTTAGTATGTCGAACGGAGCATGAGATTTCAGATGAAATAAGGGATAAATTGGCATTATTCTGTAACGTTAAGCGTGAAGCGGTTATACAGTCTATTGATGCCTCCACGATTTATGACGTTCCTATTTTGATGCAAAATGAAGGTTTAGATACCGTGACACTCAAAAAATTAGCCTTGTCTGATGAGACTGCTCCCGACTTGAGACAATGGAACGGGTTTTTAGAGCGACATAAGAACCCGAAACATGAAGTAACTATAGGTTTGGTAGGTAAATATGTTGAACTCCAAGATTCGTACAAATCAATATTGGAATCGTTTATTCATGCGGGTGCTGCAAATGAAGTGCGGGTAAACGTAAGGTCGATACACTCAGAGCATATTTCCCGAACAAATTACAAAACTAGAATGAAAGGTTTGGATGGTATTCTTGTGGCACCGGGCTTTGGTGAACGAGGTATAGAAGGTAAGGTATTAGCAGTGCAGTATGCCCGTGAGAACCGAATTCCGTTTTTAGGTATCTGTTTGGGCATGCAAATGGCAGTAATAGAATATGCCCGAAACGTATTGAAATTGACCGATGCCAATTCTACCGAAATGGATGGGGGAACCACAGATCCTGTCATTAATCTTATGGAAGAACAAAAGAGCATCGTGAATAAAGGGGGTACCATGCGCTTGGGAGCATGGGATTGTGAACTGTTGGAGGGTAGTGTGGTACAGGAAGCATATAATGGGGCTTCGGAAATCTCCGAAAGACACCGTCACCGTTATGAATATAACAATGTTTATAAAGAACAGTTGGAAAATGCGGGTCTTATTTCTTCTGGAATAAATTCAAAAACCGGACTTGTAGAAATAGTAGAGATTCCGAATCACCCTTGGTTTATTGGCGTACAATATCACCCAGAATACCGAAGTACCGTTGACAATCCACATCCACTTTTTGTTGGGTTTGTAAAAGCGGCTTTACAACATAAAAAACAACAAACTAATGCCAGTTTGGCATAAAATTTAGAATTGGACATATTTTTGCTTGGCTGAAGGTACATGAAGCTTTAATGTGCCAATTGCTTGAAGCTTAGAATGGAATGGAGAGCTAAATGATCGGGTACCTGCGCTCAAACAAATGTAAATTGATTTAGATAGATGGAAGAAAAGAAGGTTGATATAAATTCGATAATTGGATTTGTTCTGATTTTTGGGATACTCATTTTTATGTTTTACCAAAATAGGCCCACTCCTGAGGAGATTGAGGCGCAAAAGGCGAAACAAGAACAGGTAGATGCACAAACTAGTAATAATGACGATCAAGATGTAGGTATCAGTGCCCCTACACAGGTAAATTTGCAAGATTCTACCGCCATAGCCCAATATAAGAGCTCTATAGGGGCTTTTGGATTTACCTCACCGTCAAATGCCAGTACTTCTTTGGAAAACGACCTCGTTCATTTAACCATAAGCAATAAAGGGGGCTATATTACCGAAGCCCGAATGAAACAGTTTCATACTTATGATTCGATACCGGTTTATTTGATAAAAGATGGCAATGCTTCTTTCGGTCTGCGTTTTTCCACCTCGGATAATCGGGTGTTGAATACCAAAGACTTGTTTTTTGAGCCTTCACTTTCTAAAAGCGGGGAAAATGAAATTCTTTCATTAAAGGCAAAGGTTTCCCCAAGTGAGTTCCTTGAATTTCGCTATGAAATCAAACCGGCCGATTATTTAATTGATTTTACAATTCGCTCCCAAGGACTTAGTAGCGTAATCAATGGCAATCAACCTATTAATTTAGAGTGGAATTTAAAAGGTATTCGACACAGTAAAAGTGTGGAGTATGAAAACCGTTATACAGAGATGATGTATAACTTTGAGGGCGGTAAAATTGATTACCTATCTGCAACTAGTGATGATAGCGATACAGAGGAAGATGTAAAATGGCTTTCGTTTAAGCAGCATTTTTTTACTTCTATTTTGGCAACCAAGAAAAATTTTAAGACTGCGGATTTGCAATCTAAAAACTTAGTCGAAGAAGAGAGTGAAGATGTACGTTTTACCAAAGAATTTGGCGTTTCGATTCCTTTAGCTTTAGAGGGTGGTGAACTTGCTGAGAGTTTAAATTGGTACTACGGTCCCGCCGATGTTGCTGTCTTAAGCAAATATGAAGAGTATGGCCTAGATGATACCATTTATTTCGGATGGGGGATTTTCGGTTGGATCAACCGTTATGTGTTTACACCGTTCTATTCATTTTTGAGTTCGTTCTTACCTTTCGGAATCGCTATTGTAGTAATGACTATTTTGGTACGATTGGCGATGTCACCGGTTACCTATAAATCGTATCTCTCCCAAGCTAAAATGAAGGTGTTGAAACCGGAAATCACCGAATTGGGCGAGAAGTATAAGGACAACGCCATGAAAAAGCAGCAAGAGACCATGAAGCTCTATGGCAAAGCCGGTGTAAGCCCAATGAGCGGATGCGTTCCTGCCTTGTTGCAAATGCCCATTTTTTATGCCTTGTTTATGTTTTTTCCGACTTCTTTCGCGCTTCGGCAAAAGCCATTTTTATGGGCCGATGACCTCTCATCATACGACGCGATAGCCCAATTGCCTTTTAATATTCCTTTTTATGGTGACCACGTGAGCTTGTTTCCCATTCTGGCGTCGGTCGCGATCTTTTTCTATATGATGATGACAACGGGACAGAATATGCCGACCCAGCCGGGCATGCCCAATATGAAATTCATTATGTATTTAATGCCTTTTATGATGTTGTTCTTTTTTAACAACTATGCCAGTGGTCTGAGTTTGTATTATTTTGTTTCTAACTTGATTACCATTGGTATCATGCTGGTCATAAAGAATTTTATTCTCGACAACGATAAAATTCATGCACAGATCCAGGAGAACAAGAAGAAACCTAAAAAGGAAAATAAGTTCCAAAAAAAGATGCGCGAAATGATGGAACAGGCCGAGCAACAGAAAAAGGCAGGTAAGTGATAGTTTTCAGCTAGTATTTGAAATTTACTTTTAAAGGAAAATAAAAGCCCCAACATATTTGTCGGGGCTTTTTAGCATTATTTGGTTTAATTTGGTAAGATTTGGGACTACGAATATGGGACGTAAATCACGCTCAAAAAAAACTTAGTTGTCAAGAGCGGGTTTTTGTATGTTAATAGTTACAATTCTGATGACACAATAATTTCGGCTCAATTCTTAAGATGATGCCGTTATTTCATTTCATTGAAAGGGATGCCAACAAAAAACCTCTACATTTCGTAGAGGTTTCGAGCATTGTTAGGTTTAATTTGGTAAGATTTGGGTCTGCAAATATGGGGGATAACAGACTAGTAAAAAAAACTTAGTTGTCAAGTGTCGATTTTTGTATGCTAATCCTAGCTATTTTGATGAAACGGTAATTTCGGCTCGATTCTGAAGATGATTCCATTATTTTATTAAATGGGATGCCAAGAAAAAAACCTCTACATTTCGTAGAGGTTTCGAGCATTGTTAGGTTTAATTTGGTAAGATTTGGGTCTGCAAATATGGTAGATTATTAACCTATTGAAAAAACTTAGTTGTAAAGTCTGTGTTTTTGTATGGCAAACCATAGTATTTTGATACAGCTTCAGAAAGCGTCACCGATTGCGAAAGGAATTGTAAAATTAAAAAGTCCCAACATTTTGGTTGGGACTTTTAGCATTGTTCGAATTAGTTTGGTAAGATTTGGGACTACGAATATGGGGTATAATCCATCCATTAAAAAAACTTAGTTGTAAAGCTTCTTTTTTTGTATGCTAAGGGCCGCTATTTTGTTGTTAGCGTAAAACGGCGGAATTCCAGTTTGTTTTTCTATTCATTATCATAGTCTTAGGGAAAAGCTATGCTATATGATTTCGGAAAGCCTCTCAAAAAACTCCATCTCGCTCTTCCTATATATGGATGGAAGTTTGGCAAGATGGAGTATCATCAACAACCAATCTAAGTGTCAGGCGTTATAAAGAACTTTTAATGTCCCAGTAAATCTAAAACTTCTTGAGGTAGTAGAACTTTGTTTATTACATGGGCTACACCATTACTCGCCATTTGGTCGGCAAGTATTACTTCTGCATTAACCTCGGTAGCATCATCAATAAATACGCCGCCGTGTAAATTGATGGTGACAGTTTCTCCTTGCACCGTTTCAATTTCCTGACCGTCGCTTAAGTCGGTTGACAGAGCGGATGCTCCTACAACATGATAGGTCAGAATTTTGGCCAAGAGTTCTTTTTCTGCCTCGGTATCAAAATCGGCCAAGCTAGTATATTGGTCACCTAAAGTGTCTAATAGGGATGCAAAAGCAGCGTTGGTCGGGGCAAATACTGTGAACGGGCCATCGCCACTGAGCGTTGCTACCAAATCAGCATCAGCTTGCACGAGTGCGTCTACCAAAAGGCTAAGGTCATCTACTGATTGTGCCAATTCGACCACGTTTGGTTTTAAAGCATCCAATACTTCTTGTGGAAGCAAGACCTTATCAATGACATGTACAACTCCGTTGTTGGCCATTTGGTCCGCCAGTATAACTTCTGCACTAACTTCGGTGGCATCATCAATAAATACACCACCTTCAAGGCTAATTATAATATTTTCTCCCTGAACTGTTCCAATTTCCTGACCGTCACTTAAGTCGGTTGACAACGCAGAAGCTCCGACCACATGATATGTCAGAATATTTGCCAAAAGCTCCTTTTCTGCTTCGGTATCGAAATCGGCCAAACTATTATAATCGTCTCCTAAATCATCCAAAAGGGAAGCAAAGGCAGTGTTGGTCGGCGCAAATACTGTGAACGGACCATCGCCACTAAGCGTCGCCACCAAATCAGCATCGGCTTGCACCAAGGCATCGACCAATAAACTCAGGTCAGCAGTGGCCATGGCAAGTTCTGGAATATTTTGGGAATTTAACCCGCTTACAAAATCAATGGCTGACTGTGGAAGCAATACCTTATCGATAAGGTGTACAACCCCGTTAGAAGCTGTAATATCAGCAGCGGTAATATTAGTATTTGCGTCAGAGGCGTCTCCCAAGACAAAAGCGTTTCCTGAGGCAATCACTTCAATACTGTTATTGCTTAGGGCAGTAGAAACGTTTCCTTCGGCCAGATCTGCCGCCATCACTTTGCTGGTAAGTACATGATACAGAAGAATGTCTCGTAAGAGGTCTTTCTCAGCTTCCTCATCAAAATCAGATAGGCTGTTGTAGTCGTCACCGAGGGCATCCAACAAGTCGCTAAAAGCATCGTTTGAGGGCGCAAATACGGTTAAGGGGCCATTACCACTTAATGTCTCAACTAAACCGGCATCGGCCTGTTGTAACGCAGCTACCAAATTGCTTAATTCACTTTCGCTCTGTGCCAGTTCAACAATGTTCAAATTTACTTGCTGTTCCATATCGGCGTCGTCATCATTACTACATGATAAGCTCATCGAGAGGAGGACGGCTGCAAATAGAATTTTTGTTTTTAAGAAAATCTTTTTCATAATAATATAAGTTTTCAGATTAAATTGTTTAATGTTTTACTAAAATACTTAAACAATAATACTAAACCAAGAGAAGAACCAAAACACATTTAACTTTTGTTTAAGTAAATATAAAATAAGTTAAACAAAAATTATTCGCTTGTGAAAGGGATATTTGATAAACATAAAGTGTAATAGTCATCATGCGCTTACTTCCGAACGAACTGTTGTCCTTAAAACGACTCTTAAACGAATCCCAAATGGATGGAATTGATTTTAAATGAATTACATTTTCGTATTTTTGCACTTTAAGAATTAGTGATGAAAAAAGTAGTTGTCGGACTTTCCGGTGGGGTTGACTCTAGTGTAGCGGCGTATTTATTGCAACAACAGGGGTATGAGGTAATTGGGCTTTTTATGAAAAATTGGCACGATGATTCGGTGACCATCTCAGAAGAATGTCCATGGTTGGAAGATAGTAACGATGCCTTGATTGTTGCCGAGAAATTGGGAATTCCTTTTCAAACAATCGATCTGAGCGCCGAATACAAAGAGCGTATTGTCGATTATATGTTCGATGAATATGAAAAGGGACGTACACCAAACCCTGATGTGCTATGCAACCGTGAAATCAAATTCGATGTTTTCCTTAAAATTGCCTTGCAATTGGGGGCGGACTATGTGGCTACCGGCCATTATTGTCGTAAAGAGATAGTTCAGAATGCTCAGGGTCAGGAAATCCATCGTCTCTTGGCAGGAGAAGATGGAAATAAGGACCAATCGTATTTTCTATGCCAGCTTTCACAAGAACAGTTATCGAAAACGTTGTTTCCTATTGGTGAGTTGACAAAACCGGAGGTACGCCAGATAGCCGCTGATAACGGATTGATTACTGCAGGAAAGAAGGATTCCCAAGGACTTTGCTTTATTGGCAAGGTGCGATTACCCGATTTTTTGCAACAAAAGTTAAAACCCAAGAAAGGAATCATCGTCGAAGTGCCATCCGATATTTCTCAGTACCATAGATTACACCCGACGTTTACTACACTTCAAGAAGAATTGGCGTATCGATCGGAAAAACCAAAGTATCACATTGAAGACGGTAAAGTGGTGGGCGAGCATCAAGGTGCACATTATTTTACAAAGGGCCAGCGCAAAGGTTTAGATGTCGGGGGTACCAAAGAGCCATTGTTCGTTATAGAGACCGATGTGGTCGAAAACGTTATTTATACCGGGCAAGGCAAAAGCCATCCCGGACTTTATAGAAATACTTTGTTTGTAAGCAATGCTGAATTGCATTGGGTGCGACCTGACCTTGCATTGCAATTGGATGGAAGTATGGAGGTGATGGCTCGAATTCGCTATCGCCAACCGCTGCAAAAGGCTACCTTGTATAAGGTGGATGCAGGACTGTATGTTGATTTTAAGGAAAAGCAATCGGCCATCACTGAGGGACAGTTCGTCGCTTGGTACATAGCGGATGAATTGATCGGGTCTGGGGTTATAACTTAAAAGTCCCATTATCATTTTTTCGATAAGCTTTCACGAATACTAGTGTTGATCTTGACCATTGATTCTAGATAAGGGTGATTAAGTTGGAGGGAAAAAGGGATGAAACAAAGAATTTATCCGCTGAGGCTGGTCCTTCCGTTTAGCGGTGATTAGGTTAATTGCAAATATTATTTTTTGTGCAAAATAGAATTACGGAACTCTTTGGCATCGACTACCCTATTGTTCAAGCGGGCATGGTCTGGGCCAGTGGGTGGCGGTTGGCTTCGGCCGTTTCGAATGCCGGAGGTCTTGGCCTGATCGGAGCGGGGAGCATGCACCCTGAAATACTTCAAGAACATATTGTAAAATGTCAAAAGGCTACTCGCAAGCCTTTCGGGGTGAATGTACCTATGTTGTATCCTGAAATTGACAAGATCATGTCGATAATCGTCGAGTCTGGAGTCAAAATTGTATTTACTTCTGCCGGAAATCCCAAAACTTGGACATCCTATTTAAAGGCAAAGGGACTTATTGTCGTACATGTCGTCAGTAGTGTCAAGTTTGCCTTAAAAGCACAAGAGGCCGGGGTAGATGCCGTAGTGGCCGAAGGCTTTGAGGCGGGCGGACATAATGGGAGGGATGAGACAACAACCTTGGTTTTGATCCCTGCTGTAAAGGAAAGAATTAATATTCCGTTAATCGCTGCTGGCGGTATCGGTACCGGCCGCGCTATCTTGGCCACAATGGTGCTGGGCGCAGACGGTGTTCAAATCGGTAGTCGATTTGTAGCAAGTGAAGAAGCTTCCTCCCACGGTTCCTTTAAGCAACGGGTCGTAGAATCAGGGGAAGGCGATACCCAGTTGACTTTGAAAGAATTGGCACCCGTTCGCTTGTTAAAGAATGTTTTTTACCAAGAAGTGCAACAGGCTTATGGTAGGGGAGCCACCGTTGAAGAACTTAAAAAATTATTAGGTAAAGGTAGGGCTAAACGAGGTATGTTCGAAGGAGATCTTGAAACTGGGGAATTGGAAATTGGTCAAGTTGCCGCCCTGATCCATGATATTAAACCCGCCTCACAAATTATGGTCGATTTGATCAAAGAGTTTGAACAGGCCAAAAAAGAAGTTTCGGAGTTATAAACTATTTATGGGAATGTTATTTTTATCGAGTAAAACTAAAGTTTTACAAAAAACTATCCGGGATTTATAGCACGCTTCTTAAAACCGGTTAAAAACCTCGAAAATGGCTGAGAGGTTACTTATATTTACCCTCAATAAATACAAAAGCAAAAATAAGTAATAGAAATGAAGAGAGGAACATTTAAATTTTTAGGAATACTGGGCCTTTTGCTCGCAACAATAAATACATCGCTTTATGCCTTGGATGCTAACCCGTTGGAAGGCCGTTGGGATATGGTGGTGACCAAAGAAGGTAAAGAGCTTCCGTCATGGCTAGAAATTCGACATTCGGGTACTAGCACCCTTGTAGGCCGATTTGTTTATGCTATGGGGAGTGCACGTCCTATTGCCGAAATAAAGGCAACAGACGGAAAATTTAGCTTTGCGATACCCCCGCAATGGGAATCAGGGGATGGCAATATGATATTTGAAGGGGAATTGGTAGGTGATGGACTAAAGGGAACAATGGTCTATACCGATGGAAAAACATACCAATGGAAAGCTACTAGGGCGCCTAAACTTGCATATATCGAGAACCCGGTATGGGGCAAACCGATACAGCTTTTCAATGGTAAAAATCTTGATGGATGGAAGGCCCTTGGCGCGGAAAACCAATGGATGGTAGAATCAGGAGTTTTAAAGAGTGCTAAATCAGGTGCCAATCTTGTTTCAGAGAAACAATTTACCGATTTTAAACTGCATGTCGAATTCCGTATTCCTGAAGGTAGCAATAGTGGTGTATATCTTAGAGGCCGTTATGAAGTTCAGGTAATGGATAGTAAAGGAAGCGAGCCTTCCAGTGTTTTGTTCGGTGGCGTATACGGCTTTCTTACACCCAATCAAATGGCGGCCAAAGCTGCAGGGGAATGGCAATCGTTTGATATTACTTTGATTGGAAGAAGGGTCACTATTGTGGCTAATGGCAAAACAATTATAAATGATCAAATCATCCCTGGTATTACCGGAGGTGCCTTAGACAGTAATGAAAGCCAGCCGGGTCCCTTTCTGATTCAAGGAGATCATGGTGCTGTTGAGTATCGCAATATTGTGGTTACTCCCATTAGCAATTAAGGATTGATGAAAGGTAAGCCCACAGAACGACACTGTGTTCTAGCCGGTAATTGTTGGTTACTTGATTATTTTCCCAGCTGCGGAAAAGTAATCAAGTAACCCAATTTTTTACGATTTGAGTGTAATTTCCTGAAAATGGATAATGTATTTGGTACCTCACTTTACGTATCCCGCCCAAAATTTACTCGGAGACGAAGGGTTCATTTTATTTAAGTTATATTTTAATCTTCTTGAAGGCGTGAAATAATTTTTCCGACATTCTTTTCTTCCAACCTACCAATGGCCTTGAGTGTAAAACCAATAACTCTTGATCGTGGTGACTTGATATGTTCCGCCAGTTTTAGTACCAGTTTATCTATTCCAAGGATGGCATTTTGGTGTTTATCAACGCCAAGTCCCCACAACAAATTTGCGCTGTTCCATGATTGTTCACGGGCTTTACGCATGCTGAAGTCTATAATTTTCTCATCGGTGTTTTTTCCGGCAACATCGAGCAAGAATAACAGTGGTGACACCCTGCTCAAACGATCTTGCATTTCGTTAGTAATGTTAAAAAGAATATCGTTGACCTTTGTGAAGTCGCCTTCAATATCGTTCAATTCTTGATTTGTCATCGAAATACTTGTGGCAATGGCCAAATCGAGATTAATATGGGTGTTGATCCCCATCATAATATGCTGTAAAATTGTCAAGGGCTCATCTTTGGCCATAAAGGCGAATTCCCAAGATTTGCTTGCAGGCCTGCCGTCATGATAATTTCGGAATGCATCAAGATATAGGTTGGCGAATTCAACATCCATTTGTTCCAAGCGCTCATTATCCTCAAAATTTTGACGTTGTATTTCGGCCTGTATTTCGGCGGTGGTGCGTCGATAGATATAAGCGAAGAGACCGAGTCGGTTGTTGGTGGTAATACAGTGCTCAATTATTTCATCCAATTGATCTAGAACTTCTTGTATGGTTTTTGCTCGGCTCATGCGTTGGTATATTCGATTAGTCTATATTCAGTGGTACACTTTATCAAAGTACTAAAATAAGTAAAGATTGGTTAAACCGAATGGGCGTCGGTTTGCAGCAGTTGAAACATATTTAGCACCTACGATTTTGGAGTAATTTCCTGAAAATTAATAATATAATTGGTGCCTTTTTTTGAGGTGTCTTTTTCAATATTTCCGCGGAGTTGCTGGGTCAGTTTCTGTACTAGGGTCAACCCCAATGAACTCTTTTTTCCCATATTTTCAATGTCTGCGAACCCAACACCATCGTCCCCTATTTCTAGCAGAAAATGCTGGTCGTTCAATTTTTTGATATGAATAGAAATGATGCCCCCGTTGCCCTCAAAGGCGTATTTAAGTGAATTGGTAACCAATTCGTTGATTATGAGCCCCAATGGAATCGATGTGTCAATGTTTAAAAATATCTCCTTGATATCCAATTGAACCTCGATTTCATTATTATGCTCTTTCATCGAACCGATTAGACCGTCTACAAGCTTTTTAATATAGGCCTTATAATCGATGCGTTGTAGGTCATCGGTCTGATACAGCATTTCATGGGATAGGGCCATTGAGATAACCCTATTTTGAAGATCGGAGAATAAATTTTTGATTTTTTTTTCTTTGATTCCTATAGATTGTAGGGCCAGGAGACTGGTGATTACCTGTAAATTATTCTTAACTCTGTGGTGAATCTCCTTTAATAGGATTTCTATCGCCAGGCGCTGCTGTTCGATATTTTTTATTTGCTTGTTGCTTTGTTGGGTGAAGGTATAAAACATGAAAAGCACGACCACAAGTAATAACAAATCATTTGTAAGTCGGGGCCAGTATAATGAACTTGAATCAATGGATATCAGTGGGGCATTATGGGCGAAATGCCATTCAAGGTAAATCCATAGTAGAAATGCCAAAAAAACCAGCACCCACTTAAATAGTCCTATTTCTCCATTAAAAAGGAGAAGTGGGCCGCCAACGCAGGCAACTAAAAAAAAATGAATGTGAAGTTCTGGGCCATAAACAATGGATTGTACAAGCAAAATACCATTGGCACCACATAGTAATACGACGCGCGATGTTATTGTCTTTTCCATTTTATTAAGCACTAAAGGCAATAGGATAATCAAGGTAACCGGTATAAAAAGTAGAATGGCGATTCTCGGAAAGTCAGAGATTATGGCCGTCGCCAACATAAAGGTGGAAAGTGTCAGTAGGAACAAAGAAATCTGGTTGACTATTCTAACCTTTTTTATGGTGTCTTCATTCAGAAGCTTAGCAACTCCCAAATTGGTTATTTTAGTGAATACGCTCATCTAAGTTTTGATTTAAACCTCGCGTAGTATTCTAGTCATATATTGATTTCTAAAGTCAATGGATTCAGCTTGTGGCTGTCGAGGTTTGGCTATTTTGCATTGAAGATAGTTCAATTTTTTAAGTTGTTTTGATACAGAAGGGTTGAAAATAGGTCAAATAACGACCTGTCAAGTCAAATGCGTCATTTTTCGGGATTTTGGCACGTACCATTCTCGATTGCCAAGGAATGGATAGGACATAACTTGGTTGTAAAAATAAATGTCCGATTATAAAAAACCGATTAAACTTGCTTTTGCGGATCACTCATGGCCTGAACTACGCTTACGGTCACCAAAAGTTGGCCTGTATGGCGTTGGCTATGTTCGGCAGCATGAAACAATAGACCTATCACAGTACTGGGCAGCCGTTTACGACCAACTGTTCGTGCTTCGGTAAGGTCGGTACCGTCAAGGGTTTTAAAATAGGCGAGTGCTTCAGCTACTTTATCCTCGAAAAGTTGCACTAGTGCTGCCACAGTCGTTTTTATTTCTCCATTCCCTTCATTGCGCAGTGTCTGTAATTGGGCTTCCGAGAGATTCGAACCTTGGGCGTAGGTCAGCAATCTGTCTAGAACACCGCTAAGATGCTGTAAGTGAAAGCCTACGGAAGCTCGACCTGCAGGCTTTTCCCAAAGTAATTTTTCCGGAAAGTTCTGACTATACCTGATTACCTCTTCTTTTGATTGTATCAGTGCATGCGCCGCAGGTTGTAGCAGTGTTGGAATATCGGCTATTGGTCCGCGCAGCCATGCTTCTGGTAAGTTGGGTTGCGTATCTTTGAGCATATTGTTTTTTTATAAAGTTCTACGAAATACTTGAGCAAACCAAGTGGTGGTTTAAGAAAACAGGAGGTGCCATTCATTCCAAAGGATTTGAAAGCCCTTACACAAGGCGTTATTTCAATTTTCAAGTACGCTATTATCATTTGGATGCCCTAGAAAACGAAGACATTTACATTGCTCAATTTTCAAACCTTGCGATTCGATTTTCAATCATACCACCTCCCTACAACGGAAAGGAGAAACTGCCCTGATTCAAATTTTTGGTACAATAGTTAATTTTTGGTGCTCCCCGTTTTTAAATAGGGCGGTGAAGCGTTGAAAAAAGGTTGGGGAGTTTTTGATTTCAAACTCAAGAAATTACGTCTCCCTGAACACAGACACCTTAAGAACAACATTATCCAGGTAACTCATTATTGAAGGAAGGCCTCAAGTGGGTTGCAATCCTGATCTGTCAAACTATTTGCTCGATTGGTGCCAGCTCATTAATTATTACCTCGATGATGGCACCTTCGGTATTTTTTCTGTGGGCCGCGATATGGGAACTGTTATTATGGTTTAGCCATAATTCACGACTTTCCCAATTTTCATAAAAGAAAAAGCGATCAGGATTTTCGTTGTCTTGGTGTAGGTCATAGTTAAGGCAACCTTCCTCCTGCAGCGTGGGCGGAATCAACTTAAGCAATGCTTGTTTTACAAAGTCCCGTTTTTCGGTTTTGGCAAGAATACTTGCGGTGATTGTCAGTTGTTGGTTGCTCATAGGTAATTTTCATTTTTAATGGTTTCAAAAGTAATTAAAACTATGCAATTTAAGGCTCTTCGATTTTGTACCGAAACCTATTGCTATTTTATGATACGGGAGTCTTACGATAATGGAATAAATTGAGAGGAGGGAGGTCTAGTAGCCCTTAACAGAAGTTTTTTGATTATTGCAGCGATAAGAGGGTGTTTAGCAATGGGATATAATACCCGGTCAATTATTGACCATATGGAAACTTCATTCACAGTATTCAAACCATAGGTATTTTAAACCAACAATTTATTACTTTATGCCGAGTAGCTTTGGAGCCATTTCCACCCACCAGGGTGAATCCCAAAGGAAGTGGGCCGTTATAATCCAAATTCCGATTAGAGCAGATCCAATGAGATAGGAGTGATGTGGTATACGCTGTTTTGCGATATCATAAACCAGTACGGGAACAAGCAACATTACCAAATAAAAATGCCGTGCGTCAATCGTATTTAAACCCCAATCGGGAAGTAGGCGAGTAACCGACAATAAACGGCCTATTGCAGGAATCATTAAAACCAAAGTGGCCAATATCATCATCCGTTTATGGGTTTCACTGTCTTTTCGACGCACCAGAATGGCCCATACATAGAAAATGGGGAAAAATAAATAGCTCGCACCATGAATCAGCAAAGACCGGGAAATGTTCAACCCGAATGGGATAATCTGTTTAGGCGCAACATCGGTTGAAGAAGTAACATCCTTCCCAATGTTCATTACTTCAACACCGTACATGGAAATAAGTATGCAAGGAGCTAAAATGAAGGAGATTAGACCCAACTTTTTATGCATGTTCGGTTTACCCTTGTACATTAAGATTGCCTGTGTTAAAAGTAAAAGGAGCCATGATGACATCATGGCGGCATGAAAGTGTAAGATAAATGGTGGCATAGCCTGCTGCCCTGAGGCAACTCTTGACACCAAGCCAAAAGAAGTGGGTGCAAAACCGATAAGGGCCGTACCCACAAATAAAATTGACATCCATACATAGATAGACCGGGATATCGTTCTCATGCCCTTTATACATTTTCCCTGATTTTCATGGTTTTCAAAAGTTGAAAAACCATATAGGGAAAAAACAATATACGATTTAAAGTTGCCTTTCCCTTTACCTGTGCCGGAAAAATTAGCATTACCCGCGCGCCACAAACTAGAAGTGCGTTGGCCATCGACCGTAGTTTCCAAATTGATTTATTTAGAGCACGGACGACGTTATTTCGATATCGGCGTGTTCCCAAGCGGTGTCGAACTCTTTTTTAATGGCCGTAGCCTCTTCCGTTTTTTGCTGTGCGGTTAGGCTTTTGTACAGCCCCATCAAGGACCAGCCGTTTTGGCGAAGTTTTGCCAAGTCTTCCTTATATATTTTTTCCGCTTCCCCATATTTTTTGGCCTTCAACAACAACGCCCCTAAGGTCTGCCGTGCGGGAATGTGCCACGGTGCCGGTTCGCTATAGATCAATTGGTCTTCTAGGGCGACCGCCTCTTGAAGATGGGCGATGGCCCTGTTCAAATCACCTTCTGCAGCCGCAACTTCTCCCGATACAACGGCATGGGCCACTTTGGCAATACTCGTACTAGGATTGGTGTAGTTGGCAATCAGGTTTTCGAGTTCGGGGTCATCTTTCATTGCGGCAATGGCCTCCAATTCTTCTTGGGCCTCTTTAATATTGTTTTTACGTAAGAAGGCGATGCCACGTGCATAGTGCCAAATCAGTTTTATGTGCTTATAGTCATCGCCTTGGTAGGGTACGGTCAAGATTTCGTTCCATTTTCCAAATCGCGTATAGGCCAATAGGGGAGTTGAGGCAAAGTCTTGCAAAAAAGGAAGTGTCGTCAACTCGCCTATGGGTACTTTCTCCGCTGTTTTTTTCGCGGCATCGATGGCCGCTTTACTACTTCCCAATAAACTGGAGGCCGACCATAGAAAATGTAAATTGTGCGGGTAGTACCCCAACGGATACATACCTTGTGAGTAACATTGCGAAATATAATCTTCATCGGCCAAGATGGCGGCTTCATTGGCCTTAACGGCATCTTGGTATCTTCCAACGCGAATATAGATATGGGAGGGCATATGCACGATATGCCCGGCGGCCGGCATCAAAGCACCCAATTTATCCGCACTAGGTACGGCGAGGTCCGGTTTGGGGAGTTCTACCATATGAATATAATAATGATGTGCCCCGGGATGATCGGGATTTATTTCCATCGCTTTTTCCAAAGCGGCCTTTCCCTTTAAGGTGTTCTGAGCGGGATTGCCCTCGTTGTCCCAATAGTTCCACGGCATAGTGTTCATTACTGATGCGGCATAGAGCGTCTGCACATCGGCATCTTCAGGGAATTTTTGAAGTACTTTGGCCATGGCTTCCATATAGGCAATGTTTAGCGAGGTGATGTCGGTCGTCAAATCTTCATTGTATCTTGACTCTAAGGCGGTAATCAGTGCTTGCTCTTTGGCCGTGGCTTTTGAAGCTATTTTTTTTGCCTTGGTAAGGGCCTCGTTCGCCTTTTGCTTACGCTCATCATCGGGTAAGGGGTCATTGATATTGGGCCCTAGGGCATAGGCCTGTCCCCAAAAGGTCATGGCCGAATTAGGGTCTAAGCGCGAAGCTTCCATAAAGGATCGGTGCGCTTCTGCATGGTTAAAGGCATAGGTAAGTTTTATACCTTGATTAAAAAATACCTGGGCCTTATCCACTTTTGTGGTGATGGGGAAGTGGAGATTTCCCAAATTTTCGAACAAGGGAGAAATCTGCTTGGTCGTATCGACATTGCTCAACAAAAATTTGGCAACGGTACACGACATCGAGTTCATCCCAGCCTTTTGGACGTTAATAGTATTGTCTTCAGTCCCTTGGGACGTGAAATAAACAACAAAAAGCAGCATTAGTGCCACAATAACGAGAGATTGCTTTGTTTTCATGATAAATTAATTAGGTTGCATTTTACCGCGCAGAATCCACAGTGAAATGCCAGGCATTAAAAATTTTAAATGATAAAGGGGGAATTTTATGGGGGAAGCAAAGAAAGGTCTCTTTCTCTATGTTTAAATGTACTGAATTTCAGTTAAATAGGCAAAAAAAGTAAGAATAGGGAGCTCCCTTGGAATTTTTGAGCCATCTCGTTGCCTATTTAGCCCATCAAGGTGTCAAGGCCAATAGCACAGTCCTTTGCTCGTACCTATAAAGCTTGGATTTGGACTGCACCCCGTTCCATCCAGACTATAGACCATTGTATGCTTCGACTGCGCTCAAGATGACAGAGGAAATAGCGTATTACAGCACTGGGGTCAACACAATATTTTTATAAGCAACATTACCATGATCACCTTGCAAATAAATAGGACCTGGAGCAAAGACATCCGAGCTAATAGCACCTCCTGTAGGTCCATCAACAGGTTGGTTGTCGATAATTTTCTTACCATTTAAAATGACGGTAACATGACGCTCTACTAAAGTAATATCTAGGGTCTGCCATTCCCCGGCGGGTTTTTCCGCTGCTTCACTAGGGGTAATTCTGCTGTAAAGAGCGCCCATGTTATGTGAATCCAGTGGCTGACCGTAAGAATCGACCACCTGTATTTCATAGAGTCCGCGAAGGTAGACCCCGCTATTGTTGCCTTTGGGTACGTTAACTTCCAACTTAAGATTGAAATCTTTGAATTCCTGTTCCGTTCGTAGATTTCCGTAAGAAATATGGTGTCCATCCTTAGGTTGTACCGGGTTATTGACCAATTGGCCGTCTTCCACCTTAAAACCATTTGCCTTTTTGGGGTCTATGGGGCGCCAACCGCTTAGGTCTTTACCATTGAACAATTCTAACTTTTTGCCATATTTTACTTGTGATAAATCTGGAGCAGCTCCCACCGGTTCCAATCGTTTGCCTTTGATTGAACGAACGGTTTCCCCAGGACCATCCCAAGAAGGACCGGTCATCGTGCCTGTTATTTCATCTCCGTTTCTGGTGATTCGTAGCGAATTGGTGACGATGTGTTTGCGGGCTTCATTTCTTTTGATTTCATTGGTTCGGGTAACCACCAAGGTATTCTCATCGACCATATATGCATGGCTCACGGGCGTTACGCTACCACCGATCCATAAAAGTTCCGCATCTAGGTAATCCCCTTCTTGATGTACATTCAACCAACCGATTCCGCCTCCGTCGACATCAAATGTCCACATACCTAAAAACCCATTCTCACTGTTCGATAATTTGTGATTATCTGCAAGCAGATGGGGCGTTGTAAACAAGAATATTGTGATGAGCGTAATTAATTTTTTCATGATATTAT
>CBDULZ010000026.1:0-53923 GCA_965368185.1 uncultured Kriegella sp.
TTTGGTCGTCGTTCCAGTTAAAGGAGGGATGTTCCCCGTGTTTTTGAAAAATCTTCTTGGCCAATGACATCGTAACAGTATTTATCACATTAAAGATACGACATTTGTCGAAAATATAACGACAAATAAAGGTTAAAATTGCTGCAGATGGGATCAGTTATTGAAGTTCTTCTTGATTCGATCTAGGTTTCGCTTGTTATCACGGTCTTTTATCGATTCACGTTTGTCATACAGCTTTTTACCTTTGGCCAAGGCAACATTCAGTTTGGCCAAACCACGGTCATTCAGAAAAAGATTTAGTGGAATAATTGTCAACCCCGAGGTTTTTACCTCTTTCTCTAGTTTTTTCAACTCCCGTTTGTTTAATAGAAGCTTTCTTTCGGCTTTGGGTTTGTGATTGTAGTGCGACGCATGGGAGTATTCATCAATTTGCATATTGATGATAAAGAGTTCCCCGTTGTCATTGAACTCGCAGAAACTTTCGGAAATCGAAGCTTTGCTCTGCCGAATTGATTTAATCTCCGTACCGGACAAAACGATACCCGCAGTATATTTGTCCATTAGTTCGTACTCGAAACGGGCCCTTTTATTCTTAATATTAATCTTCTGCTGCTGCATACGGGAGCAAAAATAGGAACAATAATTCTATATACAATTTTCCATAAAAAGAATAATTCTGTTAAGATAACTGTATTTTTGCGTCTTATGAAAAAACGAGTAGATGAAGAGAGTGATTATAGTTATTTTGTCTTTGGGTATTCTATCGTGTAACGAAGATAAAAAGGCAAAAACCAACAAATTATCAGCACAGCAAATAGTAGATAGCAGTATTCAAGTTAGTGGCGGTGGTCTATATGACACCAGTGACATCGCATTCGATTTTAGGGGTAAAACGTATATTTTGGAGGGGCAACCCGAAAAAAGAATCCAAAAGAGATTGACAGTGAGTGATTCGGCCATAATCGCCGATATTGTCGTTGGTCAAAACTTCAAGCGTTTTCTAAATGATAGTTTGGTCAGTGTTGTAGATTCAATGGCGACCAAATATACTAACTCGATAAATTCAGTGCATTATTTTGCCTATCTGCCTAATGGTTTAAATGATCCTGCCGTAAACAAAGAGTTGCTCGGGGAAGTACGAATTAAGGAAAATGACTATTATAAAATCAAAATTACCTTTGATAAGGAAGATGGAGGTGTCGACTTTGAAGATGTCTATGTCTACTGGTTTAATAAACAGACCCTTAAGCCCGATTATCTAGCTTATGAATTTCATGTTGACGGTGGAGGTATGCGTTTTAGGGAAGCGTTTAATGAACGTTTTGTAAAGGGAATTCGCTTTGTGGACTACAAAAATTATAAAACAGTTGATAATACCACTGCAATAGATCAAATTGACAGTTTGTTTATTACCGAACGACTGGAATTTTTGTCCAACATCGAATTAGAGAACATCGAGGTTATTCCGGACAATTACAATTAAATTCCAATCGCATATCCGTTGTGGTACCGTTTATCACTTGAACAATATAAAGGCTACCGTTATCGGTGTCATCCATTTGAGAATATTTGCTTTCCTCTATCATTTGGTTCACAAACTCCGGTGTGGTGTCGCTATGGCCTACGACTAGAACATTTTTATTTAAATTGTCGATTTTGAATTGGGCAATGTCCACATCCTCCAAGTTGTAATATTGTAGCGATAGGTCTTTTTTTACCGACAATGGCTCCGCGGTCATCGTGGTTCTATTGTAGTCGGTGGTATAAATGGCGTCTATATTTATGTCTTTTAAAATCTCGGCCCAATGCATGGCTCTTCCCAATCCCTTTTGACTTAATTCGGGATTTGAATTCTCGGGGTCAGTTCTATCTTTTTCGGCATGGCGTATAAAGTAGAAAGTAGAAATGGCTGGTTCTACATAGATTTCTTCTAAAGGTTTATCCTCTTTACACCCTATAATTATTAAGGTAAGAAACAAAAGGAGTGTATGTTTTATCGATTTCATTGGTAAGGGTTAGAAAGTTTTTCGAGATCAATGGGGGTTATATTTAGGAGACATTATAAAACCATTTTTATTTTGTCTAGCCTGCTGTTGGTATTTTTAAGGTTAAAAACAACTATTTTTTCACTTGTAAATCTTGGTTAAACTTGAAATGGTTTTGTTAGTTGAAAAAACTTGTTAAATTATTAACTAAAATTACAGAAAAATAGTATGTAGGATTGTCGGTTTTTTGTTCTTTTGTATATGCCTAAATTCTGGATATTTTTTTTTATTTTTTCGACGACAGTTGTAGTTCGAGGCCAAGAGGTCTCTTTACCGGTTGATTTTCGACAGCACAATCTTGTCGAATACAACTCAAGTTTGTTCAATCCAACTTTTTCGTTAGACTACAATTATCCGCAGTCTATTGCCTTGTGGACACGCTGGCAATGGCAAAGCGTAGATGTCGACCCTACAACGCTTTTTTTAAATTATTCTAAAAAGCTGAATGATGTTTCTTCGGTCGGAGCCGCTTTTTTTCAGCACAATACCGGACTTTTCTTTAACACAGGTGGGGTTGTAAATTACGCCCATACTTTCGATTTAAGTCCTACCATTAAACTGGCGGTCGGTGCAAATATCTTTGGTTTTAATCAAGAATTGGCCGACGAACGTTTTCAGGCCGACCCGCAATTACCGTTTCCCGACCTGCAGCCATCCAATGATTTCATTCTGCAATTGGCCCCTGGGGTACGATTATCCGTAGAGAATTTTTCGTTCAGCTTAGCTTCCGAGAACTTGTTCGATTATAATTTTAAGGATAAGGGGCGAAATACTGCACCTTCCGACAAAATATTTTTGGGAATGGCCTCTTACGACTTTCCCATTGGCATGAAAATAGACTCAACAGCTTTTCTTAGACCTCGAATGTATTTGAGAACAATACCGGGAATGGCAAATCAAATCGGAATGGATGCACTTTTCAGTAGCAGCAAATACTGGGCGCAACTTGGGTATAACAATTTTTACGGTATTTCTTTTGGGGGAGGTGGTACTTTTTTCAAGAGGGCTTCCTTGGGTGCTTTAATGGAGTTTGGAACAAGTTCAAGTATGAGTGGGAAAGACCCCTCATTTGAAATTGTTTTGGGCTATTTTTTAGGAAAACCGGAAGAACGTAGGAAAAAGTTCGGGTTGGAAGAACTAGAAGAAAATCCCTTGGAGGAAATCGCGGACGATGAAAAAGTGAGGGAGGAGCTCGAAAAAGCTGAGAATTTGGCCAATGAGAAAAAAGATATCGAACGGGCTGAAGAGAAACAAAGAAAGAAGGAAGCTAAAGAGCTTGCGGCCTTAGAAAAGAAATTGCGCAAAGACTCTTTGGCCCTCGTCAAACAAGAGACCAAAGCCTTGGCTGTTGAACGGGAAGAAGCAGAAGAACAAGCGGAAATAGCGGCCGCAAAAGCCGAAGAAGAGGCCCAGGAGGCTGCAAAGAAAGAGGCTTTGGCTTTGGCTGAAAATGCGGCACAGGAACGATTGGCTGCGGAGGCTAAAAAAGCTGAAGCGACCAAAGTTGCCCAACTTGAACAGCAGCGACTGGATTCTATTGCAAGGGAACAAGAAAAGGAAGCCGTAGCCGAGGTACAGAGAATCGCTCAAAGAAAACAAGATTCAATAGATAGGGCAGCGCATGAGGCTATCGAGGAAGCCGCAAGAAAAAAACAAACACAAGTTGCTGAAGCGCAAAATGAAACCGATAAGCCCAAAACAGGGGAGAAGTATGAGGAAGTCAAGACCGAAGATGGCCTCGTTCCTGGGTATTATCTGATCACGAATGTTTTTGGAACGAAAAAGTACTTTGATGCCTTTATGGCCGATTTGGAAAAGAAAGGATTACAACCAAAATCCTTCCTTCGTAGCAAAAACAAATTCCACTATGTTTTCCTTGAGCGTTACCAAACTATGAGTGAGGCCAGAGCTGCAAGAGACAGCAATTACAATGGCAGATATGCCGATAAAACTTGGATATTCAGGGTGAAAGGAGAGTAAGATTAAATCTTTGTATAAGGGTGAATTGGTTCTTTAGCACTTATGAAAGGTATTATAACGGCTATTACTATTTTAGCTCACGCTTCATAAGTACTTCAAGATAGGCTACGGTATTGACCAAGTATTTGCGGTCTTTGGTAATGGTAGCCAGTGCAATTGAACCTTGAAGCATGGTGTAAAATTGCTTGGCGAACTGCAATGGGGTTACAGGAAGATTTAGTTCGTTATTTTTAGCCCCATTTTCAAGCACCAACGCTATTTTCCCCTCGATAGTTTTTAAGGTCTCCTTTGTTGCCGCAGCCAGTAACCTGTTGTTGTTTTGAGCGTCGACCCCAACGTTTAAAATAGGGCATCCACCCATTTCCAATGTAAATATGTCATAGTTTCGGTAAAACTTGGTGAGTGCGAAGAGCTTGTCCATAGAAGTTCCTTCCGTATTGAGCCGCTCATCAATGGCGGCAAGTAGGCGTTTGCTATTATATTCAAAGGCAGAAAGGGCCAATGCCTCCTTATTCTCAAAATTACCGTAAAGGGCGCCCTTCGTGAGTCCTGTGGCCTCAGTGAGATCGCTCATACTTGTTCCAACATAACCTAGTTTGTTGAAGATTGGGGCGACGGTTTCAATAATATAGGCGGTGGTTCTTTCTGCTTTGGTAGTCATGAGAATCAATTTTATACGAATATAAAAAAACTACATACTGCATGGTATATATTGTTGATAAAAAAAAGGGCATCCACATTATGGATGCCCTAAAAGTATGCTATGCGAAAGCGAAGTTAAGGACTTATTCGACCAATTCACCTTGGTTTCTAAAGACTAATGCATCGTCGAATGAATCTATTAACACAATACTGTCTGTCTTTAATTTACCGCTCAAAAGTTCTTTAGACAAATTGTTCAACACTTCTTTTTGAATAACTCTTTTAATCGGTCGTGCGCCGTACATTGGATCATAACCCTTATCAGCCAGGTACGATATGGCCTCTTCCGTTGCATCAATTGTAATATGCTGCTTTGCTACCACTTTTTTCAATTGGTCTAATTGCAATCTTACAATTTGTGTGATATTCTCTAGGTTTAAAGGCGTAAACATTATAATATCATCGATGCGGTTCAAGAATTCAGGTCGTATGGTCTTTCTCAACAAGCCGAGTACTTCTATCCGTGCTGTTTCGGTTGCACTATAAATATCGTCGGTATCCTCAAATTTCTCCTGAATGATGTGACTGCCCATGTTGCTGGTCATTATGATGATCGTATTCTTGAAATTGGCGACCCGGCCTTTGTTGTCGGTAAGTCGACCTTCATCCAATACTTGCAACAGAATATTGAAAGCGTCAGGATGGGCTTTTTCTATTTCATCTAAAAGTACGACGGAGTAAGGTCTTCGCCTCACAGCTTCGGTAAGCTGCCCGCCCTCATCGTAGCCTATATATCCTGGAGGTGCACCTACCAATCGACTTACGGAATGCCGTTCTTGATATTCGCTCATATCGATTCGTGTCATGGCATTTTCATCATTGAAAAGATAGGCTGCCAATGTCTTGGCCAATTCCGTCTTACCTACGCCTGTCGAACCTAGAAATAAAAAGGAGCCTATGGGACGCTTGGTATCTTGAAGTCCGGCCCTGCTTCTTCTGATCGCGTCAGAAACCGCTTGAATGGCTTCATCTTGACCTACAACCCTTTTATGCAGTACTTTTTCCAGTTGCAATAATTTTTCCTTTTCACTTTGCAGCATTTTGGTAACCGGTATGCCTGTCCATTTGGCTACAACTTCGGCGATATCCTCATTTGTAACTTCCTCCTTGATGAGCGTTCCCGCTTTTTGCTGTTGTTGCAGTTCCAATTGAAGTTCTTCCAATTTTTCTTGCGCTTCTTTTATCTTTCCGTAACGGAGTTCTGCTACCTGCCCGTAATCTCCATTGCGTTCAGCTCTTTCAGCATCCAATTTGTAGTTTTCAATATCCTGTTTTGTTTTTTGAATATTGTCGACTACGGCTTTTTCACTTTCCCATTTAGCAAAGATTTCATTTCGTTCTTCCTTGAAATTTGCCAAATCGGCATTCAAGGACTTCAATTTTGCGTGATCATCCTCTCTTTTTATCGCCTCTATTTCAATTTCCAATTGCATTATTTTGCGGTCAAGAACATCCAATTCCTCAGGTTTTGAATTAATTTCCATTCGGAGTTTAGAAGCTGCTTCATCCATAAGATCGATGGCTTTGTCGGGCAAGAATCGATTGGTAATATAGCGCTGTGAAAGTTCTACAGCCGCCATAACCGCCTCATCCTTAATACGTACTTTATGATGGGCCTCGTATTTTTCCTTTATTCCCCTTAGGATCGAGATGGCGCTTTCGGTGTCGGGCTCGTCAACGATTACCTTCTGAAAACGACGCTCTAAAGCCTTGTCTTTTTCAAAATATTTTTGATATTCATCTAAAGTGGTAGCTCCAATAGCTCTCAATTCACCCCTTGCCAGAGCAGGTTTCAAAATATTTGCGGCATCCATGGCGCCTTGGCCACCACCGGCACCCACCAAAGTATGTATTTCGTCAATAAAAAGCACAATATCGCCATCTGAGGATATGACCTCTTTAATAACAGCCTTTAGTCTTTCTTCAAATTCTCCTTTGTATTTGGCTCCGGCGATCAAAGCGCCCATATCTAAAGAATAAATAACTTTGTCCTTTAAGTTTTCAGGAATGTCGCCTTGAATGATGCGGTGTGCCAATCCTTCGGCAATGGCGGTTTTACCTGTACCCGGTTCACCGACCAGTATGGGGTTGTTTTTGGTTCTTCGTGAAAGTATCTGAAGAATACGCCGAATTTCCTCATCTCTTCCTATTACAGGATCTAATTTTCCACTATCGGCAAGTTGATTTAGGTTTCGGGCATATTTATCTAATGAATTATAAGTGTCTTCGGCACTCTGAGAAGTCACTTTTCCGCCCTTCCGCAGTTCTTCGATCGCCGTTTTTAAATGTTTTTCAGTTACCCCTTGATCTTTTAAAATCTGGGATATCTTACTTTTGGATTTAAAAATTGCCAATAGCAAATGCTCAATGGATACATATTCGTCAGCCATCTTTTTGGCAATAATGTTGGCTTCATTCAAGGTTTTTCCGGCTTCACGCGAAATCATGATTTCTCCGCCAGAAACTTTAGGGAAACTTTCAAGTTCCTTGGCTAAGATTTGTTTTAGTAAGGCAATGTTTACATTTAGCTTTTTAAGAATAAAAGGAGTGACATTCTCATCTACCTCCCAAATAGATTTGAAAATATGCTCATTTTCTATATGTTGATGTCCCATTTCTTGAGCAAGCTGCTGCGCCTGTTGCAGGGCTTCTTGAGCTTTTATGGTAAAATTATTAAAGTTCATATTTCTCGTTTTTTAAGTGTTATTGTTTACTTTTGAATGACAAGGTCAACAATCTTACCAATAGATGACTACGGACAAAATGACACTTTTTTAGTTCAAGAGTAAGACATTATGTCAGTATACTATGGATGTAGGAAACCTTCGACTTATTAGTTTAAAGTTACAAAAATGGGAGTATTCGATAGTTTGTTCGGTAAGAAGAATTTGGAGCCTAAAAAGGAAGTTAAGGCTGTGCCTTGGGTACCTTTGGTCTCAATCCAGCAGTTGACTGAAATCGAGGAAAAATCGAAGACTAGACCTCAGTTAATATTTAAACATTCTACTACCTGCGGAATTAGTAGAATGGTTTTAAATATGTTCAAGCGGAACTACCATTTTGCGGAGAATGACATGGATTTTTATTTATTAGACCTACACGGTCATCGAGAGGTATCCAATGAGGTTGGATACAAATTTCAGGTGATGCACCAATCGCCACAATTATTGGTTGTTAAAGAGGGGGTTGTAGTGGCTCATGCCTCCCATGGTGCGATCACCGATATCGACTTGGGGAACTATCTTTAATTATTTAGTTGAAGCGTTGTTGCGTCATTATCGACTTGAGTCGTGATTTTAAATCTTCACCAGCGTCATAGACCATTTGTTCATTTGTCGGAAAAGGAATGGCAACTAGACCCAATTGAGATATCAAGTTGTTTTCCAGTGCTCTTTTGTCACCATCATGACGGGCGTATACGTGTTCAAATATAAATTCACTGGCCAATGGATAAGAATTGACAAGTTGATGTGTGTTCAATTCTGTAAAATTGACTACCCCTGAAACTTGTGCGGTTTTATATTGGGTAAATTGGTAAAAATTACATTTGACGGTCATAAATTTATCTATTTTGACCTTGTTTCCTAAGCTGTCCTTAATTACTTTTCCGTCATTATCGACGGCGTACTCATATCCATCTTTGACTAGTTTCTCTTTTATTATCTGTTTTTCGCTTATTTGTTCAGGCGATATTTGTATGGCTTTTAAAGAAACTTCCATTGCATAATCGTAATTTATTTTTGGCAACGGGTTGTTGTGGTATTCCGTCCATAATTCATTGAGGCCATAGGTGTTGAAATTTAGTAGTTCTTGCTCTAGTTTGGCGGGTATTATCTGGTCGGTATGGTTGGCAATGACAACTTTTACATAGTCTAATCCCTTTGCATAGGCCTCTTCCATTTTTTGTTTGGTGTTGGAGTATCCCGGGTTTATTTCCTCCAAATATTTAAAGTCGGCATAGGCTTTTCTGTAATCCTGTTTATTTGTTGCATTGGTGAGCAACTGTGTAGCGTTGGAATACAAATAATCTGAAAGTTCTTGCTTTATGGAAATAATATTATTGTCGTAATTCTTGAAATCGAATCGGGCCCTTCTATTTTCCTCATCGATGTAAAGGGGCAATAGGGGGCGTATTTGTTGCTGTATTTCCTTCAAAGAGCTATAAGAGCTAAAAATCGCTTCATAATTGGCAGGATTGCCATCTTGTTTTAAGAATGAAATATGCTGTAATTCCCTTTCTTGATTTTTTTTAAAGGCCTCCTCCAATAAAACAATATAGGGCTGATTCGCTTTTTTTGTCTTGTTTTCCCTGAGATTTTGTAGTGAATTACTAATTGCATTATTGTAATTTCCTGTATTGATTGCTTCTTGTGTTTTTTTAACACCGCTACACGAGGCTATTACTGCCATGATTGTACATAGAAATACCAAATTTTTCATAACGATAAGCTTTTATTACCTAAGTAAGTTTGGGTACCAGTTTCAAGCGTTGTGCCAAAATTGGTTTATTGATAACGTAAAAGGACCAACTATCGTATAGAATCGGTAAAATACCTCTTTCTTGATCTTAAGGAATGCAGGTTTCCGTTGGAAGTTAAAATATAAAAGGACTGATTTGCCCTATTCTTCTTAGTCTAGGTTTGAAATTCAAGGTGTTAAACAAAAGGTGCATTTGAAAAGGTTACTTTTTCGTTTTCGGTCGAAAAACAGGTAATAGTTTGGTTGTAACTTCCCCGAATCCAATTCGCAAGCCATCGCGTTGGCAATACCCTCTAAGGGTTACGGTATCATTGTCTTCAATAAATTTACGATTGTGGCCGTTCTTCAATTCAACCGCTTTTGTACCCTGCCAAGAGAGCTCCAACATCGAGCCATAAGAATCAGGGGTGGGTCCGGATATCGTACCGCTCCCCATTAAGTCTCCACTATTCACTTTACAGCCGTTAACAGTATGGTGAGTCAACTGCTGTGCCATGGTCCAATACATATATTTGAAATTCGATTTGCTTACCGTAGTCGGTTCGCTATTTTCAGGGGTTATATCAATCTCTAAGTTAATATCAAAACTGTGGTTGCCGCGTTGTTGCCTCAAATACGGAAGGGGCTCTGGGTCTTGATTCGGGCTTTCTACACGAAAAGGCTCCAAGGCAGCCATTGTGATTATCCAAGGGGACATTGAAGATGCAAAATTCTTTGATAAAAAGGGTCCGAGCGGCACGTATTCCCATTTTTGAATATCCCGGGCACTCCAATCATTAAACAGTACCATGCCGAAAATGTAATCTTCCGCTTCATCAATAGGAATTGGTTCTCCCAATGCATTGGCGTCAGTAGTGATAAACGCCATTTCCAATTCGAAGTCCACTAGCTTAGAAGGGCCGAATATCGGTTTTTCCGCTCCCTTTGGAAGGGTTTGCCCCATAGGTCGACGAATGGGCGTGCCACTTGCCACTATTGAAGAGCTTCTCCCGTGATAACCTACGGGCAGGTGCAGCCAATTTGGCAATAATGCGTTGTCGGGATCCCGAAACATAGTACCCACGTTTGTAGCGTGTTCGCGGCTCGAATAGAAATCAGTGTAGTCTCCGATTTGAACGGGCAGTTGCATCTCTATTTCTTCCATCGCAAACAGTACAATTCTTTTATGGTCCTCATTGTTCTGAAGTTCAGGATTGTTGATGTCAAAAATGGCACTGATGCGGTTTCGTACGAGGAGCCAAGTTTTTTTGCCGTCAGAAATAAAATCGTTCAAGGTGTCTTGCAAAAAGATATCATCCGTCAACGGAATATCCCTAAAGTACCCCAACTGGTGCAATGCCCCAAGGTCGATGGCATGGTCCCCAATACGCGTACCTATGGTAATAATGTCATCCCTTGTCAAAAAAACTCCGAAAGGAATGTTCTGAATTGGAAAATCTGATTTTTCGGGTACGGAAAGCCAGGTTTTTTTTGAAGGATCGTTGGGGTTCGGCGCCATATGGAAATTGTTAACTTATGTTTGATAAATTCTTAATCAAATATATTGTTTTCTTCCAATTAACGATAGGCAATTTGTACTTTTACGCCTTCATTTAACAGAATACTAAGATATGCAGCGCGACAACGAAATTTTTGAACTTATAGAGGCTGAAAAAGAGCGACAAATCAATGGAATAGAGCTAATTGCCTCTGAAAATTTTACCAGTCCCCAAGTGATGGAGGCTGCGGGTTCGGTTCTAACCAACAAGTATGCCGAGGGCTACCCGGGGAAACGTTATTATGGAGGATGTGAAGTGGTTGACAAAGTCGAGCAATTGGCCATTGATAGGGCCAAAGAGCTTTTTGGTGCAGTTTATGCCAATGTGCAACCGCATTCGGGCTCGCAGGCCAATGCTTCTGTATACCACGCCTGTCTTCAACCAGGGGACACAATTTTGGGTTTCGATTTGTCACATGGCGGGCACTTGACCCATGGATCGCCCGTCAATTTTTCAGGAAGATTGTACAACCCTGTCTTTTATGGGGTGGACAAAGAAACAGGTGAGCTTGACTATGATAATATTCAGGAAATTGCCGAAAAAGAAAAACCTAAAATGATTATTGCGGGAGCATCGGCATATTCCCGTGATATGGACTTTAAGCGTTTTAGGGAGATTGCCGATAGTGTAGACGCGCTTCTTTTGGCGGATATTTCGCATCCGGCCGGTCTCATAGCCAAAGGCATTTTGAGCGATCCGATTCCGCATTGCCATATTGTTACAACAACAACCCACAAAACACTGCGCGGCCCGAGAGGGGGGCTAATATTGATGGGAGAAGATTTTGATAACCCTTTCGGTATCCGATTAAAAAATGGGAAATTAAGGAAAATGTCGGCCTTGTTGGATTTAGCTGTTTTTCCTGGTAATCAAGGTGGACCACTTGAGCACATTATAGCCGCAAAGGCGATTGCTTTCAAAGAAGCACTATCGGATGATTATCTTGCATATATGTTGCGGGTAAAGAAAAATGCCGCGGCCATGGCTGCCGCTTTTGTAGCCAAGGGCTATAATATAATTTCTGGGGGAACGGATAATCACATGATGTTGATAGACCTACGGAATAAGAACATTTCCGGAAAGGATGCTGAAAAGGCATTGGTAGAAGCAGATATTACGGCGAATAAAAATATGGTACCCTTTGACGATAAATCACCTTTCGTCACTTCAGGTATTCGATTTGGAACTGCCGCTATAACGACAAGAGGTTTGGGAGAGGATGAAATGTCTACCATCGTGGAATTTATTGACGCAGTACTTGTTGATCCAGAAAATGTGGATGGAATAGCCGCTATTCGAAAGAAAGTAAATGCTTTGATGCAGGGTAGGGCACTATTCAACGCCTAGCCTAATATTGGTCAAAACTTAGTGTAAAGGAATTGCCTGTTGAATTTCTAGTGTATTTATATCTAGAGGTTCAATAGGTAAAGTTCTCCACTTACGATACAGAGATTCTCTAAATCGTAAATTACTGCATCATCTTCCGAATCATAATACATGCCCCAAAACTTGAGGAAGCCATTTTCATTATCATCCTTGGTTTTATCGCATTCAGGTATGAACGAGCTATACTTACCACCGGTTTCTTCGAAAACCGAAATATAAATCTCATAAGGTATTTCGGTCAACCCTTTTGTAAAGTGTACATAGTGACTACCGATTCCGGAGAAAATACTCTCAAATTGTTCAGGTATACTTAGGTTGTAGTTCTTTTTGATAATAATAGAAGTATCTTTTAAGTTGATGGAAAACTCTTCAATATCGATTAGGAACTCATTTAATTCACAAAGGGCCCTTACTTCGTTGACCAAAGTAGATTTGCCCGATTTAAAACTTCCCCAGTTTCCTTTGTTAAAATGATAGAGAATTTCGACCAGCGTAAGATTGCAGTCCATCTCGACCACTAAATTCACCGATTCACTATGTGTCGAATATTGCCGAAAGGTAATTTCCGAGAAATAGTTTTTCTCTAGATTTTTTCTAAAATTATCCAATCCCTTGATTTGAAAATTCTCATTGAATTCAAATAGGAGGTTATTCTTAAGGTTGTTTAGGTGTATTGGCATGCCGAAAATGATTGTGCTTAATGGTAAAATTAACTTTAAAGCACAAATTATAGGCATAGGAAAACCTTATAAAAACCGAGGTTTGTGTCCAATTATTTCCTAAAATCTTATATAAATAAATATTAGTAAGAGAAGTATTTAATGCACTGTAAGATTTAGATGAATCCTCTTTTTCGGGCCTCTTCGATTAGCGCAATATCATTGCCATGTTCAATACCAAAAAGTGATTTCAATTGGCGTTTGCGAGCTTCTACAGTTGTATTTGCCACAGAAAGTATGGGCGCAATATCCTTTGTTCTTGTTCCTATCGATAGATGATATAGTATTTTTTTGTCTTGCTCATCTACTATGGCATCATTCGCCAAACGTCTTCGTACTGCCTCAAGAGCACTGGCGGTATAATACGGAGGTCTAGTCATAATTGTTCTGACCATAGCCTTTAAAGACATTTCATCTATTTCTGACTTGACCATATAGCCATCGGGGTTGACCGATTTGAAAACACTATTGATACGGTAGCTATCACTATACGAAGACATAAAAACGATTTTTGATTCGGGTACTACTTTTCTGGCAAAGATGCCCAAATCTTCTCCACTGCGTGTTTCCTTCGAATGGTCGGGAAACAATTGCATATCGAGTAAAATGATATCGTACCTTAATGAACGTGCCGACATCTCGATTTTGTTCCAGCCGGCTTCAAAGCTGTTGGCCATGTCAACTCTTATTTCTTTTCCGTCAAAATCAAAATCGGTCAATATATACTTGTAACCTAAAGCGGTCATGGCATGATCGTCCACTGTCAAAATTCTAATTATCTCCATTCGTTACTTTTGCGGTTTGTTGTTACCCTAAGTAAATCTCCTTGTTGTTTTGAACTCATTGAGTTTTCACTGAATGATACGCCGTCGGTATTTGCAAAGTAATGGTTGTACCTTTATTCAATTCGCTTGAAATATTCCAAGAACCATTTACTTTATCGATTCGCGAAGCGATATTTCGCATGCCGATACCTTTTTTTCCCTTATTTGCCTGAAAACCCTTGCCATCATCCGTGATTGTGATATCGAGTTTACTTTCGTCGACTACAAAATTAAGAAAAACGTTTTGGCAATTTGCGTGTTTAACGGAGTTTTGAAGAATTTCTTGAACCATTCTATAAGAATTTATTTTTATTTCCCCACTAAGTGCGTCCCAGTCGGTGTTGTCATTGTATTTGAAGTCCATATTAATACCGGATGCATCTCCCACATTTTTTAACAGTTCTTTTATGGAACTAATGAAATTCGGAATTTTTTGATAAGCCGAATGACTCAATTCATGTGATATGGCCCGTACCTCGCCCTCCACATGTTTTAATGCCTCTATGGCAAGTGCCCGCTCACTCACGGCTTCATCACCTGTTTTTTTATTCAAACCGGTTAGTACCATTCGCGCTCCCAACATTTTTCCTAGTACCCCGTCATGTAATTCTTCTGAAATTCGTTTCTGTTCCATTTGTTTGCCTTCTTCAACTTTTTGATTTTGCGAAAGCATAAGACTAAAAATTTCTTGGTTACTTGCCTGTTGTTGTTGTTGAAATCTTAGTTTTTGATTTTTTGCGCGTTGATCGACTATAATATATATGGCCCCTCCCAAGAGCAAAAGCCCAATGGCAATACCTGTCCAGATTTGTTTTTCTTTGGTGAGCATTTCGTTTTCGGCAATAAATTCATCCGTTTCAAAACGTATACGTGCAAATTTATTCCGGGCCTGTCGCTCTTCCCTTAAAATACGGTCATTTAAGGCAATGTATTGTTTTGTATATATCATGGATCTTTTTGAATCTAATCGCGACAAAAGTTCCAAGGTTTCTAAAAGACGGTCATTATTGCTGCTTTGTTCTGCAAGTTGCTTTGCTTTGACGGCATGGGTGATTGCCTGAGCGGTGTCGTGCCTACTTAAATAAAGTTCGGACAAGCTATAATGACTTCCACTAATGCCAGTCATGTCTCCAATACTATCACGAATCTGAAATGCCTTTACCAATTGTTGCTTTACTCCAAGGGTATCTCCCGATTTTAATCTGTTGTAAGCAAAATTATTAAGTGACCTAGCATATAGCCGAGGGTCGGCCCGCCTAATGTCTTTGTTTGTCAAGACTTCTTCAAAATAGGGAATGGCTTCTTCATGTTCACCCTTGTCTTGATGAACAATACCTATATTATTTAGTGTAATATATTGGAGAATACTCTTATTGTCGAACTTTTTAAGGTATTCAAGTGCCGTTTGATGGTACTCAACTGCTCTATCATACTCAGCTAGATTGTTTGAGACTACGGCCAAATTATTGTAACAGTTATAGAGTTCTTTATATTTTTTAAGGGGTTTTAAAATTTCAATCGCATTTATGGTCGTGCTTTCACTACCAGTGAAATCTTTAATATCTTTTTGCACAATGGCCATGTTGTAGAGCATTCTACCTTCGTGGTACTTATCGTTCAGTGTGCGATAAATTTGGTATGATTCTTCAAAATGAAAATAGGCACTATCTAATATGGCGTTCTTTTGATAAAATTCGGCAAGATCCCAATGAGCTTCCGCCGAAACCACTGAATCTTTTGTTTTTATTGCAAGGTTGATGGTTTCGCTGTTGGTCTTTCGAAACAGAAGAGAATCTCCCAATCGCAAGTAGGCAATTGAAAGCCTGGATAGGTATTTGATCTTTAACGAGTCATTTTTTGATTTTTCTGCATTCTTATAAGCCTTTTCAAGATATTCTTGTCTTACGTCCGGGGCCAATGTCACATCACGGCCTTTTCTAATCTGCGAAAAAATACTATCCCTATCAACGGCATCATCTTCAATGCCTGAATGTGTTCCGCTCTCAATACAGCCTATCAAAACAAGAAGCGGCAAGTATTTAAGAAGCTGATATTTATGCAATTTAGATTTTTTCTCTCTCATAAATCAGTAATTACAAGGTATAAAAAAAGCCTTAAAAATTGACTTTAAGGCTTCACTGATTTTATAAAAGTAATGTTTTAATCCCTTCCGTCTATTGGGGTATGTTCATCATCTCCTCCTCCATTGACATCTAATGTCTCATATAATGCCTGTGTGTCTTCAGCACTGGAATCTTCTTCACAAGAAAATAATCCGAAACTCATTACCAATACTGCGAAAATACTTACTGCTTTTTTCATAATTTTTATTTTTGTTAATGGTTAATATTTGATTACACTGCTAAACTACTACATCATGGTAGTATAACAGAGTGATTTACGTAAACAGTAGTGAATGCCTTGAGTCTGATAGTAAGTGCTAGGTTTCTGTGAGTATTGATTCAATTAAGTGCGGAAATGGAGTTTTTTGATAGTATTCTCTTGAGTGTATCTATATTTTCACGATATGATTTAGAGAAAGGCAATTTGACTTTTCTGAATTTCAAAGTGCACACCGAACGACCGTAATTGATTCTTGAGACATAATCGGTATTAAGAATGTAACTTTGATGAATACGAACGAAATTTTTCGGTAGTTGTTGTTCAAAGGTTTTTAATGTTTTAAAGGCATTTATGACAGAACCATCTTTCATAAAGAATTCCGTAGCATTGTTATCTGCCTGTAAATAAAGAATATCTTCCGTGTTCAAATATTGAAAATCGCTGTACGATTTCAAACAAAGTGTCTGAGGTTTTGATTCTTTGGGCATGCTTTTTTTAAGACGTAAGAGCGATTTTCTGATATCGAACTCACTAAAGGGCAATAGCCAATAGTCGAAAAAGCTATTCTTGATTGCTTCATAGGCATATCGCTTAGTTTTTGAAACACCAATAATGAGTGGAAGATTATTTATATAGGCATTAAGTTCTAATGCCATTTGAAAATATTCACTTGCTTTTTCATTTAGATTTACAAAAACAATATCAGGTGAAAACTTAAGGATGGAATTCAAACCTTCATCACTATTCCGTGCAATTGAGGCGCATGTGAAATCGCCATATTCTTCCAAATAATGCTGCAATTGCAGGTTGGAAGTTGCGTCAGAATCAATAATGGTATAGGTATATTCCATCTTGTACATTGATATTAAACGCAAATTAGTGATAGTTTATGACAGCGGATATTAGGAAAACCTTATAAAAAAAGAGGTTTTTGTTGTCAAATGACTGAAAATCAGAGGATTTGAAAGAAAATACTTTCGTAAATAAGAATTATACTACAAATTAATTCTTAATAAAAGACTCATATGCACCAATATCAGGTGTCGTTGTTCTGTCAATTCCGCGGATATCTAAAGGTACATTTAGGGCACCTTCATTATTTGCAGCTTCATTGGCAGCAGAGTTCGCTCCGATCGTAAAGTTATTATTGGTGGCATCTGTAAAGTCCGCTTCTTGGTTTAAGAGGATATCTTTATATATAGAGGTATTTTTAAAGTCGTAAATAGGGTCTGAGGTCGAAACGTCATTGCCGAATGTAATCATGCAATTGATAAAGGAAAAATCAAAGGCTCTGGCGTTGTTCGTCTTTAGTGAAAGCTCATTGGTGTTATTACCGTCGATTATACAGTTGATGAAGTCGGCTTGTACCAAGTCGGCGCTAATGTCCCCAAGAAAATTATCCACGTGAAGAGCTGCACCATTTCTGAAACCATTTTTCCAGTAGTTCGCAATGGTGCAATGCGTGAAAGTATAGTTGCCTCCCAAATTGCAATATATGGAGGTGTCTCCTGACCCTCCAAAAACTACATTTTCAGCTATTATAGCTGCTGTTTTGGCCCAGAGGTTGATGCTTTGGCTATTATAGATTTGGGAGTTTTTTAATGTTAGGGTAGGGGTTTCCAATAGACTATCGCCCTCTACAAAAAGACCAATACCGGCATTTTTAATAGAGAGATAATCTATGGTGTTGTTAGTGCTTCCTTTTAAAAGGTATACTCCGCCCCATTGCCCGGAAATGTCATCAAATTCAGGTTCTAGGCGATCACCTTCAAAAATAACGTCGTTTTCGAGAAGTTTTTCGTCGGCACTTAAAGCACCATTAATATGGATGGATGCGTTTTTTTTCACCAATATTCCTGAATCTTGATGAAAATATATGCGGGCACCCGAATCAACTAGCAATTCCCTCTCAGGGGGCACAGTGGCATAACCGTAAATCACATATGGCTTTTCATTTGTAAAATGCAATTGCCCATCTGATAGTACAAAACCTTCCAGACGAACTTCATTGCTTTCGGAGTTGGTACCAAGGGTTATATTTTCTATAATTTTATCGCTCGAAACGGTCGGATACAAGAAGACCGCGTCTCTAATCAAGGTAATCAACGGTATTTCTTGGGTGTTGTTCTTAGAGTTAAATTGTATGACATCAGTATGTAGAAATTCTTTTTCAGCGTGATCAGTAATGTCAAAAGTAGTTTCTATGAATATGAATATACTGTCTTTGGCCAGTATGGGAATGTTCTCGAAATTCTTGCCGGCAACGCCATCAACATTTAAACGATACGTACTGCTTTGACCCTGCCCCAAGCTGATCGACGGTATTAGAATATCGTTCTTTGTTCTATTGTATACTTTTAAGGAATAGGTACTGCTTCCGATATTGGTGAAAATAGTATCTAAAAACACGGTGTCTTTTGAAAACGCTAGATTTCCGGTACTTTCTTGGTACTCGAAGTCTTTTCTGCAAGAACTCCAAAAAACAATAAGTACGATACTAAGAGTAAAAAAAACACCGAAGCGCATGTGTCTTAAAAATAGTCGCATATATTAGCTCATGTATAGAACAAAGGGTTCGTACCTATTGATGCTCGCGTTCCTCTTTCTTCATAAAAACCTTTTTTATGGTTTCCGAGATTCTTGTTGGTTTTAAAGATTTGTTGTTCAATAGACACCAAGTAGTAACGGAGTGTAGTAAAAGCTGGTCGGTTTCTTCATTGTACATCTCAACTACCCTTGTGGAGGTAGCCCCTGTGCTTTTCGAGATATGGGTCTTGATAGTGATTACATCGTTGAGTTTAGCGGAGTTTTTATAAGTTATATTATGGTTCATTACCACCCAAATGACGCCGTCTTGCATTTTCGAAGGAGCCGCCGATTGCCAATGTTCTTTTGAAATATCCTGTATCCATTGAACATAGCGCACATTATTGACATGATCCAGTTCATCTAAATCATCGGCCAAGACGGTTATTGTTTTGTCGTAGGTTTCCATTTTATTTTTTTAAGATCTTGATCTCAAAAAGTTTGTCCCAATTCTTTCCTGTAACAAAAAAGGTCTTTCGCTCTTTGTGATAGGCAACACCGTTAAGTACGTCAAGGAATTCATGTTGGGTAACCTTACTCTTTAATCCACCGAAATTCACCACGCCCTCAATCGCCCCACTTTCTGCATCGATAATCATCATGCTTTCTTTTTGGTAGACATTGGCGTATAACTTGCCGTCTACATATTCCAATTCATTGGCCCTGTTGAAGATCGACTTATTAGTTACTGTTTCAATATGGCCTTCTTCTTTTAGAGTTTCGGGGTTTAAAAACCAGATTTTTTCGGTTCCATCGCTTTTAAACAATTTTTTTCCATCGTTGGCTAGGCCCCAGCCCTCTTTGCTTTCGCCATATTGAAAGTTGTCCAATTTTTTGAGGTCTTTTAGATTGTATATAAAACCTATCTTGCTGCGCCAGGTCAACATATAAATTTTATCATTGAGAATGGTTATGCCCTCCCCAAAAAAAGTGTTGTCCAAATCTATTTGTTGCAAAACTTTACCGCTATTATAGTCAACCTTTCGAAGCGACGATTTCCCTTTCTTACCTGTGCTTTCATAGAGTGTATCGTTATGAAATTCTAGACCCTGCGTGTAGGCGTTCATATCATGCGGATATTCTTTGACTACTTCATAGGTGTAGATAACGGGAGCCTTTGGGGCGAGAATTTGAATTTTCTCGGATACTTCGGTAGAGGTTTCATCATAATCGACCGTTGCCGTTAAGGTTTTGCTACCCAATTGAGGCATAGTCAACTTAATCTTGTCATCGGTTACAGGAAGTTCTTGACCATCAATGGAATATACAACCTTATTTATAACCTTATTTTTTTTGTTGTTTAGGCCAATGGTTACAGTCTCGTTTTGCTGAAATTGTGTTTTGTTTCCCTCCAGTTGGATGCTAAAAAGGGAGGCGGCATCTTTATTGCCGCCACAAGCCATAAAAAGCATTAAGAGGCTGCCGAAAACAAGATGTTTAAATGTATTCATGCTTTTCCATTTTAGGTTCTGAACCGCAATCAGGACCATATTGATGTAAAAATTGGTTTAAAATCCTTTGAGGATACTTAAAACGGGCAAGTTAATCCATAAAATTATGAATGTAAAACAATTGCCAGAGATTTAAAAGATTGTATATTTGTGGTTGGCAAGTCCTACACGACCAGCTCCTGTAGAATCCCCCAGGGTGGGAACGCAGCAAGGGTATATGGTTGTAGCGGTGCGATGTAGGTAGCTTGCCTTTTTTTATGCGCTAAATTCTGCAATCAAGTGAGCTATATACTATATATAGGTTCTGCATTTTGTGTATAAACGACATATTTGTCAATTCTTCTAATTACTCTGAAGTCCCTTGTGCTGGTATACCTGTTACTTGATTTTATTTATTAATTTGTAGCTATTATGGAAGGAAAAGTGGTTCTTATATCCGGTGGGTCATCTGGAATAGGAAAATCGATAGGACAATATTTGAAATCTAAAGGTTTCGTTGTTTACGGAACCACAAGAAGTCTAGAAAAGTATTCGGATTTTGAATATTTTAAACTTTTAAAAATGGATGTTCGAAATGTGGAGAGTATTCGTTTGGCCATAGATTATATCGTTAAGACCGAAGGTAGATTAGATGTGCTGGTGAACAATGCAGGTATCGGCATAACGGGGCCAATAGAGGAGACTCCCCATGATGAGATTGTAGGTGCTTTTGATACAAATTTTCATGGTTACCTACATATGATGAAGGCAGTTTTACCCGTGATGCGAGAACAGAAATCAGGACTCATTATTAATATTACCTCCATTGCGGGGTATATGGGATTGCCTTATAGGGGAATATACTCGGCTACAAAAGGGGCTGTGGGATTGGTTACCGAGGCCTTACGAATGGAAACCAAAGACTTTGGGGTGTACATCACTAATTTGGCTCCTGGAGATTTTGCCACAGATATTGCCTCGGGCAGGTATCACGCCCCAATTCTAGAAGATTCCCCTTACAAAACTCCATATATAAAAACCTTGAGGCAAATAGATGAGGGCGTTCAAGAGGGGCAAGACCCAATAATGGTGGCCCACAAAGTGTTTTCTATCATCAATACCGATAAGCCTAAGGTTCATTATAAGGTTGGGTCTTTTATGCAGCGTTTCTCATTAATGTTGAAAAAAACATTGCCTGATAAAGTGTACGAGAAACTATTGTTGAACCATTATAAGTTGTAATTTTGATGTTTGTCAAAATAGTGACTTGATATTGTTTTTAAATCTTTTTAATCATATTTAACCCAACACAAAATGAAATTTTTTATAGATACTGCCAATCTGGATCAAATAAAGGAAGCGCAAGAATTAGGTGTGCTTGACGGTGTAACTACCAATCCATCATTAATGGCAAAGGAAGGTATTACAGGAAGAAATAATATTCTAAAGCATTACGTCGATATCTGTAATATTGTTGAAGGCGATGTGTCGGCCGAGGTTATTGCGACCACGTTTAACGAAATAATAAAAGAGGGAGAGGAGCTGGCTGAACTTCACGACCAAATTGTGGTAAAAGTGCCAATGATAAAAGATGGTGTAAAAGCCTTAAAATATTTTTCTGATAAGGGCATTCGAACCAATTGCACTTTGGTATTTTCACCAGGGCAGGCCTTATTGGCGGCAAAGGCCGGAGCAACTTATGTTTCTCCTTTTATTGGAAGGTTGGATGACATCTCTACCGATGGCCTGAATTTAATTGCAGAAATTCGATTGATTTATGACAACTACGGTTTTGAAACCCAAATTTTAGCGGCTTCTGTGCGACATACGATGCATGTCATTGATTGTGCGAAATTAGGCGCTGACGTAATGACCGGTCCGTTATCTTCAATTGAAGGGCTTCTGAAGCACCCCCTAACAGATTCTGGTTTGGAAAAATTCTTGGCCGATTACAAAAAGGGTAATTAAGAAAAGAATAGCTTTTTTTAAAAAACCGAGTTATTTCAAAACCCTGGGATGTTTTTCATCTCGGGTTTTTTTATGATGGAAACTGGCGTCTAGAGCTAAAAGGAGGCGTACATGTTGGAAAACGCGTCAACAATAATGGCATCATTGGTAATGATGCATTTGTTCAAAGGATAAATAATAAGTGATTTGGTGACTTCTTCAAAATTTCCGGTCCTGTATTGATTGGCCTTGTCAAGTCCGGAAGTTTCTACCAATCCTTTCCACTTCGTCTCATCGGTTTTAATGTTGATACCAATAAAAGTATATTCCGGCTTATGTTCCGAGAGAAGGTCTACGCGTTTGACCATATTTTCAAAATGTCTCCTGTCATTGCCCGTCCAAAAGTAAAAAACGGCCTTCTTGTTTTTTGAAATGTCTTGGAGCGAAAGAGTCTTACCTTGTGTGTCAGATACCATTACAGCGGGAATTTTTTTGTTCGGTTGAATACTTAAGATACTCTGGTACAAAGCATCTATTTCCCCAATGTGTTTGTTGTTCTCGGAAAGACTATGAAATTTCTCTATAAAAAGCCTATTGTTTTCTTCACTATCGTGTGCCTTTAAGAGGTACTCAAAAGCTACTGTTCTAAACAAATTGTCTTTTAATTCCTTAGCCTTGACTAGACTGTCGATCAGACCTAGTTTGTGCTGGTTATAATGTAACTTGTTTTTGATTACGTTGTCCTTGATAACACATTTATGGGAACAGTTCATGTAGGTGAGGTTGCCAAAATGATTTATCATAAAATTGTAGTACGGTTTTAGATAGGTTAGATTTTCGTTGTTGAAATCCAGATCCTTCCTGTAGGAGTAAAATGAGTCAGGAAGTTCCTCCATCTTTTTTTCCTCTGTATACTTTCTGTGTTTAAAGGGATACTTCTCTTTATAGGCGTAATAAGTATAGTCTACAGTTGCTTTGGCCACTTCATTAGCTTTGTCCGACAACTTCGATTCTGAGACTACGGCATCCAAATAACTCAATTTTTCATTTCTTAACGAATCTATTCGCTTACTAAACTCCATTTGGTCAAGGGCGAAATAGGAGGAGTAGATAGCCTTTTCCTCTGACTCATAAGACAAATATAAATCGAGCAAAAAATTATTGATTTCTTCACCCCTGCCGGAAAACACCAAAGATTCATCAAAATCAACAGTGTTCAGGCGAACCATTAAACTGTCTCCTTTTTCAAGATATACATACTGATATTCCGGTGAGTGACTAAAGTGGTAAAGTCCTTCGACGATAGAGTCGAAGGAGAAAGAAAATCGGTTATGGTCGTCGATTTGCGCAGAGTCGATGACGGCGTCATTTTTAAACAAAACAACGTATTCACTACTTGGATTTATAATCTCCCCTGCAAAAAAAACTTTGGAAGAACTTTTTTTTCCTCCATTACACCCGGTCAACCCAACTATGAACAGATAAAGTAAAATTCTTAGCATACACGAACATCTCTCTATGTAAGCTACAAAATTAATAAACCCGCCTGCGCAACGCTGTTAATAGTGAGTTAAATGTTAGAGGGTTACGTTAATAATATAAAAGAAAAACGGTACATATATAATTGGTTTCGGCCATTATATTTCTTTATTTTTGCACGAAATTTAAAAAAGAAATTTATGTTGTCCGTTTCAAATCTATCAGTCCAATTTGGAAAAAGAGTCTTGTTCGATGAGGTTAATGTTGCCTTTACCCAAGGCAATTGCTATGGGGTTATTGGTGCAAATGGTGCTGGTAAGTCGACATTTTTGAAAATTTTATCGGGACAAGTAGACCCGACGTCTGGGCACGTACATTTAGAACCGGGCAAGCGCATGTCCATCCTAGAGCAAAACCACAATGCCTATGATGAGTTTACAGTGCTTGAAACTGTCGTAATGGGAAATAAGCCATTGTTTTCCATTAAAAAGGAAATCGACGAACTCTACGCCGACTATACTGATGAAAATGCTGATAAGATCGGGGAACTTCAGGTTCAATTCGAAGAGATGAACGGTTGGAATGCCGAGAGCGATGCGGCCGCACTTTTGTCTAATCTAGGAATTTCAGAAGATTTTCATTATACCGTAATGGCCGACATGGATTCTAAACTTAAAGTTCGTGTCTTGTTGGCGCAAGCTTTATTCGGAAGCCCTGATGTGCTGATAATGGATGAGCCTACCAACGATTTGGATTATGAGACCATAAACTGGTTAGAGAGCTTTTTGGCCGATTATGAGAATACCGTAATCGTAGTTTCACATGACCGTCACTTTCTAGATGCGGTTTGTACACATATATCAGATATTGATTTCGGAAAAATAAATCAATATTCGGGCAATTATACATTCTGGTATGAAAGTAGTCAATTGGCAGCACGGCAAAGGGCACAACAAAACAAAAAATCGGAGGACAAAGCAAAGGAACTACAAGAATTTATCATGCGTTTTAGTGCTAACGTTGCGAAGAGCAAGCAAGCAACCTCTAGAAAAAAGATGCTGTCAAAGCTAAAAATCGAAGATATCAAACCTTCAAGCCGACGTTACCCGGCAATAATTTTTGAAAGGGAAAGGGAAGCGGGCGACCAAATTTTAAATGTTGAAGGTTTAGGGGCCTCGTCGGAAGATGGTGATTTGCTGTTCCAGGATATAAATATTAACCTTGCCAAAGGCGATAAGGTAGCTGTAATTTCAAAAGACTCGAGAGCCACTACAGCTTTTTATGAGATTATAAATGGAAACAAAAAGGCGGATAAAGGTTCGTATCAATGGGGAATTACTACGAATCAGTCTTATTTGCCTGCCGATAATTCAGACTTTTTCACCGATAATATCAATTTGGTAGATTGGTTGCGCCAATGGGCAAAGACAGAGGAAGAACGAGAAGAAGTTTATGTGCGCGGATTTCTAGGAAAAATGTTATTTAGCGGTGAGGAAGCCCTGAAAAAATGTAAGGTGTTGTCCGGAGGTGAAAAAGTACGCTGTATGTTGAGTAGAATGATGATGTTAAGGGCCAATGTACTTATGTTGGACGAGCCAACGAACCATCTGGATTTGGAGAGCATCACGGCTTTTAACAATTCACTCAAAAACTTCAAGGGAACTGTACTGTTTACAACACATGACCATGAGTTTGCACAGACGGTCGCCGATAGAATAATAGAGTTGACCCCTAAAGGCAACATTGATAGATATTTGACGTTTGATGAATATATGTCTGATAAGACAATAAAGGAGCAACGTGAAAAAATGTATGCGGTAACCGCATAAAATTTTTAGATTTTAGAATAAAGAATAACCCAAATTCTTACATAATGAAAACCTACAGCATAATTTGCGCCGCTATGGCGTTAGTTGTCGTTGGTTGCAGTACAACTGACGAAATTCCAGGAGGCGAGGAAGAAAAGGCAGTTCAGTCAAATTATACCTTGATTTTGAATGCCAACGGTATTTTATCTTCTCAGCATTTAAATGCCGATGCCGAAGTAATGACTATTAATTCTGAAGATACAGATGCATTCGCAGATATTGACTTGCCCGAGTTGACCTATCGAAATGGGGATGTCTTAGGATTTTACCACGAACAGTCGGATTGTAGTGGAAAAGTAACACTTCATGATTTTAAGGAAGACGCAGCGAATGAGATTGCGGTTTTTACCGATATTGCCGATTGCGATGCGCTTACGGTTACCAGTCTTACGCATGCCCTTGGCAGGGTTTATTTGTCTTATGTAATCGAAGTAAGTTCCAAGGACAAAACATATTTTATTAGGGCCATAGATTCAGGTACCGACCCTGAAAGTTTCGTCGACATTGAGCTGGGCAAGAAACCGCTTCAGATGGTAGTTGCAAACAACCGTGTGTTTGTATTGACTTTTGATGAAGAAGAGACGAATGAGAATGGACTTGTGACTATTGATGTCAATTCGAATACCATTATCAATGAAAAGAATTTGGGATATGATGCCCGACAATTATTGGTTGATGCCAACAAAGACATAATTATTGGATATGATAGTCTTCACACCTTGATGGACAGTAAAACCTTGGCCTTGAATTATTATAATTATGAGGAAGGAAAAGAGCCGAATTTTGCTACATCTAATGCTACCTTTTTTAATAGCAGCGGAAACTTGTATTACGGGAGACCTACCCCAGATGGTATTTTTCCGAGCATTCCCGCAATTTATGATTTTGGGCTGAAAACGGTTTATTTATACTATTATGAGAATTTCTTGACCGAGACCCAATTGCAGTTTGAATATGAAATTGCGAATACCACGATGGTAAGTTATGATGATACCAATGATCTGTTGTTGGTAGGCTACAGTAAGACTACCGGTGTCAACAAAGGTGGACTTTTGCGCATAAAAGTAGATCCCGAGCCCGAACTTATTGATAGTATCGATCTTGAAGGCGTGCCCTACACTATCTATATGAAATAGAAATTTTTACCAAAGTATATCTTAGGTTTTTAGATACTTGTTGCTCCAAATGGCAGGGTTGAAATTTTTTCCTAGGGCAACCCCATAGAAAATTACCACGGCCGCAATTGATTTAAAGATGAAGAAAAAAATAATCAAAAATTGGGCAGCTGAACCGGATTTTGAAAATAGCCCATGGGGAATCAGCAGACTTATTAAATAGCTTGCCATGAGTACTAAAAACGTCAAATTAATGATGCTCTTGAACGGCCACATAAGCAATTTTCGAAGAGGGTGTAGGTCATTGCCCCACTTATGCACCAAATAATAATATTTGTTTCCTATGGGAGCAAATAATAAGGGGTCGTCCTTATCCTTTAATTTAAAGAGTTTTGAAGGTGCCATTATCTTAAAGCCTTGAATCACCGTATTGTGCCTTTTTTCCAAGTGTTTTATTTTGGAAATCGCTTCCAAGGGTAGATTTCCCTTGAAATATTTGACGTCTAGAAACCGTAGTCGATAGTCGATACAGATTTCTTTGATTTGACTGATATGATAGATTTTATTGGTTTCCAGTAAATCGAAGTCAAAACAATTCGATGTTACTTGATCTGAAGTTTTCAGATGTGACTTGCCTGGAGATCCCCTTCCATCTTCCTTATATAAAATATGATAGACTTCATCAAGAATCTTGTCAGGGTCTCCAAACTTAGTTTTTGCTTGAGAAAGCTTTTCTTCAATATTCGTTTTTTTTAACAACATCTCACTATTCTCTTTCCTTATTATCTCAAATTTAACCAATTTCAAGTCCAAGTTGATTCTCAAAAATCCCAACAAAAAGTTAATAATATGTTAAAATAATTGGTTGGTAAGTCTAGAAAATCTACAAAATTGATTATTATCGTATCTTGTCGATAGTTTCTTGCCTTTCATCGATTGTCGAGTGGTGGGAAAGCTGTATTAATAAAGCATCAAATGCGCGCTATAATTTTTATTTTTCTTTTGGTCACGACTATTTCGATAGCCCAAAATTCAATGGATCCCGAACATTCGATTCTTGAAAACACTGAGCGTTCAGATAACTATAAAACATTATCGACAGTTATGAAGGCTTCTGATTTAGATGAAATTCTAGGTCAGAACGGTCCTTTTACGGTTTTTGCCCCTTCTGACGTGGCTTTTAAAAAAAAGATAACGAGCTCGAAAATGACCGAACTTTTGAGGTCAGAAAATAAAAAAGACCTCCATGATTTGATGGCTTATCATATTGTGGCCGGCAATCTAACGGCTTCAAAAATACTTCAAGCACTTTGTAGCGGTAAGGGAAAAACAAGTTTTACGACAGTACAGGGCGATGAAATTTTTGCGACAATGAACGGTTTAGATATCGTATTGACCGATAGTAGTGGAAATACAGCTAAAATAGTCGCCGCCGATGCCAATCAATCGAATGGTGTTATTCATGAAATCGATGGTGTTATCTTGCCAAAAAAAATCTGATTTTACCGCAACTCGGCACCCAGTTCCATTTCATATTTCTTACGCAACTTATTCATAATTTTGTCTATTTGCGTATCGGTCAAGGTCTTTTTATCATCAAGAATCGTGAAGCTTACCGCGTATGATTTTTTGCCGTTGGGAAGTTTGTCCCCAGTATAAACATCGAAAAGTTGAATAGCCTTTAATAATTTTTTCTCCGTATTAAAGCCCAAATCTTGAACTTGTTTGAAAGTCGCATCATTATCTAATAATAGGGCGAAGTCTCTTTTGACTTCCTGATATTTTGGAATGTCTTTAAAAACAACATCGGTTTGATTTAACAATGATACAACATTACCCCAATTGAAATCGGCGTACAGTACTTCCTGTTTAATATCAAATCTTTTTAAGATAGAAGTGTTGATAACGCCGAAGCTTACCAATTCTTTTTTCTTAAGAACCAGTGAGAGGCCTTCGGAAAAAACCGTGTTTGTGATAGCTTCCTCGTCAATGTTTTTTAGACCTAGTCGGGAAAAAATATTTTCAACAATTGACTTGAGAAAATAAAAATCTGTTTTCTGGGTTGGTGTTGACCAATTTCCCCCTCCATTCCTATTGCCGGTAACATAGAGCGCCAAATGTTTACGCTCTAATCGGGTCTTGTCAGTTTTATGATACGTTTTTCCAAATTCAAAGAACTGTAAATTTGGTTTTTTTCGATTAACGTTGTGCGAAATGGTTTCCAAACCGGAAAAAAGCATCGTTTGACGAAGAATTGAAAGTTCGGCGCTTAACGGATTCAACATTGAGATGGTTTGTTCCTTAGTCAAATCCTTGACAAATCCAGGATATTCAGACGACGTTAGACTATTGGTCATAATCTCGAAAAAGCCTTGGGCTGCCAACATATTGCCGATTTGATCTTGCAATTTATGATCTTCGAACTTAGATGTTTTGGCTATCGATGCATTCAATTTCGTCTTGAAAGCAATGTTGTTATAACCGTACACGCGTAAAATCTCTTCAATAACGTCAACCTCCCTTTTAACATCGACACGATAAGAGGGTATGCTAAGTCCCAGCCCCGTCTCGGTTACATTCTTCACTTTAATATCCAAAGAAGCCAAAATTGATTTTATGGTATCTTGCGGGATTTTTTGCCCGATTAATTTGTCAATTTTATCAAAGGTCAAAAAGACACCGAGATCTTCTTTTCTTTTGGGATATAGGTCAATGATGTCGGAAGTGATATTGCCGCCCGCAATTTCTTTGATAAGCAAGGCAGCCCTTTTTAGGCTATATTCCACATTTTCAATGTCAATGCCCCGTTCGAATCGAAAGGAAGCATCGGTATTTAATCCATGGCGTTTGGCCGTTTTACGAATCGATACCGGGTCAAAATAGGCGCTTTCCAAAAATATGGAAGTCGTATTTTGAGTTACTCCCGTATTGATGCCTCCAAAAACTCCTGCAATACACATGGGCTTTTCGCCATCACATATCATCAGGTCATCTTCATGAAGTTCACGTTCTTCGCCATCAAGGGTCATAAACTTAGTGCCCTTGGCTACCGTTTTCACGATGACCTTTTTTCCATAGATTCTGTCGGCATCAAAAGCGTGCAAGGGTTGCCCCATTTCATGCAATACATAATTGGTGGCATCTACAATGTTATTTATAGGAGCTAGGCCAATAGCCTTTAGGCGATTTTGCAACCAAGATGGTGAAGGTTGCACAATAAGGTCGCTCAATGTGATGCCGCAATAGCGAGGTGCGAGTTCACTATTTTCAACGACTACATTTATTTTCAGCGAACGGTTATCAACATTAAAGTGACTAGTCGGTGGTGTGATGAGTTCTTTTTCAATTTCTTTTTGCTTTAACCCTGCCTTTAAATCCCTTGCAACCCCAAAGTGGCTCATCGCATCGGCGCGGTTAGGCGTCAGCCCTATTTCAAAAATTTCGTCGATTTCAGTTTCAAAGACCTCTGATAAAGAAGTTCCAGGTTTTAGGGTACTGTCAAGAACCATAATGCCATCATGGCTGTCACCCAGGCCCAATTCGTCTTCGGCACATATCATACCTTGACTTTCCTCTCCTCTTATCTTTCCTTTTTTGAGTGTCCAAGCTTCACCATCTTTGGTATAAAGCGTGGTTCCAATACCAGCTACAGCTACTTTTTGCCCTTTGGTAACGTTTGGTGCACCACAGACTATTTGAAGCAAAGAGGAAGTTCCTATATCAACCTTTGTAAGCTTAAGACGGTCGGCATTCGGGTGATTTTTACATTCTGTGACATGACCCACGACCACCCCTTTGAGACCTCCTTTTATAGATTCGTAGCTACTTACGCCTTCTACCTCAAGTCCGAGATCGGTCAATAGTTCAGCGGTTTTTTGAGATTCCCAATCTATCTTTAAGAACTGTTTTAGCCAGTTGTATGAAATGTTCATTGGTCGATTTTATAGCCCGTAAAGATAAAACAATGCCATAAGACATTCAATACAGATCCGTTGTTTTATTATTTAAGATAACTTCCCTTAGGTTATACTTCGGCTTCTAGGTTAATGTTTTTTTTAATTCTGGACATGAAGTTTGCGGAAAGCACTGGCGCTTTGTACCAATGACACTTTTGCTGGAATAAAATCTACTGGGTTGGATGTGGTATTCGGATACCGAATGTTCAACCTATATTTAGAAGATGTTCGGATTGGGGCCTTAGATAATGGTAGATTTTCCCAACCAGATATTTTCATCGTTCATGGTAAGGTTGTCATCGGAATCTACTATATTTTCGGCAATGAAATCACCTACGTAATTAGTTCCGTATTTGCTGCTTCCCATTACGTCGGGAGTCACAATGTTTTTTTGAAATGACTTCAGGATTGCGGCTACCACGGCATTGGCTTCCTCATGCAAACCAAAATGTTGCAAAAGCATTGCTACACTTAGAATGGAGGCCACTGGATTGGCAATATTCTTACCCTTGGCCTGTGGGTACGATCCATGAACTGGCTCGAACATGGCATTTTTTGTTCCTATTGATGCAGACGGAAGCAAGCCGATCGAGCCCAAAACTACACTTCCTTGATCGTTCAACATATCTCCGAACATATTATCGGTCAATATTACATCGAACTGGGTAGGATTTAAAATAATTTGTATAGCGGCATTGTCGATGAACAGGCAATCCAATTCGACTTCGGGGTAACTCTGCCCAATATTTGTTACGACCCTTCGCCACAATCGCGAAGTTTCAAGTACGTTTGCCTTGTCGACCAACGTAAGTTTTTTTCTTCGTCGTTTCGCTGCTTTAAATGCCAAATGGGCGATACGACTTATTTCACTTTCCGTGTATTCGCAGAGGTCAGAGGCCTTGGTGCCATCTTCATTCAATTTTTTTTCATTAAAATAAATGCCCCCAAGAAGTTCACGATAGATGACAAAATCGGTTCCTTTTATGATGTGTTCCTTTAACGGCGATTTCGGTACCAAAATAGGAAATACCTTTACTGGCCGAATATTGGCAAATAAACCTAATTCTCTTCGAAGTTTTAGCAAACCTTGCTCTGGACGTACCCGTGCAGTAGGGTCGTTGTCGTATTCCAAGGCACCAATTGCACCGAATAGAATGGCATCGGATTTTTTACAAAGTTCGATGGTAGCTTCAGGAAGGGGCGTGTTTGTTTTTTTCATGGCGGCCGCACCAACCAAGCCTTCGGTATATGTAAATTTATGGCCAAAGGTTTCCTCTACCGCTTGAAGGCATTTAACCGACTGCTTTAATACTTCCGGGCCGATTCCGTCACCGCCTAAGATGGCAATTTTTAAATGCATCTAAGTAAGACTTTCAATGTTTAAATTGCTAGCGTCGACAATTTCGTGAATGTCCTCGTCTAAAACTTCCTTCTTGCGATCCGCAAACTTTAGAAATTCTTTGTAAACCACATCCAATTGTACTTTCGTAAGTTCATAACCTACTTTTTTAGCACGGTAAGCCAATGCTGCTCTCCCACTTCGTGCCGTAAGCACTATGGAAGATTCGTTGACACCGACATCTTCGGGATTTATTATTTCATAGGTTTCCCTGTTTTTGATGACCCCATCTTGGTGTATGCCAGAACTATGGGCAAATGCATTCGCACCAACAATTGCCTTATTCGGTTGAACCATCATACCCATTTTTTGGGATACCATTTGGCTAGTACTGTAAAGCAATTTGCTGTTGATATTTGTATCAAGATTTAAATCAGGGTGTTGGCGTAAAATCATCACCACTTCTTCCAAGGAGGTGTTCCCTGCCCGCTCTCCAATACCATTTATGGTACATTCTATCTGTCTAGCTCCGTTAATTACCCCTGCAATCGAATTCGCCGTAGCCAATCCAAGATCATTATGGCAATGACATGAAAGTATGGCCTTGTGAATTCCTGTTACGTTCTCTTTCAGGTATTTCATTTTTGAGCCATATTCTTCGGGCAGGCAATAACCCGTGGTATCGGGAATGTTCAAAACTGTTGCACCCGCTTTAATAACGGCTTCACATACCCTTGCCAAAAATTCATTGTCCGTACGCCCCGCATCTTCGGCATAGAATTCTACATCTTCGACAAAGGTCTTTGCATAACTTACGGCATCAATGGCCCTTTCGATAATAGCGTTTCTATCGGACTTGAATTTATGAAGGATATGGGAATCAGAAGTACCGATTCCTGTATGTATTCTAGGTATTTTTGCATATTTAAGGGCCTCGGCGGCCACTTCTATATCTTTTCTCACTGCCCGTGTCAATCCGCAGACAGTAGCATTTTTGACAACCTTTGAGATTTCTTCCACCGATTTAAAATCACCGGGACTAGATATCGGGAAACCTGCTTCTATTACGTCGACCCCTAAATTGTCGAGGCGTTCGGCAATGACCAATTTCTGCTTGGTGTCCAACTTACAGCCCGGAACCTGTTCGCCATCTCTTAATGTAGTGTCAAAAATTTGTACCTTATCTTTACTCATTATATTTACGTAGTTTTAGCTAGCCTATACGAATATATGGCCAATACGGCGAACGACCTAAGACATACAGTTGTATTTACAATGTTGACATACTTTTTAGATAACATAAACTATTGATATTCAAATATTTAAACTATATTTTTTACGATGACAAATGGTCATAGAGATTCATTGTTTGTGCTGGTAAAATCGCTTTCAAAATCTGAAAAACGACAGTTCAAGCTTTATGTGGGAAGGTTAGGGGTGAATGCAGATGCTAAATTTCTTGGCTTATTTAACCTATTGGATAAAATAAGAACTTATGACGAAAAGGTTATTTTGGCTAGTGGGATAGTCAAGAAAGCCCAGTTATCGAATCTAAAGGCCCACTTGTACAAGCAGATTTTGGTAAGTCTACGATTAAACCCTGTGAACCAGAATATACGGGTACAGATACGGGAACAACTTGATTTTGCTACGATTCTGTATCAAAAAGGTCTTTATAGACAGAGTCTTAAGATTCTTGACAAGGTCAAATCAACAGCTATTGAAAATGAAGAGAAAAACATTGCTTATGAGATTGTAGAACTCGAAAAAATTATTGAAACTCAATACATAACCAGAAGTATTCCTGACAGGGCCGATGAATTGGCGGTGCAGGCAAAAGAACTTTCGGCGCAGAATGTAATGACAAGTAAATTGTCGAATTTATCCCTGCAATTGTACGGTATGATGTTAAAGGTGGGTTACGTACGCAGCGACGACGATTTCAAGAAGGTAAAACTGTATTTTGAGAAACATCTTCCCAAATATAATATAGAGGATTTAGGATTTCGGGAAAAACTTTGGCTGTATAAGGCTCATTTGTGGTACAGCTTTTTAATACAAGATTTTCTTTCCAGCTATAAATACGCCAGTAAATGGGTTGATTTGTTTTATAGCCATAAAGAGATGATCTATCTCAATCCCGTATTTTTTTTAAAAGGAAACCATTATTTGTTAGAGTCATTACTGTACGTTAGGTATAGTTCTCAGTTCAAGCAAACACTAAGTGCCTTTGAGCAGATGGTAGAAAGTAAAGATTTCCCTAAGAACGACAATATCACTTCACTTTCTTTCCTGTATTTGAACGCGAATAAACTGAACCTTCATTTTCTTGAAGGCACCTTTGATAAAGGTTTATATCTCGTTAAGATAATCGAATATGGGATCAATAAGCACAAAGATAGGATAGATGCACATCATGTTATGCTATTTAATTATAAGATAGCGTGCCTTTATTTTGGTATCGGTGATAACAAAACATGTATACAGTATTTAAAACGAATTATTAATAACCGGAACCTCAAAATGCGGGAAGATCTTATGTGTTTTGCGCGTGTTCTGAGCTTGGTTGCCCACTATGAGGCTGGTATGGACTACCATTTGGAAGTACAACTTAAAAGCACCTACAAGTTTTTATTGAAAATGAATGACCTACATGCGGTTCAGAAAGAAATGATTAAATTTCTTAGAAACTTGGCCAATATCTACCCCCATGAATTGAGGGGAGAGTTTCAGAAGCTCCATACCGAGCTGAAAAAATATGAAAACCACCCGTATGAAAAGCGGGCATTTCTGTACCTGGATATAATTTCATGGCTCGAAAGTCATTTACAGGATAAGCCCGTAGCCCAGATTATACGCGAAAAAGCCATGGCCGTTACACGCTAAACCTATTTCTTGAAGAACTCCAACGGTCACCTTGCCTATTTACTGGAATTGAACATTGCCATGGTATTCATAAGCACTTCGGGTGCTTTGGGGCGCTATGTGGATTTGCCGGTACCGGTTATCATTGCCATTCGTGCAATATTGGCCTTTTTTTTCTTGCTTTTGTATTGCAAATGGAAGCACGTATCATTAAAAGTAGCAAGTAAAGATAGGCTTCCAATTATTTTGAGTGGACTTTTGATAGCCATACATTGGCTACTCTATTTCTATGCCCTTAAATGGTCAAATGTTGCTATCGGTATGCTTGCGATGTTTACCTACCCTGTGATTACCTCTTTTTTAGAACCGCTATTGCTCAAGACCAAACTGCAAAGAACGCATTGGTTTTTGGGTTTTTTAGTTCTCTTGGGTATTTATTTTCTGGCACCCGATTTTAATATGGATAGTTCGTATACCCCTGCAGTTTTAGTAGGACTTCTATCAGCCGTGGCCTATGCACTGCGTAATATTATTTTGAAGACGAAAGTGAATACCTATAATGGGTCAATGTTAATGGGCTATCAGTCTGCAATTGCCGGCCTTTTATTGTTCCCTGCAATCTTTTTTACCGATTTGGAGCCCATAATTTCACAATGGCAAGGTTTGGTGGCTTTAGGTTTGATAACCACTGCGATTGGTCATACCCTGTTTTTAAACTGTTTTAAGCATTTTTCGGTTACCACGGTAAGTATACTCAGCAGTGTGCAACCAGTGTATGGCATCTTGATTGGCGCTTTGTTCTTATCGGAAATTCCCTCGTGGTCGACAATTTTCGGAGGTGCGCTAATTTTAACTTCTGTAGTTATTGAAGGCTTCCGATCGTCTAGATAAACTCTTTATGGTTTTTCAGTTGACGTGCCCATGTTGTACTGGTTGATAAGACCATCGCCCAATTTTTGGAATTCTTCGCTTCGCGCCATTTCACGCACTTTTACAGGATCGAAATTTCCATTGAAATAAAGAAAGGAACCCGTTGTATTATTGTTGTTATATATCAAAATTTCCTTGACCGCATTTCTTTTTTCACGAATGGAAACCACGTTTCGCTTTAAATCATCGTTTTTACGGTACACTTCGATAAACGAATTACCAGTAATGCCATTCATCTGTTTATTTAAAAAATCTGTTCGAGCAGGAGTCGTACTGGGAAATTGCATGTAGCGCAAATCTCTTGTGTTACCTATCAATGATTGCATTTCTGGGGAAATGCCACTAAGCAATGTCAACATGAATCGGGGTATGCGAACGGCCGTTACCTGATTATCGTTTTTATGGGCATTGTAAAAGTTGTCTATCGAATTGTAGCTTCCGCAAGAGGCGAGGAGTAGACAGCCCAGCAAGAATAGTGTTCTTTTGATCATGGCAGTGTATGATTTAAGTTACTAAATGTAACAAAAAACTAGCAACAAGCGTTCCAGATATTATCGTCAGGTGGGGCGGCCGTAAAATGAAGTTGTTCTTTTTTTACCGGATGTACGAACGATAGGCTTCTGGCATGTAAATGAATACTTCCGTCTTTGTTGCTACGGTCAAAGCCATATTTGAGGTCGCCTTTAATTGGGCAGCCTATGGCGGTCAATTGCGCTCTTATTTGGTGGTGGCGACCCGTTTGTAAATTGACTTCTAATAAAAAATAATGATCAAGTTTTTTTATGACCTTGTAATCTAAAATCGCCTGCTTGCTCTCTGAAACCTGTTTGTGGTGCGCGTACGATTTATTTTGTTTTGTGTTGCGCTTTAGCCAATGCACCAATCGAGCACTTTTTTTGTCCGGGTTTTTCTTGACTACCGCCCAATATGTTTTTTTGGCTTCCTTGTCGGCAAATAGTTTGTTGAGTCGGGGAAGTGCCTTCGAAGTTTTGGCAAATACTACCAGACCTGAGGTCGGCCGATCCAATCGATGTGCTACTCCTAAGTACACATTGCCTGGTTTATCGTATTTTTTTTTGATATAAGCCTTAACTACTTCGCTTAACGGCATATCGCCAGTCTTATCGCCTTGAACAATGTCGCCGGGACGCTTGTTGATTGCAATAAGGTGGTTGTCCTCATAAACAATTTGGAGGTTCTGCGGAGTAGATATCGTTTTAGACGCCACTATAATGCTAATTTTCGTTGTCTAAAGCTCAGAAAAATAATAAGAAATACGCCTATGCTTACCGAAACATCGGCCATATTAAAAATGCCGGTCTTAAAAACTCCCCATTTAATCTGGAAGAAGTCTGTGACCGAACCATAGGCTACTCGATCTATTATGTTACCGATACCTCCACCAATTACAAAGGCAAATGCTAAGGTTAGCCAGTAGTCTAGGTTCGATTTTTTCAAGACCCTGAATAAGAGGATAAGCAGTACAAAAATGGGAAGACCTTGTAATAGTATCCCTTTTAAAATAGGAGGGAGGTCTGCTCCAAATCCGAGCATAGCCCCTTTATTTTCAACATTTGTGAGAACAAAACGATCATTCAGGAAAGTGATATATTCCAAAGGGGCAATCGTCTTACGGACCACATCTTTGGTCAATTGGTCACAGCCGATGTTCAATAGTACCAATACGACGATACCGAGTTTTTTAATTGTATTTTTATGAAGTCTGCTTATAATGGACAAATCCCTGACTTTTTAATATTGCTCTTCATCGCTGGGGAAGTTGCGGCTCTTAACATCGGTAACATATTGTGAGATGGCTTCTCCCATTTCTTCGTAAAGATTCATATACCTCCTTAAAAATCGTGGGTTGAACTCATGTGTCATTCCCAATAGATCATGAATTACCAGTACTTGGCCGTCGGCATGTTTGCCGCCACCGATACCTATTGTTGGTATCGAAATGCTTTCCGAAACCTTTTTGGTCAAAGCTGCGGGAATTTTTTCGAGTACGATTGAAAAACAGCCTAATTTTTCCAATAATTTGGCGTCTTCCATTAATTTTTCTGCTTCTTGATCTTCTTTTGCGCGAACGGTATAGGTGCCAAATTTATAAATTGATTGTGGGGTAAGGCCTAAATGGCCCATAACGGGAATACCGGCGTTCAATATACGCTTGACGGATTCTTTGATCTCAACCCCCCCTTCCAACTTGACCGCATGGGCACCACTTTCTTTCATGATGCGAATTGCCGAACGTAAGGCTTCTTTGGGGTCACTTTGATAACTTCCAAAGGGAATATCGACTACCACCAAGGCACGTTCAACGGCGCGTATGACCGAAGATGCATGATAGATCATTTGGTCTAAGGTAATCGGTAGGGTAGTTTCATGACCGGCCATTACGTTACTGGCCGAATCGCCAACAAGAATAACATCGACATTAGCGGCATCTACAATTTTTGCCATGGAATAGTCGTAAGCGGTGAGCATAGAAATTTTCTCCCCGTTCTTTTTCATATCCACTAGCGATTTGACGGTAACTCTTTTGTATTCTTTTTTGGCAATTGACATTTATTTGGTTTTGGTGGGATAAATGTAATGATTTTGTTTGAGGGATTACAGTTTGCGTCTCTAAGGCTTAAAAAAGGGAATTTCATAATCGGGTTCCCAGAAATTTACCTTTTGAGAACAAGGGAGGAGCAATAAATAAGCCCTAACCAATATTGGTTAGGGCGAATTTTTAGTTGAAATCAGGAAAAGTCCCAATATTCAAATGGTTTATTAATATCCGTGTAGTAATTAAACAGCGATACTTTTGCGTACCTAAAATTTACGATAGGCAGAATCTAAAAAGGCATTCGCCTCGTCTTCGGCGAACTGCGCCGTCTGATTGTCCCAATGCAAGGTTTTCTTCGGAAAACGACCTGCTATAACACCCAATAGTATGGTTTCCGTTAATTTGGCAGCATACGAAAATGGCGCGCTACATTCATCTTTTCCTAAACATGCATCTACAAATTGATGGTAGTGTTTTTTTCCTTCGGAATCATAATCCCTTACTGGCGCTCCCAAATTAAATGATTCTATATCCATTTCCTTGTATTCCCCATCAACAATAAGTCTAGGGAGTTCTTGGAAATGAGGTAATAGCAATCTGCCTTTTTCTCCCATAAACATAGCTCCTTGCAAGGGTAGTTTTTCTTTATTGGGCAATTTTAGGTCTTTATGCTTTTTAGGAGCTCCTTTTCCGTCGTACCATACCCATTTTAGGGTTTCAGTGGTGTAAGGGGTTTGGGGAAATTCATAGGTTACAGTGTTGTGTTCGGGAAACCCGAAGCCGTTTGGTTTTCTACATTTGTTTTTGATGGTTCTAGGAACATCCAATTGTAGTGCGTTGTAAGGCGTATCGAAAATATGAACACCCATATCACCTAGGGTGCCACAACCATAATCTACTAGTTTTCTCCAGTTTCCAGGGTGGTAAACACCTTTCTTAAATGGTCTTTCTGCTGCAGTTCCCTGCCAAAGATTCCAATCGAGGGTTTCCGGTACAGGATCGCTACCTTCGGGAATCGGACCGTCATACCCCCAGTTTTTTGGAGACCAGGCCCGTACACAATTAACCTTTCCGATAATACCGGATTGAATCAATAAGGTAGCCAATTTATAATCATAAAAAGAATGGACTTGAATCCCCATTTGGGTAACAAGGTTTTTTTGTTCGGCCAATTTCCGCATTGCCCTCGCTTCTGAAACATGGTGGGTAAGTGGCTTTTGACAATATACCGGTTTGTTCATGTTCATGGCCATCATGGAGGCGGGTGCATGCGTATGGTCGGGAGTAGATACAATGACGGCATCGATATCATTGCCCATCTCTTCGAAAAGTATTCTGTAATCGGCAAACCCTTTTGCATTGGGATGCAGTTTTTTCGCTGCCGCCAAATTGTTCGCATCAACATCACATAACGCGACAACATCGACCAATTCATGTGAAGAAATCGCCTTTAGGTCTGCCATGCCCATACCAGCAACACCGATATGCGCGGTTCTTAAACGGCCGTTAGCACCCATTTTACCTATAAAAGAAGGTGCTAAAGCAACTCCTAATATTCCTAAACTACTCTTTTTGACAAAATCCCTTCGATTGGTATTATGGTTCTTCATAGATGTTTGATTTTTTGTTTAGATGTTATAAAAAAAGATAACACCTTGACTTATAGCGTTTTCAAGTGATTGTTGAATTGATCCATTTCCTACTAGTGGATAGGTTGCCGAACAATTCAAAGGCCTAATGTACTATTTTTATCGACTTTGGTAAAATGAATGTGGAAAATGTAAGCAAAATGGGCGTGGAGTTTTGCTGTCAAATGGAATTACTCTTTGGCTTGCTCGATCAATTCAAGCCTTTTTACGGTTGTTTTTTTCTCAAGAAGGGTACCCGGAGATAATACGGCATTCGCACCTATCTTAGAGCCGTCACCAACCAAGGACCCAAATTTTGGTACTTTGGTATTGATGATTTTACCCTTGAATTTTACCCTTATATTTTTTGATTTACGCTCGTTGTAGTGATTGGTGGCGATAGCACCCGCCTCAAAATTCACGTTGTGTCCGATAATGCTGTTTCCAATATAATTAAAGTGGGCAATTGCCGTATCGGAGCAGATAATACTGCTTTTTAGTTCACATCCGGGTCCAATTTTCACGTTCTTATCCAAAAACACCCCTTCCCTGAAATAGGCATTGGCACCAATAAAACAATTCTCGCCAATAATCGCGGGTGATTTTAAAGTCACACCGGGCTCGATAATAGCTGTTTTATGAATCGCGACACCATTGTCAATAGTATAATCTTCGTTTAAATGAGCTATCGCCTGGGTAATAATATTTTTTATATCCGAAGTGATTTCCCAAGGATTTTTTTGCTCGAATGCTTCCGTAAACAACGGGAATTGGGCAACAAACTTAGTAATGGCGATCATCTTGATAAACTAATTTTAACAACAAATCTCATTAACGTTTATGAACTAAAGCTTAAAAAGTACCTTTTTATTTGATTTGTACTTTAGGCGTTTCGCTTAGATACCCAAGTTCTTTTAGAAAAGCATCCGCCGCGAGAACCGTTTTTTTAAAATACTCCAAATTTGTGTAATTGAAGAACCCATGACTTTGTCCATCATACAACTCCACTTTGCAGGTGCTGCCTACTTTTTCCATCACGGTTTGATAGTACTTGGCGGTCGCTACAGGAATGAGGGCATCTTTTGTGCCTAAAAAAAGAATGGTAGGAGGCGCATCCTTTTCGATATTATGAAGTGGGGAAAAGCTTTTATAGGCGTCTCCAACTCTTTCGTAGCCATAGCCACCGGGACCATTGTCGATTACGGGATTGAACAGTACCAAAGCATTGGGAACACAGTCGATGGACACATCATCTGTAGGTGCATTATAATCTGTGATCAGCGCCGTGGCCGCGGCAAGATGGCCCCCGGCCGACCCACCGGAAGCTATGATTTTATTAGGGTCTACATTATAATTCGATGCGTTTTTTCGGACAAATCGCATGGCGGACTTTGCATCTTCGAGCGCTACAAACGGGGTGGTTTTGTTTTTATTTGCAGTTCTATAATCCGCAAGAAAACAGACCAAGCCCCTTTTGGAGAAATATTTGGCTTGCTCCAAAAATTGAGATCTGCTTCCGCCTTTCCATCCGCCACCAAAAAAGAAGACCATCGCAGGATATTCTTTAGCCGCATCAAAATGAGGGGGTTTGTAGATTTCCATAAAGAGGGAGGTTGTATCAGTCTTTTTATATAATACTTGCTCTTGGGCAAAGCAAAAGGAACAACTCAGAAGAAGTACAAATGATAGGGCGGTACGGTATTTTCTAAACATTGTATTGAGTATAAATGGTGGTTATTTTGTGTATTTTTTATTTCAGAGAGCGATATTTTGCATACCCCAAATTTATGAATTTAGACCAAAGCAATGCTCCTTTTATTTTCTAGCCTAAATTTTTAAATGATTTCTTGGTTGCAGGTGAATTAAAGATTTGGCATCGTTCAGGTGTGTTGTTTGCTTTCACTTTTGTTTGGAAGGAAGTTACGGCATTAAAATGTACTACATAGTTGTCATTCGGAATTTTTGAATATATGTAGCCCGATCCTTGAGGTCCACAAGAAGAGTGACAAAAGAAGTAAACGCTGCCACAGCCCTGTCAAGTTTCTTGAGTCAAAAGAACTGATCATGACTATTAAAAGCGCAAACGAAACCAACCCGGTTACTTTGGAGTATCGGCTAAATTTTCGAAAGAAAGAACGATGATTGAACGAGAATCCCGATACTAAAATTCCTATTATAGCAGACATAAAGGTAATGGCCGATATACGATCATGTACTATCGACTCAAAAGAATCAGCGGGCCGACAACCCAAGTCGCATGAGAATAACCCCGCTAGGGCCATGCCCGTGCCAAATAGGATTATGAGTATCGAACCGATAACGGGCATTGGTTTTTTTATTGAAAGGGAAAGAATGGCCATTCCAAAAAGCGATATCAAAACCCCGGAAGGTACAAAACCTGCAAAGTTCATCAATTGTTCAGTGTTCGTTCCTGTAGCACCTCGCTCACTAACAAAATGCGATATATGGCTATAATCATTTCGTAGACTGGTAGATTTTGCAACAGTGGAAATAAAAAGAACCGGACCCGCTATTCCTCCCAAACCTAAGAACCTTAATTTGGATTTTTTATAATTTATTATTACCCATTGTGAGGACTCGAATGGCGTTTACTCTACGCGATGAATGCGTTTCAAAATTTCGTATTCCTTATCCACTACTGCCTGGTTTTGCCCATGTCCTACGCCTGACAGTAAAAAATATTCTTTTTTAGGGGCATTGATCATATCGAAATAGGGTTTGTTAACTTCTGTTGATGTTAAAATATCCTCCTCACCTTGAACAATGTAGATAGGCACATTCAACTTCAGACCATTTTTAGTAAAGTCAATTTCGCCCAACATTGGTTTTATTCCCAGCATTTCATGCCCCATTGCGTTTATAAACGAGTAATCGTCACCGTCATATCTGTTTTTTGCGTCAATGGCGTTGTCATATTGTGCCGCAGGTTTTGACCATGTCTCGGGCGGGGCAATGGAGTTTTTACGTTCGTATTTTTTTACGATGCGCAGTAGCTGTCCCGAATGCTTGGCATTGCCATAAAGGGGCTCCCCTAATGTTTCAAGAACTTCAATGGCGGGAGCATCTTCGGCATTTTTTGCCATTTGATAGACGCTTCGATAGGCATTGATAAGATTTCCTAGGAAACTGACGTATTGCGAGTTTCCGATATAGGCGTCATAAAGTTCTGGACGTTCCAACGCCATAGTAATACCGAGAACAGAACCCCATGAAGTGCCAATAATAGTAATTTTTTGTTTCTCTAGGTGTTTAATAAGGTATTCGGTAAGTGCGATTCCATCTGCCGTCATTTCTGCAACCGTAATTGGGTTTGTGATGTAGAAGTCTTCAGTTACTTCGGCCGGTGCATTGCGCCCATATGTTCTTCCGGCACCTCTTTGGTCCCAATTCACCACAACAAAGTCTTTTTTCCACCGACCGTAAATGGCATCGGCATAGGGGCTAATCGCGTTTCCAGGTCCGCCATGAAGAAGCAGAACCACTGGTTTGCCAACATCATCTCCTTTTATCGTAACCCATTGTGCTATGCCCCCGATTTCAATAAATTTTTCCTCATCGATCGGTATCGCTTGTGCCAGTATCGAAACAACAGTAAGAAAAATAAATAGAAGGGTAGTGGCATATCGTTTCATGGGGTGGGGTATCACACATTCAATTGAAATGCGTTTTCTTGAGCGGCCAATGCCAATTCGGTAGCAAGAAAACAATGTTCTTGTGACATTGCCGTTTCCGTGCGATTGACCACATCACTGACCAACTGTTCGCCATAGGGCATATGTATGTTCGAGCAATCGTAATATTTTGTTTCCTTTTGAGTGACAAGAAATAAATGATTCCCTCCTTCACGACCTGCAATATCTATATATTTCCGCATTTCAATATAGCCCTCCGTTCCTAAAATAAAAGTTCTTCCGTCGCCCCAAGTATCTAGACCGTCAGGTGTAAACCAATCAATTCGAACATAGCCGGTAGCATGGGGACTTCGTAAACTCATATCGCCAAAATCGCGGTAGTCTGGATACTCGGAGGTGCTAAAATTTCCCGTTTGGGAAAAATTGACCGTGGCCTCTTTGGAGCTTGTGTAGTACAGAAATTGGTCACTTTGATGTGAGCCTATATCGCAAAGGATGCCTCCTGCTTTTTTTGGGTCAAAAAACCAATCGGCACGTGTTTCGGGTCGCATGCGATGCGGCCCCAGTCCTATGGTTTGGACTACCTTTCCTATGGCGCCCGACTGTACCAGCTCACCTGCTTTTATCGATGCAGGGTTTCCCAAACGCTCGCTGTACATGATCGAATAAATACGATTTGTTTTTTTCTGTACTTTTTTTACTTCCGCGAGTTGTTCGAAAGTAAGAATACCGGGCTTGTCGCTCATAAAATCTTTGCCGGATTGCATGACCCGAATGCCCAAAGGCGCCCGGTCGATAGGAATAGATGCGCTGGCCACCAATTGTATGGAATTGTCTTCAATAATTTCGGAATCGCTTTTGGCAACTTTGACATTAGGAAAGCGCTTCGTGAAATTCGCCAACAAATCCGGCTCTTTGGCATATACGGCAACCATTTCACCCCCGCCAGCAATTAAAGCTTGCGCCATACCGTAGATATGACCGTGATTAAGGCCAATTACTGAAAACCGTATCGATTCTTTGGGTTTGAAGCGTTTTTCAGGCTGTAAGATAATCTCTTCGGGCTGTGAGGTTTGATGCAAATCGCGACCAAACAAACTTGTAGGTAGCATAGTGGCTGCCGCCATACCGGCAGCCGAGGTGAACGATTGTCTAATGAAATTACGTCTATTGGCCTTCATGCGTTGTTCTTTTTATTTTAAATGCTGGTTTATCTCGTTGTTTACAATGGGGTATGGTAATTTTTTGAGGTTAGGGTGTTTCCATTCATCCTTCAAATTCTCATTGAATTTACCTGTCCTTTCAAATATACAATTGAAATGGTAATACTTTCATAGTTTTTCGAAAGTAGCGAATTCATGGTGTCTTATAGCATTCAAACTAGCTCGGCGCTTTGTAATTTTTATACTACTCCGCTAATTGAATACCCTTTCTTTTATTTAATTTCCACATCAAAATCCCCCCCGTTAAAAACATCCAAATGGCATAGGCAACGGTGGGAATTCCCATTTCTATGTTGTTCAATATTGTAGTGGCAATAACAAAGGCAAGGGTCCCATTTTGTATGCCGCTTTCGACACTGATCGATATTGCATTTTCTAATTTCAGCCTGAGCAGTCGAGCGGTTAAATAGCCCAGCCCCATTGTGCCTATATTCAGTAGCAATGTGACCAATCCTACTCTTTTCATAGCATTGCCCAATAGCTCAAAATTAGCGGCCAAGACTGCGATAAACACCAAAACAAAGATGACGGTAGAGGCAATTCGCATCGGTTTTTCCATGCGTCTGGCAAAATTGGGTCTATGCTTTCGAATGAGCATCCCGATTGAAATAGGTATTACCGTGATGACCATAATCTGAAGAATGGTATCTAATACGGGTAGTTTGATTACAATATCGGAACCGGTACCAAAATAATCAAGTGCCATTGAAAGCACAATCGGTATCGTAACGATGCTTGCGAAACTGGCAATAGCGGTCAAGGTTACCGAAAGTGCAATGTTCCCATTACAGATTTGAACGATAAGATTGCTTGTGGGGCCACCGGGGCAACAGGCCAAGATCATGATGCCAACCGCCATGGTCGGATCTAAATCAAAAGCTATGGCTAAAGAAAATCCAATAATCGGTAAAAATATAAGTTGATTGGTCAAACCGACCAATACGGCTTTCGGATAGGTTACAATTCTTGTGAAATCTGCTGGAATTAAGGTCATACCCATACCCAGCATAATAATGGCAAGCGATAATGGCAAGAATACCTTGGTTAAGAGTGTGGCAATCATAAATTGGTCGGATTAAAGAAGTTGGTCGATTAGATTAGGTTCAAAGTTTGAAAATAGTGATTTTATATTTTATACGAAAAGGAGCTTTTAAGGTAGACTGTTTAATATAAAATTCCTCGGGGCTCTGCCCTGGGGAAAGTCGGTTTCACCATATTCTTTATTTGAGATCAGTGCCACTCTCGGAAATATGGGTGTTTTAATTACGGGAATCTTTCCTTAGGTAAGTTCTCACAAATTTTGTCTAGACCGCAGCTTTCTAGTTTTTTATCTCTAAAAGGTAACAAATTACTATTTTTGCAAATTATTGTTGCCGTCTGAAATAGAAATAGTTATGTGACGGCCAAAGAAGTAGTTATATTTTCAAAAAAGATTTATGAGCAAGAGTAGCAAAATTGAAAATCGGGGTGGTGTCATAATTATAGTTATCGTCGGAATGTTAGCTGTTATGCAAGTAATCAAAAGTAATCTGGAAGAGGAGATAGCGAAGGCGAATTACAAACATGTGAGTTATTCCAATTGGTACAACGCCAAGAGTATTAAGTTGATTATGAAGGAAAACCAGCGCGATTATTTAGAATCGCTGCTCAGTTCTGGCGTAATTGAAGAAGAAAATTCCGAAGACATGGTATTGCGCCTTGAAAAGACGAATAGGGCAATTTTGAAGTATGAAGAAGAGAAAGTGGAGATTTTAGAAGGATCTGCAAATATTCCGAAATCATCTTGGTCACAAGATCTGGACGGCGAAATGGGAAAAATCGTCGGACTAAAGAAGTGGGAGGAAATTTCTATGAGCTTTGCTAGTTTGGTAGCCAAAATTAATATTAGCCTGTTGTTTTTGCAAATAAGTATCGTTTTTGGAGTGGTAGGTCTTATCATTAGTGATAACCTTAAATTACAACAATTATTTACCGGTTTAATGATCGGCACGGGTTTCGTGGGCATTGTAATTGGCCTATACGGGTATTTTCTTTCTATTCTTTAAGAATACTACACAACCACTAAATTTTTTGAAAAATAGGTCATTTGTCGATTTCCACGGCGTATATCATACCGGCCATCATATCGGGAAGCAATAGGCGACCCTTTTCTTCCTCTAAATAAAAGTCGGCCGCAGATTCTAGGCCATCGATCAATACAGTTGATTCTTCCGTTTTTGGGTCGATCTTCCAGACTGCCCCCGCTGCCCAACTGCTAATATAATAATTGCCCTTACTATCCTGCTCAACAGCATCAGCTCCCCGAAATCGACCTTTTAACGGGGTTAAGGTGCCATCTCGCATCACTAAAAAATTTCCCAGAAAAAAGCCGCCTACCATAATATTCCCTTTATTATCTACTCCTACACCGTTGGGGTTTAACATCAATGGCGATGTGTCTTGTTTAATGGAGACTTTCCCTTTTAAGTTTGCATGATATATTCTGCCAGATTGTGGCACCAATTTAGCCTGTTCACTGTCAAGGGGCCAAAGGTCATTGTTTTCGTCACGCATGTATTTTGTGGCGCCCATATCGGCTATATAAATACCCTTGCCTTCTGCATCGACCGCTACATCATTGAGGTACAAAACTTCTTCGGGGAAATCCTCCTTTTTTAAAAAGACGCTCGCGTTGCCCTTTTTATCGACTTTCCAAACCCGGGTCAAATCGGAGAAATATAAATGATTGCCGATATAGGCGATGCCTTTTGGCTCGTCAAAACCTTTTGCAAATACTTTTACGCCGTTTTTAGAAATTTCAACCAATTCGCCATCACCACTTTCCTTGCCGTTCATAAGAGTGACATAGTAATTGCCGTTAAACCCTTTTGTAATGCTCTCGGGTTTTACACCCACTTTTACCGGAAACTCAATTTGTGCCTGTAAACCGTATCCGAAGATTAAAAACACCGTTAGTAATAAGGTGTTCAGAATTCGTTGCTTGAAAGCAGGTGTATGGACATTCGTTGAATTTTTCATTAGGCTATACGTGTATATATGTTGCTATTATTAAAAATAAGGAATTTTTATTCTCTTGGTTATGTCAGAGCGAAAAAAAATAACAATTGTACTTCTGAAGCTTTCAGCTTCAGAGAAAATTAGTTTTCTTTTTGTACTTGGATTAAAAAGGCTGATATACAGCACCTTAATCGAAAATTAATCGATCGGTCAAAATCTGGTGAACCGATTGTCATTACTATGCGTTGGCTACTATTGCGTATCGCTATTTTGGTAATTAACAACCATTTTAGATTGCCAGGGTTGGCTAGACCAGTACATTCTCTAGTTTAGAATCGACACAGAAAATACCCGAAATTCGTGACTCGTTCACGATTTTAATCATAGCTGCCGTTGACATTCCATCATCGACACTAAAAATATTCACATCGGCATTTCGATATTTTTTAACGTTTTCCAAAAGATTACCGTCATTAACAGTAATATTGGTTTTTTTAGGAAACCTAATCATGGTTTTAATGTTTTCAATATCAGTTTCCGAAAACTTTAAATCGTGATTAGTATCCACAATACGTACATCAATCTCACCTTTCCAGTTCTTGCATATCAATAGGGATAACAGCGTAGATAAATCATTGTTTCCAATATCAAAAGTTTCCATCCAATTCGATGGAACCTTTGTCAACCAAAGATTGATGTTTTTTTCTATCGCCAAACTTGCCGTAGAAAACGGTATATAAATAATCATTCCGAAGTTGTTCTTTTTAACATCGGATATTAGTTTATCGTGATATTCCAAATTAACGTTTCCGGTATCGATACTTACAAAAATGACATTAGGCTTAAAAAAGGCGGCGTTAAGAGACTGCATACTAATGTTAATGGTCGTATTGAGTTCTCTATTCTCTACAAATGCATACGAAACGGAAATACCACCTTCTTTATATTTTTGGGAAGCATTTTTTAAAAACAATTCGACATTTTTCTGTTCTTCCTGATTTTCATTAAGCAACGATAAAATTTTAATCGAACCATTCGGATAAACAATTGAATGGATAAGCTTATAGGAACTTCTAATTTCTTTCGGCATGGTCATCGGTATCAAAAGATCGGGTCGCCATGACCGTACTTCCTTTTGCGGACTCAGATTACTTGATTTTTTGGTAGCCCACTCCGCCAGTGCCGTAAACAGACCACTTCGGGAATCGCCTGCTTCCGATTTCAATTTTAAATTAACCAAATAGAAGTAAAAAATAAATATTAAGATAAGGGATGTTAAGGCGACGATAACGTTAATGACAAACATGATTGCAATCGACCCAAAAGCACCCAAAGCGGGAACGATCAATGGTACTTTTAGTGTAGGCCTATAACTTGGTAGACTTAAAGACTGTTCAACAAGCACAACGATATTGACCATGGCATAGGTAATCATAAAAAACATGGTGAGAATTGGTGCAATGGTATTCAAATCACGCAATGAGATTCCTACGAACACAATAACAGCCGTTATAAGCATGGAATTAATGGGCTCGCCTTTTTTAGACGTTTTTGCCAGTTCTTTGCTTTTCGGTAAGATACCTTTTTCGGCCAAGGCAAGCATAATCCGCGGAGCCCCAATAAATGATCCTAAGGCCGATGAGAGCGTTGCTCCCAATAGACCGGCAAGTACAATGGGACTATACAGCGCTTTGTCTATAAATAAATTATAGTTTGATGTCAGTTCTTCGGTGGTTCCCAAAAGTGAAGCAACAAATATCAAACTGATATAAATAAGGGTTGTTAAAATTACGGCCGAAAGTGTGCCTTTGGGAATACTTTTACGTGGACTTGTAAGGTCGCCAGACATGTTGGCCCCTGCCATTACGCCTGTTACCGCAGGAAAAAACACGGCAAAAACAACCCAAAAGGATGATCCCCCGAAATTATTTTCTATAGACCCGGGATACGCGCCGAACAAGGCCAAGTCGTAATTCAGATCGTTTACAAAAAGCGCTCCGTAGATTGAAATCAATGAAAGAAAAATAATGCCAAGAATTACATATTGTATTTTAAAGGCAAAGCTTGTACTTATAAATGCGATGGCCATTACTACTGAAAAAATAATAATATCTAGCAATAGCGGATTTAAATTGGGCAATATAGAGACCAATCCCTCCCGAAACCCGAAAACATACATGGCTACGGCCAAAGCTTGGGCGATATAAAATGGAATGCCTATAGCTCCGCCAATTTCCAGGCCCAAAGATTTAGAGATGATGCTAAAGGCTCCACCGGCGCCGATACGAACGTTGGTCGTTATCGAAGATAAACTTAATGCCGTGGTAAACGTTATCGCCACCGAGATCAACAAAATTGCCAAGGCACCGATAATACCGGCATTGCCAACCACCCAGGGTTGACGAATGTACATGATTACACCAAGTATGGTTAAGGTAGTCGGTGTGAAAACTCCCGCAAAGGTTCCAAAAGTCTTCTTTGTCATTTCACCACTATTTTTCGGTGAATGTAGTGAGCTCTTATCTTTTGTTTCGTTGTGCATAATGAACCTGCAATGATTTGCTGTGGATAGCGTTCGCAGCATTTTTTCCGCGTAGCTCTAAGTTAGTGAAAAGTCCGTTGTAATTTTTGTCAATCTATAATTGATGGTAGGTTTAGGTATTCGGGCGATACAGCGCATCAAAACCTATTCGTCCGTTTTCAACTGAAAGCGAATATATTGGAAGAAAATTTTATAGGAGAGAGTACACATAAATTCAATTGTCGGTTCGGGATAGTTTTTCGTGTGTTTTTCTTCCCCGGTTAACAACAATCTCAATAATTTCCTCAATATCTTTTTGTGACGTCCTGAAATTCACAAAGCAGGCTCGTAAGCAATATTTTTCGCCCACAATTGCATTGGACAGAAGAACTTCGCCGCGCTTTTGTAATTCGTTCAATAACGCTTGGTTTAAGGTATTCTAATAATCCGCTTTATGCTCCGGACTACTTATCTGATGGGTTGGAACATACCGAAACGTAGTAATGCTCGAACTTTGGGCATTCGCCTCCAATTCTTTTTGGTTTTCGGCATGTCGCAATAATAATTTAGCCAATGCAATGTCTTAGCTAATTAATTTAATATAGCCATTTCGGCCTACTTGCTGTAAGGTCGGCCATTCTTTTAAAGCCCAAAAACCATTTGTGCGGATTGAGCGCAATGGAATGTGCTTCTGAAACGCCTTCGAGCATTTCTTTTAATTCTGGAATCACTGCCGCGGGAATACCATAGGCGTCGTCGATATGAAACCACAAATCGTACTTTTTGCAGAGGGTCGAAATGGTCATGAGGTTATCGACCACCCCGTGCTTAGGTCACCTGCCGTTCCGACGACCATAATAGTTATACAACCCTTATTTATATCAGCTTGGATTTTTTCTTCTTGAATTCTATCGTCCAGGTTGTTCGATGAAGTTGTGGGGATATAACGAATGGATTTCGTTCCCAAGCCAAATAAAATGGCCGCCTTTTCAAACTAAGTGTGGGTTGCTTTCGAGCAGTAAAATGTCAACTTTTCGGATGTGGCCGAAATACCGTCTGCTTTAATGTTCTTGGAACCCTTGGCGGTTCTTACGGCTAAAAAATCCGTGAAATTCGCCATATTGCCGCCAATGACCAAAATACCGCAATAATTGGGTGATACACCGATAAACTTGGCCAACCACTTTACGGTCTGCTTTTCGATTTCAGTCGCAATCGCACTTAAAATATGGGCACCGACATTTGGATTCACCGATGATGCCAATAGATCGGCCAAGGCCCCCAAGAGAGCTGCCGAAGGGGTGATATAGCCCAAAAATTTCGGATGGCCCTTAAATAACGAATTATTAAAAAGCATTTCGCTTGTTATTGTGAGCAGTTCGGCCGCGAGGGTGCCATATACGGGTAGGGGAACATCGCCCAGTGTTTTTTGTAATTAGCTCGGCGTTTTGGTTGTGGTGACCGGTCGTTCCTCAATGGTATCGATGAAATTGGCAATGTTGTCGATTAATTGATATCCTAGTTTTTGAAATTCTTCTTTCTTAATGGCTATCGCATTTTCTCGCTGTTCAGTCATACGGTTCGGTGTCTTGGAGTGGTACAGCGTCTCGGTTCGTATCGGCTTCCTGAAAAATTCGATTGGAATTTCTTGAACTGGGTCATTGCCTAAAGTTACGTATTTCGGTAAGGAAATTCGATTCAATGGCGCCTTAGTACGCAGGTTTTAAAAAAATGCTAAAGCGGTTTAAATTGATTTAAGATACACGCCGTTCAGGGGTTGCGAAACGCTTCGCAGCATTTTGAGAACCTTTTTTTGCTTCACTATCTATTTTTTCATTTGAATTACATTGTTTAAAATGATATTGGAAGTTTCGGAGGTATCAATTTTATGGTATTTGATCAATTGTTCCCCAGTACCTTTGTAAATGCCATTGCTAATACTACAGTCGGCAATAGCTTCTTCAATTTGTAGCAAAGATTCGCCATCGCCGATAATATTCATGGCATGGATATTATTTATTTTCCCCGGTTTTGAATCATGGCCATAGCCTTTACCGCCTATAAGCATGGTGTTGTATCCACCGTTGAACATCACGCCGTCGATAAACACATTATTAATACTGGCCACATCGTTTGCGCGAATGGCAACTGCCCGCGTCGAACTTTTACAGACGATGTTCGTGATAAAAATTTGCTCGGTATCATCTTCCGGACCATGCCAAGTGCGGGACGTGACCATGGTGGAATTGATATTGCCACCTTCGGGGTTTTCGGAATAGATACCCAAGGTCGAAAGTGCAATAAAATCGTCTCCCGTAACGCCGGAAATATTGTCGATACGAAAGTTTTTACAGCCGTGGCGTAGATCGATGCCATCTCTATTGGCAACAAATACTTCTTTGCCGTTTATGATTTGGGTTTCGGAACAATTAAACCGAATGTTCGATAGCTCGGCATTGCTAGTGCGTTCAAAACTTACGGCCCAGGCATGTGCCTTTTCAATGGTTACATTCTTTAATTTAAACCCATCGACATACCCCATAAGAATCATAATATTGCGCCAGTCGCCTTTTTGCTTAATATCTTTTTTGCCCGCGTCACTGCCGTAACTTACCCGCCAGTTTCCCGCTTTTTTTTCGGTTTCAGGATCTAAGGTCAATTGGCGGTGCCCATCTCCTGTTGATCTGGGGTTGGTCGCCCCTTTTAAATAGGCATCGCCGATGCCGATGATGTGTATGTTGCGGATCCACATGGGGTTGGTTATGCCAACACCGACATTCGAACTTCGGAACATATTATCGCGGCAGTTATTTGATAATTGTAGCGTACAGTTATCAAGTAGAATGGTCATGTTACTGGGTACTAAAATGGCACTGTCCAATAACCAAAGATTGGTACCGTTGGCATTTCTTGCTGGAATTACGATTGAATTGGTGGTTCCCTTGGCTGCATCGATGGCCGCTTGAATACGTTGTACATCGCTGCCTTCGAATTGATTGGGGTTGATTTGTACCGTACTGGTGTTTGTAACCTGTGCACCACCGCTAGGTAATAATAGCATATAGAGTACAAGAAAGGCAGCGGTAAAAAATGATTTGGGGTTTAGTTTTTTAGGCATATTGGATTAAGGTACATTAGTTGAAAAATAAAGATAATTGTTGAGTAAATAGCGCAGGAATTACGGGGTTAAAGTGGCGAAGTCTAATTTTATACTGTTTAAAAATACATTAAAAGTTTTAATCTAAAAACCCATTTTTTAGCGGCTGTATTTAATAAACGAGAGGGGTATGCGCGACTACGATGATTAGTCATAGTAATTTCCCCGCTACGTTTATTCGCCAATTTATCCACAAGCGCGTCAACCTTAATATTCCCATTCACTTTTTTATTGTCATAGCCTTTCGTCATCCGTGCTTTCCTGAAAAATGGACTCGGTCTAAATTTGTTGGGCAAGCAAGGTTTACCAGCCTTCCGGCAGTGGATCGAGTAACTGCACGATGGGTGATGGTAAGGGATTGCCCGGCAGTTTTCGTAGCGTATCGGCAAATTCACGTTCCTGAAATCCAAGTGCCGCATTCCAATATAACTGGGCAGCGCTTCCATTGCTGTGGGGCCGAATTTGCTTAAGAGGCCATTCTTTCCCGCCTAAGATATAGGGTGTCATATAGTCGACTGCGAGTCTTATACTGCGGCCTTCTAGACTGCGATAGGCAAAGAGGTCGTAGTCGAGATGGCGACCGAGCCGGGCAACAGTAATCAGAGCCCGGGCATTGTAAATGCTGTAGTTTAGCGACCGAGTGCGGATGAGCTCCT
>CBDULZ010000027.1:0-53047 GCA_965368185.1 uncultured Kriegella sp.
ATAAAGAAGAACCGATGTATACAAAATAAAGATACCTGCCTAACATCTTACTCATAGTATTGTTGACCGTAATGCCTTAAAATGAAACTGACATACAAACAAACCGAGCGAAGACCCGAAAACTCATTCCTTGCAAGACAAGACAGAATACCATGTATTGAGCATAATTGGCATTTTCACAAAGAATTGGAGCTGATTTATTTTATCAAGAGCACGGGAACGCGATATGTGGGTAATTCAATAGGCAATTTCGGCCCGGGAGAATTGTATTTGATTGGCAGCAATGTTCCCCACCTTTTCAGAAACGATAGGGAATACTATGCCGATCAGGTTGAAGACGAGGCCGTTAACTTAGTCGTCATCAAGTTTGAGCCTCAGTTTTTAGGAACTGGATTTCTGGATTTGACCGAGGCCAAGAAACTACAACTTCTGTTTCAAAATGCCGAAAGAGGATTAAAATTTTCGAAAGCCGCAGCTTACCTTGTACACAACCATATATTGGGATTGGTCGGCAACCAAGGGCTTTCCAGTATCATCGGCCTTCTCAAAATACTCGATATTTTATCGGTCAGTGAAAATTATACTGCCCTGTGTTCCGAAGTGATAACCAATAGTAACAGTAAAAACGAAAAAGACCGAATGGCAAGGGTAATCTCTTATCTGACGGATAATTTCGACCAAAAAATCGAGTTAGAAAAAGTGGCATCGATTGCCTATATGACCCCAAATGCCTTCTGCCGATACTTTAAAAAACGAACACATAAGTCGTTTACGCAATACCTAAATGAAATTCGCCTAAGGCACGCTTGTAAATTACTAATCGAAGGTGATTTACAAATATCGACTGTATGTTATCAATCTGGTTTTAATACACTTACCAATTTCAATCGGCAATTCAAAGCTTTAATGAACCTTACACCATCGGAGTACGCCGAAAAATACAACAATAGGGCGGTAGCGGTTTAATATGGATTTATACTTTCTTGCAATTTTTCGTTCTTCAATATTCGGACTCCTTTTACCCCTTGGGTAGAATAATGTCAGCTGTGGGTAATAGCTACAAAATCTCCTCGATTAATTTAATTTAGGTTTGTAAATAGGAAACAGGAATTCCTAAACACATCATTCAAACAAGACACTTTACCCATGACCAGCCTATTAATATTACTGTTCTGCATTGTACTTCTGATTGTTGCGGTCACCATTTTTAAGGTACATCCCATACCCGCCTTGTTGATTTCCGGGCTTATTCTGGGGCTGGCTACGGGGGGTTCCGTCGAGGGCGTCACCGAGAGTTTGTTGACAGGCTTTGGCAGTACATTGAAATGGATAGGTCTAATCATTCTATTCGGCACCCTGTTAGGTGAAATATTGGCCGAAACCGGAGGCGCCGACGTCATTGCCGATAGCATTATCAATTTATTCGGTATAAAATACTTGCCACTCAGCATGGCGCTAATTGGCTTTCTGATCGGCATTCCGGTTTTTATGGATGTCGCTTATTTGACCCTTTTACCTACTATTTTGGTGTTGTCAAGAAAGTCTGGGCATTCGGTTCTGGTATTAGGCCTTTCGTTGGCAATGAGCTTGACCGTGGCTCATGCGTTGATTCCACCAACACCGGGGCCCTTGGCCTTGGCAGCCATTCTCCAAATCGATATCGGCAACATGATTCCCATTAACGTAATGGTTGCCCTAGCGGCAATCGCAGGCGGTCTGGTTTGGTTAAAGCTCAACAAGAAAAACTTGAATATTGCCCCACCGGTTTCCGAAATATCGGATGTTATATCCGAAAAAAAACGACTTGAAGGCTACAAACGGGTCTTGCCCTTTGCCGCTTTGTTGGTGCCCTTGGCTTTAATGTCCATCGGAACGATATCTTCCAGTGACAACCCGATTATATCGTTTATCAAGAATCCGGTTTGGGCGTTAATGATTGGGGTGGGCTTTGCGCTACCGCTGTTGAATACCAAAAATTTTTCATCTACCCTCAATGAATATTTTCAGACCTCCGGTGCCAAATCGGCCATTGTTATTTTGATTACCGGAACCGGCGGTGCCTTCGGACAGGTAATCAAGGATACTGAAATTGTAAGCTCACTGTTTTCCGATGCGGGTAACCTTTCGGCAATGGGCATCGTAGTACCATTTTTGTTGAGCTTGCTTTTTACCACTGTCACGGGGTCTATAACGGTTTCCCTAATTACCTCGGCATCAATAGTCGCTCCACTGATTTCAAATGGCACTCTAGATCCCGAACTGACAGCGGCGGCTATCGGGGCAGGTTCGTTGGGCATCATACATGTAAACAGTAGCTTTTTCTGGCTCTTTAAAGAAGTCCATGATTTTTCGGTTTCCAAACTGCTTAAATCCTTTAGTCTATTGACGGCAATTGTCTCCCTAAGTGCCGGAATCATGGTGATGCTCTTGTTCTATTTAAAAGACGGATAGCCCAATTCCCCAACAGAAATAGAGATAGGATAAAATAATGCTAGCTACGGTTAATATCCTTTAACGATAACAGCGTTTATTGAATTTTCTTTGTGGGGAAGGATTCATACCGATATTCAACCTTCGCTTACCTTAAAAGCAATAGTTTCTATGGATACCAATTTTTTAGCTATCGTTCTTGTAGTTTTTGCAAGTTTCTTTCAAGGCACCTTCGGACTAGGAATGAAATATATGGCTCCACTAAAATGGGAAGCCTGGTGGTTGTTGCATGCCTTCGTGGCCATGCTATTCGTACCTGTCGTCTGGGCTCTTTTCGTCATCCCCAATCTGTTCGAGGTCATTTCCCAGGCTGATAGTGTCACCTTGTGGTGGGCCGCTTTGTTCGGTTTCCTGTGGGGTATCGGCGGAATTCTCTTTGGTGTTAGTGTCGAAAAAACGGGCATTTCCATTACGTACGGAATAGTTATGGGACTTGCCGCTTCTGTGGGGTCCGTGATTCCCTTGTTTCAAATCGAGGCTGCATTTTCGCAACCTTCCTTTCCCATTATCCTGATAGGAGTCGCCCTTTTATTGGTAGGCGTGGCCATTACGGCTGTCGCAGGTGTAAAGCGAGACCGATTGAAAACCGATGCGTCATCCACAGATAAATCCATAAAAATGGGTGTATTGATTGCGGTGGCTTCGGGAGTACTCTCTGCCTTTTTGAACGTCGGGTTTGCGAATGCCGCTCCAGTGGCAAAAATTGCGGAAGACGAATACGGGATCGGCACACAAAACGCAAGCTTAGCCTCTTGGGTGGTTGTGTTGATCGGGGCCTTCGCCATGAACGGCGGCTACGCCCTTTTCCAATTGATAAAGAACAATTCTTGGAACTCTTACAAAATGCCCAACAGCAAGAAAGCATATAAATGGGCTATCTTGTCAGGAGTTTTTTGGTTCGCTGCCTTGGGTGTTTATGGTCAGGGTGCCGCGTTGATGGGCAATTTGGGTCCTGTAATCGGGTGGCCCATCTTATTGGGTCTGGCTTTGATTATTAGTAATATTTGGGGCTACCGTTCCGGGGAATGGAAAAATGCCGAAAAACCATTCAAGATATTGCTGGCAGGCCTAGCCGTTTTGATCGTTGCGATCTGCGTCCTCGGTTATGCCAATTATTAAGGAAAAATGACAATTTATAGACATTAACCAGTTATACAATTAAAATGAAGATAGATAAGATAGAACCCTTTGTGATAAGCCATCACCTGGAAATACCCTTCTATTTTTCGCAATGGCAATACGATAGCCGAAAAATCTGTATAGTTAAGATTACACTGCAGGACGGCACTTATGGTTGGGGCGAAGGTTATGGACCAGCGGGTGTGATAAAAGCGGGAATAGAATTTTTCACTCCCTTTTTATTGGGAAAGGATGCCTTGGGCCATGAAGTACTCTGGCAAGAAATGTACCGCCGATCGATGGATTATGCCCGAAGCGGATCGTTGCAAGCGGCACTCAGCGCCTTGGATGTCGCCCTTTGGGACCTTAAAGGAAAACTGCTGGATCAACCGGTTTCCGTTTTGTTGGGTGGAATCAAAAACCCGGTGATACAGCCCTACGCCACCGGGCTTTATTTTACCCGTGTAGACAATCTTGAAAAAACCTTGGTCGAGGAAGCACTTTTGTACAAATCGCAGGGTTTTGCGGCAACCAAGATGAAGGTGGGGCTTGGCGTGGAAGAAGATGTCAAATATGTCTCCGCGATACGAAAGGCGATAGGTCCCGAAATGCGGTTGATGATCGATTCAAACCATGCCTATAGCTATCAAGAAGCGGTAGAACTGGCCCGAAAAGTAGAAAAATACGATATCGCCTGGTTCGAGGAACCCGTGTCACCGGAAGATTACGATGGCTATAGAAGACTTCGAGACAATACAACGATTCCCATTGCGGGCGGCGAATGTGAATATCTTAAATTTGGTTTCAAACGGCTGTTCGAAAATGATTGTGTAGACATCGCACAGCCCGACATTTGTGCCGCTGGTGGGCTCACGGAAGCCAAACGAATTGCAACCTTGGCGCAAGCTTATAATAAAGATGTGGTTCCACATACGTGGGGCACATGGATCGCCATTAGCGCCGCGGTCCATTTTGTAGGCAACCTCGATAAGAATCCAGGTAGGTTGTATGACGGGTTGCCTACCATGGAGCTAGATAGAACGGAAAATTCACTGCGCGAAGAGGTGACCCAACATCAGATTAAAATTGAAAAAGGACTTTTAGAAATACCACGACTGCCTGGTTTGGGTGTCGAGGTAGATATGGATGCATTGAAAAAATATACGGATAAAGATGAGCACTCAGTTAAAATTCGGACATAGAAAATTATATATCGACGGCGTTCTGACCAATGCCTCGAACGGAAGAACATTCGAAGTGATTTCCCCCGCTGATGAAAAACCCACTGCAACCATTGCTTGGGCCAGTGGTGAAGACACGCAAAGAGCGTTGAAGGCCGCCCAAAGCGGATTCGAATATTGGTCAAAACTACCGTTGGAAGAGCGGTTGGCGTGGATCGACAAACTCCGCAATAAGATTATTGAAAATAGTGACCTTTTGCGCGAAAGTATCATGTATGAAATGGGCAAGACCTGGGAAGGCTCGGAAGAAGACCTGACCAGTATCACGAATTCGTTAAAATATTATTCTGATGAAATTCAAAAACGAAATGATGTCACCATAGATGATTGGGAGGGCAGCCATGAACATCGTATGGTTTCACAACCTTTGGGCGTCGCAGTGGCGTTCTTGGCCTATAATTTCCCGCTTTTAAACCTCGGTTTCAAATTGGGTCCGGCTTTGGCCGCAGGATCAAGCATCATTCTGAAACCTTCTGAATTTTCACCTCTTTCCGCCTATATCATCGGTGAGCTCTGTGCCGAAATTGATTTCCCGAAAGGGGTCGTTACTGTATTATGCGGCGACCTACAAAGTGTCGGCATTCCGCTTTGTGAAAGTAAGATTCCCAGATTGATTACCATGATAGGTTCTACGGAGACTGCGCAAAAATTGATTGCACAGAGTGCACGCACTTCCATCAAAAGATATAGTATGGAATGCGGTGGAAACGCCCCTTTTATCGTTTGCGACGATGCCGATTTGGAACTCGCAATAAATATCGGGGCCGCCTTGAAAATCGGTAATTCCGGTCAAATCTGTGTAGCTCCGAACCGATTTTTTGTGCATGAATCGGTCATCGATGAATTTACTGAGGGGATAAAGGAAAAATTTCAAAACGCCAAGGTAGGTTTCGGACGGGAAAACAATCCCGATATGGGGCCACTCGCCAATGGTGGATCTGTAACCAAGGTACATGCAATCGTGAAAGAAGCGATAAATCAGGGTGGTGAGTTGATCTTCGGGGGGAAACCGATAGCTGGCCCGGGCTATTATTTTGAACCTACGGCCATACGATTGAAGAACAACAATTCCGAAATTTTACAACAGGAAATATTCGGCCCCGTTGCACTAATTACTACCTTTAAAACAAAGGAAGAGGTTGTCGCACTGGCCAATAATACTGATGCTGGATTGGCCTCCTACGTATTTTCCAAGGATGCTGATACATTGAACTATTTCGCCAAAAACCTCGAATTCGGGGAAGTTCAGTTGAACGGGGTAAAGTACGACATCTACCTTCCGCACGGGGGCATCAAGAACAGCGGGATCGGTGTGGATTGTTCTACGTACGCGCTAGACGACTATTTGATTAAAAAGAGGGTAACAAAAGCGTTGACATAAAAATGGGGCTTCGTGAAAATTTTATCAGTTGTGATTGGGGCACGTCGAATTTTCGACTGCGCCATATAAATTGTCATACATTGGACGTTCTTTCGGAACATCGGACCGATATGGGAATTAAAAAGTGCTTTCAGTTGTTCCAAGCACAGCAAAAAGTGTCTCAAGAGCATTTTTTTGGGAATTATTTGACGTCCCAGATTGAAAAGTTAGATCGGTCAGTTACAAAAGACAGTCTGATAATCGCTTCGGGAATGCTTTCTTCATCCATAGGGATGCATGAGCTACCCTATACGGAAATGCCGATTTCGTTCAACGGAAAAGAAATTATCAGTAAAGAAATTTTCCTGGAAAAAGACCGAAGACTGCTATTGATTTCAGGAGCCAAAACGCAAAATGATGTAATGCGTGGTGAGGAGATCCAGGCCATTGGATTGTCCCATCAACTTCCCGACCAAGAAAAGGGCATCTTGCTGTTACCGGGCACCCATAGCAAACACCTCTATTTCGACAAGGGCCGCTTTATCGATTTCAATACCCATATGACGGGCGAACTCTACGAAATTATATCCCGGCATAGTATTTTGGCCCCCTCCCTATTGCAAACCGAATGGAATTCTAAATATGAAGAATCCTTTTTGAAAGGCGTTGTTAAGGGGGTAGCGAACGAGCAAATGACCGTACTCTTTTCAATACGGGCCAATAGTTTGCTCCACGGCGTTTCTGCACAGGAAAATTCCTATTTCCTATCAGGATTGTTGATTGGAGCCGAATTGGCAAATCTGAAAAACAAAAGCGAAAAAGTCTATCTGGCCGCCACCGACGTGCAACATGAATTGTACAAATTGGCGCTAGAATCTTTTTTACCCTTATCTAGGGTCGTTTGTTTTGAGGCAAACATAATAGAAAAAGCATTGTTGATAGGACAGAATAAAATTTTAAAAACATATGGCTAACAAATCATTTTCATGGGAAAAATTTCAGGAAACACCCATTGTGGGTATATTGAGGGGGCTCACTACCGAACAGGTGGCGGAACTCGTACCGATATACTTGAGCAGTGGTTTTTTTACCTTGGAGATTACGATGAATTCACCACAGGTTACGGAAACCATTGAGACCTTGCTTAAAGATTTCCCGGAATTGAACGTTGGAGCGGGCACGGTCTGCAATATGAAAGACCTTACGAAGGCACTGGAAGCAGGTGCCCAATTTATCGTTACCCCGATAATTGATGAAGAGGTAATCTCGTATTGTGTAAAAAACGATATTCCCGTTTTCCCCGGGGCTTTTACACCCACCGAAATCTACCGGGCGTGGTCGCTGGGAGCCTTCGCCGTAAAGCTGTTCCCTGCCACACAGCTGGGCGTACAGTTCATCAAGGATGTTTCCGGGCCTCTGAACCAAATCAAACTTTTGCCGACGGGTGGCGTTTCCAAAGCAAATATCAAGTCCTTCTTTGATGCCGGCGTCGTTGGCGTTGGCATGGGGAGTTCCCTTTTTGATAAAAAATTGATAAGGGAGCATGACCTTAAAGGACTGGCAAATCATTTTGCCAAAATAAAAGCTGAGCTATAGCACATTAAAAACAACATGCAAACGCATAATACAATTCAAATGAAATATTTAAATATTACAATCGGATCGATGGCAGCCATACTGTTTTCAATAACTATCGGTTTTGGCCATGATTTGAACCAAAGTGTCGATACAGACCCTGTCGAGCCAGTCGTCATTGAAAACGGGGCAATCAAAGTCACCGTTGATGAAAACAGTGGTTGCTTTACCGTTGTGGAAAAAAAATCGGGGCACGTTTGGGGTTCCGATCCCTGGGAAAATGCGGCGGGCCTATTGACCTTGACCGATGCCAAGGGAAAAGAACAAACCGTAAATCTTTCAAAAAGCAAGAAAATCGAAGTCGTACGCCAAAGTGGCACAAGGGTGACGATTAAGTTTATCGAGCCGGTCTTGAACAGTGGATCTGAAGCTACCGGGGTTCTCATCGCTTCTGAACTAAGAATTGATTCAAATGCCCCGAAACTCGATGTGCAAATCATCGAACAACAGTCGGGAAATTATAATCTTTCCGATTTGCGTTATCCTTCCAGACAATTCAGTTTAAAGACCGATGAGGACAAAGGTGCCGCCGTAATTCCCCAAAAACAGGGTGTTATCTGTCCATCTTATATCTTCCCCATGAACGGCGGGCGTTTCTGCAAGTGGGATGATGCGACGTATAACAACAAATCGGTAGGTACTTTAGAGTTGTTCAACAATGGTACCGGTCTTACCATGCCGTGGTGGGGTACCCATAATGAAAAATCGGCGGTAGTAGGTATTATCGATGAATCGGCAAGACCTCATATGATGTACAATATCAACAACAACGGTCAGTACCTTTTCAATCCAAAAGGGGAGATGTCACCTTATCAACGAATCGTTTTTCTGGATCCAGTTTGGAAATTGGACAGTGAAAAGGGCAAGATGGAAATCAGCTACCATTTTATTCCTGAAGGAGATTACGTCGATATGGCCAAGACGTATAAGAAGGAAGCAATAAAGAGGGGCTATTTTGTGACGTTAAAGGAAAAGGCGGAAAGAAACCCGAATGTAAACAAATTGCCGGGAGCCATATACATGGGTGTTTACGGAGGATATCCGCATTACGTCAACATGCCCGGAATGGCCTTTACCTTTGACCAATTGGCCGAGATAATACGGGTAACCCATGACGAACTTAAGGTAGATAATGCCTTTTTTCACGCTTGGGGCACATTCTCCAATTATGTACCGAATAATAATCCGATCAGTGAAGAACTCGGCGGGGCCGAAAAACTCAAGGCAGCGGTCGACTTGACCAAAAAGTACGGATATCTTTATTCTTCGTACCACGCCTATTCCCCGATTTTAGAAAATGACCCGGACGTAAATTATGGTTTAATGGGGAAAGATGACGAAGGAAAACTAAAAAATACGGGAAGTCGATGGGCTCGTGTAGACCCTAAATATCAGACTGGCTTGGCCAAGGAGAATTTGCCGAAGGAAATTGAGGCCCTAGGTGGTCTTGAGGCAGATATTACCGATATTACCTTTGCGGCTTATCGTGAAGACGGAAAAGAGGGCCGCCTGGAATTGGCAAAATACATCGATTCATTTAATTTGGTCAATGGTACGGAGCATGGGCAACAACAGTGGATTCCGTATTTCGATATGTTCGAGGGCATGACCTATCTCGAAGACAGACCACTTTCTGTGATATCGCACCATGCGCCCTTGTTCAATTTGGTATTTCACGAGGCCATCGCCAATTTTGGAAAGATTCAAGACCCCGACAACGAAGTTACCGCAAACGGGGATTTTAGGATTAAGGCCTTGCGAAGTATGCTATTCGGAAGGGGCACCACCATATTCTTTTCTCCCTACGAGTTCGAGGGCATGCTCCCAATGATCAAAATGGCCAATGAATTGGTAAGTCCAGTGCATCGTGAAACCTTCTTTTCCGAATTGACCGATCATGAGTATCTAAGTGTTGATTTTAAGGTGCAGCGAAGTAAATTTTCAAGCGGAACCGAAGTCGTAGCGAATTTGGGGCCAGTGGCTCAAAAAGTTGAAGGGAATATTAGCATCCCTGGTTATGGTTATCGCATCACAATGCAGGATGGAAGTGTAAAGAAAGGTCACTTTGAAGTAAGCCTAATGGCTGACTAATTTTAATTGAAGACTAACTTAATTTATAATGAACCAATAATACTAAGTAGATGGAATACACTTTTAGCCACATTGGTATCCCCACAAATGAAGAAAGAAACTGAGTCGGGTTTTACGAACCCGGAAGCATTCACTATACAGAATTCGACAAAGATCGGTACAAAATAGATTGGGTAAAGGTTGACAACCACAGCCCTATGCCAGAAATGATACGAACACTGCCTCATGTGGCCTATTTCGTTAATGACATGGAACAAGCCCTTAAGGAATGTGAAATTTTTGTGGAAACATTTTCTCCGGCAGATGAAGTTCGAGTGGCTTTCATAGTCCACAAAGGAGCACCCCTAGAATTTATGGAAATATCCAAATGAACCTATATTTAGCCTATTCAGGATCCATGACTACCTTTATTAATCGTTCTACTTTTAATCTTTACTAGTTAAACAACCCAGTAAATGAAATTTTCAAAGTCTGCCAAACCCACAAAAAAGCGTTACAATATATTAGCGCTGATTTTTGGTACTGTAGTAATTAACTATTTGGATAGAACGAACATATCGGTTGCGGCGTCGGCTATGCGCGAATCTTTGGAAATAAGTACCGTTCAAATGGGACTAGTGTTCTCCGCATTTGGATGGACCTATGTAGCGCTGCAAGTTCCAGGTGGAATTATTGTTGATAAAATACGATTGCGAATATTATATGCCTTAATGCTCTTTCTTTGGTCTATTGCAACTTTATTGCAAGGGTTTGTAAATTCATTTGCCGTTCTTTTGGGCCTGCGTGCGAGTATCGGGGTATTCGAAGCACCCTCTTATCCAGCTAACAATGCTATAGTTACCAAGTGGTTTCCTGAAGAAGAAAGGGCGTCGGCGATAGCCATTTATACCTCCGGTCAATTTATAGGTCTTGCTTTTTTGTTTCCCGTTTTAACGGCCGTACAGGATTGGGTTGGCTGGCGTGGGCTACTCATTGCCTCTGGTCTAGTCGGCATAATCTGGGCCGTTGTTTGGTATGTTTTTTATCGAGACCCCGATAGGCACGGAAGCATTAATGCGGCCGAACTTACATATATAGAAAAGGGTGGTGGGCTAGTAAAGGTTGCCAAAAAATCGACATCATTAGCAAAATTCAGTTGGGCGGATTTTACCGAGGCGTTCAAGCATCGCAAATTATGGGGAGTTTATATCGGACAATTTTGTGTGGGTTCTGTGGCTATTTTCTTTCTAACCTGGTTTCCCACATATTTGGTGGAGTACAGGGGGTTTGATTTTATTAAATCCGGTTTCCTTGCCTCTGTGCCATTTCTAGCGGCATTTCTTGGGGTACTTTTGTCTGGTTTTACTTCAGACTACTTGATAAAAAAAGGGTGCACCATTGAATTTTCAAGAAAAACCCCTGTTCTGATCGGTTTTTTTTTATCGTTCAGTATTGTCGGGGCAAATTATACAGATAGCACTTTTTTCATAATTTTATTCTTGACTATTGCTTTTTTTGGCAACGGACTAGCTTCGATTACTTGGGTATTTGTTTCGCTGATTGCACCTAAGCATCTGGTAGGCCTGATCGGCGGAGTTTTTAACTTAATGGGCGGATTATCGGCGGTTATAGTGCCAGTGGTAATAGGTGCCTTGGTAGATAAGAACGATTTTAGCCCTGCACTTTTTTTTATTGGGGGCATCACAATAGTGGGCTTTCTTTCCTTTTTGCTAATAGTGGGAAAAATAAAAAGAATAGAATTGGATACCACATAAGGGCCGGTAAAAGGACTAAGGGCAACTGAAAATACTAATTAAGAAGATGAAAATTACCGATATTAAATCATTTCCGGTCAACATTGCCGAAAGGAGCCAACTGAACATTAAAATAGAGACCGATGAGGGTATTTATGGTTGGGGCGCCTCCGGAATTAGCGGCAGAGAGTTGGCCGTTATAGGTGCCATTGACCATTTTCGCCCACTTTTGATAGGAAAAGATCCGTTTAAAATCGGCGCAATATGGCAAGATTTGTACCGTGGTCAGTATTTTGAAGGTGGTAGGGTATTGACAGCTGCGATTTCCGCCATCGATATTGCGCTCTATGATATTAAGGGAAAGGCGTTGGGTGTACCGGTCTATGAACTGTTAGGAGGTAAACAACGGGACTACGTAGATTGTTTCGCTTCCTTGCTTTTTCGTTCAAGGGAAGAATTATTGGAAAAGGCAAGGGTACTTATTAAGGAAGGATGGAATGTGCTAAGACTGGCTCCTGCCGAATATTTAGGTAAGTCAGAATCAATATTTGAACCAAGGGAGTCCATCGCAATTGTTGCCGATTGGGTAATACAACTTCGAAGGGAAATTGGGTCATTACCAACCATTGGCATCGATTACCATCACCGTCTTACGGCTGCTGAGACCGTATCTTTCGTAAGCAGAATGCCCGTAGGAACACTTGATTTTATTGAAGAGCCCATAAGGGATGAGACTCCTGAAGCCTATGAAAGCTTGCGCAAAATGATACCTGTACCTTTTGCCCTGGGCGAGGAATTCGCTAGTAAATGGCAATTTTTGCCTTATTTGGAAAGAGGAATCACACAATTTGCAAGAATCGATGTTTGTAATGTGGGAGGATTGACGGAGGCCATGAAAGTGGCTGCCATGGCCGAGGCCCATTATATTGATCTGATGCCGCACAATCCCATTGGCCCCATTTGCACGGCGGCTTCTTTGCACCTTGCAACCGCATCCCCAAATTTTGGTTGGATGGAGGAACTTCACACACCTGTGGAAAACCCTGGTTTTGATAACCCGAAGTATTATCCTCAACAACCGGTAAGGGAAGGATCCCGCTATATTTTACCTTCAGGTCCAGGTCTAGGGGTAGAATTCAATGAAGAATTGGCATGCAAAACAACTTTTAAAATGGTGGAAACCCCACGATTAAAACGAAAAGACGGGTCCTTTACCAACTGGTAGGGTTTTAAGGTATTCCAATTCTATGCGATAATAGGATACCAAATAGAATAGTATAAAAATTATATGTGCTCCAATTTAAAATCTTAAAAATGACTTGTTTCTGCTTCAATGGTGGGATGTATCCCAATAGATTAAAATATCAATTCGCCATAGCTGCTTTCATAACTATTTTTATGACTTCCGCAACCTTGGTTTCACAATCAAAAAAACCAAATATCATTGTAATGATGACCGATGATCAAGGTTATGGCGATATTGGAATGCACGGTAATCCGTACCTAAAGACTCCCAACATGGAAGCCATTGCAAAAAAAGGCATTGAAATGATCAATTTCTTGGCCTATCCCAACTGTTCTGCGTCCCGAGCTGCACTTCTCACAGGAAGATACCCCTATCGCACTGGGGTCACCGCCGTTACTCAGGTAGACCATTTTATGAACACTTCGGAATTTACCATAGCAGAAATTCTAAAAGATAACGGCTATCGTACCGGAATATTCGGTAAATGGCATTTGGGTGATAATTTCCCAATGCGACCCACCGACCAAGGTTTTGAAGAGGCTCTTGTTCATAAAGGAGGAGGCATTGGCCAGGCTGCAGGGCCGGTGGGTAACACTTATTTCGATCCCGTACTTGAGCATAACAACGTTTCAAAGAAGTACAAGGGCTACTGTGATGATATCTTTACAGATGCCGCTCTAGATTTTATGGCTCAAAAGGACGGTAAGCCTTTTTTTACCTATTTGGCTACCAACTTGCCACATTTTCCATTGCAGGTGCCCGATGAGAGGGCCGAACCATATCGTAAGATAGGTTTGCACGAAGACAATGCACTTACCTATGGCATGATTGACAATATTGACTATAACGTAGGTAGGGTACTAAATCATATCAAAAGGCTTGGGATAGAAAAAAATACCATTGTGATATTTCTTTCGGATAACGGCCCTAGACATAGACGAACAAAAAATGACGTGTATCCAGATCGTTGGGTCGCCAACCTTAGGGGAACTAAAACCAGTGTCTATGAAGCTGGTATAAGGGTGCCCTTTTTTGTAAAATGGCCCAATGAATTATCAATGGGCAAACAGCATAGAACCATGGGTTCTGTTATTGATATTGCGCCTACACTTTTAGACATGGTCAACATTCCGGAGCCTGAAAATATCAAGTTCGATGGCAAATCGTTGCTTCGTCTTTGGAAGGATAATGATACTGCTTTACTTCAAGACAGAGCATTTTTTACCCAAATGCATTATGGCCCTACACCTTTTAAATACATGCATTTCGCAGTAAGAACGCAGAAATATAAATTGATCGGTCCCCATGATGACCCACATAATATTTTGTATCAGCCTAAAGATGGGGAATTGAAAAAGGTACTTGCCAATTTAGAGCTATATGATATTGAAATTGATCCGAGCGAACGTATTAATCTCGCCACAGAGCATCCAGAATTGGTAGAAGACCTATTGGAGCGATACGAAAACTGGTTCGATGAAGTAACCGAAGAACGCGATGCAAAAGGCATACAGCGCATCCATTTGGGCAGTTTGGATCAGCGAAATGTGAATTTGTCACGCTTCGATTGGGGCGGCCCCAGGGTAATTTCTGAAAACGAACTCGGACATTGGCGTGTAACAACAACAGCCGGAACATATGAAATTATCCTAGATTTACCGCCGGTGGCGACAGATGGTACTGCACATATTAAATTTCTTAATGTACATTCTGAACTTTCCGTTAAGAAAAATCAAGAGAGAGTCGTGTTCAAAAATGTCGTACTTCCCCAGGGAGATGGTAATTTTCACGCTTACCTGAAAACTGAAAGGCTAGCGACAGGTCCCCTCTTTGTTGATGTAAAACGGTTGGACTAACGCTACAAGTATTGTTTTATTTGCCGGAGTTAGTGGATTAGAATATCCCACTGAAATACTTCCATCTAACTTATAACTGCGTTTATTAGGGTAAAATAATGCAAGCCTAAGGTAAATATCATTATTCCTTTTACGCTTTATTTTGATTAATTTGTGAGGGATAGATTTCTAGAATAAGGAATCTAAAGAAGTATAATGGCATTTGCTTTAATCTTTGACAATATGAAAAATCTTTTTGTACTTATTTGTGTCATTACATCATTGCAAGTTGGGGTGGCCCAGGAACAACCAAATATAGTGTTGTTATTTGCCGATGATGCCGGTTACGCCGATTTTGGTTTTCAGGGCAGTACCGTCATGAAAACCCCTAATTTGGATAAATTGGCCAAACAAGGTGTTCGGTTTACCCAAGGCTATGTTACGCACCCCACATGTGGGCCATCTCGAGCGGGGTTGATAACCGGAAAATCACAATACCGCTTTGGCTACGAAGAGAACAACGTACCCGGGTTTATGAGCGCGGTATCGTCCGTTGATGGCGATGAAATGGGATTACCGACTGAAGAAGTCACCATGGGAGACTATATGAAGCAACAAGGTTACGCAACCGCCTTTTATGGCAAGTGGCATTTGGGAGGTGCAGACCGCTTTCATCCTACCAAAAGAGGCTTTGATGAATTCTACGGCTTTCGCGGAGGGGCACGAGATTATTTTCCATATTCAGGGGAGCCAGAGGAAGCTCTGAACAAGATGGAGCGTGGCTTCGGGAATTTTGAGGAACACGATGGTTATTTGACCGACGCTCTAGCGGAAGAATCACTGGTATTTATAGAAAAAAGCGCAAAAACCAAAACTCCGTTTCTTGCCTTTCTTTCCTTCAATGCGGTTCATACCCCAATGGATGCAAAACCAGAAGATCTAGAACAATTTCCAAAATTGGAAGGCAAAAGAAAAATAGTTGCCGCGATGACTTTGGCCTTAGATAGGGCTTCGGGTAAAATTTTAGACAAGCTCAAAGAATTGGGCATCGAAGAAAATACTATCGTGGTTTTCACAAATGATAACGGGGGGCCTTCCGATAAAAACGCTTCTGAGAATCACCCATTGAGTGGCATAAAGTCTACACATTTAGAAGGGGGTATACGTGTGCCCTTTGTTATGAAATGGCCCGGAAAAATAAAACCTGCAACTACTTATGAATATCCAATAAGTACTTTTGATCTTCTTCCGACTTTTTTTAAGGCAGCGGGTGGCAACATTCAAAGTTTAAAAGATATCGATGGTGTCGATTTGATGCCCTTTATAACAGGAGAACTTACCGAACGCCCTCATGAAACCCTCTTTTGGAAACGCGATGCGCGTGCAGCCATGCGCAAAGGAGATTGGAAACTGCTACGCTTTCCAGACCGTCCGGCGGAGCTTTTTTATCTTCCGGATGACGAAAAAGAATTGAACGATTTGGCAGCTTCCGAACCTGAGCGGTATCGCGAAATGTATAAAGAGCTCTTCGCATGGGAAGCTACATTGGAACGCCCACGATGGCTTCTTAAAAAAAGTTATGAAAGAGACGATATAAACAGAATGGATGCCTTCTGGCACAAAACGCATAAATAACGTTCTAAAACTACCCAATGATGGATTCCTATAAAAAAAGAGCTTTTCGGTATTCGACCATCGTTGCCATGGGTGGTTTTGTATTCGGGCTCGATGCTGCATTGATCTCGGGAACGCTCAATTTTTTGACTCAGGAGTTCTCTTTGACCGATCTCGAATTGGGGACAGTGGTAAGTTCGCCCGCGCTAGGGGTATTGCTCGCCTTACCCTTTGCCGGCTACGCCTGTGATGCCTTAGGTCGAAAAAGAACGCTACAGATTATTGGGGCGCTCTATCTTATTTCGGCCTTAGGCTCAACATTCGCCCCTAGTTATTTTGCCTTGGTCATCGCCCGATTTATAGGAGGTCTGGCCTTTAGCTCGATTTCTATCGCTTCGATGTATATCGGTGAAATTGCACCCGCGCAACTTCGCGGCAAGTTGGTGTCTATGATTCAAATCAATATAGTAATCGGTCTATCGGCTGCCTATTTCTTGAATTATGTAATCTTGCAGTTCGTTGGGTCCGATGCGGCATGGGTGCAAACCATAGGCCTTGCAGAAAACGTATGGCGATGGATGCTGGGTACGGAAATTGTATTTGTCTTTATTTGGTTGCTATTTCTGTTAGGTATTCCAGAAAGTCCGTCTTGGCTGGTTTTTAAGAATCGTATTGAAGATGCAAAGAATACGCTACGCAAATTATTGCCCGAAAACGAAATCGAAGGTCAAATGGATGACATGGGCAAAAGTCTCAAAAACGCCGGTACGGACCGTTCCTTTCGAACGCAATTCAAGGAAATTTTTGGGAAACCCATGCGCATAGCATTGATTATCGGCATAACGTTCGCCATTGCGCAGCAAGCGACAGGGATTAATGCTATTTTGTTCTATGCCCCAGTGGTTTTTGAACAATTGGGCATTGGGGCCGATGCAGCATTCGCACAGGCCATCTGGATCGGTCTGGTAAGTCTGGTCTTTACGGTCTTGGCCATCACTTTAGTCGACCGTCTTGGCCGGAGGCCTATGATACTATGGGGTATGGTCTGGATTGTAATCAGTCTTGGAATCGCCTCATACGGATTCAATAGTGCCCGGTACACGCTTACTGAGAAGTCGATTTCCGAAATGAACGAAATACCCGATGCACAACTGTTAAGTTCCCTTGTAGGTGTGGAATACGCCAGTGATATCGAGTTTAAACAGGCAATTCAACAAACCCTAGGTGAAGAAAATGCCCGTAAATTCTCGAGCCTAATCCTAGAAAAGGGGGTTAAATTGAAAGCAATGCTTATCCTCATAAGCATCCTTAGTTTTATTGCCGCTTTTCATTTTTCGATCGGTCCGTTAATGTGGGTAGTTTTTTCAGAAATATTCCCGATTTCCGTTCGCGGTATTGCCATTCCTTTTTTTACGCTAATAACAAGTACTACTAGTTATTTGATACAACAGTTCTTCCCTTGGCAATTGGCCACAATGGGCATCAGTGCCACTTTGTTATTTTACGCGGTAACAGTGGTTATGGGACTCTTAATTCTATATCGCTTCTTGCCGGAAACAAAAAATATGACCATTGAAGAAATTCAATTCGCACTGCAAAAAAAAAAATAATATCCATTTGAACACTGATTTTTAAATAACAATGAGCACCTCCAAAATACAAAAAAACGTAGCTGACGCCTCCCGAAGCCCTTATAAGCAACTGAGAAGCATTAAAATTGAAGATTGTCAATGGACACACGGCTTCTGGGCAGATAAGTTTAAACAGTGCAAGGAGGTGATGGTGCCCTATATGGGCGATGTGTTATGCGGCGATATCGGGCATGCGTTGAACAACTTCAAGATTGCCGCCGGGGAAAAGAAAGGTGAGCATAAGGGTATGTTCTGGCACGATGGCGATTTTTATAAATTCTTGGAGGCCAAGACATACGTTTACGCCCATACAAAGGATGACCGAATTTTAAGGGAATTGGACGAATACATTTCTATAATTGCCAAAGCCCAAGAGGACGACGGATACTTACAGACCCAGATCCAACTTCGAGCGGATGTTAACCGCTATGAAAACCGGAAATACCATGAAATGTACAACACGGGCCATTTGTTGATTGCCGCCTGTATTCATTATCATATTACCGGGCAACATAATTTTTTGGAGATTGCCATTAAACATGCCGATCTGTTGTACGGCATTTTTATGCCTGACAACGACCGCTACGGGCGATTTGGTTTTAACCAAACACAGATTATGGGCTTGGTAGAACTGTACAAAACCGTTGGTGATAAAAGATACCTTCACTTGGCGGAAAAATTCATCAATAACCGCGGAAAATATAAAATAGCCCACGATTCAACGACCGAAGGGTATCCCATCGGCGATATGGTGCAAGAGCGCACACCTTTACGAGAGTCGTCCGAGGCAGTAGGCCATGCCGTTTTAGCCCTCTATTATTATGCCGGCGCAGCGGATGTTTACTCCGAAACGGGCGAAAAAGCCCTAATCGATGCCCTTGATCGACTGTGGCAAAACATTACGGAGAAAAAAATGTACGTCACAGGGGCAGTGGGTCAAGCACATTATGGCGCATCTACAAATCTTGATATGATCGAGGAAGGTTTTATAGATGCCTATATGATGCCTAATATGACAGCCTATAACGAAACCTGTGCGAATCTTTGCAATGCCATGTTCAGTTATCGTATGTTGGGCATACATCAAGAGGCAAAATATGCCGATATCATGGAACTCGTGCTATACAATAGTGCATTGTCAGGCATCAGCGTGACGGGCAAGGAATATTTCTATGCGAACCCATTGCGTATGTTACACAATACCCGTGACTACCACGCCCATGAAAACGTAACAGAGACACCTAACCGCGAACCTTATCTAGATTGCTTTTGCTGTCCGCCGAATTTGGTCCGTACCATTGCTAGCGTATCCGGCTGGGCGTACAGCTTATCTACAAATGGGGTATCAGTTAACCTCTTTGGTGGAAATATCCTCGATACCACAATGAACGACGGTTCTCGGTTGAGAATTTCCCAAGAAACTGAATATCCTTGGAAGGGCTTGATTAAGCTTACTGTGGAAGAATGTAGGACAACTCCTTTTGAGGTTATGGTTCGCGTCCCCGGTTGGACCGATAGTGCTACCCTTTTGATAAATGGTCAAGATGCGGGAATCGATACAGTTCCAGGAACCTTCGCAAAGATAAATCGTGAGTGGAAAAATGGCGATGTGATTACTTTGAACATTTCCATGGAAGTCAAATTTTTGGAAGGCCATCCTAGAATCGAGGAAGTACGCAACCAAGTGGCCTTAAAACGCGGACCGGTTGTGTACTGCATCGAAACTCCCGATTTACCTGAGAACACTAACATTTTGGATGTATATATTCAAGGTAGTTCTGAGTTGAAGGCCAACCATCGTCCCGAATTTTTAGGCGGAATTACGACGATTGAGGGTAACGTACTGCTGCGATCCGACCATAGCGATGGTATTTATCGCACAGTTACAAGACCCAAGTGGAAGGTTCACAAAACCCAATTTCTGCCTTATTTTGCATGGAGCAATCGAGGCCAGGCCGAAATGACGGTATTCTTGCCAGTGCTTTGGTGAATGTAAAGTCGAAGCAAACTATCCCCTATTGTAATCAAGCGAACCAAAGAGGTTAAAATAGTGCCATAAGGAGGTAAGTTCCGTTTTTAAAATTAGATCATTTATCACGTTCTTGCCATATCGATAAAACCCAATAAAATGAAAAGACTTACGATTGTGGCGTTCATTGCGGCATCTTTAGTTGCGGCTTGTTCGCCAAAACAAGAACAGGAACAGAAAGTTGTGGCATATAGTTCAAATAATTTCGAGCTGGACGAAAATGCCGGTATTATAAACAATACCAATAGCCCCCACGTCAAGCTGAAAAGTATCGATATTGGCGATTGCAAATGGACCGAAGGTTTCTGGGGCGATAAGTGGAAAGTTGCTGAAGAAGTGATGATTCCTCACATGGGAACTCTTTTAAAAGGCGATATCGGCCATGCTTATAATAATTTTAAAATAGCCGCAGGCCTCCAGAAAGGGGAGCACAAGGGGTTTTGGTGGCACGACGGCGATTTTTATAAATGGATGGAAGCGAAAGTGTACATCTACGGTGTCAACAAAGATGAAAAAATAGTTGATGAGCTCGATGAAATTATAAATGTAATAGGAAAGGCCCAACAGGCCGATGGATATTTGTCTACGCCAATTATTATTCGAGATGACATCGACCCCTTTTCCAACAGAAGATATCATGAACTTTACAACAGCGGACACTTATTAACGGCGGCATGTATCCACAATAGGGTTACAGGCAAGACCAATTTTTTGGATATCGCCATTAAACATGCCGACTACTTGTACCAACTTTTTTCCCCTAAACCTGATCATTTAAAACGTTTTGGGTTTAACCAGACCCAAATTATGGGATTGGTGGAACTTTACCGTACCACAAAAGACAAGCGATACCTCGAACTTGCCGAACAATTCATTAATATGCGGGGTACTTATGAAATTGAGGATGACGAGACCACAAAAGGATACCCCATAGGCGACATGGTTCAGGAACGTGTTCCATTAAGGGAGGAAACAGAAGCGGTTGGCCATGCTGTTTTGGCTTTGTATTACTATGCCGGGGCCGCCGATGTCTACGCCGAGACGGGAGAAAAGGCCTTGATAGATGCCTTGGACCGTCTTTGGGAAAATGTAACCTATAAAAAAATGTATGTAACTGGTGCCCTTGGCCAGACGCATTATGGACGATCATCCCGTTTAGACAAAATTGAGGAAGGCTTTATTGATGCATATATGATGCCCAACTTAACGGCCTATAACGAGACCTGTGCCAATATCTGCAACTCCATGTTCAACTACCGTATGTTGACACTTAGCGGAAATTCGAAACATGCCGATATCATGGAATTGGTACTTCATAACAGTGGGCTATCGGGTATTAGCTTAGAGGGCAAGGACTACTACTACTCCAATCCCCTACGCAAAATCGATGGAGCCTTGGATTACGAACATATGAATGTTGAATTCCCTGAAAGACAACCTTATCTGAAATGTTTTTGTTGTCCACCGAATTTGGTCAGAACCATTGCCAAATCTCCAGGATGGGCCTATAGTAAATCGGAAAATGGTATTTCAGTGAATCTATATGGAGGAAATATTTTGGAAACAACACTTTTAGATGGATCGGCTATCAAGCTTTCCCAAAAAACAGATTATCCATGGGACGGTGCTATTAAAATAACGGTTCAAGAATGCAAAGACTCCCCTTTTGAAATACTTTTGAGGGTCCCGGAATGGGCCAAGGGCACTAAAATCACGGTCAACGGAAAAATGGTTGTAGATGTGATGCCTGGTACGTTTGCACGAATTGAACGCCAATGGGCCAAGGGCGACGAAATTGCCATTGATATGCCGATGAAGACCACGTTTGTAGAAGGACATCCCCGTATCGAAGAACTAAGAAATCAGGTAGCCCTAAAACGTGGTCCGGTCGTCTATTGCATCGAGTCCGCCGATTTGCCCAAAGGTGCCGACATCACCGATGTGTATATTTCCTCAGAAAAAACCTTGGCTTCCAATTATAGATCCGATTTCTTAGGCGGCCTTGCGACACTTGAAGGCGAAGTATTAATACGAAAAGACAAGGGGGAGGGAATGTACAACGAAGTGCAGAAACCTAAGTTCGAGGCGTATAAAACCAATTTTATTCCATACTACGCCTGGAGCAATCGGGGACAAGGTGAAATGACCGTGTTCTTACCTGTAGTTTGGAAACAATAATACATTTGGAAATTCCTAAAGTTTATCAATTCACCCCGATTTACTTCAGTTATTTCCGTCACCATCCTTACTAGCTCGCTTAGGATAAAATACTGCTATAAAAGGATAAACCATTGGAATTGGTTATCCCAATTTATCACTTCTTTTGAGAAGGAAACAAATTCGATATTGTTACATAATGAAATATCTGCATGCTATTTTATTGCTCACCCTAGTATTTTCTTGTAAATCCCATCAGGAAGGGGAAATAAAGAAAAAGCCCAACATCCTTTTTATAGCCATTGACGACCTCCGTCCTGAATTGGGGGCATACGGGTCCGAGGTTGCGATAACCCCGAATATGGATGAACTTGCGGCCAATGGATTATTGTTCAATAATGCGTATTGTCAAGAAGCGATTTGTAGTCCGTCACGAGCAAGTGTGATGACCGGTGCCCGACCGGAAACTATTAAGGTTATCGAGAATTTTACCTATTTCAGGGATGTGAATCCTGATATTGTGACTCTGCCGCAATACTTGCAAACCAAAGGCTACGAAACGGTGTATTCAGGAAAGATTTTTCATCCAGGATACACGGATGATGAATTGTCATGGAGCAGAAAAGTCTATTCCGGACCTGATGTGCCAGAGAGACCTGAACGTATACGGGGCTATGTGCTTTCTAAGAACCAAGAAATATTTAAAAAAAACCGGGCCGAAGTAATCGCCAAATATGGGGAAGATGCACCAAAGAATGGTTTAGGAAAAGGGCCATCCTATGAATTTGCGGATGCCCCTGACGATACTTACGAAGATGGTCACAATACCGATTTGGCCATTGCGACGATGAAGGAAATGGCACAAAACAGTAAACCATTTTTCCTGGGACTAGGTTTTCTAAAACCACATTTGGAATGGATAGCCCCCAAAAAGTATTGGGATTTATATGAGGGGAAAGATCTGCAAATGACCGACCAACATGAAGGTCCAAAAAATGGAGCTGCCATGGGGCTCCATGCCTCTTTTGAATTACGAGCAAGAGCGGATATTCCGAATTATGGGGATATTGAAGCAGCGCAGGCGAAAAATCTAAAACGTGCTTATCTAGCCACGGTCAGCTATGTAGATGCACAAATCGGAAAGATGTTGGCAGCTTTAGACGAAGCTGGTCTACGGGAGAACACGATTGTAATGCTGTGGAGTGACCATGGTTGGCATTTGGGCGATATGGGTATTTGGGGGAAAGCCACCAATTACGAAATAGCAACACGTGTACCATTGATTGTTTCAACCCCAAGTATGCCAGAAGCGGTTCGAGGTACAAAAACGAATGCATTGGTTGAATTAATCGATATGTACCCAACACTGTGTGATTTGGTCGGTGTTGATATACCCGAACATTTAGAGGGTCAAAGCTTTAAACCCTTGCTTTCCGAACCCAATCGAAAATGGAAAGATGCCGCGTTTACGCAATTCCCCAATCCTGCATTGCGAGAGTGGGCCGCCAACCCCTTATCAAAAGGAATGCGCGAAACATCGTTCGGTCCCTTAATCGAAGATGTTGAAAAACGTATCATAGCCCAACAAGGTGATCAATGGGACAGGGAGTTGTTCGAAAATCGATTGATGGGCTATTCCATGCGAACTGCGGATTATCGATTTACGGTTTGGAAAGACTATACCGACCCAAGGGCCGAACCCCTATTTTTTGAACTGTACGACCATCAAAAAGACCCATCGGAAACAGTGAATATTGCCAAAGAAAACCCAGAACTTGTTGCTAATCTTTTGCATCAATTCAATAAGGGTTGGCAAGGAAATTTAGCGGAATTGCCAATGAAATAGTCATGGAAAAACTACTCGGGTCGTTTCTTCTTTTAATTGTGCTGTTTGCGTGCAAATCACAAGAAAACCAAAAAATCAGCAATAAAAAACCGAACATTCTTTTTATTGCCATTGATGACCTGCGCCCTGAACTCGGGTCCTACGGTTCAAATATTGCCATCAGTCCAAATCTCGACAAGCTCTCAAGCGAAGGTCTACAGTTCAACAGGGCCTACTGCCAGCAGGCCATTTGCGGCCCATCGCGTGCAAGTCTCATGACCGGAATTCGGCCTGAAAGCAGCGGAGTATTCCATAACTACATCAAGTTTCGGGAGGCAAACCCCGATGTAACCACCATTCCGCAAAATTTTGTATCCCATGGATATCAATCGGTCTACTACGGAAAAATTTTCCATCATGGAGACGAGGATTCGATTTCATGGAGTAGACCCACCTTAAAGGCTCCTGAAAACAGTATCGTAAAAGGCGGATTCGCGTTGCCCGAAAACCAAAAGATCAAGGAAGATGCCCAAAAGGAAATGTTTTCAAAATATGGGGACGTTGCCAAATATGGCTTGGCTATGGGGCCTGCCTACGAGGCTGCCGATGTGCCGGATGATGCCTATTCCGATGGGGAAAATACCAATCTGGCCATCGAAACGATGCAACAAATGGTTAAGGAAGGCGGGAAGCCATTTTTTCTGGGACTTGGTTTCCACAAGCCACATTTGAATTGGGTCGCCCCAAAAAAATATTGGGATCTTTATGATGAATTTAAAATAGAATTGTCACCACAAAAAAATCCGCCCAAAGACGGGGCTACTATGGGCATACCCCCTTCTTTTGAACTAAGGGTACGAAGCGGCATACCAAAGATTGAGCCGTTTGGCCCTGCATTGGAACGAAAATTGAAACATGCCTATTTAGCTTGTGTCAGCTATGTCGATGCTCAGATCGGAAGAATGTTGGTCGCTTTAGACGAGGCCGGAATCAGGGACAATACTATTATTATTGTATGGAGCGACCATGGATGGCATTTAGGAGAAATGGGGTATTGGGGAAAAGCCACCGATTACGAAATTGCAACCCGTGTACCTCTGATTATTTGGACCCCCGATATGCCCGATGCGAATCGGGGGGTAACAACTGATGCCTTGGTAGAGTTGGTCGATATTTACCCGACATTAAGCGAGTTGGCGAACATCTCTATGCCCAAAAATATTGAAGGCCAAAGTTTTGCACCCCTGTTGCAAACCCCGAATAGGCCATGGAAAAAAGCGGCGTTCAGTGTTTTCCCTTCGCCTGCTTTGCGTGAATGGGGGGCATACCCCATAAGGTCTGCCATGCGCGAAACCTATTTTGGACCACTTCTAAAACAAGTGGAAACCAAGATTATCGCCCAGCAAAAGGAAAAATGGGATCGTGATTTATTTGAAAATCGCCTGATGGGTTATTCGATGCGAACAGAGAGATATCGATTTACCATCTGGAAGGATTATAAGGACAAAGAGGCAAAATCTGTCTTTTACGAACTGTACGACCACGAGAAAGACCCATCGGAAACGGTTAATATTGCCGGGGACCATCCCGATTTAGTTGCTGAACTTTTAAATCAATTCGATAAAGGTTGGAAGGGCAATATGGCGCAATTATCAAAATAAATGGTGAATCAAAATTTTAGTCACTACTAAAAGGAAAAAATATCAAACCATGACAAATCACATCATTAAATTAAAGTTCCTCATTTGCATAGGTATGTTGATCCTATCCAATTTGAGTAATGCACAAGAAGAACGACCTAATATTTTAGTTATTTTATGCGACGACCTTGGCTATGCCGACGTAGGGTTCAACGGTTCACCGGATATTATCACTCCCGAGTTGGATAAACTGGCGCATGGTGGCACAATTTTTACTTCGGCCTACGTAGCACATCCGTTTTGCGGACCCAGCCGTGCGGCCTTATTGACCGGGCGATATCCTCATATGACGGGTACTGCATATAACCTTTTCGCCAATAGCAGCGAAGATGACAGTGACAATATGGGCATTCCCGTTAGCGAAACCTATATGTCGAAGGTATTACAGCAAGCTGGTTATTTTACCAGTGCTATCGGCAAGTGGCATCTCGGGGCGGCACCAAAATTCCATCCCAACAAGCGTGGGTTCGATAACTTCTTCGGGTTTCTCGGAGGAGGACACGACTATTTCCCCGAGAAATATCAGAAAGAATACCAAGAACAGTTAATGGCAGGAAACCAAAGAATTCGCGATTATCTGTTTCCTTTGGAACATAACAATAAACCCGTTAAGGAGACCGAATACCTGACCGATGGGTTTTCTAGGGAAGCTATTCATTCCATTAAGGAGGCCTCTAAACAAAAGAAACCCTTCTTTATGTATTTGGCCTACAATGCCCCGCATGTGCCGTTGCAGGCCAAGAGGGAAGACCTTGAGAAGTTTCCGAATATTGAGGACAATGATAGAAGAACCTATGCCGCCATGGTTTATGCCGTTGACAGGGGCGTGGGCAAAATAGTACAGACACTTAAGGATAACGGCCAATTCGACAATACACTAATTGTTTTCTTCAGTGATAATGGCGGTAACACGGATCACGGTGCCAACAATTATCCGTTAAAGGGGTCAAAAGGAGACACATGGGAAGGCGGTTACCGTACGCCAATGTTCTTTCACTGGCCTAAAAAAATTGCGGCAGGGCAACGGTTCGATTTTCCTGTATCATCGTTGGACCTCTACCCCACATTCGTAAACTTGGCCGCTTCGAACGTGCCTTCCGACAAAAAGTTGGATGGCAAGGATATCATGGGACATGTTCTCGCCGGAACCGATCCGTACAAAGATCAAATGATCTATGCGCTGCGTTACCGCGAAGGCTATTGTGATGTCGGCGGTAGGCAAGGCGATTGGAAGATTACTAGAATGGGCAACGAACCTTGGCGACTGACCAACGTAGTGGACGATATCGGTGAAAAGAAAAATTTAAGCGGAAAATATCCCGATCGTCTCAAAAAGATGGTCGCCCAAACAGAAGAATGGACTAAAAGTTTTGCCCCTCCTCTTTGGTATTATTCCGTTATGGATGAAGAAATGTGGAACGACGGTCGAATGCCGAGGTATGAAGATACTTTTGAGGTGGATAAATTGATACTTCATCCTTATAAAAAATAATCAGGGCAAAGTTCACAGGGTGCTCTTAATTGGAGTTAAAATAGTGCTACTGAAAGTTAAGTAACATAAAATCACTTCACCTTTTTTAAGCTAGTTTTGGTCAATTGCACAGTTATTTATCCGCACAACATATGAAGAGAAGAAAGTTTTTTAAGAAAGGGGCGCAAGGGGCCATAGCCGCCAGTATTATTCCTCTTATCGGGAGCTCATGTTCTTCCACAAAGGAAATTATCACCCCATTGACCACAAGTGATTCGTCGAATACATCTTATGAGGCACAACAAAACGACCCAGAACAATGGAACCAGATGGGCACGGGAAAAAGACCGCGGCCCTCACGAAAAAAAACGCTCGACTATGAAGTGGCAGTCATAGGCGGAGGTGCTGCAGGTATTTGCGCCGCAGTAGCTTCAGCCCGTAACGGGGCCAAAACCGTATTGGTACAAGACAGACCCGTTCTTGGGGGAAACGCCTCAAGCGAAATCAGGGTGCATCTGAACGGGGTAAACCATTTAAAGGATGGCTTGCCCGAACGCGAGACCGGTATCATCGAAGAATTTCTATTACTTAATCGATTTCAAAATCCTCAGGAATCCTTTACCGTTTGGGATCACGTACTCTACGATTTTGTGACCCGTGAGCCCAATTTAGATCTTTACTTGAACACCTCGGCCATGCGGGCCAATATGGAGAATGGAAAAATAGTTTCGGCGTACTGTTATCAATTGACCACTGAAATGGAATACACTTTCAATGCCAAGTTGTTTATCGATTGTTCAGGGGACGGACTCTTCGCTGCAACTTCGGGGGCACTTTACCGAACTGGCCGGGAGGCCGCGTCGGAATTCAATGAAAAATACGCACCGAAAGAAGCCGATGGTTGGCAAATGGGTGGCACGGTACTATTATCATCCAAGGATATGGGTAGACCCATGCCCTTCGAGCCCCCTTCGTTCACCTTGGAGTACGAAGCCGAAAAATCGCACAAAGGTCGAAAATTAACTCCATTTGTAGAAGGATTTTGGTGGGTAGAACTTGGCAGTGAAGATGACATTATAGCCGATTACGAAACCAATAGACATAAGTTGATGGGTTATGCATACGGGGTTTGGGACTATGTAAAGAACTCTGGTAAGTTTCCCGAATCGAAAAATTATGCTTTGGATTGGGTCTGTTCCCTTCCGGGAAAAAGGGAGGCCCGTCGGTTTATTGGAGATTTCATTTTATCGGAAGGCGACCTTTTGGGGCATCGCCATTTTGAAGATGCGGTCGCATATGGCGGCTGGTCGCTCGATGAACACAACCCCGGGGGTATTGAAAATCTTGGGGAGCCTCCGAGCTATTTCCACGAACATTTTGCCGAGGTTTATCAAATTCCATATCGCAGCCTGTATTCGAAAAACGTGCCCAATTTGCTGTTTGCCGGGAGAAACATCAGCCAGACGCACATGGCCCTTTCCTCGTCTAGAATCATGGCCACCTGTGCCCTCGAGGGACAAGCCGTGGGAACCGCCGCTGCACTTTGTTTGAGGAATGGGACCTTGCCAAGGGGTATTTCCGAAAAACATATCAATGAATTGCAAGAACAATTGTTACGTGACGATGCCTTTATTCCGAAACGCCCGGCGAACGATCCCAACGACCTGGCCAAAAAAGCAAGTCTTATTTTTGCATCGACTACCTCGTCGGGAGAAGCCGCATTGCTCACCGATGGTATGTCTCGCGATATCGAAAACAATGCTCATCATTGGCAATCTGACGGCCTTCCTGCCGAAGTGCAGTTGGAGTGGGAAAGACCCATCACTATGGCTGCCGTTGAACTTAAGTGTGACACCAATGTAAAGAGAAATATTATGATGCGGAAAGATTCAAAAAATGAGGGGATATTTCGCAACAACATTCCTGATGAAATGGTAAAAAGTCTTGAATTGGAGGCTCGCGTTGATGGAGTATGGAAAAAATTGGGTGAAATAGATAAGAACCGTACACGCTTGATCAAGTTCAAGTTCGACTCCATTAGAACCTCGGCCGTTCGAATTAGATTAAAAGAAACCTACGGAAAGCAAAATGCCAGACTGTTTGAAGTGCGTTGCTACGAATCATGATGTTACAACTCGCAAACTACTATTACTTTCTTGCACTTTTTATACTGTGGCCAGTACCGAAAGAACTGGTTCAAAATTGTAAAGTTGCACATAAAATAAGCATAAAACACCCTGGCATAAGTCTTACTGCTAACATTGAAAAAGTTCTGTTCGAATCAAAATGCACCCTTGGCAAAGACCCTCAATTTTACATGGATGTTGAATCCGTTGTGTGCGGCGACAGTCAATGCAGAATTGATACCCTCCGTATTTTTTGGAACGAATTAGGCTTCTACACTGGCCTCACACTTCCTGCAGGCGTGCAACTGGAAAAAGCGAAAGGTGCATCGTTTACCGAGCTAGATTATCAAAAATTGGATAGTATTCTTTCCGATAGAAAATCAGGTTTAAAAGATGTTTATAAAGAGGAAGTAACTGGCAGCGAAACCAGCGAGGGTGCCGATGCACTATCAGGGGCCACAATAATTTTAGACAAAAAATCGTATGTCAAAGGCGCCGTCTGGACCTGTTACACCCTCTGGCACTGGGCAAATGGTGACATAAACGGTATCATTCGAAATATTACCGGTGATGTTAAAAGTGTAGCCGAATTAAGAGAATATCTTACCGGAGATGATTATGAACAAAAGATTTTTGCCCTACAACAATTGACCCGCCGCAAGGCATTCGATAATGAAACCTTTCAACTAATCATTGACCAGGCAACTATCGATGAGCGCGAATTGCTCAAATTGATATTGGACTATATTGAAAAGGCCCCATCCAAACAATATTACCCATCTATCGAACAAGTGTTGGCCACATCAAGTTCGAAAGGGCGATTGTTGAGTTTGAACTCCCTGTTGAAAACAACCCTTGTGCCACCTAAGGCATATTTCGCACGGTTGATTCGTCAATTGGGCACTTCAGTGAACTATCAGGAAATACAATTGGTGTTACAAATACTGAATCAAAAAAATGTCATATCCCCCGATATTGTCGATCAATTGCTTCCCATGTTAGAGCACGATAATTTTATTATCGCCCGAAGTGTCTATTGGTTTCTTCAGGACAAACAACTGACGGATTTCGTTAAGAACCGGCTAGAGACGTTCGGCAAAGAGCAGTCAGACAAGCTTTGAATTTAGGGAATCTTGGTTGCTTACCAATAATCTAATTGATACGATAGACTTGTTTAGCTCCTGTTTATAAGTCAATTTATCCCAATTTATTAATTAGACAAAGTTTTGAGGTAAAATAATGCTATCATGGGCTAATTTTCGCAAATAGGCACCCTCTATTTTGTGCTTCTTTTGTTATATGAAATACAGAACACCAAATTCCCAAATAAACGGGTAGATGGTTGTTTGGGTCAAATCTTAAACTGAAAAAAGGACAGTTCCGATATAAGAGAGTGCTAAGCCACCCTACCAAGATTTGATGCTGTACACGCCATACATTTAAAACCCCAATTCTGGCGAGGGGCATTTTTAACTTTAATAATTCTGAATTTATGAAAATTAAATGGTTGACCGATGAGCGGGGTGAGCGTTTCCCGATCAAAAAGTTGAGCTTGCTAAAAATGACGGCAGTTTTTTTGTTGACATTTTCGGTGAATGCCAACGCCAGTACGTTAAGCAATGAATCTTTAATCACAAATGACGGGGCTACTGTAGAAAGGATACAGCAAACCGTTACGGGTACTGTTTCAGACGAACTAGGCCCATTGGCCGGTGTAAGTATCATTGTGAAGGGCACCAGTTCGGGTACCACTACTGATTTTGATGGAAATTACAACTTAGAGGTCGATGGCCCCGATGCTGTTTTGGTCTTTTCTTATATCGGCTATTTGGCCCAAGAGATGCTTGTGGGAAGCAATACCGAAATCAATGTAACCATGCAAGAAGATGTGGCGAAATTGGAGGAGGTTGTTGTGCTAGGATATACCACCAGAAAAAAGGGCGAGGTTACCGGATCGGTCAGTACCGTAAGTTCCGAAGAAATTGAAAAGGCCGGCAATAAAGATTTGGCCAAATCCTTGGCAGGTACAGTTCCCGGTTTAATCATTGCCGACAGGGGTGGTCTACCAGGTTCTACCGATAGCGATGACATCACCCTATTGATTCGGGGGAAATCGACACTGGGCAACAATTCTCCCTTAATTTTGATTGACGGAATTACGGCAGGCAGTTTTTCCCATCTGGCACCCCAGGATATCGAGTCACTGACGGTACTAAAAGATGGGGCCGCAGCGATTTATGGCGCTAGGGCGGCGAACGGGGTTATTCTGATTACGACAAAAAGGGGGAAATCGGGCAAACCCAAGATTACCCTGAGCACTTCGTACAATGTGTCAAAATTTTCAGTCTCCCCCAATTTAATGTCGTCGGAGCAATATGCCATTTATAACAATGAAATTGCAGAACGGAACGGAACACCCCTCCCTTTTACTGAAGCACAAATTCAGGGGTATGCGGCGGGCACCGACCCAATCAGGTTCCCAAGCACCGATTGGGCCGACCTTACCTTTGCCAAGTCGTCACCAGAATCACGTAATTCGGTATCGATATCTGGTGGGGGTGAAAAAGTAAGCTATTTCGTTAGTGGTGATTTTATCAAGCAGGTGGGTATGTACCATTCCGGGGACTTGAATTTCAACCAGAAACAAGTGCGGTCGAACATAGACATCAATATTACGGATAATATAAAAATCGGTGTCGATCTGTCCGGAAGATTTGGCGATAGAAACCAGCCCGGGGTCAGCGATAGCGAAATTTATAGTAGGATCAACACTAATGAACCCACAGAAGTCGGCATATTTCCGAATGGCTTGATAGGTTGGGGTGGTGAAAATGGAGCGAATCCTTACATCATGTCCACCAACGAATCAGGTTTCAACAAAAGAACCGATAACGACCTTCGGGGCAAGTTTTCATTCGATTGGAATTTGAATAATTTGGTCGAAGGCCTACGTGCCAAAGGTTTTGCCGGAATAAGCAGAATGAACAACGATATAAAGGCCTGGTACACTCCTTGGACGGTATATACCTTTCAAGAAGGAACAGGCGAATACATACCCTCACAAGGCTTCGCGCAAGGTCAGGGAAGGCAGCGTACCTTACGTGAAAGTTTTTGGAAATTTGATGAACTGTTATTGAATTCAACAGTTCATTATTCTAAAATTTTAGGCGATAATCATTCCATTAGCAGTTTTGTCGGTGTTGAACAATCAACTTCGAAGCAACGTGAGTTTTGGGCCGAGCGCAGAGGTTTTCCCACGGATGAACATAGCGAGCTATTTGCAGGTAGCGACGAAGGCCAACAATCTTTCGGCGAGTCCCAAGAATTTGCCAGATTGAATTTTTTCGGTTCGGTCTCCTACGATTTTAAAAAGAAGTATTTTCTTGATTTTACTATTCGCCACGATGGATCTGGCAACTTTGGGCCGGGTAAAAGATTTGGTACATTCCCGAGTATTGCCGGTTCTTGGGCCTTACATCAAGAATCATTTTTGGAAAATGCTAATTGGTTGAATGCCTTGAAACTGCGCGCATCGTGGGCCAAAATGGGTAACGACCGCATTGCTCCTTTCCAGTATTTGACCCGTTATAATTATGGTGGGCCAACAAATACGGCCCAACCCAATTATTATGTGTTTGGTACGCCAGGTGCAAGCTATAATGGCTATACCAGCGCCAATGTTCCCAATCAGGACATTACTTGGGAAACAGCCTATATGAAAAATCTGGGGTTGAGTTTTACCTTGTTCGACAGCAAATTATCGGGTGATGTCAACTACTTCTATCAAAATCGGGAAGATATTCTGGTTACCAGGGCGGCGGCCATTCCGGATGCGGCAGGTATAACCCTCCCCGCAGAAAACATCGGAAAGGTAGATAATTTCGGACTGGAACTCGAACTGGGCTGGAACAATAAAGTCAACGAGAATTTTGGATATAACTTTGGAGCGAACTTTACACAGGCCAAGAACGAAGTGGTCTTTTTGGCAGAAGCGGCCGATGTACCGGAGTGGAGAAAAAGAGAGGGACATTCGCTAGATTCCTATATAACCTATCCGACCTCGGGAATATTTCGAGACCAGGCACAAGTCGATGCTACAGCCGTAAAATTAAATGGAACCGTAGAAGGGGAACCCATTTATTTAGATACCGATGGCAACGGCGCGATAGATGCAAATGATAGGGTACGTGCGTATACATCGAACGTACCTGAAATTCAATTCGGTATTTACGGAGGATTTAATTACAAAGATTTTGACTTGAGTTTCCTGTTCCAAGGACAAGCAAAGGCCGAAATGTTGATATTTTTTGAACGACCAGGAGCCAGACCCGATTATCTCTTTGATCAGAGATGGACACCCGAAAACCGAAATGCAAGATACCCAAGGGCTTACGCTACGGGCGACCCGTTTAGCGGCAACCAAAGTGGTAATTCCGCAAATTTCGAAGGAGCAGACCTTTGGCTACACGATGCCTCTTTCGTAAGATTGAAACAGCTGGAATTGGGCTATACTTTTCATAAGGAAGACATTAAGCTCGGAGATTTAAAAGTGTATGTAAGGGGCTATAATATGTTGACCCTGTTCTCCGATGTTGCAAAATTGGGAATGGATCCAGAGGCGAACGGCTATTATGACTTCAGGGATAGTACCTATCCATCTTTGCAGACCTATACGCTGGGGCTTAACTTCAGTTTTTGACCAAATGGTATTATAATATGTTCGATTTATTCAGAAAAGGTTCATAATTGATAACAAGGAAATAAAGAAGAAAAAATGAAAAATATAAAACTAGTTTACATTGGGATAGCATTTAGCCTGTTTGCCATGGCGGGCTGTGAAGATGTGTTGGATACCGAAGCCTCCGATGCCTTTACCGAAGATATAATTTACAGCGATCCAGATCAGGTGGAAAGATTGGTATATACAGTTTACAACAGTACGGAAAGTTGGGGGCTGAACAAATTTCAGTGGTGGTCACGAAGGTTCAATATTGAAGTTGGTTCTTTTGAGGCTAGGTTCAATTTCAACGATTTAGATCAACTTCGGCTCAGAGCTGGTTGGACACCGAGCAACGTAGGCGTCTTGGCCGAGAAATGGAGTAATTATTGGGACTATGTACGATTAGCCAATGAATTTCTCGATAAAATCGATAATAGCGAAGCTATGCAGACCGATCCCGACAGAGTGAGCCAACTAAAGGCCGAAATGAAGTTCTTGCGAGCCAATCTTTACAGTAAACTTATAAAGTATTACGGAGGTGTCCCCATTTTAGAGCATGCGTTAGGTCTAGATGCTGATTTTGCCTTGGTTCGCAACAGCTATGAAGAATGCGTGGACTTCATCGTGAAGGAGTTGGACGAAGCGGCTGAAATCTTGCCGGAAACCCGCCCTGATAATGAATTTGGCAGGGCGACCAAGCTGGCGGCCTTGGCCGTAAAATCACGTACGCTGTTATATGCGGCAAGCAAGTTGCACGATCCGGGCACAGAACCAAGTGGCCCATTGTACGATTATAGCAAATCGACCAAATGGCAAGATGCCGCCGATGCGGCAAAGGCGGTCATAGATCTTGTCGGCGCCCGAGACCTGATTGCTGTAGGCGATGCCACGGAATACCACAATCTGTTTTTAGCGCCAAATCAAGACATTCTATTTGCACGGGCCTTCAGTGGGGCATATTATGATTTTGGTACTGACGCCAACTCCTTATGGAATCAGACACAAGCCCCAAGTGGTTATGGGGGTTGGGCGCTCTCTTCGCCGACCCACAATTTTGCTTTGCTCTTTAACATGGCAGACGGAACAAGTACGGATGAAGCGGGGTATGATCCCGCTAATCCCAATGATAACCGAGAGATGAGGTACTATGCCTATCTAAACTATAATGGCGCTCAATTTCGGGGTCGCGATGTACAATACTATTTATCGGAAGATGTAAATGCCTATCCCCACGGATTGGATTCCCCCGAAGGTTTAGGTAACACCGGGCACTCGTCAAAAACAGGGTACAACATCAGAAAATTTCAGGATGAAAGTGTGGGATTGACTGATATCTCCCCTAACAGACCGTTTATTCTCTACCGGCTGGCCGAAATATATTTGAACTATGCCGAGGCACAATTCCATTTAGGGGAAGAAGCCATTGCGCGCGAGTATGTAAGCAAAATTTCGACCAGGGCCCTTCAACCGATGATTACCGCTTCCGGCGCGGAATTACTGGAGGCCATTAAAAGGGAAAGGCGTATTGAACTTGCTTTTGAAGGACATAATTTCTTCGACGAAAGAAGATGGATGAACGAAGACCATTTAGGTTTCGATGTAAAAGGTCTTCGATGGACAAAAGCTGTTGATGGCACCGTGACGAATGAGGAGTATACCGTGGTCAACAGACCTTGGTTTGAACGGGAATATTATCTGCCCATTCCAGCATCGGAAGTTGAAAAGGCGCCTTCAATGGTACAGAATTTTGGTTATTGATTGTTCAATGAAGAATAAACGTGCCGAAAATTATGAAATGTGTCTCATAAAAATGTTTTTATAATTAGAGTGTTGAGTTGATTGAGTGCAATAGGGTCCTTCGTTTACGATTGACCCTATTTCTTTTTTTTTAAGGAAACGTTAGAGGGTGAAGCCTAAAATTCCACCGATTTATCCCTTATCGAAGACTCCCTGACGTTGAGCACTCCGTTCAACAAGACGGTTTCCGGTTGGTCAGGTCCGTCATGTATAAGTTTCAAGAGCAGTTCGGCCGTCTTTTTTCCCATTTCATAGGTCGGCTGGTACACACTGCTCAACTGAGGGGTAATCAATTCGGCCATGCGCGTTTCGGTATGCCCCATTATGGCTACATCTTCGGGCACCCTAAGCCCATTGCCTTTCAATGTTTTAATCGCTCCCATGGCTACCTGATCGTTAAAACAAAAAATGGCGTTGGGAAGATCTCTAGTATAAATAAGATCCTCAACGATCTCAATCCCGTTCTTGGCAAATAAACCTGCCTCTATTATTTTAAAATTTTCTTTTGCAATTTTATTCTTGTCCATGGCCTTTTTAAACCCTTTTGCCCTCCCGCAACGGTAGGGCAGGGAAGTTGTATTTCTTTTGATTTTACAAATTTTTTAATGGCATTGACTTATATTGCTTTTTTATGCAAAAAAAGTATCGAAGGCAGTGGCTTTTCTAGTGGCAGCATCAATATCCTTTATCTAATTTTAAAAATTTTAAAAAATGATTTTTTAGAAAAAGTCTTAGGGTTCTTAAAAGTAAATTAAATGCCAACTAAAGTTTTTACAATATGAAAAGAGTATTCAATTTTATTACAATACTGTTCATTTTCGCCCAACTCCCCGTACATGCCCAAAGTAATAAGGCAACGACCGAAAAAAGGGCAATACAATCCCCCAATATCATCTATATCTTGGCAGATGACCTGGGATATGGCGATGTTAAGGCTTTTAACCCGGATGGGAAAATCGCCACTCCAAACCTGAACGCTATGGCAACCAATGGGGTTAAGTTTACCGATGCCCATACCTCATCTGCGGTTTGTACCCCTACCCGCTATGGTATATTAACGGGACGATACAATTGGCGAACATCTTTAAAGAGTTTTGTGCTAAGCGGCTATTCCAAATCCTTGATAAACCAAGAACGTACTACCATTGCCGAAATGCTAAAAGCACAAGGCTATACTACAGCCTACGTAGGCAAATGGCACTTGGGCTGGGACTGGGATATTCAGGATAAGAATCCCAACTTAGAGCATAATAAACTTAATGCAAACCCAGAGGTGAACTTTGCCTCTCCCGTTAAAAATGGACCAGCTACCCATGGGTTCGACTATTCCTTTGGTTTTTGTGGCTCCTTGGATATGGCGCCCTATGTATACGTAGAGAACGATATGCCTACTATGGTACCGACCAAGACTACGGTATCGGTGGATGAAAAAGGCATTTGGAGAAAAGGACCTACTTCAGACGACTTTGTTCATGCTACCGTTCTCCAGGATCTTACGGACAAGGCCGTTAAATATATAGTTGAAAAGGCCAAGGGCAAATCCCCCTTCTTTTTATATTTCCCATTGCCCGCACCCCACACCCCTATTTTACCAACCACGGAATTTTTGGGCAAGAGCAATACCAATATGTATGGCGATTTTGTAATGCAGGTAGATGATGTGGTAGGCCAAATAAGGGCCGCCCTTAAAAAACAGGGCATATCCGAAAATACCCTCCTGGTGTTTACCAGTGACAATGGCTGTTCCCCGAAGGCCGATTTTGAGGAACTTGCCAAAGTAGACCATGATCCCAGTTATACTTTTAGGGGCACCAAAGCGGATATCTTTGAAGGTGGGCACCATGTACCGTTTATAGTAGAATGGCCCAATAAAGCTCCCAAAAATACAAGTTCGGACAAAATTATCTGTACCACCGATTTTTTTGCCACCTGTGCTGAATTGACAGGGTACAAAATCAAAGATACCGAAGCAGAGGACAGTTATAGTATGCTGTCTCTTATAAAAGGGGAAAGGGAAGAGGAGATTCGTGAATATACCGTTCACCATTCGATAAACGGGTCGTTTGCTATTAGACAGGGCATGTGGAAATTAAGCATTTGCCCTGGTTCCGGTGGATGGAGCTATCCTCGGCCTGAGGATATAAAACAAAAGAATCTGAATTTACCTGCTATGCAGTTATACAATTTGGCGGCCGATATTGGGGAAACAAAAAATTTGATAGACCAATTCCCAGACAAAGCTGCCGAGCTTAAGTCGGCCCTTAAAAAAATCATTTTAGACGGGAGGAGTACTCCTGGAACCAAACAAGAAAATGATGGAATGGAAGGTTGGGAGCAAATTTTAGAAATTATAAATTAAATTTTCAACAATTCAAACAGCACAAGTCCATGCAAAAGTTTTATATATCCATTCTCTGTTGCCTAACGGTATTACATGTTGCTTGTCAAAAGCAGGAAAGTAAGGAGCAACCAAATATTGTTTTTATCCTTGCCGATGATTTGGGCTATACCGATTTGAGTTGTATGGGCAGTACCTACTATGAAACACCCAATATAGATAGGATAGCAGATCAAGGAACTATTTTCACCAACGGATATGCCGCCAGTAGGGTCTGTAGTCCCTCACGGGCAAGCATCATGTCCGGTAAATTTACTGCTAGGCACGATATCACCGTTCATATTGGGTCCCCTTCCGGTGAGGCTTGGCGAAATAGGAACCGATTTACAAAACTGCTTCCGGCCGAATATACCCATAACCTGCCCAAGGAGTATATTACCATGCCCGAAGCGTTGAAACAGCACGGGTATAAAACATTTTTTGCCGGAAAATGGCATTTGGGCGACAAGGGATCCTGGCCCGAAGATCATGGATTTGATATCAACGTTGGCGGCTGGACATCAGGAGGCCCACGGGGAGGTTATTTTTCACCTTATGACAATCCTAATTTGGAAAACAGAAAGGATGGAGAGAACCTTTCGCATCGTCTTGCCGAGGAAACGGTAAAATTCATTCAAGAAAATAATCCTGAGAAAACCGGAAAGCCTTTTTTTGCCTATCTCTCCTTTTATGCGGTGCATTCGCCCATTCAGACCACACAGGAAAAATGGAAGAAATATCGGGACAAGGCAGTGCAACAAGGGGTGACGGAAAGCGCCTATAGCATGGGGAAATTTTTGCCCATTCGCCAAGTGCAAGACAATCCAATTTATGCGGGCTTGGTTGAGCAAATGGATGAGGCTGTTGGGCAGGTGCTTTCAACCCTCGATGAGTTGGGGCTAGAGGAAAATACCATTGTTGTATTTACCTCCGACAATGGTGGGGTGGCTGCCGGAGATAATTTTTCTACCAGTAACAAACCACTGCGAGCTGGTAAGGGATACCAGTTTGAGGGCGGTATCAGGGAACCCTATTTTATCAAAATTCCCGGTCTCTCCAAAGGCGGTGATAAAATTGATTATCCCGTTTCGGGAACAGATTTTTATCCCACATTCTTGGAGCTGGCAGGCGCCCAACAACTTCCCAAGGAACATAACGATGGCATTAGCCTTCTCCCATTGTTTAAAGGGGAAACATTGGCCGAACGGGCCCTTATCTGGCATTTCCCTCACTACGGTAACCAAGGAGGGGAGCCTTCTTCAATTATTCGACGGGGTAACTGGAAACTTATTCATTACTATGAAGACGGCAGAAAAGAACTCTATAACCTGTCTAAGGACATTGGGGAGACATCGGATCTCGCGGCAGCCTACCCCGATAAGGTACAAGAACTTAACAAAGAGTTGTTCGACTATCTGACAGAGGTAGGAGCCAAATATGCACGGCGCGACCCTGCGTATTCAGAAGCGAAGGCCACGGAGTTTTTGCACAATATGGAATATGAAAAAATGCCTGCACTGGAAAAACAACGGATGGAGCTATTATCCAATGATTTTGACCCCAACAATAACTGGTGGGGCAGTATGGTGACCCAAGATTAAAAAATGCCCAATTGAAAATCATGTATATGCGTAAAATATTCATTTTTATAGCCTTGTTAATAGGCTTTGTTTCTTGTCAAAAGCCTCTTAACGATTTTAAGCTGACTTCCCCTGATGGTAGTCTTTCCATTGATCTGGAGCTCATTGATAATAAGTTGAATTATCGAGTGCGTGCCAATGGCATGGAGAGCATAGGTGCTTCGGAATTGGAAATACTGCCCGATGCCAAGGTGACTATTTTAGATGTTACAGAAAACGAGAACGATAGCTTTTGGAAACCAGTTTGGGGGCAGCAAAGCAGCATCCGTGACCATTATAAAGAACTTCAATTGGATCTGAATATCGACGGAGTAGAGGGAAAATTGTTGACCAGGGCTTATAATGAAGGAGTTGCTTTTAGATTTGTACTCAATGAAGGTGAAAAACCGACCGAAGCCCTATTTAAATGCACCTATAATGTACCCAAAGGAAGCAAGTACTATACCCCAGCAGGCGAAAGTGAACCATTGGGCCCAGTGGATTATAATGGATTGACCGATTACTTACAGGACAAAAATCGTAAAAAAGCAAAAATTAGTGTCCCACTTGTGGTAGAATCCCCTGATCAATCCTATATGGCAATATTGGAGTCAGACCTCTATGTGGCCAATGGTATGGATCCCATGCATCTTGATGTTGGGGGGAAGGAAGGAAAAATTGCATCCATTAACAAAGTAGCTTTAGATGAAAAGCAATGGACCAGTCCGTGGCGGGTAATTTTGTTTGGAAAAACGGCTGGCGATCTTGTGGTGAACACAGTGCCCATCAATTTGGCAAGTCCATCAAAACTTGAAAATACGGATTGGATAAAGCCAGGAAAAACATTGTGGGATTGGCGTGTTCATGGGTACACCGCTCCGGATGGGTTTGTGTATGGCATCAATACCGAAAGCTATTTCCGTTTCATCGACTTTGCCGCTGAAAAGGGAATTGATTATTTCCTTATCGATGATTCGTGGTATAAGGAAGTTACCAAAGGCCATTTTGAGCTTTCGGACAAACTGGACCTGGAAAAGGTGATCGATTATGCTGCGGAGAACGAGGTGGATCTAATGCTGTACTATGATAGGAGACATGGTGAATATGGGGATGAAGAACTTTTTTCGTACTACCAGTCTTTGGGAATGAAAGGAATTAAATACGGTTTTATGGGCAGCAACGTTGATTTTACCAGGGAGGCCATAAAGAAAAGTGCGGCAAGTGAGTTGCTGATAGACTTCCATGACGGTCCGGTACCCTTTACGGGTATAAGTCGTACCTACCCTAATGCCATAACCCGGGAGTACTGTCATGCCCAGCAAGATTCACGTAGGGCATATACCCCTGAGTCGTTCATAAAAATGGCACTGATAAACGCCATTACCGGTCCTTTGGATATGAACAATGGCAATTTTGATCTAACGGGGATCAACAGTGGACTTCGTCAAAAAGGCCCACGGGAAATAAATTCTTATTTTTCAACCGTAACCTCCGAAGCCGCACGAACATTGATTATATTTAGTGGTTTGGTCTGTATCCCAGATGCCCCGGAAGCATATGAAGCCAAGGCAGATCTATTCGAGTTTATTCAAAAACTGCCCGTTGGGAAATGGGACGAAAGCCAGATCTTGCATTCCAAAATAGGGGAATACATTACAACGGCAAGGCGCCACGGTAAAGAATGGTTTATCGGCAGTGCGTATAACCAGCAAGGAGGGACTCTTGACATTGATCTCGACTTTTTGGTTGCCGATCAGGAATACGATATCACTTTCTATGAAGACACCAATGAAACCCATGGTAGTACAAATCCAGAAGTTTACCAGATTAGGAACGGCAAAGTTAAAAAGGGAGATGTTATTAAGGCCGTGATGGCGCCAGGCGGGGGGCATTGTATGTGGATAAGACCTATTAAATAAGAAAATGAGGGCGAAAATTATTGTAATGAGTAGTTTTTTATTTTTTCTGGCAATTTCCAATGTATGGGGCCAGAAAGAAAAAGGTACAGCCCTGCCCTTTAAACAGGGTACGGAAAATTCTTTGTTACCATCCTCTAATAAAGAAAGGCCCAATTTTGTCATCATATTTACCGATGACCAAGGGTATGCCGATTTAAGCTGTTTTGGGGGCGGACATGTCAAAACACCCCAAATCGATAGAATGGCAGAGGATGGTGCCAGACTCACCAGTTTCTACGTAGCGGCCCCACTTTGCACACCTTCCCGTGCAGCATTGATGACCGGGTCTTATCCTGCGCGTGTAGACATGGCGGTAGGTGTTGACTTTCCGGTACTTCTTGCTGCTGATTCCAAGGGACTTAATCCTGATGAAGTTACTATAGCCGAGGTACTAAAATCCGCAGGGTACAAAACCGGAATGTTCGGGAAATGGCATTTAGGCGATCAACCAGAATTCTTGCCCACCCGTCAGGGATTCGATGAGTTTTTTGGTCTTCCTTATAGCCATGATATTCATCCTTACCATACAAATCAAAAGAAATACAACTTCCCTTCCCTGCCATTATTGGAAGGGGAAAGGGTTATTGAAATGGATCCCGATGCGGATTATCTGACCCGGCGCATTACAGAACGTGCAGTAGGTTTTATAGAAGAAAACAAAGGTGGACCATTTTTTCTATACGTGCCACATCCAATCCCCCATCGTCCCATTCATGTTTCCCCGCCTTTTATGGATGGAGTGCCGGATGAGATAAAAGAAGCACTGAAAAAGGAAAATAATGGTGTTGATTACAAAACGCGCGATAAAATTTATACCAATGCCATCAGCGAAATCGATTGGTCGGTAGGACAAATTCTGGGTGCTTTAAAAAAACATGGTCTTGACGAGAATACGCTTGTAATTTTCACTTCGGACAATGGCCCTTCAAAAGGATTGGCTACACCACTGAGGGGTAAAAAAGGCAGTACATTTGAAGGCGGTATGCGCATGCCTACCGTAGTCCGGTGGCCTGGAAAAATTCCACCTGGACAAGTGAACCATGAGCTTATGACGACCATGGATCTAATGCCCACCTTTGCAAAATTAGCAGGGGCAGCACTCCCGGAGGGCCGCATACTTGACGGAAAGGATATTATGTCCGTATTAAGCGGTACTGGGAAAAGTCCGCACCGGGCATTTTTCTATCACAAGGGAAATATTTTGACGGCCGTAAGATCCGGTAAATGGAAACTTCATGTTGACGGAGATAAACCAGTTGCTCTTTATGATCTTGAACACGACATTTCAGAATCCACAAATGTTTTGGAGGGAAATCGCCAAATTGTTGATCAACTTCTGGCTCATGTAATAGTTTTTCAGGAGGACATTTTAATGAATACCCGCCCTGCCGCCTATGTCGAAAATCCCAAGCCTCTGATTAAAAATTAAGATAAAAAGTATAACATAATGAACGTGTTTTCAAATCGCATTAGATCTATCTAATTTGAAATAAAATAACAATGAAACAATTAACTACTATTTTTTTGTCATTGTTGTCAATGGCCTGTATGCAGAAAAAGCAAGACCCTGCCAATAAGCCAAACTTCATTATCATCTTTACCGATGACCAGGGTTACAGCGATGTGGGCTGTTTTGGTTCGTCTAACATCAAGACGCCAAACTTGGATAAAATGGCGGCCGAGGGGATGAAGTTTACCAACTTTTATGCCCAAACAGTTTGTGGGCCATCGCGAGCGGCATTAATGACGGGTTGTTACCCTATGCGCAATGCCCGAAACGACAATGGAGACGCGCCACATCCCAAACTATCGTTAAGTGAAATTACTATTGCAGAGGTCCTAAGACCTGTTGGCTATAAAACGGGTATGATTGGAAAATGGGACCTTGCCGGGCATAATCCGGAGCAGTTCAATCCCGATCTTCTGCCAATGCATCAAGGATTTGATACGTGTTTTTTTACACCCGCAAGTAACGATTCAAGAGTTCATTTATTGAGAAGCAATCAGCTGGTTGAGAAGAATGCTGATATGTCTACGCTTACCAAAAGGTATACGGACGAAGCTATAGACTTTATTGAAAAAAATAGTGAACAGCCTTTTTTCTTATATCTCGCACATACCATGCCCCACACCAAATTGGCAGTTTCAGATGCGTTTAAAGGGAAGTCGGAAGCTGGCCTATATGGCGATGTTATCGAAGAAATAGATTTTAATGTGGGGCGGATTTTGGCCAAGCTAAAGGAAACCGGACTTGATGACAACACTTATGTGATCTTTACAAGTGACAACGGCCCTTGGTGGATTAAAAAGGAGCATGGAGGAAACGCCGAACCCCTACGGGGAGCAAAGACTTCAGCCTGGGAAGGCGGACTTAGGGTGCCATGTATTATTAGGGCACCGGGAAAAGTACCGGCAGGAAAAACTTCGGACTTGGTAACGGCTACCATCGATTTGTTACCCACATTGGCCCAAATTGCAGGAGCATCAATTCCCAAGGATAGAGTGATAGATGGCTTGGATATTTCAGCTATTATTCATGGAAAATCAACAGAGTTGGAAAGACCATTTTTCTATTATCAGCACCATATATTGAGAGCTGTACGAAAAGGCAAATGGAAATTACATTTGCCACACAGCCCAGATTCCACCTCTATTGTTTATAGGAAATGGCCTATACACTCTGCACCCGAAGATCGCGTATTGTTTTCAAAACACATGTTGTACGATTTGGAAAACGACATAGGGGAGACCACCGATGTTTCTGCCGAAAATATGGAGGTTGTTACGGAATTGACGAAACTATTGGATTGGGCCAAGGAGGATATAGGCCATTTGGGAGCAAGAGGTTTAAATGCCGGCCCCTTGGGTAAAGAGCCCTACTTTACACCAAATGATATTATTCCCATAAAAGGATCTAATTAAAAGAGCATGAAACAGATTATTGGATTGGCATTATGGGCTTTTTTTGGGTTATGGGTCAATCATACCGATGCACAGAAGATAGAAACTAATAAACCTAATATTATCATCCTTTTTGCCGATGATTTAGGCTATGGCGATTTAAGCTGTTACGGGGCTCAAGACGTAGATACGCCAAATATTGACCAATTAGCGAGTGAAGGAATGAGGTTTACCGATTTTCAGGTAGCATCATCTGTTTGTAGCCCGTCAAGGGCGGCGCTTCTAACAGGGCGGTACCCTATGCGCAACGGATTTCCCGTGGCTCAGGGGAAAATCGATAAACATAAAGATTACGGTTTACATCCCGATGAAATTACCATTGCCGATTTACTTTCGAAACAAGATTATGCTACCATGGCCATTGGAAAATGGCATTTGGGGTTTATCGAGGGGTCGCAACCAATAGATCATGGATTTCAACATTTCTATGGTTTGCAATCCAATTGGCATACGAGTCATCCTGACTTAGATGATGTTTATAGCGGTAGAGAAGTAATAAAGAAAAATGTGGCTTTTGAAACACTAATAGGTGATTATACAAATAAAGCCATCGAATACATGGAAGAAAATAAAGAAAATCCTTTCTTCTTGTATCTAGCTTACCATTCGGTGCATTCTCCTATCAAACCCAATAAGGAGTTTATTGGAACTTCAAAAGGAAGTTTATACGGTGATTATGTTCAGGAATTGGATTATCATGTAGGTCGATTGGCCCAAGCACTTTCTGATAAAAAATTAGACGAAAATACCATCGTCATTTTCTTGTCGGATAACGGACCTGCTATTTGTCATTTCGGCGGATCTGCAGGCCCTTTAAATGGAGGGAAATATACCACTATGGAAGGTGGTTTTCGTATTCCAGCCATTATCAAATGGAAAGGAAAATTTGTAACAGGGGTGAACGACACGTTTTTATCATCGATGGATTTATTGCCAACTTTAGCCTCTTTGGCTGGAGCGGAAATTCCAAAAGACAGGGTAATCGATGGAAAAAACATCACATCTATCTTAAAAACTGGAAAAGGAGTATCTCCGCATAAATTCGTGTACTATTACAATGGAATCAATTTACAAGCCATAAGAAAAGGACAATGGAAATTGCATTTGCCAAGAACTTCAGACGACCAACCCTTTTGGTCTAAAAACAAGAATGAAAACCCTTTTGGAGGAAAAAACTTAAAGAATATTGGGTGTAGAGGCTTGATTGCATTAAAACGTCCCTTATTGTTTGATCTAAATTTAGATATGGGGGAGTTAACCGATATTTCTCATAACCATCCAGAAATAGTAGAGGAGTTGTTAAAAGAAGCGGAAAGGGTTAGAAAAGAATTGGGAGATATAGATGTTATAGGAACAGACCAACGTGTACCTCCATTTGAAAATATTCAAGAGAAAATTTAAATCAAAGAGTATGAAATTGAAACGAGGAGTATCACTAACAATAAAAATAATTGTTTGTTTACTTTTTATAAATAGTACATTGAAAATCCAAGCTCAAGAAAAACCTAATGTCGTTTATATTTTAGTAGACGATTTAGGCTATGGTGATGTTGGCTGCTATGGCGCCACAAAAGTAAAAACCCCCAATATAGACAAATTGGCAAGCGAAGGAAGAATATTTACCGATGCCCATTCTGCATCGGCAGTATGTACACCCTCCCGTTATGCTTTGCTTACCGGGCAATATCCTGTTCGTGGTAATAAGGGAAAAGGCATTTGGGGGCCTGCACCCGTTACTTCAGAATTATTGATAAACCCGGAACAATTGACAATTGCCGATGTGTTTAAAAACGGTGGTTATGCAACAGCTGCCTTGGGAAAATGGCATTTGGGATTTGGTAAGGGCGAAAACACTTGGAATAAACCATTGCGGCCTGGACCCAACGATTTAGGGTTCGATTATTACTACGGTATTCCGGTGGTAAACAGTGCGCCGCCTTATGTGTATGTAGAAAATGATCGTGTGGTGGGAGAGGATCCAAACGACCCTTTGGTGTATGTAGGTAGAGGAAAGGAGAACGAGGTTACTCCGATAACACCAATACCGCCAGAAGCTTCACAACGAACGGCCAATATGTTTAAAGGTGCTGTAAAAGCCCATAAGTTGTACAACGATTATACGGTGGGAACAGTTTTGGCAGGAAAGGCTGTGGATTGGATTACAGAGAAAACAACCAATGAAAAGCAAAACCCTTTCTTTTTGTACTTGGCCACCACCCATATTCATCATCCTTTTACACCGGGCACTAATTTTCAAGGAAAAAGTGATGCCGAGCTTTATGGGGATTTTATTCAAGAACTTGATTGGATGGTGGGGCAAGTAACTTCAACCTTGGAAAAACAAGGAGTTGCCGAAAATACTTTAGTAATCTTTACCAGTGATAACGGTGCAATGCTAAATTTAGGGGGGCGTAATGCCGTAAGGGCAGGACATAAAATAAACGGAGACCTCTTGGGCTTTAAGTTCGGGGTGTGGGAAGGTGGCCACCGGGTTCCCTTCATCGCCAAGTGGCCAGGGAAAATTGAAGCGGGCAGTGTGTCCGATCAGTTGATCTGTAATGTGGATATGTTGGCTACCTTTATGACAATTACAGGTCAAGATCCTAATAGTTTAGAGGGTTCGGACAGTGTAAACGTTTTACCGGCTTTGGTAGATAATCCAGAAGAACCTATTAGAAAAGAATTGCTTTTGGCCGCAAGTAAACCTACCCATTTATCCCTGCGGAAAGGAAAATGGATGTATATCCCAGCACAGGGCAGCGGCGGATTTAGAGGTTCCAAACCACAACATCACGCTTGGGGCGGAGCTTCTGCCGTAGCTTTTGTAGGAGGCACGAATAGCGATTTAGAGAACGGGCAAATAAAGGAAGATGCTCCTGCGGCACAACTTTATAATTTGGAGGAGGACAAATATCAAACTACCAATGTGTACACCCAGTTTCCTAAAGTGGCAAAAGAAATGGATGCTGTTTTAAGAACTTATAAGCCCAAAGGGCAAATCATGCCTAAAAAATAATCGTGATTTATGAAATGAGCCATATCAATTTTTGGTACCGACCGATATGTCCAATGACGAACTATATCTGACCGATAATAACAGTAAATTTTAATAGATGAAACAAAAACAATCACTAGCCATCCAGAAAGTTGTATTCCTTCTATGTACTATTTTAATAACAGTATCCTGTGATTTTAAAAAGAAATCCGATAAAGTAAATAGTTCCTTAGAGGCACCTCATGGTAATGAAGAAAATGAAAACACCGTTACTTATGCGGATGATGTTACATTTATGGAGAACTACATAGATTTGATCCAACTGTCAGGTGCATCAAATAAATCAAAAGTAGCAGTCTCGGCGGCATTACAAGGTAGGGTAATGACCAGTAGTGCCTTTGGACCAAATGGAAGAAGTTACGGTTGGATCAATAGAAAGTTGTTCGAATCAAGGGATACCTTAGAGCATATCAATGTATTTGGAGGGGAAGAACGCTTTTGGTTAGGGCCCGAAGGCGGACAATATTCTATTTTTTTTAAAAAGGGCGCTGATTTCACATTGGATGATTGGTATACGCCCAGACTTATCGATTTGGAACCTTTTGAGGTAAAAAGTATTTCTTCTGACAAAGCGGTATTTACCAAAAAGGCTTCCTTGATAAATTATTCCGGGTTTCAATTTGATCTGGGTATTCAGCGTGAAATTGCCATCTGCTCTAGGGAAGATATTAAAAAAGAGTTAGGTTTGGCTTCACTTCCTGAGGCAATCAAGGCCGTTGCCTACGAGACCACAAATACACTTACCAATACAGGGCAGTCGGAATGGAAAAAAGAGACGGGATTGCTCTCTATTTGGTTATTGGGTATGTTCAACCCTTCTCCCCATACTACAATGTTAATTCCCTATGTTTCGGGAGATATGTCGGAGTTGGGAAAGGTGGTTAATGATACTTATTTTGGCAAAGTCCCCTCAGAACGTTTAGTGGTCAAAGAACAGGTCATCTATTTTAAGGGAGATGGGGAATACCGCAGTAAAATAGGGTTGTCCCCAATACGCGCTAGAAATATAGCGGGTTCCTACGATTCTGAAAATGGTATTTTGACAATCGTAAAATATAATAAGCCGACTAATGTAAGCGATTATGTCAATTCCATGTGGGAGATTCAGGAAAAACCCTACGAGGGAGATGTTATCAACCTATACAATGATGGCCCCCCCAAACCGGGAGAAAAACCGCTCGGACCTTTTTACGAACTGGAAACATCGTCGCCGGCGTTGGCTTTAAAGCCTGGTGAAAGTGGGACACATATACAGTTGACTTGTCATATTGAGGGAGATGAAAACATATTGAACCCTATTGTAAAACAAGTATTCGGGGTTTCCATCGCAGAAATTAAAAAGGCTTTTAACTAAAAGAGACCAATGCCGAAAATGATGTGGTTTTTTAAAGAAGTAGGTTTTTTTTGCAATTGGCAAGTACAAATAAAATCCGCTCTTTTCCCTAATCGAAAAGTACGAATGGAAGCTTATCTAGTATTTAAACGATGGCAAAGTAGAACGCTACAACCGTGAAAACGATTTAAAGGAAGCGAATAATATTGCGGATAGAAATTGCGAAATTGTTCCCCGATTGTAGGGGGAACTCCATCCGCGTCGCAAAAAACAATAAAAGTGCCGCTTCCTAAGGTGAATTTGCTGCCATTTTAAACATAAATCATTTAGTAATAAATAAGAAATCAAATGAAAATATCAACAAAAAACTGCCTGCACGTCTTAATTGCATGTATGGGAATAGCGCTATTTTTTTTGGCAAGCTGTAGGTCTAAAAGCGAGGAGAAACCAAAAGAAGTAGTAGATGTTGCGAGTCAATCCGATACACCGGCCACCACATTTTCCTATCAAGAGATAACGGGTATTGGAATCGATAGCCTTTATAACAGGCGAGACAATAGCGATATTATCAAAGTGGGCGATACCTACTATGTTTGGTATTCTCGAATGGACAGCCCAGTAACTCCTGGATATTGGGCAACAATTTGGTATGCTACCTCCAAAGATGAAGGACATACTTGGCAAGAACAGGGTGTGGCCCTTGGTTTGGGAGCCGAAGGTGAATTTGACAGCCATTCTGTTTTTACACCAAATATCTTAGCCCATAAAGGAAAATATTATTTGTACTATACAGGCGTGAAACCTACTCCCGGCAACGCCAAAAAAGAGTTCGAGAATAATTCGGAAACCGACTTTACCGCCATAGGGTTGGCAGTAGCGGATAGTCCGGAGGGCCCTTTTGTAAGGGTCAAAAACAATCCAGTTTTACAAGTTAGCCAGGTGCCCGAGGATTTTGATAGTTACCGGATTGATGATGCGGCTTTGATGGTAAAGGATAGTAAAATTTGGTTGTACTACAAGGGTCGCTCTATTGTTCATGGAAAAAAAGGGCCCGGGCTGACAAAAATGGGAGTCGCAATAGCTGACCAACCTGAGGGGCCATATAAAAAGCACCCCGAACCTTTGATAGATAAGGGACATGAAGTAATGGTCTGGAACGAAAAAGGGGGGATTGCATCATTGGCATCGCTGAGCAAATCCATTCATTGGGCCAATGATGGAATAAATTTTTCTCCAACCCAAGAAAATCTAACCGATATTCCAATGGCTCCAGGCCTATATCGTCCACATCTGGAGGATGGGAACACTGCCAATAAAATTCCCGGATGGGGGATAGCAATGAAGGGCAAAAAAGGAGTTGTATATCTGGTTCGCTATGAAATGAAGTAACACTTTACTATAAGATAGTCTAAGAAACTAATATTGATAAAATCTAAACATAGGCTATAACCGGCCCTGAAGGGTCTAAATCTGTAAATCATAATATAAATATTATATTTAGTACTACTAGTAGTATATGATTTGATATTAAATGGTCAGGAAACCTTTAAATCTGTTATTTCTTTTATTTTCAATTGGGCTTCTTTCCCAAGAGCTGCCTCCTATTCAAAATTATAGCCCGATCGATTATGGGGCGGAAAACCAAAATTGGTCGGTTTCCCAATCCGATGACAAACACATTTATGTGGCGAACAATGGTGGTTTACTTGAGTTCAATGGAACAAATTGGAAATTATACCCTTCTCCTAACGGAACATATCTCAGAAGTGTCAAGGTAATAGGCTCACGTATCTATACAGGCAGTTATATGGAATTCGGTTTTTGGGAAAAGGACGAATTCGGTAGCCTGGCATACTATTCCGTATCCTCAAAACTTGAGAATCAGCTTGTAGAGGATGAACACTTTTGGAATATATCGGAATTCAAGGATTGGGTGGTATTTCAATCTTTAGATCGCATATACATTTACAATACAATCGATGAATCTTTCGAAATGCTCGATGCCAAAACCACGCGGACCGAGATTCTCAAGGTTGGAAATCGTATGTACTTTCAAAAAATCAACGAGGGGGTTTTTACCATTGAAAATGGGAAGTCTGTATTGGTCTCTGATAATTCCATCTTGAAGAACGATATTGTAGTCGGGGCTTTTTCTAAACAGGAAAGCACTTTAATAGTGACCGAACAAGGGGAGTTTTATTTTTTGGATGCCAGTGGTCTTCGCAGATGGACTATCGCGGCAGACGATGAGTTAGCATCGGTAAAGATATATAGCAGTATTCAATTAAACGATGGTTCATTTGTTTTAGGAACGATTTCAAACGGAATTTATCATATTGACAAAGACGGAAATATTGCGGCGCAAATTAATCAAGAAAAAGGCCTGAACAATAATACGGTCCTATCCCTTTTTCAAGATGTCGACCATAATCTTTGGCTAGGTTTAGACAACGGACTCAGTGTAATAAACCTAGAGTCACACTTTAAAGAGTATATTGATCAAGTCGGAAGAATAGGTGTTGTTTACGCTTCAACTTTGTTCAATGGTTTTAAGTATTTAGGAACAAATCAGGGCTTGTTCGTCAAAAGAGAAAATGAAGAAAGTGATTATAGGCTTGTTAAGAATACTGAAGGGCAGGTATGGATGTTAAAAGAAATCGATGGCACACTTTTTTGTGGGCATAATTCTGGAACTTTTGTAATAAACGAAGACGGGGCAGCACAAATTTCGGACCTGCCGGGAACATGGGATATTCAGCAGATTGAATCTAACAATAATTTATTGCTCCAAGGAAATTATAAGGGTTTGAGTATTCTTGAGCGAACAAACGGCCAATGGAAATTCCGCAATAAAATAGAAGGTTTTGATAGCTCTAGCAGGTTTTTTGAGTTTGTAGATATACGCCATATTCTTGTGAACCATGAATACAAGGGCATTTTCGATTTAAAAATCGATACCGATTTTATGAAGGTATTGACACTTAAAAAGAAAGAATCAAAAGGTACGGGATCGAGTTTGATTAAATTTAATGACGAAATATTATATACAACGGTCAATGGAGTTTTTAAATTCGACAATCAAAAGCAAGATTTCATTTCTGATCATCTTTTAACCGATAAACTATTTAGTGGTGATGAAAATATAATAGGGGTGCTTACCCCGAATGACGATACGGGAAAACTTTGGGGGTTTACCGATAGCAACATTATATATCTGGCACCCGGACAGTTCAATAACGAACTAGTGGCAAATAGAATTCCGATACCAAAATCTTTTAGAAATAGCATGGGGGTATTTGGGTTCGAATCCATAACCCATTTGAAAGATGAATTATACCTAATAGGTATTTCTAATGGGTATGTTACCCTGAATTTGAAAAAACTAAAGACGCAGGAATACCACATCTCAATACATTCGGTCTCAAAAGAGTTTTATGATGCTCCGAAAATAGCGGCAAAAGTCGGTGGCAATCACATGTTCAACTATACAGAGAACAATTTGAACTTCGGTTTCAGTGTTCCCGAGTTCGATAAATTTACCGAGGTGTATTACCAATATCGATTGGACGGAATTTATGATGAATGGAGCAATTGGTCAACGGTGCCCGAAGTATCGTTCAAAAATTTGCCCTACGGCGATTATACATTTAAGGTACGGGCAAAGGCGGGAAATACCCTCACGGACAATACGGCTTCTTTTGAGTTTGAGATCACAAGGCCTTGGTATATATCAAATCTGGCCATTTTTGGTTATGTTATTGCGCTCGGCCTCATTACCGCGCTGATTCATAAATTATATAAAAGGTATTACAAGAAACAGCAAGATTTGTTGGTGAAGGAAAACAGAAAAAGGCTAAAGCGTAAAAAGCTAAAGACGCAAAAGAAAATAGTTCAGATCAAAAATGAGAAACTGCGAAGTGAAAT
>CBDULZ010000028.1:0-52307 GCA_965368185.1 uncultured Kriegella sp.
TACGGCCCCAAGAATTTAGGAGTCGTTCTGTCACCAAACCAAATTCCAAAGTCATTCGTCGTTCGAACTAAAATGATTGAATTTCATCATAAGCTCCCGATACTTGTCCGAATCCTCCTTTGAATGGTTTCCGTAATCGTCAATTATGACATGAGGAATGCTATTAGCCTTTAAAAAGATGGCAATTCTTTCCAACTTTTCTGGTGTACCTTTAATTTCAATCTTGGCCATATTCTTTCATTTAATCGAGTTGCACTAAACTATATTAAGCCATCGCAAGTTCTTCGGGGAACACCACAGAGATAATGAATAAGAGTGGGGAATTATTTTTTTAAGTCCTCAATGAAAAAATGGAGGTATTAAATATAAGAAAAAATCTTTTCCCTTGCTTAAAAATCCACAGTTATATACGCCGTTACAAGCCAAAAAGGCACGAAAAAACCCTTTCCGTTTCCAAAAAGGGTTTTCATTATCTACTATGTAAAGAAAATTTTACTAAGCCTCGAAAGGCTCTATGGAAACGTACGACTTTCCACCTGCTTTCTTTTCAAATTTTACGAGTCCATCAACACGGGCGTGCAATGTATGATCTTTACCCGCATATACGTTTTCACCTGGGTTATGCCTAGTGCCCCTTTGTCTAACGATAATGTTTCCGGCTATTGCGGCCTGACCACCGAAAATCTTAACGCCCAAACGCTTCGATTCCGACTCCCTACCGTTCTTAGAACTACCTACACCTTTTTTATGTGCCATCTTCTAAAATTTTAATAAGTTACTTGGAAAAGTAGTCTTACTTTCCTCCGTTCAATTCGTCTTGTAATTTCTTTAATTCGTCCCACTTGCCATCAGCAGCCAATTCTGCCTGTTGTGGCCATGTTCCTGGATCTAAATGCGCCATTCTCGAACTTGCTTCGGTCAATATCTCTTTGATATTATCCGGTTCCGCTTTTGCCAACTTGGCGTAGGTTCCGATACCGGCGTTGGTCAGGGCTTCGGCCGCTTTTGGTCCGATTCCTTCGATTTTTTTCAAATCGTCACCTTTGTCAGCTGCTTTTTTAGGCGCCGCCTTCTCAGCTTTAGGTTTCGATGCAACCGACACTTCTACCGGTGCCGCTTTACCGTCGGCCTTTTTATTAGATGGTTTGGACTCTTTTTTAGGCTCGGCCTTTTTAGCTCCTTTGGCTACAATACTTTCGATTACGATTTCGGTCAATGATTGACGATGTCCGTTTTTCTTACTGTATCCTTTTCGTCTTTTCTTTTTAAAGACGATTACTTTGTCACCTTTGAGGTGCTTAATGACTTTAGCCTCAACTGCGGCTCCGTCTATAGCTGGGGCGCCAATGGTAATGTTCGTTCCGTCATCTAAAAGAAGTACATTGTCAAAAGTTACCTTTTTACCTTCTTCCGTCTGTAAACGGTGAACATACACTTTTTGGTCTTTCGCAACTTTAAATTGCTGCCCTGCCATCTCTACAATTGCATACATAGCGTGTATAATTAGTTATATTATCACCTATTATTTTTCAATAAGCGGATGCAAATATACTGCTAAATATCAAATGTACAAGTGATTTTATCGAGTTTTTAAACGGATCGCTTCTTTAGGTTGTTACTTGATTTGAAGAGTTGCATAAAAGACAGGGTCAATACTAAAGTAGTTGCAAAACCCATAATGGCCACAGTTACGAAGACGATACCCTCAAAACCTTCATAATCTTTGGCCCAAACTGTGGAAAGTTCGTTCAAAAAACTGGTATTCAACTCCGTAGAATATAAAGCAAAAAACAAGGTGAAAATAAGCGTTGCCACGCCTCCTGTTACCAAACCGGCGACAAATCCCTTTCCGTAGTCAAAACTCGGATCTCTCAACCTCAAATACTTGATAGCCTCATAAATACCAAACCCCGTGATTATAGCATTAAACAGGCTATAGAACACGTTGGTATGTAGCTTAAAGAGCGAAAGAATCAAAAAATATGCAATAAGGCAGCCGCTCGTGGCTATCCCAAAACGAATAGGAAGCGCAAATTGTTTCATTTATTCCGGTTTTCAAATTGACACCTTCAAATTACATAAAATTTACAAATTAACAGTACAAAATCGTGTTAAAGCGCCCTGCCTTCTATCCCACACATCAAAAAAAAATTATATTCGTTGTAACGAACTACCATTATCGACTACCAACAGAGTGCACGAACTAAACACTATCCTAAAAATGAAGGCAAATTTACTACTGACGACTTGTTTGATGCTACTGGCGACTATCTCCATGGCACAGGAAGTTGCCTATCAAGAATATAATCTTGACAACGGACTGCATGTAATATTGCACCAAGATAACAGTGCTCCCGTAGTCACTACTTCGGTAATGTACCATGTAGGAGCCAAAGACGAAAATGAGAACAAAACAGGTTTTGCCCATTTCTTCGAACACTTACTCTTTGAAGGTACGGCGAACATTGAACGCGGTGAGTGGTTTAAAATCGTGTCTTCCAACGGTGGACAGAACAATGCAAATACCACGCAAGACCGCACCTATTATTACGAAGTCTTTCCTTCGAACAATTTAAAACTAGGCCTGTGGCTCGAATCGGAACGTTTAATGCACCCGATCATCAATCAAATAGGAGTCGACACCCAAAAAGAAGTAGTGCAGGAAGAACGCCGTATGCGCTACGACAATGCACCCTACGGTCGCTGGCAAGAACAAATGGGTATCAATTTGTATAAAAAACACCCCTATCGTTGGCAAACGATTGGCTCATTGGAACATTTGGCCAGCGCCAGTCTCGAAGACTTCAAGAATTTCAACAAAACATACTATGTTCCGAACAATGCGGTTCTGGTCGTGGCCGGCGACATTGAAATTGAAGCCACTAAAAAAATGGTCGAAGATTATTTCGGACCCATTCCTAGGGGGGAAGAGGTTCAACGCAAAACATTTATTGAAGAACCCATAGCACAAACGATCAAAGCCAGTTACAAAGACCCCAATATTCAAATACCTGCAATTTTCGCTGGATACAGAACTCCCAAAAACACAGATAGGGAAGCGTATATACTTGATATGATTTCCACCTATTTGAGTAGCGGAAAAAGTTCAAAGCTCTACAAAAAACTAGTAGATGAAGAAAAAAAGGCCGTCCAGGTCTTTGCCTTCAATATCAGTCAAGAAGATTATGGGTCGTACGTTATTGGAGCACTACCGTTGGGCGAGAACTCGTTAAACGACCTTTTAAACGAAATCGACGAAGAAATCGTGAAGCTTCAAACCGATTTGATTTCGGAAAAAGATTACCAAAAAATTCAGAATAAATTCGAAAATCAATTTGTGAATTCAAACAGCAGTATAGCGGGTATTGCCAATTCATTAGCGCGGAACTATCTTCTCTATGACAATACAGATTTAATAAACTCTGAAATCGAAATATACAGGTCGATTACCAGAGAAGAAATTAAGAATGTAGCCAACAAATACCTCAATCCTAACCAGCGCGTAGAACTACAATATTTACCAGGGGAATCTACCGGCAAGTAACTGGAGAAAACAAAAACAGATGAAAAAACATATAGTTCTCATAGTAACCATTATATTTTTCGGCATGTCATTACATGCCCAGATAGATCGTAGCCAAGCTCCGAAACCAGGGCCAGCCCCCGAAATCAACTTGAAAGACCCCCAACGCTTCGAGATGCTGAATGGCCTGAAGGTTATGGTGGTAGAAGACCACAAATTGCCTCGGGTATCGGTTCAATTATTGATAGACAATCCACCCATATTGGAGGGCAGCAAAGCAGGTGTATCGAGCTTGACAGCAAGCTTGTTGGGCAAAGGCTCAAAATCAATCTCGATGGAAGATTTTAATGAGGAGGTCGATTATTTGGGCGCTAGTATAAATTTTGGTTCACAGAGCGCTTTCGCCAATTCACTCAGCAAGTATTTTCCCAGAATTTTTGAGCTCATGGTAGATGCCGCACTGAACCCTAATTTCACCGAAGCAGAATTCGACAAGGAAAAGGCCAAATTACTCACCAATCTAAAAAGTCAGGAAAAAGACGTTTCTGCAATTTCCAACAGGGTGCAAAGCTCACTTGCCTATGGAAAAGACCACCCATACGGCGAGTTTGTGACCGAACAAAGCGTCAATAACGTTACCTTGAAGGATGTCAACCAATTCTATACCGATTATTTCGTTCCGGCCAATGCCTATTTGGTAATTATAGGAGATGTCAATTTTGAGGACACAAAGGAAATGGTCGAAACCCATTTCACCCCTTGGACAAAGGCCGCACCGCCATCATTTCAGTTTTCTAGACCGTCAAACGCATTATACACCCAAATCAATTTTGTCGATGTGCCCAATGCCGTACAATCGGAAGTGGTGGTCGAAAACTTGGTAAACCTAAAAATGGCAGATGAAGACTATCTTTCAGCCCTTATGGCAAACCGCATTTTGGGAGGTGGCGCACAAGGAAGACTTTTTCAAAATCTCAGGGAGGACAAGGCATATACCTACGGAGCTTATTCCGGTATTGGTAACGACAAATATGCGCCTGCTAGTTTTAGTGCCTCGGCAAGTGTTCGTAATGCCGTAACCGATAGTACTATTGTAGAAATTTTGAGCGAGATCGACAAAATCATAAAAGAACCCGTTTCTGAAGAAGAATTAAAAAATGCCAAGGCCACTTACATCGGTAGTTTCGTATTGGCTTTGGAACAGCCCGAAACTATGGCCCGATATGCCATCAATATGGAAACGGAAGACCTACCCAAAGACTTTTACAAAACGTATCTGGAACGAATCAATGCCATCACCATTGAAGATGTTCACCGAGCAGCGAAAAAACACCTCACGGTGGACAACGCGCGAGTTGTTGTCACTGGAAAAGGTAGTGACGTAGTCGAAAATGTTGAGGCCATCACTTTTAACGGCAAACCTTTGCAGGTCAAGTATTTTGACAAATATGCCAATCCAGTAGACAAGCCAAATTATGAGTCTGAAATACCCGAGGGTATCGTTGTAAACGATGTACTGAACAAGTACATAGAAGTGATAGGGGGAAAAGAAAAATTGGAAGGGATTGAGTCGTACGCATTGCTCGCCGAGGCCGAAATGCAAGGCATGAAATTGAACCTTGAGATAAAAAAAACGACAAAAAATCAGTTCATGCAAGATATAAAGATGGGCGGCAACTCGATGAGCCTACAGGTTCTTAACGGAGAAAAAGGCTATATGCTTATGCAGGGACAACGCAAAGAAATGAGCGCTGAGGAACTCAAGAAAGTAAAAGAAGAGTCAATATTATTCCCCGAGCTCAACTATCTCGATAGTGATGTGTCTTTGGAAGGTGTTGAAAACATTGACGGCAAAAAAGCTTATAAAATTAAAGTTTCGGAAGAAAAAACAATGCTTTACGACCTGGAGTCGGGGTTGCTATCTCAAGTAGTAACCAATACAGAAATGGGAGGTCAAACAATGACCAGTACAATAAGTTATGGCGACTATCGTGAAGTTTCCGGAATACAGTTCCCGTTTACGATATCACAAACAATAGGCCCTCAAAAACTTGATTTTACAGTAACGGAAATGAAGGTCAACGAGGGAGTTTCAGACGCCGATTTCGAGTAGGGTGTGTTGAAAAACTGTGTCAAGTACTCATAGCATATTGTTGTTACACATTTAGCCAAAACTTTAAACCATACATTAATCTTAAAAAAATTGGCCGAAAAATCAAAAAACATTGACTTATGATGAAAGAATTTTTAATCAATTCTTTTATAGTCATCGGATCGATTACCATCAATCCTTTTTCCGTACATGCACAGACGAAATCGGACAAGATCAAAAAACCGAACATCATATTTATAATGGCCGATGATATGGGGTGGACGGGTTTGAGCGGATATGGAAGTAATCTACATGAAACACCGGTCATCGACAAGTTTGCAAAAGAAGGAATGAAATTTACCAGTGCATACAGTGCAGCCGCTATATGTACTCCCACTAGAGCGTCTATTTTGACAGGAAAATGTCCGGCGCGCATAAATATGACCACTTGGCATGAGAATGCCGGACCACCGATCCCTAATACAGAACAAAAACTTCTACCGCCCACTACATTGCCTAACCTTCCGCTTGATGAAGTTACAATCGCAGAAATGGTAAAGGAAGCAGGATACTTTACTGCGCACATTGGGAAATGGCATTTGGGTGACGCAAATCATTATCCTGAAACGCAGGGATTTGATATAAATATCGGCGGCACTATGTGGGGAATGCCACAAACCTACTGGTACCCATTCAGGGGATGGAGAGAAAGTGATCAAGAAATAAGATATGTCCCCGGTCTGGATAATATTGACGGAAACAATGCAAATGCCTATCTAACCGACCGGCTAACTGACAAAGCCATTGAGGTTATTGAAGCTAAAAAGGAAAATCCCTTTTTTATAAATCTATCCTATTATAATTGTCATGTTCCGATAGAAGGAAAACCTGACTTAGTGGAATATTTTCAGAAAAAACTAACTGGTAAAAGTGAAAATCTTTATCATACTAATCCAGGATATGCTGCAATGATAGCATCCTTAGATAAAAATATTGGAAGAGTCTTTAATGCAATCAAGAAAGCGGGCATAGAAGAAAATACAATCATATTTTTTTATTCAGATAATGGCGGTCAGGTTAATTCACGTGTAAACTTACACAATAATTATCCGCTAAGGTCAGGGAAAGGGTCGCTATACGAAGGAGGTATCAGAGTGCCCCTTATTATCAAATGGCCGGGAATTACAAAATCGGGCGAAGTATGTAATTACCCCATATCGTCAGTCGACATCTTGCCCACCATTTCTGAAATGATCGAATTGACCGATGAAGGAAACCAGATTAAAAAAATAGATGGCGTTTCAATGGTACCATTACTTAAAGACCCTTCTTCAACTTTGGACCGAGATGCATTATACTGGCATTTTCCACACTATTACCCCAATACAACCCCAGTAAGTGCGATTCGAAAAGGAAAATGGAAACTACTTCAATATTTTGAAGACAATCATCTCGAACTCTACGACCTCAATAGTGATTTAGGGGAAAAGCATAATTTGGCCGACAAATATCCTGATATTGCAGCGGACCTTCAACATAATTTGACGGTATGGCAAAAAACCATCGATGCAAAGCTCCCAATTGCGAATACTCAATACGTACCACCACCCTCAACAATGGAATAAATAATTCTTGAAACCGACTGTTCGAGAGTCATAACCGTCTAGAAGCTATCTAGATCGAACTCGTCTTAATTTTTAGGCTTTAAAAGAAGATTATTCATTTTGTGCCCAGTTGAAGGTTTTTTGCGTTGGTAACGAAGCACAATCAAAAATAAAAGCTGCCCATTTAATGAGATTATTAAAAAATTACGTACCAAAAAGGGTATAATAAAACATTTGATAGAAATTTAAACAGGCTGTAAAATCAAAGATTCACATTGAACCCATAATCACTTATATTTGTAAAAAAGTGGAACATGAAGCGTACTCTATCATTTTTAAGTGCCATAGTACTGCTATTTGCGGTAATTGCATGTAAAGAAACTAAAAAGCCGAACGACAATTCCGACCAAATGAAACGGGTCATGACCATACATGACGAGGTAATGCCCAAGATGGGTGTTTTCGGCAAACTTGTAAAAGAGCTCAAGAGCATGGAAGATAGTACGGCAATGGGTTTGGAATACAAAAAGGCTCGGGAAGACCTACAAGCCGCCAATAAAAGTATGATGGATTGGATGAAAGGTTTTGGCGACCGTTTTGATTCCGATGAAATTTTGAACGGAAAAGCTTTGTCAAAAGAAAAGCAGGCGTGGCTTGACGAAGAGGAAGAAAAAATAAAAAAGGTACATCGAGACATCAATTCGAGTATCGACAATGCGGAAGCCTTGTTGTCAACTAATTAAATTCGTTCCACCATTCCTCGGCGGCAATGGGCTCTTGACCCAAAACAATGGGTTGTCCGATTCTGGGCGATACAACGGGCATATTAAGTTCAGCCGCCTTTATTGACAGGCGCTCAACGGGCTCTGACCAGGCATGCATAGCAAGCTTAAAAGCACCCCAATGGATTGGCATTATTGTCCTTGCCTTTATATCAACCCCAGCCTGGGCCGTTTCTTCGGGTAACATATGTATTTCTTGCCACAAAATATTATATTGACCACATTCCATCATGGCAAAATCGAAAGGCCCATATTTTTTCCCGATTTCTTTAAAATGGGGTCCATACCCACTATCCCCACTAAAAAAAATACTCTCCGCATCCGATTTAATTACCCATGAACTCCATAAGGTTTTTCCCCCATCGGTCAAGCCTCTTCCAGAAAAATGTTGGGCAGGGGTACATGCAAACGTGAGTTCCTTAAATGTGGCTTCTTCCCACCAGTCCAATTCCTTAATGCGGGCCGGGTCAATTCCCCATTCCGACAGATGTACTCCAACACCCAAAGGGGTGTAGAACACAGCAACTTTATCCTTCAATTTTAAAATAGTTCCGTAGTCTAAATGGTCATAGTGGTCATGTGATAGGATTACGGCGTCAATTTTCGGAAGTTTTTCAACTTCTATGGGTAGATTTTTACTAAATCGTTTCGAACCAAGTAACGGTGATGGCGCTGGAACTTCTCCGAACATGGGATCGAGCAATATACTTTTTCCATTTATTTGCAACAAAAAAGTCGAGTGGCCAAACCAAATCAAACGAGTGTTGCCACTATATTGGGCAATACTCAATGAATCTGCTTTTTGCACGGTAATACTTCCCTTTGGCTTTGATTTGGGCTGCGGCCTGAAGAACCCCACTAAACTTTTAACATAATCATTAAAGCCCATACTCATTTTAACACCTCCGATATTGGAAAAAACTCCATTCTTATACTGCTCAGATTGGGCGTAAATTACCTTTTGCGCCTCAGTTGCCGACCCCCCGAATTGAGGACTTAGATTAACAAAGAACATTACTCCTACTATCAAAAACAGAATAACTCCGCCAATGAAAATTGCCATTCTTTTAATTATTTTAATATGTTTAGTCACGATTTCTTTAACTTCTTGTTATTGCCAATAACTTTTTAGACGGCCAATTAGAATTATGGACTCTCAAGGCGCTACTTCCACCTGAGTGTTTCCATAATATTTCGAATGTCTCTTTGAAGGTATTCCGCTGCCGGATAAATAGAATCATAATTGGGTTTCGCATAAAAATAAAGCGAACCTGTAACAAAATGTTCGGTACTATCGGTTACATAAAATTGCGACTGGGATGCCGCATTGCCACTAATTTCATAAATCATTCCAAATACCTTGTTTTCTTCATTGACAAAAGAATCGCCCTCAATGCCGTCAGCTTTCACAACGTGTTCATATGACAATTTCTGGGCATCCGTCAAGAGTTTGTTCAAATTACCTTCGACTTTTTTATATGTTAAAAATATAGAACCCCTCATACTGGGGTAGTCTAAGGTAAGTGATGTCTCTCGCTTATCTTTAACCCTTGCGATCGTGTTGTATTCAAACTCAAATTTATCTGCTTCAAGTGTCTTCCATTCCACTTTAGGGTATTCTAGACGCAATTGAGCTTTAGGTTTGGGGAGCGTATCTTCTTTACAACCTAGAAAAATGAAGGTTGTACATACAATAAAAATTATTGACTTATTCTTCATGGGGCAGGGTCACTTTAATCTGTTTCAGACGCTTTTTATCAAGGCTCTCGATTAAAAATTGATACTCTTTAAAAGCAACTTTATCTCCCCTTTTCGGAAAGTTTCCGGCTATTTCAAGAACGAATCCGGCTATGGTTTCAGATTCCCCTTTTTTCTCTTCAAATACCGATGCATCATCTATTTTGATAACCCGGTAAAAATCTTTCAACGCAGTTTTTCCCTCAAAAACATAATTAAAGTCATCAAGTTTGGAGTACACTAGATCCTCATCATCGAACTCGTCGCTGATATCACCAACTATTTCTTCAATAATATCTTCAAGGGTTACGATACCTGAAGTACCTCCATATTCATCGACTACAACAGCCAAGTGGTTCTTTTTTTCCTGAAACTCTAAAAGCAGATCATCTAATTTTTTGTTCTCAGGCACAAAGTAGGGATCGCGGATCAGTGACATCCAGTTAAACGTCTTTCTATCAATATACGGCAAAAGGTCTTTTACATATAGAACGCCGAGCACATTGTCCATATTTTCAGAAAAAACCGGTATTCTAGAATATCCGTTCTGTTTTATTTCCGTTATCACTTCAAGAAATTTCATTTCTTCGCTAAGCGCAAAAATATCGATTCTGGGCCGCATAACTTGTTTGGTATCAGTATTGCCAAAGGAAACTATGCCTTCCAGAATTTTTTGTTCCTCCTTTGTAGTGTCGCCCTCAGAGGTAAGTTCTAAAGCCTGTGACAGATGATCAACACTTAAATTGGATTTTTCCTTACCCAATTTGTTGTATAAAAATATAGTACCCGACCTCATGGGCAGGCTCAGGGGCGAGAAAATAAAATCCAAGACTTTTAGCGGGTATGCCATGAAATGAGAAAAATCGACTCGGTTTCTATTGGCATAGACTTTGGGCAAAATTTCACCGAACATCAAAATCAAAAAAGTGGCAACTACCACTTCTAAAAGAAACCGTACCGAGATAAAACCGAGGAAAAGGGTATCAATACCAGAGAAAATGGTATCGCCTATAATACTGAACAACAACACTATACCAATGTTAATTCCGTTATTGGCAATCAAAATGGTAGCCAGTAATTTCTTCGGTCGTTCCAACAATTTTACGACGATAGTGCTACGCGAGGTCTTTGCCTCTTCCATTTCATTGATATCGGTCGGTGACAGACCGAACAAAGCCACTTCGGCACCAGAAACCAGTGCCGAACAAACTAATAGTAGTATTAGAAAGCCGATCTTAAGCGCAAGTGCACTGTCAAAAACAATAAAATTAAATAGTAAACTATAGGGGTCAGGGTCCAACAGTCACAGTTTTGTTTAGGTTTTTTTAGAAAGGTAGGTCATCTTCAGGTTCGGGCTCATTTACAGAGGCCGGTTGTGTAGGCTTTGTATTTGCCTTACCCGCAGATGCGCTTCCCGCATTTGATTGCACCGTATTTTGGCTATTTGCCATGCTCTCCTTTTTAGTAGACAAGAAGGTAAAATCTTGTACATGTACTTCTGTCGAGTAGCGGGTGTTGCCATCTTCACCTTGCCATTGCCGGTTCTTTAGCCGTCCTTCTACATATACTTTATCGCCTTTGCTAAGATACTTTTCACAAATTTCGGCGCCCTTATTTCGTACAACGACGTTATGCCAATCGGTATTCGTCACTTTCTCCCCGGTCTGTTTATTCGTATAGGTTTCATTCGTGGCAATTGGAAATCTGCCAATACAGCCACCACCCTCAAAATAGTGCATTTTGACCTCATCCCCAAGATGTCCTATCAACATCACTTTATTCAATGTTCCACTCATACTTCAATCTTAACTTATTGGATATCAAAAGTACGAATTTTTAAGTGTTTTTATAAAATCTGCGATTAAAACAGGAACAGGAAATTTATCTAGCTGTGCCAACTCAATGCCATCCTCGAATCTGGCATCAATTTTAACAATCCAAAATTTGGTATAAAGATGCTGATGTGACAATTTATGAACAATCCGTTCTTTGTTATGCAATAAAACTGCCGCAGAAGAACCAACTCCCAAGTCATTGGTAAGATGATACCTGATTTCATTCAGATTACTCTCCTTTTTCGTCTCAAATAGCGGGAATTCCCATAAATTTTGCCAAATGCCCTTACCCTTCCGTTGCTGTAATCTAACTTGATTTTTACAATCGATCATAACCAAATAGTTGAAAAACCGCTTTTTTATTTTGGTCTTGTTAATCTTTACAGGAAGAAAATCTACTATGTTTTTTTGAAGTGCAACGCAACTATCATTCAATGGACAAATCCCACAATTGGGGTTCTTTGGGGCACACTGTATGGCGCCGAACTCCATGATGGCCTGATTATAATCACGTATGTTCTTCAGGTTCATTACCTCACGAGCCAATTGTTTGAAGTATTTGATCCCAGCGGCACTATTTATAGGCTTATCAACACCAAAGTAACGTGCCAAAACCCGATATACATTGCCATCAACAACTGGTTGGGGCTCGTCAAAACATATCGATGCGATTGCGCTGGCCGTGTAGTCGCCAACACCCTTTAATTCTAAAAGTTCTTTATAGGTATTGGGGAAATGACCATCATACTCTTCTACCACCATTTTGGCCGTAGCGTGTAAATTTCTGGCCCTGGAATAGTACCCGAGACCCTGCCAGAGTTTTAAGACCTGCTCTTCAGAAGCGCTAGCCAAATGTTCTACGGCAGGAAATGTTTCATTAAATTTTAAATAGTAGGGCAAACCCTGCGCAACCCGGGTCTGTTGTAGCATAATTTCGGACAACCAAATCTTGTAAGGATCTCGCGTACTTCGCCATGGAAGTGAGCGTTTATTAGTTGAATACCAAAGGAGAATTTTTTCGGAAAAAGACATCAACAAGAATAGTGATTAACAAAAGTAACGGTTTATCTACTTAAAATTAGTTCTTTAGCCGTAAAGATTGAATTTAATTTATATATTTGCAACCCAAAAAAACATACAGAAAATCTAAAATTCAAGATGACGAAAGCGGAAATTGTATCGAAAATCTCAGACAAACTGGGAATTGAAAAAGGTGATGTGCAAGCAACGGTCGAAACATTCATGGAAGAAGTAAAATCTTCATTAGAAGGCGGAGACAATGTTTACCTCAGAGGTTTTGGAAGTTTTATCGTTAAAACGAGAGCTGAAAAAACAGGAAGAAACATTTCGAAGAACACCACTATTAAAATACCCGCCCATAATATCCCTGCATTTAAACCTGCAAAGGTTTTTGTTGAAGGAGTTAAGAGCAATGTCCGGGTTAAATAAATTAAGAATAATCACTAAAGGAGAACTTTATGCCGAGCGGTAAGAAAAGAAAAAGACATAAGGTAGCTACCCACAAACGTAAAAAACGTAGGAGAGCTAACCGACACAAGAAAAAGTAGTTTTAAAAACTACTTTTTCGTTTTAATACGTTCTTTGACATAGAAATTCATAAATGAATTTCGACGGGTTTATACAACCTGTTTTGACAATTGTTTAATCTATCTGCCCTAGTTGGCAGATATAAATACATTCAGGTGAATAGAGAATTAATCGTAAGATCTAGTTCAGATGCTGTCGATTTTGCCTTGTTAAAGGATGGAAAACTCACTGAATTGCATAAAGAAGAAGACAACAACAACTTTTCTGTTGGTGACATATTTCTGGCTAAGGTACGCAAACCCGTAACTGGCCTTAACGCTGCCTTCGTTAATGTGGGTTATGAAAAAGATGCTTTTCTGCATTATCATGACCTTGGTCCGCAACTTTCCTCTATGCTAAAATTCATAAAAGGAGTAAGTACAGGAAAACTTAGGGATTACACCTTAAAAAATTTCCATTTTGAAAAAGATATTGATAAAAATGGCAGCATTATCGATGTCATAAAAGCCAATCAATCCTTATTGGTGCAAATCGTAAAAGAACCAATTTCCACCAAAGGGCCAAGAATCAGTTCGGAGCTTTCATTAGCCGGACGTTACTTGGTTATGGTACCTTTTTCAGATCGTGTTTCCGTCTCACAAAAGATAGGAAGCAAAGAAGAAAAAGATAGGCTAAAAAGACTTGTTACAAGTATTAAGCCAAAGGGTTTCGGAGTAATTATACGAACGGTAGCCCAAGGTAAAAAAGTCGCTGAACTGGATAAAGATTTGGAAAACTTGCTGAACAAATGGTCAGCAATGTGTAAAAAATTGTACAGGGCGCATACCCCCTCTAAAGTATTGGTCGAGCTCAATAGGGCCTCTTCTATCTTGAGGGATGTTTTCAACGATACCTTTACGGGTATTCACGTTGATAGCGAAACGCTATTTGCACAAATTCAAGATTATGTGCAAGAGATAGCGCCAGGCAAGGAATCCATGGTAAAATTGTACAATAACCCTGTTCCAATTTTTGAAAAATTTGGAATCGAGAGGCAAATAAAAACCTCTTTTGGCCGAACTGCCTCAATGAGCAAAGGTGCCTATCTGATTATAGAGCACACCGAAGCATTGCACGTTATTGACGTGAACAGCGGTAATCGTTCAAACAAGGCCAAGAATCAAGAAGACACCGCCTTGGAAGTAAATATTTTGGCGGCTTCTGAAATTGCACGGCAATTACGCCTTCGCGATATGGGAGGCATCATCGTAGTAGATTTTATAGACATGGTTAAAGCGCCTCATAGGAGAAAGCTATTTGACCATCTCAGAGACGAAATGAAAGATGACCGTGCCAAACATAAAATTCTACCTCCGAGCAAGTTTGGTCTTATTCAGATTACCAGACAACGGGTACGGCCCGAAATGAATATTAAAACAACAGAGGAAAACCCTAACGGCAGTGGCCAACAGGTTGAAGCCCCTATTGTTTTGATAGACAAGATAAACTCCGATTTGGAAAAGCTTTTAAAAGGTCCGAAAAAGGATAATGGCATTATTTTGAACATACATCCGTTTATTGCCGCCTATATTACTAAGGGTTTTCCCTCCATACGCTCCAAATGGTTCTTAGAGCACAAAAAATGGGTCAAAATACAACCTAGGGATGCCTATACGTATCTCGAATACCGTTTTAAAGACAAAGACGGCAAAACAATTTATTAAATGCTAAAAGCGACTTCGGCAACGGAGTCGCTTTTTTTATACCCAAATGTTACTTACGTCCAGAGTGACTGAGATGAAGCATCACATGACAGGTTCAAAACTGAACCTTATTATTTACTGCTATCCTTTTCTGCGTCGACGCACAATTTAATATATTTGGCTTTCACCACAACTAGATATCCAATGCCCGACAAAATGATCATCTACCCCAGAAAGCACCCTATCTTTTATTGTCTTATACCCATCTTCGCTCTTTTGGGCTCGTGTATTTCAACAAGTAATCAAGACCTACAACCTCCCAATATTGTATGGATATCCTCGGAAGACAATTCAAAACACTATATGGAATTGTTTGATGCCAATGGTGTGGCGACACCGAATATAAAAGCTTTGGCCGAAAGCGGTTTGCTATTCAACAAATGTTTTTCCAATGCACCGGTATGCAGCGTTGCCCGATCCACCCTAATTTCAGGCTGTTATGCCCCCCGGGTAGGCGCCCAGTATCATAGAAAACTACAAAAAGTACCGATGCCCGAGAACGTTCAGATGTTTCCTGCCTTTTTGAGAGAGGCAGGCTATCACACCTCGAATAACAGCAAAGAAGATTACAATTTCTTTAAAAGTGACAGTGTTTGGGACGAATCTTCGAAGACGGCTAGTTGGAAAAATAGAAATGGCGAGCAGCCTTTTTTTCATGTTTTTAATATTGGTACCACCCATGAAAGCAGTCTACACTTTGACACTGCACAAATGCAAGCCACCAAGACCGAAACTGATTCCGATTCATTCACCGTACAGCCCAACCACCCAGACACTGAACTTTTCAACTACACCAACGCCCGATACCGCGATAACATTGTTAAGATGGATAAGCAGGTCGGCGAAGTTGTTGAAGAGCTTAAAAAAGAGGGGTTGCTCGACAACACCTTTATTTTTTATTTTGGAGATCATGGCGGAGTACTCCCTGGCAGCAAAGGATATATTTATGAAACAGGGCTGCACGTTCCTTTGGTGGTTCATATACCCAACAAATACGCACATTTAATAGATTCCGAAATAGGTAGCACCTTAGAAGCCTTCGTAAGTTTTATAGACTTTGCTCCGACAGTTCTAAATCTAGCTGGTGTAGCTATTCCCAATGCCATCGACGGCAAACCTTTTCTTGGCAAGAACGTCAACGCCGATGATCTGGCCCGTCGCAATGAAACGTATAGCTACGCTGACCGATTCGATGAAAAGTACGATATGGTACGTGCTGTTCGAAAAGGCAAATACAAGTACATTAGAAACTACCAACCTTTTAATTTTGATGGGTTGATGAACAATTACAGATACAAACAGCTCGCTTATCAAGAATGGTCGGAGTTGTATCAGAAGGGTAAATTGAACGAAATTCAATCGCAATTCTTTAAGTCTCGTGCACCTGAACAACTCTTTGATGTTGAGGCAGATCCCTATGAAACCCAAAATTTGGCACATGACGCAGAATTTGCCGATATTCTAAAGGAAATGCGCCAAAAACTAATCCACTGGACGGAAGAAATGCCCGATTTATCTTTCTTTCCCGAACATTTTCTAATTGAGAATGCTTTTGAAAATCCGGTTGTATTCGGACAAGCCAACAAAAGCAATATTCAAAAATATAGGGCCATTGCCGATTTAAGCTTGACCAATTTCACAGAGGCCGAAAAAACCTTACGAATAAGTCTGCAATCCGAAGACCCATGGGAACGTTATTGGGGACTTATCGTTTGTACCACTTTTAAAGAAGAGGCTATCACCCTAGCACCACTGGCAAAAACGGTGGCTCAAACTGACCCTGAACCAATTAACAGGGTTAGGGCGGCAGAATTTCTGGGTATTATAAAAGCGGAAAATCCGGTTCAAGTGATAACCGATGCCTTATACCAGGCACAAAACGGCACTGAAGCTTTACTTATTTTGAATTCAATAGTATTGCTTAGGGATGGCGACTCAAAATATATTTTTGAAATAGACAGGAATAAGATTTCCGAAGAAGTAAAAGAAAACGAAGAAGTAAAAAGAAGATTGGCATATCTCGCTCCAGCATAAAAAAAATGATTCAGCAACATATTGTACACTTCGCCCCGTTTTACTTACAATGACCGACTACAAAGCATATACACTTTCTGAGGCTACAAAAAAAATGGAAGGCTACTGCGCGTACCAGGAGCGTTGTCACAAAGAGGTTGCCACGAAGTTACGGGAAATGCGAATGATTCCTGAGGCCATTGACCAAATCATAGTCCATCTTATCAAAGAAAACTATTTAAATGAAGAGCGTTTTGTCCAAAGTTATGTCCGTGGTAAATTCAACATCAAAAAATGGGGAAAAAGACGCATCGAAATAGAACTAAAACGTCGCGACATCTCGCATTTTCTAATCACAACGGCTCTAAAGGAAATTGATAACAACACCTATCAAGAAACCCTCGACGCTCTAATTCATAAGAAATTGGCAACACTGAAAGAGCCCAACATTCAAAAGAGAAAAAGGAAACTAGCCAATTATCTCTTGTATCGAGGATGGGAAAGTCATTTGATCTATGACAAAATAAATGAATTCGTCAAATAACCAGAAAACCTATTGTATATTGAACGAAGCCCCGATATTGATTGTGAACTGATTATGAAGCTTTTCCGCGGCCGTCAAGTTTTCGGTTTTGTATTTTGCAATCGGAGTCTGTAATTCGGTAAAAACCCCAAAGCCATCGGTAAAGAAATATCGAGCCCCCAAATGGCCGCCAAAGTTCTTTAACCCTAAATTGAGCCCTGGATAAATATCTACATTATCACCCAATTGGAATACACTTCCTAGATTGGCATTAAATTTCGCCTTAAGGTCTATTCGATCACTAAAATCGGCATCTAAAATAGAATTCACCCCCAAAAGGTAGGTCGATGCGGCCCCAATCGAAAAATTTTCTCCCAGACCGTAATCCAAGCTTGCCATTATGCCACTCCCATTATCTTGAAGGTTCGCACCTATATTCAGTTTTAAATCTCCTTTACCCTCGTACGCTTGGGCACTGACCATAACAGTAGATAAAAGCAACAAGGCCAAAATTGATAGTTTTCCCATTTTAAAATTGTTAGTGTTTACTATGCAAATGTATTTATTTATCTAAGACAGGAGTTCGGGTCGCCTGTTTATTTGTGTTTACGATAGCCTGTTCATTCTTCCAATCGATCCATTTTTGCCCTTTCAACTTTCGCATCATTGAATCATAGGTGCGCATAACAAATACATTGTATAACCCAATTGCAAAATTTATGGGGTTTTTAGGCCATGCCCTTAAGCTCATTGAAAAGCCTGGGGAAATGTACTTCATATAGTGCCAGTAACCCTCTGGCATATAAAGTACTTCACCATGGCGGAGTTGGGTTCTATACCCCGATGCTTCCTTCAAAGTAGGCCACCTTTCGAAATCAGGATTGGAAAAATCGATACTCTCGTGTGTAATCAAGGAATGCGGCACCTTGTATAGATGCTTGGTTTCCGATTGTGGGAACAGTATACACTCCTTTTTACCTTCAAAATGAAAGTGAAAAATATTCGCCATGTCGATATCGTAGTGCATAAAGGTATACGAATCCATTCCCCCGAAAAAGAGCATGGGCAACTTTTTCTTTAATTTCAGACCAAAATCGGGATAGGTGAAGTCGTTTTGTAGTTCGGGTACTTGTTTGAATATATTCCAGAGAAAAATACGGTATTTTGTAGGCTCGGTTTTCAGCAACTCAATGTAATCGGCCATTTTCATTTGGGCATGGGGCTGATTAAAGCCCTCTTCGTGCCTTACTGGGCGATCATCGTACAATGGCACGATTTTATCACCAGCAACCTTTTTAATGTACTCCATATTCCATTTGGAGTAGGCAGGCCACTCTTCGATCGATTGTTCGATAACTACCGGTTTCTGGGGTTTAAAGTAGTGTTTGATAAACTCCCTTTTGGTAATCTTTTTGACTCTGGGGACGTCTTCTAAATTCAAGCTTACTAAGGTTATTTGGGTTCAAAGTTAAAAAACCTTACAAAAAATTAGTCCAAAATTAACCTTTGATTAAGATTGCCCGGCTAATTTGGTTTTACCCTTGGCTGCTTCATTGCGCTCAATCGTATGGCCGGGCCGTGTCCATTTTGGCTTTTCGCCCAACGGTACAAACTCTGAATCTTGGGCTTCCACTGTTTTTGGCTGCGAAACTTTGGTAAATGGTTTTTGTGGACTTAACCCCAGCAATTTGAACATTTCCATATCTTCATTAACATCGGGGTTCGGGGTCGTCAATAATTTATCTCCGGCAAAAATAGAATTTGCCCCTGCGAAGAAACACATTGCCTGGCCTTCCCTGCTCATCTCGGTCCGCCCCGCCGAAAGGCGTACTTGGGTCTCGGGCATCACGATACGGGTCGTAGCCACCATACGTATCATTTCCCAAATGGAAATAGGTTCCATATCTTCCATGGGGGTCCCCTCAACGGCTACCAATGCATTAATAGGTACTGATTCCGGTTGCGGATTTAACGAAGCCAGGGCCACCAGCATTCCTGCACGGTCTTCCAATTGTTCCCCCATCCCTATAATGCCCCCACTACATACGGTTACATTACTCTTACGAACGTTATCAATAGTTTCCAATCGGTCTTCGAAAGCGCGGGTCGAAATAACGTCTTTATAATAATCTTCGGAAGTATCTAAATTATGATTATAGGCATACAGCCCCGCTTCGGCCAAACGTTTGGCCTGATTTTCAGTCAACATACCCAAGGTACAACAGACCTCCATATCCAATTTATTGATGGTACGTACCATTTCAAGTACTTGATCAAACTCTGTACCGTCTTTTACATTTCGCCATGCCGCACCCATACAAACACGCGAACTGCCAGAGGCCTTGGCACGCAGCGCTTGAGCCTTTACATGGGGCACAGTCATCAGATCATTACCTTCGATATCGGTATGGTATCGTGCCGCTTGCGGACAATACCCACAATCTTCAGGACAACCGCCCGTTTTGATTGATAATAATGTCGACACCTGAACCGTGTTCGGGTCATGATGCTTGCGATGAATCGTTGCCGCATCGTACAACAACTCCATCAAAGGTTTGTTGTAAATATCCAGAATTTCTTGTTTGGTCCAGTTATGTCTAGTATCGCTCATACATTTACCTTAAATCGACTTCAAAAGTAACTTATTATAAATCAAATGCCAATAAAAAGTGATTGATAGAGAGGATTCAAAATTAGTCAATCATATTAAAGGCAGCTTACTTAATCACCTTCTAGCCTCTCTTTCAAAGTTTTCAATTTGAGGACTGGCCATGACTCTTTTGACATTTTCGGAATGTCAAAAGTTCTAAATTTAGAAATAAGATGGAGATTTAAAAAGTACAGATACCGCATTCCCTCCAAAACCCACGGCATTGACCATTACCTTGTTAATCTGCGATGGAACTGCCGTATTATCTATAAAAGGAACTTTTATAAATTCTTGTTTTTGCAACATCAAGACAGCTAATTCAAGACTCAACATACCCGATGCCCCGAAGGTGTGGCCTATTTTCCATTTGTTAGTGGTCAAGGCCGGCATCTTTTCACCAAATACCTTTTTTATCGCATTATATTCCGAAGAATCACCTTTAATCGTACCCGGGGCATGCATTACGATTATATCGACATCTTTGGGCGACGTATTCCCAAGAGCCATTTTCATGGAGCGTTGAAAGCATTCGGCATCTGAAGAAATGGAAACATTATGTTTTAATACTTCAGTAGCGTACCCTATTCCTTCAATCACGGCCAAGGCATTCTTCGAATGGCCCGCCTCTAAACAAACTACGGCTGCTCCTTCCCCCAAAACCATCGAATTTTTGGTCTTGTTGGGATCAAGTGCCCGACATGGGTAATTTTGATTGCCCTCAGCCGCATCTTTTTGTCGCGCATATACTTTTAGCGCCTTCATTTGCGCTATGGTAAAGGGTGTCAACGGGGCCTCGCTACCACCGACCAAAAACTTATCGGTTAAACCACTTCTGATCCAAGCCACACCATTCAGAAGGGCGTGCAGTGCGGTAGAACAGGTTATGGAATGTGATATCTCAGGGCCTTTGGTCTGAAGGTCATGTGCAACCCAAGAAGAAATGTTTCCTAAAGTGGTTGTAGGCGAAGATAAGGTCGACGCCCTATTCTGGTCTAGAAACTCAGTGTGGTATTTTTCAAAAAGTGCCGTAGCCCCACGAGAAGAACCGATATTGATGCCAAAATTGTCCCCAGATTTCCACCCTGCAATAGCAACACTTTTTCTAGCGACATAAATCGTAAAGAGCACTGTATCGTCAAGATCCTTGTATTTTGAATCCGATTTTCGAAGTTGGTCAATCGCTACTTTTGCATCTTCCGTTAATGGAGCGGCCCATTCTTCGGTCGTACCAAATTGCATCTTTTTAAAAAAATGCCGATCCGTTTTATAGTTCTTCCAGACTTCTTCCGACGAAACTCCCAAAGGAGAAACAGAAGCTACTGCCGTTATTGAAATAAGTCCTTCATTTGCCCGTTCCCCTAAAGGAAAGGAAGTTCCATTCTCCATGCTTTTTTAATCGTTTTGTACCGTAGAACAACTAATATAGTTGCTTTAGACCAACTCAAATGCACTCTTTATCGTGCTATAAATTTTTTGAAGTTGGGCATCTGAAATTACATAGGGGGCCGAAATATATATCGTATTCCCAAGCGGACGCAAATATACCCCGTTATCCATAAAGTGTTTATAAAGTCGATCCCTTAAATTCCCGTAGCGCTCCATTTTTACATTTAAGTCAAGCGCATAGATAATTCCACATTGTCGTGTACGCGCCACTTTTGGATGGTTCTTGATTTCGGCATCAAATTTTTGATGAGCGGCAACAACACGTTGTATGTCACTTTGAATTTCATCAGACCGTAACAGTTCTATTCCTGCCAAAGCCGTTGTACAGGCCAGGGGGTTAGCGGTATACGTATGCCCATGAAATAATCCCTTTATCAATTCGTCACTATAAAAAGCATCGTAAACCTTAGGGCTACAACTGGTAATCGCCATAGGCATCAAGCCGGCTGTCAGGGCCTTTGAAAAGCACATAATATCGGGTTTCGTTGTTATATGGTCGGAGGCAAAAAAACTTCCTGTTTTACCAAAACCAGTCATGACCTCATCGGCTATGGTCAATACATTGTGTTGTTGCAAAAGAGACACTATTCGATTTAACCCGTCTGCATCGTGCATTTTCATTGCCGCCGCACCCTGCACAAGAGGTTCATAAATAAATGCGGCAATATTGTTTTGTTTCAGTCTATTCCCTAAAGAAACAAGAACACTTTCTATATTCTCTTTTGTTGGTACGGGAATACGCTCTACCTCAATAAAAAAATCTTCAAAAGGACCGTTGTATACCGATAAGCTAGAAACCGACATGGCGCCAAAAGTATCGCCGTGAAAACCATCTTCAAAAGCCAACAAAACATGCTGTTTATTCCCTTGATTGTGATGATATTGCAGTGCCATTTTAATGCCTACTTCCACGGCCGTAGATCCATTATCGGAAAAAAAAAGTTTCTTTTGGTTTTCCGGTAAGATGCTTATCAATGCCTCTGATAATTTGACAGCAGGCTCATGCGTAAAACCACTGAAAACCACCTGATCCAATTGCTGCATTTGCCTATACACCTTTTTTAGGATAAAATCGTTGCAATGCCCATAAACACTGGTGTACCAAGAGGCAATTCCATCAATGTATTCGACACCGTTCTCATCGTACAATACGGCACCCTTGGCCTTTATGATAGGCAACATTTCAGGATGCAGTTTGTGCTGTGTCAAGGGGTGCCACAAGTATTTTTTATCTCTTTCCGCTAGATTTTTCAAAACAATTGAATTCGTTAAACTCGCTTTTTCTATCTTGCAAAGATGGGAATTAATCCCTAAACAATTCATGTTCCAAAGGCTTATACATTCATTGCTAAACAACTGCGATTCCCTGAAAAACCGTACTGTTTTTATGGTTCTATTTTTGACCGCATTCATTATTCGATTCCCTTTTTTTTTTCGGGATTATATCGACCGCGATGAAAGCACCTTCATTTTAATGGGACAATCTTGGGTCGATGGGTACCTACCCTATACCCAACTCTGGGACCTCAAGCCACCAGTTGTCTTTCTTTTTTTTGCAACCATCATCTATAGTTTTGGCAAAAGTTATTTCGCCATTCGATTCTTTGGAGTTATCATCGTTATGCTGACCGCATTTTTTACCTATAAAATCGGTGAAACGGCGAAATCTAAAAAAATAGGGCTATGGTCAGCCATCGGTTGTGTCTTGCTCTTGAGCCTTTTCGGAAGTCTACAAGGCGTAATGTCAGAACATATTTGTATGTTGTTTTTCGTTCCTGCCCTTTATCTTTTGGTACGTTATAAAAAATTGTGGGCCTACTGTTGTGCCGGACTTTTATTCGGGCTGGCGGTAATGTCTAAATTGAATATCGCTTATGTGATTCTTGTTTTATGCTTATATCTGTTATATCAGAACTACACCGAAAAAAGATTTTGGACGGGGTTTGTACATCTTGTTGGTCTCGGCTTAAGCCTTGTGTTTGTTATACTTTTAACTTTATTACCCTATTTTTTTCAAGGCCAAACGGAAATTTGGTGGAATTCGGTTGTCATGGCTCCCATCGAGTATTCGGCCTCGCAACAGAACCCGATATACAAAACAGCCCCTTTCTGCGTCATTATTCTAGTTTTCTTATTTCTTACATGGAAAAAGAAACTTTTAAACGTTAAAGACCGAACGGTAGCTCTTTTAGTTGTTACCGTTTTAGGGATAATACTTATGTTTTTTTTGGGTGGGAAGGTCAACGGGCATTATTTGATTCAATTCCACCCTGTATTCATTGTACTGTTCGCAATGGTACTAGGGCAGGTTAGCCTATTTCATTTTAGGAAGCTGATAGGTTATCTGCCGATTCTATTACTTTTACTTCCTATGGAAAGCTATTTGGAATACGCCAACATCATTAAGAATCGATGGGAAAAAGGCACTTTTTATAATGGCGAAGGAATTGATGTACCCAACTACATCCTTGAAAAAGGTATGGAAACCGAGAATATACTCTTCCTGGAATACCATATTGGTTATTGGGGTTTAGAGCAAACACCACCGACAGTGGCAGCGACGCATCCGAGCAACATTTTGCGGGAAGCCCTTTTTCCGTATTATAAAAACCCGAGAAAAACGGGTCTGGAAGAACTGCGCCATATCATGGAAAACATCCAACCACAAACAGTGATCACCCGAAAGAACAAAAGGGTATTCGATGAACAATACGAAGATGCAAATGCCTATATCAACGGCTATTTAGAAGTCCATTATACGCTTAACACCACCATTGGCAACGCCAACATACACCAAAGACTAGAGTGACTCGAGCACACCCTTAAACTTCTTGGCATATTTACTAATAATCTGTTTATCAAATTTTTCTTCCTCATCGATCCTACCAATCAATGAAACACCTGTTTTGTGCAATATAATATTTTCGGTATGCGGATTGGCATCTCCACTGAATAATACCGAGACGTCATACCCTTTTACCGTAAGCCAATTAATAGTCAATAAAGAATGGTTGATGCTGCCTAAATAATGTCGGGAAACCACTATAACCTTATAACTGGGCATAATAATATCGAACATGGTATCTTCGTCATTCAATGGTACCAGTAACCCTCCTGCCCCTTCAATGACCAAGTGGTTCGACGTCTTCGGTTCATTAATATGAAAACGGTCTATTCGCTGCCCGTCAATTTCAGCTGAGGCGTGCGGACTCATTGCCGTCTTTAGTTCATAGCTGCTTTTATGAATTACTGTTTTATCGTTGGAAATCAAGGATTTGACCTTATGGCTGTCTGAATTATCTAAATCCCCTGCCTGTATCGGTTTCCAATAATCAGCCTGTAAGGCTTCCGTTATAATGGCAGAGGCCATTGTTTTTCCAACTCCGGTCGATATTCCCGTGACAAAAATTTGCTTCATATATTGAACTTGTTTTTACAATTATCACACCGATATTCATATTTGGTATAGAATGGAAGTACTCCAAAAATAAATCCAAATAAAAAAGAAACCAGTGATTTAAAGTCTTTAACATTGGTAAAATAATCAATCTCTTTACTGTTACAGTTCGGGCATATGATATCATTACCTTGATCATCGATCGAGTAGCGATTTATAGATTTCAAGATTCGAATTGCCTCAACTTCATCTTCTGAACGAACTTTGAGCTTGACTCCACCAATAGCATTACTGACCAATGGATCGGTATCAATAGTAAGGTTATCAGATAGAAAAACCGGGATACCTTCGGTTTCCAGCCGCCCCTTTACGATTTGTGCCTCTGAAGAATACTGAAAAGACGCAACTGTGCTAAAAATTCGGTCGTCCTTAACATATTCGAGTTTCCTTATCGTCAAAATACAGCGGAATTACACTTCTTCCGTAAAAATAGCTAATAATTGTAAAACTTGCCTTATTTCTTTCTTTGTATTAAAACTATGTATACAGATTCGTAGGCGTTCTTCTCCTTTAGGAACGGTTGGGGAAAGAATAGGGCGTATGTCAAATCCTTCGTTTTGAAGTTTTGTGGCAATTGAACGAACCCTGTCATTGCCCGTACACAAGCAACAATGTATTGTTGAAGCACTTGGGATAAAAAGCGATTTCAAATTTAAAGATTCGGCCTGTTGAATAAAATAATCTATATTTTCCTTCAGCTGGGTCTTTGCCTTATTAAGTTCCTCAAGCTTGCCATAGGCGGCCAATATCGCAGCGATAGCATGAGGTGGAAGTCCGGTGGTAAATACAAAGCTTCTTGCAAAATTCACTAAGTAGTTTTTTAGGGAAAGGGAGCCCAAAACTGCCGCCCCGTGCGCTCCAATGGCTTTTCCAAAGGTTATTATCCGGGCAAAAACGGTATCTTGTAGATTTAGCTGCTGCACCAGACCTTCCCCCTTTTCACCAAAGACCCCGACCGCATGTGCTTCATCCACAACAAAAAAACAGTTGTATTTTTCACCGATTTGCGCCATGGCTTTTAAATCTGGGGAGTCGCCATCCATGGAAAAGACTGATTCGGTTACAATATAAATAGCCGCATCGGGAGCACTTCGGCTGCGTTCCGTATCACATTTTTTTTTCAGATCCGAAAGACTATTATGATTGAATTTATAGTTTTTGGCATTCCCGAGCTTGATACCGTCGCGTATACTGGCATGTATATATTCATCATACAAAACTATATCTCCGCGTTGCGGAACGGCACTGAAAAATCCGATATTGGCGTCGTAGCCCGAATTAAAGACCAAAGCTTCTTCTGCTTCATGGAAAGTAGCGATCTTCATCTCCAATTCTTTATAATACGGATGGTTACCCGTAAGAAGACGAGAGCCTGTTGCTCCATTCTGAACCTTTCCGCTTGTCAAAAGTATCTCGGACGTTTTATTAAGAAGGGATTCGTCTCTAGAAAATCCAAGATAATCATTTGACGAAAAATCAACTAAATGGCTATTGTCGATTAAGCTACGGAGTGCATTCGCCTCTTTTCTTTTGTCAATTTTAGCTTCTAATTTTTTTGGGAACCGGACCATATATCAAATTTACTACCTTTAAAGACGAGTTCTAAAACTTGGTGAATTATTCTTTAATTTTTTTTGACAAAACTTCGAGCTATGATTATTTGCAAACAAGTTTCGGAAGAAGCCGAACTCGTTCAAATTTTGAAGCTGCAGCAACAGAATCTGAGTGCTATTTTGAAAGAATCGGAAAGAAAACATGAAGGGTTTGTCACTGTATCACATACCTTGGACATGTTAAAGGAAATGAACCATGCTTGTCCACATATTATCGCAGAGTCAAATGGCAAGGTCGTAGGATATGCTTTATGCATGCACCCCCAATTTGCCGATACCATCGAAGTATTAAAGCCCATGTTCTATGAAATAAATAAAACATTGCCTAAAACCGAAAACTATTTGGTCATGGGACAAATCTGTATTGCCAAAGCCTATCGAAGACAAGGAATCTTTCGCAAACTATATGAAACGATGCAAAACAGCATCGCCCCTAATTTCAAAAGTATTATTACTGAAGTTGACCGTAAAAACACAAGATCGATAAATGCGCATTATGCAGTTGGCTTCGAGCATCTAAAAAGTTATCAATCGGGGGGGCAACAATGGGAATTGATTATTCTAAGGTAATGGGCTCGACCTTTATCCAAACATAGTTATTCGGTTGCGTTGCGTCCAATAGATCTACATTCAATTTAAGTGCTACTAATTTCCCCATAGCAAAAGCCGGTTCTGGGTCAGCACTGTCATAAACATTAAAATGCCTATTCTTCTTATACCACAAATTGGTTTCAAAAATATAATTCCCATTTTTTTTAGGTTGTTTGAATACTGAAACATATTCAACTTCCGGAAGTTTTTTCCATTGTCCCACAAATATTGGACCTATGCTATACTGAACTTTATATCTTTTTGTATCTAAATCGAAAAGTACACGTTTTATCAAGGAAAACAAGACACCTTGCGTCAAACAGGCGATTGCAAGCCATATGACACTAAAATCCCATCTTGGAGAATGTCCTTCTGAAGGAAACACTTCATAACCAAAAAAGAACATCGCCAGCAATACAACTGAGATGGTGTAAAAAAAAGAAGCTGTGAGACTTTGCCAAAATGGCCGGCTTCCTTCTGAGATAATGATTTTTCTTTCGCCCATTATTTCAACTAACGAAAAAAGGCCATACAATTGTATGGCCCTTTCTTCTATACATCATATTCTCACCAACTATTCTGCAAGAACAATTACTTTGTTGTCTTTCATTTCAAGCGTTCCACTAGAAATTGGCAGAACCATCTTTCCGTTCTCATCTTTTGAAAACTTGCCCTCATAAGCCTTCTTGATTATAATGTTACCTTCGAATTTGACTTTACCCTTCTGCAATAAGGACACTATTGGCGCATGATTTTCCAACATCTGAAATTCCCCGTCAACCCCCGGCACAGTAACCGAGCTAACTTCTCCGGCGAATAAGGTCGCTTCTGGCGATACGATTTCTAAATACATATTCTATAGTTGTTGGTTGCTAGTTGTCGCTTAATGTTTCAGGCTCTCCAAAACAATAAACAGTCAACTATCGACTAATTACGCCTCAGCAAGCATTTTTTCACCTGCTTCTATAGCTTCTTCAATGGTTCCCTTAAGGTTAAAAGCAGATTCTGGAAGGCGATCTAATTCGCCATCCATAATCATATTAAACCCTTTGATAGCATCCTTAATATCTACCAATACTCCCGGAATACCCGTAAACTGCTCTGCTACATGAAAAGGTTGAGACAAGAAACGCTGAACACGTCGTGCCCTACCTACTGCTAATTTATCTTCCTCAGATAATTCCTCCATTCCTAAGATCGCAATAATATCTTGAAGCTCTTTATAACGTTGCAACAATTCTTTTACACGTTGCGCACAATTGTAGTGCTCATTACCTAAAATCTCGGCAGTCAAAATTCTTGAGGTAGAATCCAATGGGTCAACCGCCGGGTAAATACCTAATTCAGCAATTTTTCTTGAAAGTACGGTATTGGCATCCAAATGCGCAAATGTAGTCGCTGGTGCCGGATCCGTTAAATCATCCGCAGGTACGTAAACCGCCTGTACAGATGTAATAGAACCTCTTTTTGTTGAAGTAATACGTTCCTGCATGGCTCCCATTTCAGTTGCCAAAGTAGGTTGGTACCCAACTGCCGATGGCATACGGCCCAAAAGCGCCGATACCTCGGAACCTGCTTGTGTAAAGCGGAAAATATTATCAACAAAGAACAAAACATCTTTACCTTGACCATCACCGGCTCCATCACGGAAGTATTCAGCAATGGTTAATCCGGAAAGCGCCACTCGAGCACGTGCTCCAGGAGGTTCGTTCATTTGTCCGAAAACAAATGTTGCCTTAGACTCTTTCATGGCTTTTTTATCAACCTTGGTAAGGTCCCATCCGCCATCTTCCATAGAGTGAAGAAAATCGTCACCATATTTTATAATGCCAGATTCAAGCATTTCACGTAATAAATCGTTTCCTTCCCTTGTTCGTTCACCAACACCGGCAAAAACTGAAAGTCCACCGTGACCTTTGGCAATATTATTGATCAACTCTTGAATCAATACTGTTTTACCTACACCTGCACCTCCGAACAATCCAATCTTACCCCCTTTAGCATAGGGTTCGATCAAATCGATAACTTTGATACCCGTAAAAAGCACCTCCGTAGAAGTAGAAAGATCTTCGAACTTAGGGGCCTCACGGTGAATAGGAAGGCCATCTTTTCCAGCTTTTGGCAAATCTCCGAGACCGTCAATGGCATCTCCGATTACGTTGAACAAACGTCCGTAAATGTCATCCCCAATCGGCATTTGTATGGCGTTACCAGTAGAAAGCGCCTCTGTTCCACGGCTCAATCCATCGGTCGAGTCCATAGAAATTGTCCTAACTGTATTTTCACCGGTGTGCGATTGCACTTCCAACACCAATTTAGAACCATCCTTGTTGGTGATTTCCAAAGAGTCATAAATCTTGGGAAGGTCCGCTCCCGATTCAAATTCTACATCGACCACTGGCCCAATAATCTGGGATACTTTGCCTGTAACTTTAGCCATTCTATTGCGTATTTATCTTTTTAAGATTAACCTAGATAAAAAAACCAGGCTTGGAAGCCTTTGTTTTTCAGGCTGCAAAGATATAGTTTTCCATTTTAATTAAAAACTTCTTTCATTTCTTTTTTGACATAAAAAATGCCCTCTTAAAAAGGGCATTTTTACTGTTTGTCATTTACCATTTTATTGAAGGGTGGGCGAATAATTTGTAGGAATGTTTCCTAGATCGACTAAAGACCTCGAGGCCTCGAAATTTGAACCATATGTTGCATCGATAGCCTTCATAAACTCGTTCGCCATAACGGCATACCCTTTTCCCGTAAGGTGAACGCCATCAAGCGAAAATGCCCCACCGGTTACCAAACTAGCGGTAAGAGTGTAGTCTCCGTCAGTGAATCCACCACTTGCCAGAGTCTGCATCATAGCGTTTGCATCGACAAAAGCAAGTCCGGCACCATTGGCCGCGGAAGCAATTGTTGCGTTAAAACTGTCGGTTGCCAATTTTATCTCCTCCTGCTCTTCTGGAAGCAAAACCCATTTATCTTCCAATGGAAAGCTCACGCCCTCCACGGAGAATTGGCCTGCCAACTCCAAAGGCAAGTTTTGAGCGACTAGAGCCGCCACAGATGCTTCATTGACCGTTCCGATCACCGAACTACTTGGCAAAACGAACAAATCATTTTCATTGGCTTGTCTTGTTTGTCCATAGGTTGTACCTAACAAATTGGCCACCAGCGGAGCCGCCTCTTCCGGAAGGCCGAATTGTTGAACAAAAATTGAAAATGCAGGGTTTGCATTTAAGGCGCCTATTATTTGTTCGGAAATATCCGTTAGGTTTTCATCCTTAATAACTACAGCACTGGCCTCAGTCTCGGAAAAAATAACATTACGCTCCGGCTGCCCCAAGGCCGTATAAATTTGATTCAATGCACCAAAAATAGTGTTCAAAGTAGGTATTTGCGGACCAAAATCAGGATTTGTCGGATCCAACGGGTTATAGGGAACAGTAGTAAAATGCGGTATTGTACTCACATACGGTATATTGGCCATAACCCCTTGCGCCCCACCAGAGGTCAAAGTCGATACCAAAGTGCTAATGGCAAAGTCAAAAGTGGGTTGATCGGTAATTGGATCCGTACCGTCACCTCCTTTTGTTGCATATCCCAAAACATCACCGCTACCAGCCCACAGGGTAAAGAAAGTCGGGGATTGCACCATGGCCAATTCCAATACACTCGCATCAGGTGTAGCTCCTGTCATTCTAATAAAATACGGATTTGCCAACATTGCGGGTAAATTGGCAATATTGCCATATCCCGGCGCAATCAGGTGAAAACTTTTAGCCCCAGGAACGCCCATATTGTTAAATGGTCCCGCAGGATTATTCAGAACGATATCGGTGGTCGGCATAACAGGCCCGATCAAATCGGACAAATCGACCGGCCCTTGGCCATCAAATACCAATCTGGGGTTGAATCCCGGTATCTGTGCGCCACCGGCAAGCAACCCTCCAATATTATCATTTGTCAAAGGCTGGGAGAAGCTACCGCCACCCACAAGGGCAAACTTTGCAGCTAATAAATTTGGCATTGAATTTTCTTGACCGGCTTTGAACAGTGCATTATCGGTGAACCCCGCGGTCAAAGAATTTCCGATGGCAACATAAGTCGAAAAATCTGCCGAACCCGCAGTCAACTGTGGTGGCGTCTCAACCATTTCCTCCATCTCATCTTCGGGTAAAACATCTTCAGGTTCATTACACGCCATAAAGCCTATCAACACAGTGAGAAAGGCCAAATATTTAATATGTTTTATTTTCATGATTTTCATGGTGCTATTTTTTTAGTTATTGATTGTCCAGCCTACATAATACATAGACCCAATAAAGCCTGTTCCGAAAGCCGTGAAATATTCATCTCCCAAAAGATTGGTGCCACCTGCCTTAAACGTAGATTTTATGCTCGGAACACTATAGCTTATCTGAGCATCTACCGTGTGGAACTCTGGCACTAGGCCATCTCCAAACGTTGCTTCCCAATAATAATCATCACTAAATCGATAGGCCACATTAAAACCAAAGTTCTCGAAGAGCTCAGTGTTTCCAAAACTTGCCTTGAATTTATGCTCGGGCGTGTTAAAGTTTGTTGTAAAATCGGGATATTTTGCTTGGTCAAAATCTAGTTTCGAAAAGGTATAACTTCCGCTTAGATCAAAATCACCACATATTTTCAGGGATAATCCCAAAGAAGCACCATACGAGTTAACATCAGCTTCGGCATTGGTATATGTGCCATAACCAATATAATCACTATTTACTATTGCAGCCACTGACAGGCTATTATCGCCAACCGTTCCGTATAAAGGTGCCGCAACAGATTCTTGGGAGATAAAATCTTTGTACGTATTATAATAGGTACTAAAATCTATTATTAAATTACCGAACTTGCCTCGATAACCGATTTCAGCAGATGTCACTTGTTCGGGCTTTATTAAATCAGGATTTGAAATTGCACCTGGATCGGCCAAAACAGCAGGATTCCCTGTCGCGGCAAATTCTTGCAATGAACTTTCAGTATAAGAGTTCATATAGGCCGCGGCCCCTGTTTGGGTTATGGTCGCCGGTTGACCTAATAATTGCCCCGCAGCGCTCACATCATACGGTTTCGAGTATCGATCTAAATTATCTGGAGCAGAGCCTACCAAAACGCCTTGACCCGAATCTAGCCCAATAAACAAATCTTGGGTAGTCGGATTTCTAAAACCGGTCTGTACCGATGCCCGAATGTTATGGTCTCGATTAAGAGTAAGCCCTGCCGATATTCTAGGCGAGACGTAACCATCAAAAAATTCGGATTTATCATATCGTGCAGACCCCGTTAATTTCAAATTCATAGCCTCGCTTAAATCAAAATCTTTTTGAATCTGAGTATAGACACCAAATTCAGAATAGTCGATAGCCCCATCAAAGTCAGTATAAATGGTTCCGCCGGAATTCAAACTATACTGTCGGTAAGAACCTCCTATTTGAATATCTGCAAATTCGGTCAAATGGCTGAAATTATAATTAGCGTCTGCATGATAATATTTCGAAGCATCTTGGAATTTAGACCCTGTTAGTAAACTAGGGTCATTTATGCTCCTGTTAAATGCAGCCTGAAATTCAGATGTGCCGGGTTCAAATCTTCCTTGTTCAGCTACTGCCCTAGCTGCATCGTGCTTTTGTTGTGTAGTTAGTCCTTGGGGATTACCGCTTAATTCAATTCCTGCATAGGCACCAATATACTCTTGAAACCATTGCAAATGTGGTTTCCAAGAGTTTAGAATGTTAATACCCGTAAAGACCATATCGTACGAATCTCCCGCTTTATCGGCAACGATATATCCTCTTAGAAAGAAGTTGTCGTTTTTAATTTCCAATTTATGCTGTTCTTGGAAGAAACCGTCAATATTGTATCGGTTCAAGCCTTGATATATGGTCGTTCCCGTTCCCACCTTACCTACATATGATAATTCTAGGCTATTATCTAAAATTGGGCGGTAATAAAGTCCCCAATCCGCTTTTACACTTTCGGCCTTATAATCTGTCAAGTCTCTCTCATTGTATCCTGTTCTTGAAACGACGACGTCTGGAATAATGCCTAAACCGGAAGCCGACCTAATATTTCTTGCCACCTCATCTCCGTAAACATTTATACCATTGTATGAAGGGTTCATCCTTGTTCTCCCCTCAACAAATTTATCGACCTCACTCGTCGCCTGCCAGTCAATACCCCTGAGATAACCGAAGTTCACTTTGGCAGCGAACTTATCGCTAAATTTATAAGCCGCCCTAACACCAACATCTGTGTAGGCATTGTCACCTGCCGCTTCTTGCGAGGTTATTCCACGCTTAATGGACGCGCTGATGCCCTGATGATCAAAAGGGTTTTTACTACGCATAAACAAGATTCCGTTAAATGCGTTAGCACCGTACAATGCAGACGAAGCTCCAGGCAGCAATTCTACGCTCATAACGTCTGTTTCGACCATACCCACTAGGTTACCGATAGGAAAGTTCAAAGCGGGAGTAGAATTATCCATTCCATCGACCAGCTGCATAAACCGATTGTTGGCGAATGTGGCAAATCCCCTAGTGTTAACGGACTTAAAAGTCAAACTGTTCGTATTGACATCAACTCCCTTTAAGTTCTCCAGACCATCATAAAAATCAACCGAAGCCGTATTTTTAATTTCTTTTAGGCCCAAACGCTCTACGGTTACGGGCGACTCAAAAATACGCTCCGGGGTACGTGATGCGGAAAGAACGACCTCATCTAAAAAAGTTTGTGCTTCAGTAAGAACAATCGCCAAAGTTTGATTATTGGATGTCACTTCGGCTATAGCATCGGAATAGCCTAAAGTAGTAATGCGTAACTGAAAAGGAGGTTGCTCTTCTGTTTCAAGAAGGAAGTTTCCGTCAAAGTCTGAAGTAGTTCCAATGGCCTTACCAACAATTACAATGTTGGCGCCCGGCACTGGCGCTCCATTCTCATCGGCTACGCTTCCTTTGATATTAGTCTGTGAAAATGCAATTGCCCCAAGCAACAGCAGGGGGACGAGTAGTACTGTTCGCATAGTATTTGAGTTATATAGTTTTACCTTAGCAATTTACGCAATTTTTCAGTCCAAGAATACGAAAATGAAAAAAATTATGCATGCATAGTATATTTTTTTTAAAAATGCGTGCCTTGAAATCATAAATCCACAAAAAAAGCCCATGAATCACTTCATGGGCTTTGTAAGAATTTAAACTATATTTCTTATTCCACAGTAACCGATTTAGCCAAATTTCGAGGTTGGTCTACATTACAACCTCGCATTACGGCGATATGGTATGATAACAACTGCAATGGTATCGTAGTCAACAAGGGCGAAAGGCTTTCAAGTGTCTCTGGTACTTCGACTACATGGTCGGCCAGCTCCCTTACTTGCGTATCCCCTTCGGTAACGATGGCAATGATTTTTCCCTTACGGGATTTTATCTCCTGGATATTGCTAACTACCTTTTCATAATGTCCTTTTTTAGTGGCAATTACAAAAACAGGCATTTGTTCATCGATCAAAGCAATAGGACCGTGCTTCATTTCGGCAGCAGGATAACCTTCGGCATGAATGTAACTGATCTCTTTTAGCTTTAAGGCGCCTTCAAGAGCCACAGGAAAATTGTATCCCCTGCCCAAATACAGGCAGTTCGTAGAATCTTTGTATACATCTGAAATTACCTCAATGAGCGCATTGGACTCCAACGCTTTCTCCACTTTAGCCGGAATAGTCTCCAACTCTGTCAAAAACTCATGAAACTTTGATTCTGAAAAAACACCTTTCTCCTTGGCCAATTTTAAGGCCATCAACGTAAGGACGGTAATCTGGGTAGTAAATGCCTTTGTAGAGGCTACACCAATTTCCGGACCGGCGTGTGTATAGGCCCCGGCATGTGTCTCACGGGCAATGGAAGACCCAACAACGTTACAAACACCGAACACAAAAGCACCTTTTTTCTTGGCCATCTTGATTGCCGCCAAAGTATCTGCTGTTTCCCCAGACTGCGAAATGGCTATCAATATATCTTTATCTGTAATTACCGGGTTTCTATATCGAAATTCCGAGGCGTATTCCACTTCCACGGGAATTCGGGCCAAATCTTCGAAAATATACTCGGCAACCAAACCTGCATGCCACGAAGTACCGCAAGCGACGATAATTATTCTATTTGCATTTAGAAATTTTTCCAAATGTTGATCTATACCAGCCATGCGAATCAGTCCTTGATCTGCCAGTAAACGTCCGCGATAGGTATCTAAAATCGCCCTTGGCTGCTCGTATATCTCTTTGAGCATAAAATGGTCGTAACCACCTTTTTCAATTTCCTCAAGATTTAATTGCAGCTCTAAAATATTTGGGTATGCAATGGCATCATCTTTGATCTTTCTTAATTTGATTTCCTTGCCCAACCGAACAATCGCCATCTCTTCATCTTCTAAGTAGACCGCATTATTTGTAAATTCTATGAACGGTGATGCATCGGAAGCAATAAAAAACTCTTTGTCTCCAACACCAATAGCCAACGGACTGCCCAATTTGGCCACAACGATTTCATCTGGTTTTTGTTTATCGAAAACGGCAATAGCATATGCCCCGACAACCTGGTTCAATGCAATCTGAACCGCCTTGCCCAATTTCACGTCTTCGGTCTTCTTAACTTCTTCGATCAGATTTACCAATACCTCGGTGTCGGTATCGGATTGAAACGTATACCCCCTGTTGGTCAACTCTTTTTTAATAGACTCATAATTTTCAATGATTCCATTATGTATAATGACCAAATCTCCAGAATTGGAGTAATGTGGATGTGAATTTACATCGTTGGGAATACCGTGGGTAGCCCAACGGGTATGACCCAACCCTAAGTTCCCTTTAAGGGAAATAGTAGCCTCAGATCTCTTTTTCAAATCCTCTACCTTGCCTTTCGTTTTCGAAAGATTTATGCTGTTGCCATCATAAAGTGCTATTCCGGCACTGTCATAGCCTCGATATTCCAATCGCTGTAATCCTTTGATAACGATTGGGTAAGCGTCTCTATATCCAATATAGCCTACAATTCCACACATAGTAATTTATTCTTAATCGGTTAAATTCTTAATGTCGCGCAAATTTAAATGATGTAGGGGGAAAATCATCTGCTTTACGGACATAAAACGTATAATTTCCGTAAGTGGTACTTTAAAAGGAGGAAAATTATAAGATTTCTAAATAAATCTCATAATTTCTGTTTAAATACTTGGATACTAAGCGCTTAATCAGCCTTGGTATATGCTATTTCAAGTTTTAACCTATTTCCGGAAGGTATATTACCTGTGCTTCCGTAAAGAATTGTGCCCAATGGAGTGATGGTAGAAGCTACCGGAATATCCTCTTCATTGTCATTGGCCAACATAGCATTGGATACGGTAGTTCTTGTTATATCCGGAGTAATTGTCAGCCCTAAATCAACATTGGTCGAATCTCTCAATACCAAATCATTGATATAATCAGTTATTCTAATTGTATATTTTTTTGCCCCCGTATCAGAGTCGTCCAAAATTCCGCCATAATTCAAATAGAGACCTTGTAGTGTTTCTGAAGATGATGTTTCGGTGGCATAGTCAATAAGCGGCTCGTTCGTGCCCGTCTTGTACATATATAACCTCGAAGGTTCTTCTGCCAAGGGCGAGGTGTCATCAACATAAAAAACAAGATTAGCCTCGTTTACAATCCAGTTGTTGGCTTTGATCTGATTGATTATACCATTTGCATTATCTTGATTTTCATGAAACAGTCTTATTTGTGAAAATGACCCAGCACCAGCCTTAAGATACAACCGAGAAGCGTTCTCTTGTGTATCCATAGTATTAAGGATTTCCGGCGGATACATATCGTTCACAAAGGTATTTACTGCATTACCAGATATAATCCCACTCTGGTTGCGTATCAGACCAATTACATAGTCGCGCTCCTGTTTTTCAACTTCACCATCAGTTGAATTGTAACTATCGTATTCGTAGGTTATTGTAATATTTGCCGTAGTTAAATCCAACAAGAGCATGATGTCGTCGTTAATCGGTTCTATAGATAGATGGATACCTCTCAAAAATTCACTAAAGTTGGCTTGGCTCAATAGTTCAGAACTGCCCTCTTTGTCCAAGATATTCTGCTGAAAAAAACTCGTGCTCAATGGAATTCGTATTCCGGGCGCCAAATGTGTTTTCGTCAGTGATTCATCAACATCTTCAGTAGCTTCATTATCTTCCGGGGTCAACAACATTTCCATATCGCTAATGACCACCTCTTCTGTCGCAAGCACTTCACCGGCAAAAGTTGGCACAAATTCCTTGTTCGAAAAATACTCCTGAGCTTGCTGAAAATTAGTATTGGGGTCTAGATTACGTAAATAATATGTTGAACTTTCAACTTTCAGGGAAAAAGAGTGCGACGTTCCATCTAAATTTTTAGGCAGGGTCTTTCCATTTAAATAAATACTGTCGATATTGATGCGCTTAGCAAAATTATTCTGGATTGTATCGTTGACAGAACTAAGCGGGTCTGTACCATTTGCCCTTTCCTGGCTATCGGAAATGCCATCGCCATCACTATCACTAGCGGGATCCTCAATATCAACATCATAGGCATCATCGACGCCATCGCCATCAGTATCGCGTAGTGCCTCGGCCTGAGATAAGTAAGGTATATATAAATAAACTTCCTTTACCTGTTCATTATCGGGAACGGTGGTATCATCACTATCAGCAGCCGCACTGTCTTCCCCTTCTTGGCTAAGTCCACCGAATATAGGATTTCCAGTTACAAGCGACAATTGCGTAGTAATTCTCGCCTCTGTCTTCCCGTAAACGGGATCATTAAAAACACCTAGCTGATAAATGGGTAATTTGTTGGTACGAACTGCTTCTATCTTCTTATTATAGGCAAAAACATCAAAAACCTGTTTATTGGTCGTAAAAGGAGAATTACCGACTACTTGTGCCCCGATAGTGGTCAAGTCCTCTTCACAAGAACCTAACATAACCACAACAAGAAAAAAACCTGCCAATGCAGGAAATTTAAATCTACTCAAAAAAGTCATCTAGATTATTTTAAAACTTCTGTGTTATAAAAGTTTGCATAGGCTTCCTCAAACTCTTGGAGAGAAACGTATGGCAACACCGGTTTTTGGAGGTTGGTAATATGCGTTTGTAAATCTTCTGGAATTTCTTCCGCAGCTAAAATAACAGCATCCGAAAAATCTACGGCTATTTTTAACAAATTATTATAGGTGGGCTCCGTAAGCGAACTTACCGCTTCTTCCGGTATGCCGTCAAAAAGAATTTTATCTTTCATTCCTTTGTCCAATTCACCCTCAAAAGATTTTCCATAAACAGAAAGAACAATTTTACTATCGCCAAAAAGCGGTTCATCCGCGTAGTAATTTTTTAGGTAAAGTGGTAATAACGAGGCCATCCATCCATGAACATGAATGATATCTGGCGTCCAATTTAATTTTTTTACAGTCTCGACCACACCTTTGGCAAAGAAAATGGCCCGTTGATCGTTGTCAGGAAAGAGATTCCCTTCTACATCGGTAAAGGTTGCCTTTCTCTTAAAATACTCCTCGTTATCAATAAAATAAACTTGAATACGTTCTCGGGGAATAGATGCCACTTTAATAATCAATGGCATATCCATATCGTTAATGACCAAATTCATACCCGAAAGACGGATAACCTCATGAAGTTGATGTCTTCGCTCATTAATGTTGCCATATCTTGGCATAAATATCCGAATTTGACCACCATTGCTGTTGACCATTCTGGGGGCCTCATAAGACATTAGGGAAACTTCGTTCTCTGGCAAGTAAGGGACTAATTCTGAAGATACAAACAATATCTTTTTACCATTCATATGGGGCTTTCTTTTATTTATCTACCGTGCGTGGCTGCAAAATTACAAAAATTATAGAGATTAGCAGTAATTATAGTAAGTTTGCTCGCTCTTAGACAAAACCAATGTTGGTAACCAAAACAAAAAAGGAACTAAGATTACACCTTGAATCGTTAGATTCCGGTCAAAGCTTTGGGCTCGTACCCACTATGGGGGCTTTGCACGAGGGCCACACCTCTTTGGTCGAAAAGGCCGTTGCAGACAACGATCATGTGGTAGTAAGTATTTTTGTAAATCCAACCCAGTTTAACAATAGCGAAGATCTTGAAAAGTATCCAAAAACTCTGGAAGCCGATCTTGCCCTTTTACAAAATATCTCGAACGACCTCATAATTTTCTCCCCCGCAGTAACCGAAATCTACCCGGAACGTGTTGTGCCCAAAACTTATGATTTTCACGGATTGGACAAGGTGATGGAGGGTGCTTACCGCGACGACCATTTTAATGGTGTGGGCACTATCGTCGAAATGCTTTTGCGATTGGTACAACCTGACCGAGCTTATTTCGGGGAGAAGGACTTTCAACAATTACAGATTATAAGGAAACTGGTCGAATTAGAGCATCTTCCTGTAACTATTATAGGCTGCCCAATTGTCAGGGAACACAATGGGTTGGCTATGAGCTCGAGAAACGCACGCCTTTCTAAATCCGTAAGAAATGAGGCCTCTCATATCTACAATATTTTGCAGACTGCCAAGAAAAAATTTGGCACGAAAAGTGCTCAATATGTAATGGATTGGGTCGTTCAGGAATTTAAGGATCAACCTAATCTTGAATTGGAGTATTTTGAAATTTCCGATGTCGAAACCCTGACTCCAATTCAAAAAAAACAACGACACTTAAAATATAGGGCTTTTGTGGCCGTTTATGCCGATGGTATACGCCTCATTGATAATATCGCCCTGAATTAACTAACTTTGTACCATGCAAATAGAAGTTGTAAAATCGAAAATACACCGCATTAGGGTCACAGGAGCAGACCTTAATTATATCGGCAGCATTACTATTGATGAAGACTTAATGGATGCCGCCAATATTATACAAGGCGAAAAGGTTCAGATCGTAAACAATAATAATGGGGAACGATTGGAAACTTATGTTATTCCCGGACCACGAGGCAGTGGAGAGCTTACCTTGAACGGTGCTGCCGCGAGGAAGGTGGCCGTGGGCGATATTTTAATATTGATTGCCTACGCCAGAATGGACATCGAAGAAGCGAAAAAGTTCAATCCCGCTTTGGTATTCCCCAACGAGGAAACCAATCTTCTAAATTGATTTTGGGCGCTTCTACGAAAAAAACATTAAAACTAATACTCCCAATTGCCTTGGGAGTTTTTTTCGTTTGGTACTGGTTCAATTCGACTTCCCCCGAAAATCGTAAAGAAATACTCTTTTACATTAAGGAAGCAGACCCTTTTTGGGTAAGCCTGTCGGTACTATTAGGTATACTGGGGCATGTATCGCGTGCCATTCGTTGGAACTATTTGTTACAACCCTTGGGATATCGACCAAAATTGAGCAATAATGTCTTTATCATTCTAATGGCTTATTTTGCCAATCTGGGTATTCCAAGAACTGGCGAAATTCTGCGGGCAACCGCTTTGGCAACTTATGAAGGTGTTCCCTTTGAAAAGGGTTTTGGCACTATTGTTACCGAACGGGTAATCGACGTTATTATGTTACTGCTTGTTGTCGGCACTACATTGGCGCTACAAACAGATATTATCATCGAGTTTTTAGAAGAAAGAGGATTTGATTTTAGGAGTCTTTTACTCTTGGTGGGTCTCGGGGGTCTCGGACTTCTCTTATTTCTAATTTTTATAAAAAAATCTACACAAACTTTTGCCCTTAAAATCAAAGGTTTCGTGAAAGGACTTTTAGACGGTGTTTTTAGCATTTTTAAAATGCAGAAGAAGGGAGCCTTTATTTTTCACACTTTTCTTATTTGGGCCTGTTATATCGCCATGTTCTGGGTTATAAAGTATACGCTTCCGGAAACTTCGGTACTTTCGTTAGACCAACTTCTAGTGGCTTTTGTTGCAGGCGCCTTTGCCATGGCGACGACCAATGGAGGCGTAGGGCTATACCCCATAGCCGTCAGCAAGGCCTTGGCCATTTTTGGTATAAGCGCCATATCGGGTGATGCCTTCGGGTGGATCATGTGGATTTCCCAAACTTTGATGATCGTCTTCTTTGGTGCAATATCTTTTCTGGTATTACCGTTATTGAACAGAAAGAAATAACAGTACGTGCCTTACGTACCAAATCACCTTTTTATGCAACGTTCAATTGTCGTTTTTGCCCTTTTTATCTGTTTTGCCGTAAAGGCCCAAGTCTCCAAAGAAATCTTTGAATCTTTCAGACTACAGGAAAGAAGGGATGTAAGCTACTATTTTCCCGAAAATTATGATAAGGAGAAAAAATATCCCTTAGTCGTTGTTTTAGATGGAGACTATCTTTTCGATCAAGTAGTGGCCAATGCGAAATTCTACAGCACCTTTCATGGAATGCCGGAAATGATCGTTGTTGGTGTTCACCAAAGCAAGAATAGCATTCGATTAGACGATTGTGCCTATGAACCAGATACTGGATTGCCTACAGAAAAAGGAAAAAAATTCTTTGAATTTTTGGGTACGGAAATCATCCCCTATTTGGATTTGAACTATAGCACAGCCCCATTTAAAATGATTGTAGGTTATGACATTACGGCCAATTTTCAAAACTATTGGCTCTTCAAAGAAAACTCTTTATTTAACGCATACATCAACATCTCACCGACACTTGCCCCTGAAATGGAAATGCGGGTACCTGCTCGTTTGAGCGCTATAGACCAAAAGATTTTTTATCAATTGATCATTGAAGGTGAAAAGTCAAACGACACTCCCAAGATTTTGGCCATGAATGAGGCTATAAAAGATATAGAGAAAGAATCGCTGCATTACTTTTTTGACGAGTACCCTGCCGCCGACCATATCGCCGTAGCCACTTACGGAATAGGCAAGGCTTTTGATAACATTTTCGGTATGTTCAAACCCATCAGTCCGAAAGAGTACAAAACCGAAATTCTAACTTCCGAAGGCCCCGTATTTCAATACTTGGAAGACAAATATAAAGGCATCGAAGACCTGTTCGGTTTTGAAAAGAGCGTAGACCTCAACGACATTATGGCGATTTACGCCGCAACACGAAAAAAGGAAGATTTCGAATCGCTAAAACCATTATCGGACCTTTGCAAGAGGGAGTATCCCGAGACCATGTTGGGTTTTTATTTTGAAGCCGAATATTATGAACAAAAAGGCGAACCCAAAAAGGCCCTTCGTACTTTTGAAAAAGCCTTTGGCATGGAAGAAATCGATTTCTTGACCAAAGAAATGGCCTTGGAAAAAATCGATGCTTTAAAGGCTGATTTCGGTTACTAGTTCTCGCCCACTTAACCGAATTAAAAAGTGGACAATGCCATCAATACCAGAACAACAAAACCGATTTGTCGATTGACATTAAAAATGGCATAATCCTTTCAAGTGTTTTAAAAATTATACCGTTTCACCCGTCTCTACGACTTCTTCCTCAAAAGTTTCCGGTTTTTCTATGGCATTGAATTTTTCCAGCTGCTCTTCCTCTCCTGTAAAGTAAGGAAAAACGTCCATAATAGGAGATTCTGAAATAGCAGGAATCGTATAATCTCCCGTTGTTCCTTTCATCATCTCATTCGTATTGTCAAAAGCTTCCTTTACGTCATTTGCCTGAACCAACATGTAGATATTGGTTTTTCTTTCCTTTCCGCTTTCCTCATCAAAGGCAATCAAAGAAACTTTGGACTTAAACCACCGATCGGAATTTTCAAAAGGATGAACCTCCGATAAATTCGCCACTTTTATATTTGTGATCAGAAACTCCTCACTCGTATAGGCAGCCATCTCTTGATTGATTCTCGTTTCCGCCTCGGTATATGATACCGCATCCAACAAATAGGCTTCCGTTGTTATCTTTTGCTCTCCTGTTTCGTGTGTTTTTCTATATTTTACTTTGCACTCATACCACGTTACGCTCATATCTTTTTTTTAGGATGGCAAATATAAATTTTAAAAAGACCATACAAGATAATCTCAGGGATAGATATTCACAAAAATGCCCAAGACAACACATCCAAATACATAGTATTCTAAAAATGAGGGAATAGTGTGCTTTTTTATATATGTGTGTTCTTATTTTCTATATGGCAACCGAAAAGATAAATGTCAAAAATGAGCAACTACACCAATACACACTAACAATTTCCATCAATAAATACGGCGCATTCACCGATAAACTTTTATTATATTTGAGACGAAGGGAACAACTGTCCGTAACTTGTATTGTTTCGAACCACAAAGGTTGTCGTCAACATTACCATGATAAGTCATTGCGACTCAAAAAAACCTTTTAATTCTAATTAGAAATCAATTGTAACAATATTTAAAAGCCGATTGACCATATGAATACAAATTCAACTACACCAATTGATTTTTTACCGCAATTGACTGGATGTTTTGCACAACCCGCCGCCGAAAACCCTACGGTAGCCATGGTGGAGGCGGCCTATCAACATCACGGATTACATTTTCGTTATGTCACTTGTGAAGTGAGTCCGGAACATTTAAATGCGGCTGTAAATGGTGCAAAAGCAATGGGTTGGGCAGGGTTCAATTGTTCTTTGCCGCATAAAGTGTCCGTCATCAAATATCTGGATGCATTGGGCGAATCGGCACGACTAATAGGTGCAGTTAATACGATAGTAAAGCGAGGTGATAAATGGATTGGCGAAAATACTGATGGCAAAGGTTTTTTACAGGCACTTCAAAAAATAATAGACCCTAGTGCCAAGCACATAACCCTCTTTGGCGCAGGGGGTGCTGCCCGCGCGATTGCCGTTGAATTGGCATTGGCGGGAGCTAAGTCAATAACCATTGTGAACCGCAGCCAAGAACGTGCCGAATCTGTAGTTAAGCTACTTAACGAAAACACTTCGACCAAGGCTTTTTATCAGCCTTGGAATAAAAAATATTCGGTTGACCCCAAATCCGATATTATCATCAATGCCACCAGCATAGGCCTTTTCCCCAATGTTGATGCGCAATTGAATATTGATTTTAATAGTCTCTTGCCAGATATGGTCGTTGCTGATTGCATCCCCAATCCCCCGCAAACACATTTATTGAAGACCGCGGCGAACAAAGGTTGTAAAACGATTGACGGGCTGGGAATGTTAGTGAATCAAGGGGTTATAGGTATTAAATACTGGACAGATACAGATGTAGATGCCAAGGTAATGCACAATGCTTTAAAAAAAGTACTGGACATTCAGACGTAAAACAATAATTACCGACCAGATAGCGACCAAGCCGATACCTTCAAAACCACTTTTCATTAATCATGCAGCACTACCCAAAAAAATAAGTAATGAAAAAAATGCAATGGTATAACGAGCCTGAGAAATGGACTCATATCGATGATTCTTCTTTATCAATGTTCGTGACGCCGCAGACCGACTTTTGGAGGCAGACACATTACGGTTTTACGGTCGACGATGGTCCGTTTTACTATTGTACTTTGGGAGGAGAATTCGAAATGAAAGTCAAAATAACCGGAGATTATAAGACCCGGTACGATCAAATGGGACTTATGATTCGAAAGGATGAAAAAAACTGGATTAAAACCGGTGTCGAATATGTTGATGAAAAAATCAAATTGAGTGCAGTGGTTACTATTGATAAGAGCGACTGGAGCGTTATTGAACTTGCACATAATCCGAAATCGATCTGGTTCAAAGTCGTTAGAAGAATAGATGCTGTTGAAATAAGCTATTCTTTAAACAATATCGATTTCACCATGATGCGCTTGGCTTATTTCCCCGAAAATACGTCCATTATGGTCGGTATGACGGCCGCTTCTCCCGATGGAGATGGGTTCGAAGCTTTGTTCGAACATTTTGAAATTAACCATCTTCCCGATTTAAGGCGTAAACAATGGTTGGCAAATCATAGAATTTAAACCACGGTATTAGTTTCCTTAAATAAAAGAAACAATTTGACGATAATTGAAAATAATTTTGTGGATTTAAATATTTATCGTAATATTGCAATGAACTAATAAATAAAAGATGGGACTCACCAAAACGGAAATGTTTTCCGAACTGCAAAACGAAATTGCACTATATGCCAAAGTTTTAGGGCATCCGGCAAGGGTAGCTATTTTGCAGCATTTATTTAAACTAAATACCTGTGTATGTGGCGATTTGGTCGACGAAATAGGTCTGGCACAACCCACCATTTCGCAACACCTGAAGGAATTAAAACATTTGGGATTGATAAAAGGAAACGTCGAAGGAACCAGTGTTTGCTATTGTATCGATTCCGAAAACTGGGCCAAAATGAAAGAGGTCATGCTGCACTTTTTAGATCAAGACATTTCACAAGAACAGTGTTGCTAAAAAATTTCAAACAATTAATCGTATAATCGCAATAAACAAATATAATTATGAAACTATCGGAAGTTAAATCAGCTTTGGGAAAATTAGAAAAAATTGCCTTTCAATTGCCGAACGGAAAATTGGTGCCCAACCATTTTCATGTGACAGAAGTAGGTAAAATAACAAAAAACTTCATTGATTGTGGAGGAACTATCCGAAATGAGGAGGTTGTCAATTTTCAACTTTGGGATGCCAACGACTATGATCATAGATTACATCCTGAAAAGTTGGTACACATTATAGAACTCTCCGAAAAAGCATTGGAAATAGGAGACCTGGAAATCGAAGTGGAATACCAAGCGGAAACCATTGGTAAATTCGGACTCGATTTTGACGGCACAAATTTTTTACTGACCACCAAGCAGACCGATTGTCTAGCCAAGGAAAATTGTGGCGTCCCTGCTGAAAAACCCAAACTACAATTTTCTGAATTGCAAACCCAAAATTCTTGCACACCCGGCGGTGGTTGTTGCTAATGACATAAAATCGAAATCAATGACAACAGAAAAAGTGCTATTCGAAGCGATAGCGAACTTGATACCTACATTAGAAGTTGCTAAAATTACCGAAGAACGAAAAGAAACATTGCAACCCTTAATTGATTTTATTCAGAACAAAGCAGAAAGCAAGCAAAAAATACGGGTCAATTTCATTTGTACCCACAATTCACGTAGAAGCCATTTATCGCAGGTGTGGGCGCAGACCATGGCGGCCTATTTCGAGATTGACAATGTATTCTGTTATTCAGGAGGCACGGAGTCCACGGCATTGTTTCCCATGGTGGCCGAAACATTGCAAAAAACAGGCTTTGAGGTTCAGACCATTTCCGAAGGAAAAAATCCCGTCTACACCATTAAGTATGCGGTCAACGAACATCCCGTTATTGGTTTTTCAAAGAAACTGGACGACGATTTTAATCCGAAGTCAGGCTTTGCCGCTGTTATGACCTGTTCACAAGCAGATGGTGGTTGTCCATTTATCGCGGGCGCGGAAAAACGCATTCCGATAACCTTTGAAGACCCAAAGGCTTTTGACAACACCCCACAACAGGCTGAAAAGTACAATGAAAGAAGTCTACAGATTGCAACGGAAATGTGCTATGTTTTCTCACAAATAACTATTTAAAAATGGCTGCAAAAAAATTGAGCTTTCTCGATAGCTACCTGACCCTTTGGATTTTTATCGCGATGGCAATAGGGGTCGGTATTGGATATTTTATACCAAGTTTCCCGGCCCTAATCGATTCGGCAAGTAGTGGTGCTACCAACATTCCAATAGCCATCGGGTTGATTGTAATGATGTATCCGCCGTTGGCCAAGGTGAATTATGCACTATTGCCCAAAGTATTCAGAAATACGAAGATCCTTTCAATTTCACTACTGCTCAATTGGGTTATCGGTCCTGTTTTAATGTTCCTTTTGGCCATAACCTTTTTAAGGGATTATCCCGAATATATGGTCGGATTAATTTTGATAGGTTTGGCTCGGTGCATTGCCATGGTTCTTGTTTGGAACGACCTTGCGGAAGGAAGCAGCGAATATGGGGCAGGTTTGGTCGCTTTGAACAGCATATTTCAGGTTTTTGCCTATAGTTTTTATGCATGGATCTTTATAACCGTGCTTCCGCCCTATTTCGGGTTTGAAGGTGCTATTGTCGACATTTCGATAGCGACCATTGCCGAAAGCGTTGCCATTTATCTGGGTATCCCATTTCTGCTGGGTATCTTAAGCCGTTTGATTTTAGTGCGCCTGAAGGGCGAAAAATGGTATATCGAAAAATTCATTCCTACCATTTCACCGATGACCTTGATTGCTTTACTATTCACCATTGTAGTCATGTTCTCACTTAAAGGTGAACTGATTGTCAAAATACCTATGGATGTTTTGATTATCGCCGTACCACTTCTAATCTATTTCGCCTTAATGTTTGTCATTGGCTTTTTCATTACTAAAGCAATGGGCACGGAATACGACAAAACAGCCTCCGTAGCCTTTACGGCAGCGGGCAATAACTTTGAGTTGGCCATTGCTGTTGCCATTGCCGTTTTTGGCTTAAATTCGGGGCAGGCCTTCGCGGGAGTTATTGGTCCGCTAGTGGAAGTCCCTGCGCTTATTTTGCTCGTTCGCGTTTCATTCTGGTTACGAAAAAAATATTTCGTAAAAAATGAGCTGATAAAACAGACCGATAGCAACTAGTTTTATTAGCAATCTTTTGCTGGCATCTACAGGAATTCATCCGGATAATAAACCTTATTTTTATGCAAGTAAAAAGGTAATTCCGTAACAGAAAAATGGCAGGAGATACAAATCTATCCCAATTAATAAAAGGAATGAGGCCCGAATTGAACCCGGGAGAATATGTCTTTGTTTCTGTAAAAACTTTAGACGGAATCGATCGAAATGACACTGTCTGCGAGTTTAAGGAAAGTGAAGGCACAACCCTAGTAATCGAGCGAAAAAAGGCGGATAAATTAAATCTGGACTATAGCTATATCGCATCCTGGATTACCCTAAAGATTCATTCTTCTTTGGAAGGCGTCGGCCTAACAGCTTTATTCTCGACTGAATTGGCAAAAAACAACATCAGTTGCAATGTTATTGCGGGGTATTATCATGACCATATCTTTGTGGCCAAAAAAGATGCGGAAAAAGCTATTGAGGTACTGACCCAACTATCCCAAAGTTATGGCTAAACCCATAACTTCCTTTGGTTTTTACCACCAACCACGATATCTTAGTCCCTAACTTCAATTCAAGAAATGGCCAAGACAAAAACAGCATTTTTCTGTCAAAACTGTGGTACACAATATGCCAAATGGGTAGGGCAATGTAGTGCCTGTAAAGAATGGAATACCGTCGTGGAAGAGGTCGTTCAAAAAGAAGAAAAGAAGGGATGGAAAATCGCGGCCGGTCCGACTTCTAAAAAAATAGCCAAACCTTTACGCGTAAATGAAATTAGTACCGAAACCGAATTGCGGTTAAATGTTCACGACTTAGAATTCAATCGAGTCTTAGGTGGTGGTTTGGTACCCGGTTCTTTAGTTTTGCTTGGTGGCGAACCCGGTGTGGGAAAGAGTACACTTTTGCTTCAAATAGCGCTAAAACTACCCTACAAAACATTATATGTGTCTGGGGAAGAAAGTCAAAAACAGATAAAAATGAGGGCCGATCGTATTCACCCAAATAGTGAAACTTGTTTTATTCTGACCGAAACAAAAACCCAGAATATCTTCCAACAGATAGAAGCTACCGAACCCGATATCGTGGTTATTGATTCAATACAAACATTACATTCCGACTATATCGAATCTGCCGCAGGTAGCATTTCTCAAATTCGGGAGTGCACCGCTGAACTGATCAAATTCGCCAAAGAAACGAATACTCCCGTAGTTTTAATTGGCCACATCACCAAAGACGGCAGCATTGCAGGCCCTAAAATTTTGGAACATATGGTCGACACTGTACTCCAATTCGAAGGTGACCGCAATTATGTCTATCGCATTCTTCGTTCCCTTAAAAACCGTTTTGGTTCTACTGCCGAACTGGGTATTTATGAAATGCAGGGTAGTGGGCTACGCGAGGTGAACAATCCGTCGGAAATTCTAATTTCAAAAAATGACGAGGGCTTGAGCGGCACGGCGATTGCCTCTACCATCGAAGGTATGCGGCCCTTGATGATAGAAATACAAGCTTTGGTCAGCACAGCTGTTTACGGCACACCCCAACGTTCGACCACAGGTTACAATGCCAAGAGACTGAATATGCTTTTGGCCGTTTTGGAAAAACGGGCAGGTTTCAAACTAGGTGCAAAAGATGTTTTCCTGAACATTACAGGTGGCATAACGGTAGACGACCCGGCCATCGATCTTGCGGTTATCGCGGCCATACTATCGAGCAATGCCGATATCGCCATCGAAAAAGGAATTTGTTTTGCCGCGGAAGTGGGCCTCGCAGGCGAAATACGTCCGGTACAACGTGTGGAACAACGCATTTTGGAAGCCGAAAAATTAGGCTTTACAACCATTTATGTTTCCAAACGGAATAAAATCGGATTGAAGAATACTAAAATCGAAATTCGACTGGTTGCCAAAATTGAGGATGTCGTAAGCGGATTATTCGGGTAGAAGCCGCTCGTCCTGATTTTAGCGCCTATCTCTCATGATACGCGACAATACCAAAATAGCAATGATTACCACGATAATCAAAACGACCTGCCCGAAACCTACTCTTAAAAAAATCATATTTCTATTTATGGAGCGGGATTCGGAATCGTGTTATGAATTTCCTCTATTCCCTTTAATACTTCTTCGCTCAAGGTTATATCGATACTGGCAATATTTTCTTCCAGTTGTCGCATACTGGTGGCTCCAATGATATTGCTTGTCAAAAAAGGTCGCGAATTAACAAATGCCAAAGCCATTTGAGCCATTGACATATCATTTTCCAGAGACAATTTATGGTATTTAGCTGTTGCAGCTACTGCAGTTTCACTACTATATCGATCGTATTGCGGAAACAAGGTTATTCTAGACGTCGCCGGCTGCATGCCTCCTAGATATTTGCCGCTTAATGTACCAAAACCTAAAGGGGAATAGGCCAATAACCCCACCTTTTCGCGCATTGAAATTTCTGACAATCCTACCTCAAAAAGCCGGTTTAAAAGATTGTACGGGTTCTGAATGGTGTTAATTCTAGGCAAACTGGCATGCACTTTACTTTCTTCCAAAAAACGCATGGTACCCCACGGCGTCTCGTTAGACACACCAACATGCCTGATTTTCCCTTCACGAATCAAGTCGCGTAATGTTTCCAAAACCTGATGAATGTTGTCTTCCCAAAGATCCGATCCACTATGTTTGTAACCCCGCTTACCAAAATAATTGGTATTGCGATCGGGCCAATGCAACTGATACAGGTCGATATAATCGGTCTGCAACCTTTCCAAGCTACCTTCCACGGCTTCGATTATAGATTCACGTGTAATACCTCCAGTACGGATGAATTTTGAAAAATCGGCCTTCCCTACCATTTTACTCGCCAAAACAACTTTATCTCGATTGCCTTTTTCTTTGAACCATGTACCGATAATCTTTTCGGTCACCGATTTACGGTCGGGGTGTGCCGGAATGGGGTAAAGTTCGGCTGTGTCGAAAAAGTTGACGCCCTGCTCCAGGGCATAATCCATCTGCTCGTGGCCCTCGGCTTCGGTATTTTGTTTGCCCCAAGTCATGGTGCCGAGACAAATTTTACTTACTTCAAGGTTGGTGTGGGGCAGGTTGGTATACTTCATTTGAGGGAATTTTCTTTATTAGAAGCGGCAAATTTAATGATTCTGTTGACAACAACGTAAATTGCCTGTCATCAATTGTTTTTAAGCTCAATTAAAATAGGACAGTGATCGCTGTGTCTCGCTTCGGATAAAATAACAGATCGCTCCAATCGCTCGGCCAAAGGGTCAGAGACCATACCGTAATCGAGTCGCCAACCCTTATTGTTATTTCGAGCGTTGGCACGGTAGCTCCACCATGTATAATTATCAGGTTCTTTGTTAAAATGCCGGAAACTATCGACAAATCCACTTTTTATAAAATCGCCGATCCACTCACGCTCAACGGGCAAAAACCCGGAAACATTTTTATTACGTACCGGATCGTGAATATCAATGGCTTCGTGACAAATATTATAATCGCCCAATACCACCAAGTTGGGCTTGGTTTTTCGCAGGGTATCGGCATACTTCTGAAAATCGGCCATATATTGCAATTTAAGGTCTAATCGCGCCAAATTGGTACCCGAGGGCAGGTACATACTCATTATTGAGACATCGCCAAAGTCGGCCCTAAGGTTTCTTCCCTCAAAATCCATATAATCTATACCGGTACCAAACTGTACATGATCTGGTTGTTTTTTTGAAAGTATGGCCACTCCGCTATATCCTTTCTTTTGTGCACTGTACCAATAATTATGGGTATAACCCGCCTCCACAAAAATAGATAGGTCGAGTTGTTCTTCCATTGCCTTAATCTCTTGGAGGCACACCACATCTGGATCTACCGCCCGTAGCCACGCTATAAAGCCTTTCTTCAAAGCTGCACGAATGCCGTTTACATTGTACGATACAATTTTCATTTTAACTATTTGGGCCGAAAATAAGGAATGTTTCGGCCATCTGAAACCCAATGGGACTATAAGCGGCTATTTATAAAATTATATGGGTTTTGGTGAAAATATCCTTCTTGCAGAATTTTGGTTTTAATTCCTTTTAGTTCTTTATTTTTGGCGCTTAATCCCTTTGAATGAAAACCCTATTTGCTTTTACATTTTCACTCCTTTCCTTTTCGCTATTATCTCAGGATCCGGCTAAAACGGACAGTATTACACAGCTTGATGAAGTTATTTTGTTGGATGCCCTAAAAACTAAAAATGCCACGGGCATCACCGCTTCCGAAGTCATTGGCGCAAAAACCTTCCAGAATTACAGTCCTGTTGATATGGTTTCGGCCATCAATCAAGTCTCAGGTGTTTATATTCTTTCGGGTGCACTGAACACAAATCGCATCACCATTCGCGGAATTGGGGCTCGAACACTTTTCGGAACCGATAAACTTCGGTTGTATTATAATGATATTCCTGTAACCAATGGCTCCGGATTTTCAACCATTGAGGCTTACGACCTAGAGAATCTAAGCCAGGTGGA
>CBDULZ010000029.1:0-51048 GCA_965368185.1 uncultured Kriegella sp.
TTCCCCCGGTGACCGTCAAGGTGATATCGGAAGTTTCCGTAGGACAGTAAGGTGCGGTGGCGCTAAAATCGATGTCGGTCGGCGGCGTCAGCGGATCAATGGTTATAGGTCTGGTGGCGGTACAGCCATTGTCATCCTTTACGGTAAGCGTATACGTACCATCGGTGAGTCCGGTAAATGTATTGGCACCGAAATTGATGCCGTCGATACTGTAGGTATAGGGGGACACTCCGCCTGTTACGTTCTGTGCCTCAACGCTGGCATCCTGTAGACAGGTATATTCCAATACGATAGCACTATCGAAAGCAATTGCGGCGGGCTCGCCTACGGTAACGGAATTGGTCACGGTACAGCCTTTGCTGTCCTGTACGGTATAGGAATAGGTCCCTGCCGCCAGTCCTGAATACGAAGTGGTATTGCTAAGTCCGGCACTATCGAAATTTACCTGATATGGGGCCGTTCCAAAATTGGTGTCCACGACGATTTCCACCACTCCGTCACTGCCCCCGTCACAGCTTACATCGGTTACGGTTTCAGAGGCCTGTGGGTTGCTTATCGGGGCAATGGTGATCACGCTCGTCTGTGCGGTACAACCTTCGTTATCGGTAATCTCGAACCTATAGGTCCCTGCGTTCGAAGCGGTATAGCTGAAGTTGGTCACTCCCGCGCCCAGGGCGGTGGAAGCTGCGTACCCAGCACCATCGATGTCCACTTTATAGCTGTAATCGGCATAACCGTCGTTGATGGCGATGTCGATCAGGGCATCCGGTGATACGGTACAGTCCAGTTCCTTGGTAAGCGAGGCCGTTGCGGTAAGTTGTGGCTCGATGGTTATGGTGTTGGAAGTAACGTTACATCCGTAGGCGTCAACTACTTCTACGGAATAGGATCCCGGGGCAAGGTTGTCGAATACGTTCGGGTTCTGGGCCGGGGCGCCGTTAAGGCTATAGGTATACGGAGCTACTCCCCCAGCAGCGGTAGCGGTAAGGCTTACTCCGGTTCCGGGAACATAGCAAAGAACCGTTGTTGCGGCCAAGGTAGCCGTAGGATTCGTTGGGGCAATGATATCGAAGGTATCGGTATGGGTACATCCGCCCGCATCGGTAACGCTGATGGTGTAGGTCCCGGTCTGTGTAAGTCCGGAGAAGGTATTAGAGCCCTGGGGGCCGAGTACAATGGTATCGGGCTGTTCAATTTCATAGGAATATCCTCCCCAACCGTCTGTAGCGGTGATGGTCGCACCGGCATCCGTGGAACATGTCAAGGGGGATACCACGAAGGAGAAATCCAGAGCCGTTGCGGGTTCGTTGACGGTAACCGTGGCGGCATCGGTACAATTGGTGATATCGTCCGTAACGGTAATGGTATAGTCGCCTGCCGAAAGACCGCTGAAGCTCAATGGGTCGGTCGTTATGCCCGATTGTGCGGGGATGGCCGTAGGGCCTGTCACGGCAAAGCTGTAATTGCCAGTAAATCCGGATACGTTGAACTGTACGGCGCCATCGGCACTTCCCTGACAGGAAACGTTCTGTGTCAAGGTACCCAGTACATTGATCTTAGTAACAGGGTCCAAGGTATAGTTTTCGTCAAAGGAGCACCCTTTGTCATCGGTGACCCTGAAAGTGTATGTATCTGGAGCAAGTCCGGTGAATACACCGGAGGACACACCTGACACATTGGTAGTTGCAGCAGCAGGAGCCGTGATTTCGTAAGTTATAGCTCCACTTCCCCCGGTGACCGTCAAGGTGATATCGGAAGTTTCCGTAGGACAGTAAGGTGCTGTTGCACTAAACGAAATATCAGTTGGAGGGTCTAATGCAGGAATGGTAACAGGCAAAGTTGTAAATGTACAATCATTGGCATCACGAACCGTAATCGTGTACGAACCATCTGTAAGACCTGTAAATGTATCGGAAGGATTAAATGTAATTCCATCAATACTGTATGTGAATCCGGGAATTCCGCCTGTTACGTTTTGCGCCTGAATAGTCGCGTCTTGTAAACAGGTATAAGGCTGTGTTACTACGGCATCGGCATCCAATGCCACAGGTTGATTTATTTGGACGGTTTGCGTAAACAAACAATCTTTACTGTCCCGAACCGTATAATTGTACGTTCCAGCCGATAGACCCGAGAAATAGGTCTGCGATGAAAATGCTCCCGCATCCAACTGTACTTCATATGGAGGAGTACCTACAGAAGTATCTATGGTGATATCAATTGAGCCGTCACTTCCTCCAAAACAGCTGACATCCGTTACATCTTCGGTTGCTGAAGGATTGCTTATAGGGTCTATGGTTATGCTTGTCAGTGCGGTACATCCTTGGCTGTCCGTAATTAAGAAATCTATGGATCCAGCGGTAGCCGTTGTATAGCTAAAGGTATTGCCTACAAGATTTACGCTTGTTCCACCATTTATTTGGTAGGAGTAGTTTGTGTAGCCCCCGTTGATTGTAACATCAATAATCGCATCCGGAGAGGCAGAACAGTCCAACTCTTTGGTAAGCAATGCGGAAACCGTAAGTTGCGGTTCAATTGTAACGCTCGGGGAAGTTGCGGGACATCCGTAGGCATCAAGGATCGAAACCGTATAATTGCCAGGAGTCAAGTTATTGAAAACATTTCCATTTTGTGCCGGACCGCCATTTAGACTATAAGTATACGGCGCGATTCCACCAGTGGCATCGGCTGTAAGACTGACCCCCGTACCCGGAATATAGCAAAGGTTCGTGGTCGGATTTAATGTTACGGTGGGTGTTGCAGGGGCGTCTAACGTAAATATACGTGTGCCGATACACCCGCCGGCATCGGTTACCCGTATGGTATGTGCTGTCGTCGTTTGGGTTAGCCCCGAAAACACATTGCCAGGTTGAGGCCCCAATACTGTGGCATCGGGCAATACAAGCTCATAGGAATATCCTCCCCAACCGTCTGTAGCGTTAATAGTCACAGAACCATCTGCAGTACATGTTAATGGCGTTGTGCTAAATGTAATATCCAAGGAGTTTGAAGGAGCGCTTACAGTCACCGTATCGGTATCGGTACAATTGGTACCTTCATCGGTTACTACAATTGTATAGTCACCGGCACTAAGGCCCGTTAGGTTTATCGTTCCTGCCGAATGCCCTGTTATAGGTGCCCCGGCGTTAATAGTGTATGAATATGTTGTGGCAAAACCGCTTACTGAAAAATCGACTGCCCCGTTCGTATCACCGACACAGGAGACATTTCTTACTAGGGTACCTACGGCGTCAATGGGTGTTACGGGACTTATGGTAAAATCTTCGGTATAAGAACACCCTTTGTTGTCGGTTACCCGGAAGGTATAGGTGTTAGGTGACAATCCATTGAAATCGGCAGTATTTCCAGATGTGGTAGAAGCGATGATAGCTGAAGGTGCAATGATGTCAAAAACAAAAGGTGAATTCCCATCTTGGACAGTGACACTAACATTAGAGGTCAAAGCGGGACAACTGGGTTGGGTTGCCACGAATGTCAAATCGCTTGGTTCGTTCAAAGGTGATAGCGTAACCGAATTTGTTACAAAAGTACAATCGTTTGCATCCCTGATAGTAATTGTATAGGTTCCATCCGTTAGGTTTTCGAATCTATTTGCGTTGGGTGTTGTGTCAGGAATAAAAGTAACACCATCAATACTATAAGAATATGGAGCCGTACCACCACTAACGGATTGGGCTTCAATACTTCCGTTTTGTAAACACGTATAGTCTTGAACTAAAGCTGCCGATCCATTCAATGGGTTTGCCGGGGCGACAATGGTATAGGCTTCTTCATAATCGCAGCTAGCACTACCCTTCCTTTGATTAATTAGTACGGTGTAATCACCCTCTGCTAGATTGGGGAAATTTCCAGAGGTATTTGTTGCAATTTCAACATCATTTGAGTCGAAAAGCGTGAAAGTGAGTTGATAGCCGTTATTGTCTACCAAATTGAACTGAATGATTCCGCTAACATCTCCAAAACATGAGACGTCGGCGACCGTGGTAGCGTTAAACTCCGCGGCAGGTTGAAACTCAATACTCACCGTATTCGAAATGGAGTAACAGTTATTACGATCAACTACAACAAAAGTATAATCCCCCGGGTCGAGAATATCAAAGATTTGACTAGTCTGGAATTGTGATGCTGGAATGTCTTGCGGGGAGGGATAAGATGTAACCGTAGTACCGCTCTCATCTACATAAGACAGAACAGCATACGTATGGGGTGTTTGCCCACCCGTTGATTCCATTTGAATGTTTCCCTCCCTACATGTTATATGTTGTGAGACACGTGCATTCAAAGCAAGATCGTTCTCATCAACTATAGTTACATTTTCACTGTAGGAACAACCATCCGCTGTGCGAGCAATCGCGATATAATCACCGGCGTTTAAATCAGCAAATGTAAAATTGTTATCAGGTTGTGCCGTTTCGGTATCAATTAAGGTTCCCAAACCACCATTGCTACCATCGTCAAATCTAATTTCATACTCGTATAAGGGATCGGCATTGTTGATTTGAATGTTTATTGTACCTAGGGCAACACAATTTGCAGGGGTTACATTAACCGCATATGTTACGTCACGATCCAATATTCCTATTACCGGTGTAGAGAAGATACAGGCATTGGCAATAGGGTCGCCATTCGTGTCCAATTGGGTAACTTCTACCCTATATGAGCCGTTCTCTCCCGGTGCAAAATCAAAGCTCGGACCGTTATTGGCACTAAACGGAACTAGGATAGTATTTGTAAGGTCATCCACTAGTCGATATCCATATCCATTTCCCAAATTAGTAATGGAAATGTTTCCTGGGTTTGTACAAACAATATCATTTTTGTTGTACTGTAGGTCTAAATTGTTCTGGAAACCATTAAAATAAAAGCGGGTGGTACAACCGTTCTGATAGGTTACTGCAAGCCGATACTGGCCAGCTGAATTAAGTATGTAATTACTTCCAATACCCACTTGGTTCCAGGAACAGGTAAGGTTTTTATTGGCACAATCGGCATTGGATGCCGTACAACTGCTTTCATCCAACTGCTCCCAAACAATACTTTGGGCATCTACGATATTTACCTGTAATAATTGAGAGTCATTGATACCACACAAGAAAATTTTGGGTAGTAGAGCGTTGTCTACACTACAGGAAACTATTTCTCCTGGAATATCATTGGAAGGGTCGGCATCACCATTTACTTCATTAAAAAACTCGATTATCGGGTTAGGTATAGTACCAGACCCAAAGGGTTGTACATCGATTATTTCTTTGAAGCCCTTGCAGGGGTCAGCAACTATTTTGTCTACAATATAAGTGCCAACAATACTTACGGTGAGGGTGCTCGGGTCATTATCCGGGTCACCATCGTTAATAACCGTGTCTAACGCGTCAATTTCGTTATTTCCATTATTGTCGCGATACCAAATATAGGAGTCGAAACCGTCACCCGCATTTAATAAAGCACTAGCACCACATAATTCGACCGTTCTATAAAAATTACAATCACTCAGGTCATCCAACAAGAAGTTTGTGGCCCCGGGTATTGTGAAACCACAAGCGTTAAAGTCGGTAACACTCGGGTCGTCGGTTACCATTGCACTATTTTGAATACCGCGATAGGTGTTAAATGCCAAATTCTCTATGAGGTCTGAACAGGCGTCAATAAAGTCGAAACAATTCTCAGCCACCTGTACCCGCATTCGAATTGAATATGCTGGGTCTTCATCCTGGACCAAATTATCTGGAATAGTGAAAACCACTTCTCTGGTAGATGGATCGTAGGTATACGTAACTCCTGATGGTAATGTAAAATCGGAAGCATTAAAAAAGCTCCGTCCGTCCGGTGGCGAAACATTTACGGGCAATACATCGCGAATCGTGTAATTTGTTGCATCATCATTACCTATGTTATCAAAAGTTAATACATAGTCCAATATTTGTCCTAGGTTTACTCCATCACCGGTAATATCAACACCACCAGGCGTATTGACGCGTTTTTCTAAAACTATATTCGGGGCGATAATTTCAACGTCAAAAGAAGCAAAGAAAATATCATATTTATCTCCTGATGAAAATGCCCTTAAGTTGGCACTTGTTGCATCGTTGGGAATTGTCCTATTATTGGTATTAGGAATTTGAATAAGGTCAACATCCCAGCCCGATGTATTTGCACTATTTGGATTTCTTGCCGTAAATGGTGTATCCTTAATGGTGATACTAGAATTAAAGAAATTGTTTGCTGGGTTTTCTGTGTTGAATAGTATTGGAGTATCCACACCGTTTGCATCTATTTCCAAGCCATCACCATCGATGCGATTATCTCCTTCAAGGGCAGCAACACCCATATTCGCGACAACTGAAAAAGGAGCTGGAAGTGTGGTAAATCCATTAACCGGTATATTGACTTCCTCCCCAGATTTTATTCCGGCATACCCATCGAAGGTAGTTATGTATTTGCTTCCAGATAAATTTGGGTTTTCATAAACTATAACCATTGACCAACCTCCCGAGATCCCACCGGAAATACTACTTCCACTACTTGCCCTTACATTGGCAACAAAGTATTCTCCGTTAGGATTGCCCAAACCGGCCACTATTGAAGTAACATCGGCATACATGGCATACGGGCTGTAATAGCCGAAATCTGCATCCCCGTCTCCATCAAAAAGAATTTCATCTGCGGTGATATCCTGATAGGTACCTCCTGGAACCCTAAATTTTACTTCGTCGATATTGCTGCGATCTGAATTTACATACACTGCCGACCAATATAGACCGGCATAACGCACCAAAGAACAATCGATGTCAGGAATATCTAATGTAGCACTACTAGAGCTAAAGGTTGAGCCGTCACCGTCAACATCGATATACTGCATGTTGAGATCGTCATTGTATCCCGAACTATTACCTGTTAGATTATAGGGGTCATTGGGTGTTTGCTCAGGATAACAGACTCGGTTTCTTCTTCTTCCAGTACAATAAGCATCTATCTGAGGCCCCACTATACTATTTGCAATGAAGGTTAGCTCTCCCCTTATGTCAGCTTGATAACGAACATCAAAATTGTTTTTTACTTGTGAAAAGCCGGAAAGACTGCCTAGAAACAACAAAAGGAACATAAACATGCCCTTTGAAATGTCTATTCTCAAAGATCCGATGTTTTTTGTGTAAACCGAAAATGTAAAGAAATTGGCCATATGTTGCTTTTGGTTTGGAGCTATCCTATTAGTGTATTTTAAGAACGTAAAGTGTCTACTAGGGTAGTATCCAATAACAAATATTAACCTTACTTTTGAGGTGTAGAATTTAATGTTGTAGTAGTGTGCTATAATGTTGTGAAAACGCAGAATCCTATGGTTTGGAACTCTCCAAAACGTATTGTTTTATAGGCGTTTCGGTTAATCGATGGAATTTGCACATGCTCGGATAAAGTAGCAAACCGGCAGCTGTTTCCTACATATTTTTACACCTTATGAGGGTAAGCAAACATAAATTTTCTCGCCAACGATTTTAGAGATAACCGACTGTTGAATATGCCTTGGAATTAATTTAAAATAAATGATGCGCTTCTTTTCAACTTCATATTTTGCAAACGCATACCCGGCTTAATTTTACTATAGTAGCAACCTTTGATGTCTATTTTAATCTTAGATTAAAAACCTCCTGAAATTCGGTGAAGGGAACAACCCTGGTGTTATGAAGTATGTTTGATTGTGTAGAAAAGTATTTGTTAGGTTATATGGCCCGGTGCGACTCGCATGATCCACATTTTATCATTATATGAATCATTTAGTTTGGAGTAGTAAGATACTAGGGCATTGTTCCAAGATTTGTGTTTTTTCAAATAAACATACCGATAGTTATTTTCGGGATTTATAAAGTAGCTTGCGCTTAGTCCGTATGAGTTCAACAATTTGATGAATTTTTTGGCATTGTTGGCGTTTGCAAAAACATTGGCTATGATATAGTAACCAGTTCCGATACCATTTGAAACTACCGTTTTTGATGCAGGTTCGGAGGAAGAAAGATTATCTTTAACAATGACATTTTGACGTAATACATCGGTGCCATATTGTAATGATTTCTCTTTTAACTTATCTACATTTTGAACATACGCATCATTGCTATAACGGTTATCTACATTCATAATCCACATCGCTTCGTTGTAGGCGCCGTTTAGATTGCTTTTATGGGCATCAACGGCTTCTTCCCATGTATCGAATCGTTGCAAATACACGTATTTAAGCCCATTGTCCGGGTTGTCGATATAATTGGCATCTATTCCTTTTTGTCCAAGGTCATCTATGAACTTATCCATATAACGGCCTCCTTTATAGACATTGGCAACAACGTAATAACCATCTTCTACACCTTCAAGGTTTTTGAATTTTCGGCTTTTGACCTTACTTGTTGAAGGATAGGTGTTATTGGAGGCTACCGTCTGTGTAGATGAAACCCTTTCGTTGTTTCGGTTTGCTGTAACAACGGCGTCTTTTGCTTGGATTCTTTGTGCAGAATTAGTATAAACTACTCCATCATTGCTTGCGTTTTTGGTCAATGATGAAGGTTTGTCATGACCATTTAGAAATAGTTGTTCGGCCTTTTGTTCCAAGTCCGGCCGGTCACTTTTGGTTTCATTGCGAACCATGCGCATAACCATTTCAAAGCGCCTTTCTAAATCTTTTTTGCGATTTGATTCCAAGGAATCTTGGCGGAACATAAGCTCGGCAATGATGGCATCGTTCTCTGCCAGCTTCCTTTTTAATTCTTCAATTTGTTCATCCTTGGAAGTAGGAGCTTCGGTATCGTTATCCACCAACTGATCGACCTCATCTTCAAGCAGGACGCGATCTTCGGTTAGTGTAGGCGTGAATGAATAGGCAAATGAAATTTCATGGGTTACACCTAAATTATCAAAATCGGTGGAGAATCCTTTTTCCATGGTATAACCCAGCGAAAGCCTGCGGTTAATATTGAAACCGGCCCCTGCGGAAGCACCGTAGAAACTATCATAACCCCCTTGTAACCAGCCCAATTTGGGTAAGTCGAGAATTAAACTTCCCCCAAACGTAATATCGTTTTGACCGTCCATTCTTGCTCGTGCCAATGGCATCAATCGACCACTTTCCATAATTCCATCTGAGTTTTCAAACTGATGGGTATATTGTAAATGCCCAGAGTACGCTTTATCCTTAAATTCGGTGAGCGACTTACTGGTTTTTATATTATAGTCGACTAGATTTTCGGCGAATGCACCAAAGTCAAATTTTCCAAAGGAAATATTGAAACCTGGTTGGAAAGATAGTACGTTGCTATCTTCGGTGCCATTAAGCCTAAAGTCATTTGGATCTACAACATCGATACTATTTCTGTCAAGACCGGTACTATAGTAGGCTAAATTTCCACCGAAAGTGAAATTGCTCTTGTCACTTAACTTTATTCCGTATGCATAGTTCGCCAGAACGCCTATATTGGAAACAGGCCCTACTTTTTGATTGTATAGGCTTAGTCCGAGACCGCTTCTGTCTCCTATCCTCCCACTATAACTTAAAAAGTAAGTTTGGTCGTTGTCTTGAAATTGTACCGATTGGTTTCTGTGTAAAAGATTAATGTATGACTTATCTTCTCGAACCGTTGAGAAAGTCGGGTTTATCAAAAACCGGTTAAACTTCAAGAGGTTTTGTGGCGCTACCTTGTAAGGAAGAATAGGATCATCTTCCTGTGCACTTACTTTAGTAAGCGCAAGTAGTGCCAAAAATACTAGCGATATGATCTTGGTTAGTTTCATTGTAATTATCTGATAACGGTTATCGTACCTTGTTTCAAAGTTTCAGAGGCCTTTTTTATTATGTAATAGTATACCATGTTTTGTTTGGCAAATGAAGTTGATGATTCAGGCCAATTATTTTGGTATCCCATGACGTTTAGAACCTCCATTCCTTTTGAATTGTAGATAATTACATTTACGTCGGATTTGTTCGAATAGGAATTGGGTATAGTCCATTGATCGTTTGATCCATCACCATTTGGAGTGATTACATTAGGAACGTTAAATACATCCAAATACGAAGCAGTAAATTGTTTTACTATTTCACAGTTTTCGATTTGTGCAACAAGAGTATAAGTACCTTCGGTTGTTAGCGTTATTGATGCTGTATTTCCAATCTCGGTATTATCACCGTTATACCAAGTATAACCTGTACCACCGTTTGCAGTAATTGTTTTCGATGATCCTTCGGGGAAAACAACATCGTTACCCGAGTCAATGGTTATCAAATCCTCATTTAATGAAGAAATGCTAATTTCATTGGAGGTTAACGGACATCCGTTTCTATCAATTATCAGGCGATAGGCAGCGGGCTCAGTAACAGTCAACTCCAGATCGGTTGAATTGCTCATTGCAACACCGTTTTTGACCCATTCAAAACTTTCTCCCGTTAGATTTGTCGTTGTACTAATTGTAATGGAATCTGAAGCGCTACAATATACTAGGTCGGAAGCACTAATAGTAAGGGTCTCGCTCGACTTTAACGTGATTGATAATGTATTTGAAGAAATGTTATGGGAACCTATACCGGCATTTAATTGGTACTCTCCATTTTCAGAAGTTTCGGTAAGGCTGATGGTTTTTGAGGTAGCTCCGTTGACGTTTGAACCCCCTTTTTGCCATTGATAGGCGAATGATGAATCAGCTAATGCTGCGGTTACATCGGTTTTAGTCCCGTCGTCTGCTATGGCATCTATATTCGAAATTTCCAATACTACAGTATCATTGGCACACGAATTATACGATGAGGCATAATTGATGGTAATTTCGAAGGAGCTAGGCGTAACGGCCGTAAAGACTTCCGAGTTTTTCTTTGTGCCAGGGCAAGTACCGCCATTTTGAGTTACTTCTACATAATATGAACCCTCTTCGGTAATTGACAGCGTATTTTGATTCGTACCTATAGTACTGCCGTTTCTATACCATTGAAAATTAGGGGTTGTGGCGGTAGTACTAATACTTAGAGTTTCTGGCTGTGATGGCAACACCACTATGTTCGAGGGACTGGTCTGTGTTATTGTGAAATTGTCGGCATTGTTAATTGTTACTGCGGTAGATCTTTCGTTACAGATTCCCGTAGCGGATATTTCGACTTGATAGTCTCCTTCGAAACCAGTGTTACTAGCATCAACGATATAACTTGTACCTATTGCCCCTGTTACTTTTTGGCCGTCCTTATACCATTGGTAGCTCCAACTAGGGTCGGTACTATCAATACTTAATGTTTCGGTATCACCGGTGCACAAGGCAGTTTTGGTTGGCGTATTTATACCAACACCCATTCCAGTTGACCCAATTGTGACGTCAACAAAATTTGAATCGGTGTTACCTGAACCTGTGCAATTGGGTCCGTAATAGATAAAGGCTTGATAAATTCCAGATTCTAAAACATTCAGGGTGTGGTTGTTTTCGCCTGCAATGGGAGAACCGCTTTTATACCAAATATACTGATAGGTCTCTGGGTTGCCAATGTTATCCACTTGCAGGGTTATGGGATCGGTACTACAAATTGTTCCTGGCGGGGTTCCGCTACCATCAGAACTAATGTTAATGTTTGTGGTTATATCCATATAGTACATACTGTAGGCAGCAGATGCGACACTTGTGCTTGCAGGGTTGGTACTTCTTACCCTTAATTTATAACCCTCCCCACGTGTTGTTGGTGGTATGGCAAATTCGAAACCAGGGTTTTGTACCGCGGTGTTATTACTGCTACGAGAAAGTTCGGTGGCAGAACTGAAGCTGCCGTTAGCATCGGATAGTTCTAAAATGAATTCATTTCCGGCATTAGGAGCTCCTGCCCAACTAACTTTGGCATAATACTCGTTGAACCCGCCGACACCCGCACAAATAATATCCCACGGGTCACTGCCTGCAAGATTGGGATTATCTGCAGGTGTTGGGGCGTTGATAATGATTTGACTTGAAACACTGAGTGATACCATAAAGAAAAATAGGGGCATCAAAACTCGTACGTTGTAATGTAGTTTTGCTTTCATAAGTAGGCGTAGTTTAGGGGTCACTACAAGTTCTATCGTTTAGATTTGGGTCTTGATAAAACGTATAATATGATTTGGTCACCTTGCGATATCGTATTAAAACCTAAGGGGACGATCATTTCTACAGTATTCAATAACAAATATGGATTATATATATGTTACCTAAAATATTATGTTGTGGTACTGAATGAATTTGTTGTGAAACAAGAGTATTTGTATGCTAAAGCGCATGATAAGAATCTATTTGACCATTTTCTTTACCTTTGTGTCCTCAAAAGCGTAATACATGAATGAAGTAGGTGAATCACTAAATTTTATAGAGCATATTGTGGAAGAAGATCTTCGCAACGGATATAGCGAATCGCAGTTGCGCTTCCGTTTTCCGCCAGAACCGAATGGCTATTTACACATAGGCCATGCGAGTTCAATATGTTTGAATTTTGGTCTGGGTTTGAGGTATAATGCACCAGTTAATCTGAGGTTCGATGACACCAATCCGGCGAAGGAAGAGCAAGAGTATGTAGATGCCATAAAGAGAGATGTAGAATGGTTGGGATATAAATGGGATACCGAACGGTATGCATCTGATTATTTTCAACAACTTTACGAATGGGCAGTGATGCTAATTAAAGAAGGAAAGGCATATGTTGATAGTCAATCGTCTGAGGAAATGGCGAAGCAAAAAGGGACACCTACGGAAGCAGGAGTTGATAGTCCTTTTCGCAACCGAACGGTTGAGGAAAACATCACTTTGTTTGAGGGAATGAAACGTGGAGATTTTGCTGAAGGCACGCATGTGTTAAGGGCAAAAATAGATATGAAATCAAGTAATATGTTGATGCGCGACCCTATAATGTACCGAGTGTTACATAAGGAGCATCATCGAACAAATACCGATTGGTGTATTTATCCGATGTACGATTGGACACATGGGGAGAGTGATTATATTGAGCAGGTTTCCCATTCGTTCTGTACTTTAGAATTTGCGATGCATCGCGAATTATACGATTGGTTTTTGGATCAAGTTACCGACGAACAAAAATTGAGGCCCAAACAACGTGAATTCGCTCGACGTAATTTAAGCCATACAGTGGTGAGCAAACGGAAACTACTTCAGTTGGTAGAGCAAAATGTTGTTAATGGATGGGACGATCCTAGAATGCCAACAATTTCCGGTTTGCGCCGAAGGGGATATACCCCGGAGTCCATTAAAAATTTTGCGAATACAATTGGGATAGCAAAAAGAGAGAATTTAATAGATGTATCCCTTTTGGAGTTTCATGCACGTGAACATTTGAACAAGATTGCTCCAAGGGTCATGGGAGTTTTGAACCCCTTAAAATTGGTTATTCTGAATTATGAAGGGGACGAAGAATGGTTGGAGGCTGAGAACAATCCAGAAGATGAATCGGCAGGTTTTCGAAAGGTGCCTTTTTCCAAAGAGCTTTATATTGAGAAAGATGATTTTAAGGAGGAAGCCAACCGAAAATTCTTTCGATTAAAATTGGGGGGTGAGGTCAGACTTAAAAATGGCTATATCATTAAAGCCGAAAGTTGCTCGAAAGATACCGATGGGAATATTATTGAAGTGCAATGCACCTATGACCCTAAGAGCAAAAGCGGAAGTGGTACGGAGGAAAGTTTGCGGAAGGTCAAGGGAACCTTGCACTGGGTTTCAATAAAACATGCCATGGAGGCCGAAGTACGTTTATATGATAGGCTGTTCACAGACGAAAGTCCAGATACTCATAAGGATAAGAGTTTTATGGACTTTATTAATCCCGAATCGTTACAGGTGATTACGGGGTATTTAGAACCGAGTCTTAAAGATGCCAATGTGGGTGATAGGGTTCAGTTTCAACGACTCGGATATTTTTGTGTGGATCCAGACACTACTTCCGACAATTTGGTTTTTAATCGTACGGTCGGTTTGCGCGATGTTTGGGCCAAAATTCAACAACGTAGCTGATATAGATATTTCTTATTTACAGAATCGGGGATAATCACGAATACCTATTTAATATCGCTATTTTAAGCGCTTCTACAAGTGGATTTTTAGTTTTATTTATAACAACACCTTTTTATTCTGTTCGTTGTTTGGGCGTTTCGATATTGCGCCTTTTTGGTTTTGTTGATGTAAGCGTCAAGATTTGGTGTGATTGGGTCAATTTCTTTTGATTTTACACTATAGTTTTGTGGATAGTAAATTTCGAAAATGTCGGGCAATTATTTTAACCTGGTATTAACGCATTTTTTGACTTTTCAAGTTTACCTTAGAATGAATATTAATTTTTAAATAAATAGAATTATGGCAAATGATAGTGGAAATATTTTGTTGGCGCTCTTAACTGGAGCCGCAATAGGTGCTGGGGTGGGAATATTATATGCTCCCGATAAAGGAACCAAGACGAGAAAGAATATAAAGAAAAAGGCAATTCAGGCAAAAGACGAAATCGCTACGAGGGTTTCACATGCCACCGAGGAGCTAACAAAAACTGCAGATGCCAAAAAAGAAGATTTCGAACGAAGGTTGGAAGACACCATTTCGAACATGAGCTACAAAGCAGATGATATTATTCTAACCTTGGAAAAAAAGTTGGAAGATTTGAGGAAGAAGAACGCACAACTTCAAAAATAGTCTATGGCTTTTGATGAAGTAAAGGAAAGTTTTACCGAGGCAGAGGCGAGCATTCGATCGTACCTAGATAGTAGCCAAGAATATTACAAGCTAAAAGGGTTTAAGTTTTTGATGAGGGGTATTACCTCTTTTTCAAAAATTATTTTGGTTGGTGTTGTGGCGCTATTGGCTTTGCTGTTTCTTTCCTTTGCCGCGTCTTTTGGTATTGGTCAAGCCTTGAACAACACATTCTACGGGTTTTTATGTGTTGGGCTATTCTATCTACTGATAGGTATAATTCTCTATTTTGTTCGCCGTAAGTTGGATAAACCTTTACTTAGGAAATTTTCTGAATTTTATTTCGATGACATATGAAACATAAAAAATATACGTCGTTCAAGGAAATTGATAATGACTTAAGAATTTTGGCGTTGCAGCAGGAAGTTGATAAAGAGACGTTGAAACTTAATTTTAGAACTACTAAGAACAGATTATATCCGACGAACCTGATGGGAGGTTTCGGTGGAATAATTCAAAAACTAGTGATTTCGTTCGTGGCAAGTAAATTATTGAAGAGGTTTAGTTAGCGAGCCTAATTAATGGCTTTTTGTAAAATTTGAAGTGCCCGGTTTCGAAAAAGGAAGACCGGGCACTTTGTTTATTTACTTTTGGGCTTTTGTTTCTTCATTTGTTCCCCGATCATATTACTTGCGGTAAACGAAGCGACCATATTGTTTAACATGTCACTTCCCGCTTGGGGAGAGTTGGGCAAAAGAATCAAATTGGTGTTGGTCTCTTCTCCTATAGATTGTAGGGTGTCGTAATGCTGGGTTACTACGATGAGTGCCGAAGCTTCCTGTGAATTGATACCTACTTTATTGAGCACTTCGACCGATTCTTCCAATCCACGGGCGATTTCACGGCGCTGATCGGCAATACCTTGTCCTTGTAAGCGCTTACTTTCTGCTTCTGCCTTAGCCTTCTCGACAATTAGAATACGGGCGGCATCGCCTTCGAACTGGGCAGCTATTTTCTCGCGTTCCGAAGCGTTGATACGGTTCATGGCTTCTTTTACTTGGGCATCGGGGTCGATATCCGTCACCAAGGTTTTTATGATGTCATATCCGTAGTCCAACATGGCGTCTTGTAGCTCTGATTTGACAGCGATGGCAATATCATCTTTTTTGACAAAAACGTCGTCTAACTTCATTTTAGGCACTTCTGCGCGAACCACATCGAAGACATAAGACGTTATCTGGTCATGTGGGTACTCCAACTTGTAAAACGCTTCGTAAACCTTCTCTTTTATAACAACATATTGAACCGATACTTTCAGTTTTACGAATACATCATCGAGTGTCTTTGTTTCGACAATGACATCGAGTTGCTGGATTTTCAGTCCCAATCGGGCCGCGATTCGGTCGATCAAGGGTATTTTCATTTGCAAACCGGACTGTCGAATACTATGAAACCTACCGAAACGCTCTACAATAACGGCGGTCTGTTGTTTGACAATAAAGAAGGAGGAAAATAGCACTATGGCACCAAGAAAAATGATTGGTATTAAAAGGAAATTGCCCATTGGAGTAGTGTTTTAATTGTTAAAAATGAATATAGTAAGACTTTAGCATATTTGTAGTCTTTTCTTAATATTTGTTACAATTTTCACCCAGAAAAAGGAGATGAAATTTATAGGGGGTAATTACAATACGAAGTGCCAAAGCGAGCATAGGACTCTTTCGGCCTATCAATTTTGGTGGCCGACAGGTCGGAAACCAAATAGATTGAGGAAAATATTAATTGATACCTAGCTAACCAAGAACGGCTATAGCATTTTGAATGCGGGCAATGCTTTCTTCTTTTCCTATCAATCCCACGATATCGAACAAATGAGGTCCTTTCATATCACCGACAATAACCAATCGCAATGGGGGCATTACTTTTCCAAATGAAAGTTCTTGTTCCACTATCCAAGACTTAACAACGGTTTCTACAATTTCGGAGGTAAAATTGTCTATGTCTTTTATAATTGATACCAATTGTTTCATTATGGGTGGGGTATCTTCTTTCCATTGTTTTTTTAACGCCTTTTCGTTATAAGATTTTGGTGCTTCAAAAAAGTAATCGGAAAGTTCCCAAAAATCGGAGATAAAAGTTGCCCGTTCTTTAATAAGGGAAACGATTTTTTCCACAAAAGCCTCATCTCTATTTTTAGAAGGTATCTCTTTCTCGGCTAGAAGGGTTTGGAACAACCGAGCCAACTCCGAATTACTTTGAGCTTGTAGATAATGTTGGTTATACCATTTTGTTTTTTCTGGATCAAAACGTGCACCCGATTTGTTCACGCGGTCGAGACCGAAAGATTGTACCAATTGGTCTAAACTAAATAATTCTTGTTCAGTTCCTGGGTTCCAGCCCAATAGCGCTAAAAAGTTAACTACAGCTTCTGGGAAGTAGCCGGTTTCGCGATAACCTTTTGATTCGTTCCAAGATAGGGGAAACACAGGAAAACCTAATTTATCGCCATCTCTTTTGCTGAGTTTTCCTTTTCCGATCGGCTTCATTATCAAAGGCAAATGTGCAAATTCGGGAGCTTTCCATTCGAAGGCATCGTAGAGTTGTTGGTGTAGCGCCAATGAAGGCAACCATTCTTCCCCACGGATAACATGTGTTATCTGCATCAAATGATCATCTACAATATTGGCGAGATGATAGGTGGGCATTCCATCACTTTTAAAAAGTACTTTGTCGTCCAGAATGTTCGTGTCAATTTCAATGGTACCACGGATACGATCTTTTAAATGCAGTTTTTCGTCAGGCGGGGTCAAAAAACGAATCACATACTCCTCACCTGAATCGAGTCGCTTTTGAACATCAGTGGGGGACAATGAAAGTGCATTATCAAGCTTAAGCCGATTATGCCAATTATAAATAAAGGTTTTTCCTTTAGATTCATGATCCTTGCGATGAAAATCCAGTTTTTCACTGGTATCGAAAGCATAATACGCTTTTCCTTTTTCAAGCAATTCGCCCACATATTTTTTGTATAGATTCTTACGTTCGCTTTGGCGATACGGACCGAACCCACCGTCTTTTCCCGGACCTTCATCAAAGGGGATTCCACACCAAGTCAATGCTTCTATTATATATTCTTCGGCGCCTTTCACATATCGACTTTGATCGGTATCTTCTATTCTGAGAATAAAATCACCATTGTTTTTTTTGGCGAAGAGGTAGTTGAAGAGTGCGGTTCGAACCCCTCCGATATGTAGTGGACCAGTTGGGCTAGGGGCGAAACGGACACGTACTTTTTGAGACATAATTGGTGTTTAGGGGCAAAGATAACGCTTGTCAGATTTTAGGAATCAAGAAAACAGGGCTTTTTAACAATTTTTTGTTACTTAAATCTGCGACAAGAACTATATTGGTATTATGCACGTTTTAATTCTGTAGGTTTTATACATATGTTTCAGAAATAGATTGACAATATATTGGATAGTTATAGCAACATACTGAATAAATTAAGCCGCTTTATTAAAAAGCACTATACCAAAATGCTGATAAAGGGATGCCTGTTGTTCCTTGTTTTTGGCGTTTTATGTCTTTTGGTCGTTCTTTCATTGGAGTATTTCCTATGGCTCAACTCTACCGGTCGCTTCATTCTGTTCCTTTTATTTATTGGGGTAGAGGGTGTTCTTCTTTTTAGATATATCGCCATACCATTGTTCTATCTTTTTAGACTAAAGCGGGGCATTACCAATAAGCAGGCTTCCGTTCTAATAGGAAAGCACTTTTCCGAGGTAGGGGACAAATTGTATAATTTGCTGGATTTGGCTGAGGATAAAAACAGGTCGGAGCTCCTGTTGGCAAGCATTGAGCAAAGGTCGAAGAACTTGGGTGCAGTACCGTTCACCCGCGCAGTGGATTTTAAGGAAAGTATAGGATATAGCAAATTTTTGCTTGTCCCTGGCTTAGTTTTAGGCTTGATTTGGATATCTGGCAACCTAGTTTCTTTTTTCCATTCTTTTGACCGTGTGGTACATTATGATTTGGCTTACGAAGCGCCGGCTCCTTTTACGTTCAAATTATTGTCGAACGACTTAAGCGTTTTGGACACCAAATCATATACGATTGTGGTTGATACTGAGGGATCCATTCAGCCAGCAATGGTATATATTGACATATCCGGAAAGTTGTTTTTGCTACAGGAGGATAATGGAGTCTATACCCATACGGTTACGCCGCCTATAAAAAATTTCAAATTTCATTTTGTAGCTAATGATGTAGTTTCAAGAGAGTACGAGCTAAGGGTGTTAAAAACACCAACGATTCAAGAATTTAGAATCGAGCTTGATTATCCCAATTATACGAACAGACCGTCAGAAGTTTTGAAAAGCACGGGTAATGCTACATTTCCGGAAGGAACAAAAGTTACCTGGAAAATTAGAGGTCAAAATACCGAAATAATCAATCTAGTGACGCGCGACACGCTGGTACCTTTTTCAGCCAATGATTCGTTGTTTGAATTGTCTAAAAGCATTTATACCGATTTGCCATATGAGCTGGTAACCTCAAATCGAAATGTAAAGGATTATGAAAGATTGGGGTATCACTTTGATGTCATAAAAGATGCGTATCCGAAATTAAGGGTAGATCAGGTTTTAGATTCCCTCAATCCGAACATATCGTATTATGTAGGGGAAGCCTCCGATGATTATAAACTGACCAGTATAAAATTAGTGTGTTTTCCGGATGAAAGACCTAAGGACCAACAATTGGTGTCTTTGGTAAACGGAGCTTCCAACTTTGATCAGTTTTACTACACTTTTCCATCGGGCCTGAATTTGGAGGCGGGTACAGATTATAGTTTATATTTTCAGGCCACCGACAATGATGCCATTCGGGGTGGCAAAACAACAAAAAGCAAAGTGTTTTCAATGACGCTGTTTGATGATGACGAATTGAGGAATCGAGAGCTTGAAATGCAACAGTCCATTATTGGTAATATGGATAAATCTTTGGATAAATTCAAAGAGCAAAAGGAGATTTTAAAAGAAATCAATCGGGAACAGAAAGAGAAAAACCAGTTGAATTTTAATGATCAGAACCAGATTAAGAATTTCCTAAATAAGCAGCAGCAGCAAGAGCGCATGATGGAGAAATTCAGTAAGCAGTTAAAGGAGAATTTTAACAAGGTAGAAAGCGATAGAGAGAACAGATTGTTACAAGAACGGCTTGAACGTCAAGAAATGGAGGCCCGAAAAAATCAGGAACTGCTGGAAGAGTTAAAAAAGATAGCTGCTAAGATTGATAAGGAAGAGTTGGCCAAACGGTTGGACGAACTTGGGAAAAAGCAGAGTAACAGCGAGCGGGGCTTAGAGCAATTGTTAGAATTGACAAAGCGATACTATGTTTCCGAGAAAGCCGCACAGTTGGCCAAAGATCTTCAAAAGATGGCGGAAAGGCAAGAGATTTTATCCGAGTTGAAAATAGGAGCGTCTTTTTCTGCGAAAGAGCAAAAGAAATTAGTTTCTGAATTTGAAGATCTTTCTGATGATTTGAGGGAGTTGGAAAAGGATAATAAAGATTTAAAGAAGCCTATGGATCTAAAGGGCGATCCACAAAAGGAACAAGCTATAAAAAAGGATCAGCAAGAGGCCTTGGAAGAAATTAACAAACATCAAGGTTCCGAGAATGCTGCTGAAGATGAACAACAACGGCAATCTGAAGATAAGGCGAAACAAAAACAAAAGTCCGCAGCTGCGAAGATGAAGGAAATGGCGGAGGAATTGCAGCAATCCGTTTCCGCGGGGGGAGGCGGTTCTTCCGTTGCTGAAGATGCTGAGATGTTAAGGCAGATTCTTGATAACTTAATTACTTTTTCCTTTAACCAAGAAAATCTGTATGACAGTATGGAGGACGCCGATGTTGACATTTCTCATTTTTCAGGTACCGTCCGTCAGCAACAAGAGCTTAGGCGGCTCTTTGAACATGTTGATGATAGTCTCTTTGCCCTATCATTACGGCAAGCGGAACTTGCGGAGCTGGTTAACGAACAAATTACCGAGGTTTATTTTAATATTGACAAATCATTGGAGCGAATTGCCGATGGGCAGATATATCAAGGAGCATCCCATCAAAAATACGTGCTCAATGCGTCCAATACGTTGGCAGATTTTTTGGCAAAAATGCTTGACAATATGCAGCAAAGTATGAAAATGGGCCAGGGTCAAGGTAAGGGTCAAGATTTTCAGTTATCCGATATTATTAAAAGCCAGGGGGAATTAAAAGAGAGGATGGAGGGAATGGGCGAATCAGGCAAAGGTATGCCCAAAGATGGAGAAGGGCAGGGTAATCAAGGAAAGGGAAATGAGAAGGGGGAAGGAAATAGTGAAGGACGAGAGCAGCAAGGTAAAACGGGCAATGAAGATGGGGGAACGGAAGGTGATGGCAAACAGGGTAGCGACTCGAATGAGCAGAAAAATGGTGAGGGAGGTAATCCTTCAGGAAAGGAGGAGGGAACCCAATCAGGTCCGAGTGAGAATGAATTGAGGGAAATATACGAGATTTATAAGCAGCAGCAGATGCTTCGTGAGAAATTTGAGGAGCAATTAAATGATATGATTAATAATTCGGATAGAAAATTGGGAGAGAAGTTAATACGTCAAATGGAGGATTTTGAGAATGATCTACTTGAAAATGGAGTTACCCAATCTGGTTTAAATAAAATGAATATCATTGAATATCAACTCTTGAAGCTTGAGAATGCCGCACTAAAACAAGGAAAAAAGGAGGAGCGGGAGAGTTATTCTAATCGTAAGGAGTATCAAAATCCCATATTGGGTAAACCTGACATCTTGAAGAATTATCGAAATGAAATTGAGATTTTAAATCGAGAGGCATTACCTTTGCGGCAAAATTTTCAAGAAAAGGTTAAGGAATATTTCAGGCAGAATGATTGAGTATCATTATGAAACCGATTTTAAACTGAATGATGAAACCAACTTTTCCGATTGGTTAACTAGGATATTTGCGTCGGAGAAGGCAATGTTGACCCGGTTAGATTATGTTTTTTGTTCAGATGAATATTTGTTGCAAATCAATCAACAGTATTTATTGCACGATACGTTTACAGATATCATTACGTTCGACTATTCTGATGGCGGAGCTGTTGCCGGCGATGTGTTTATTTCCGTTGACAGAGTAAAGGAAAACGCAGGTTTATTTAAGGTTGATTTTAAGGATGAGCTATTACGAGTTATGTCGCACGGGGCACTTCACCTTTTGGGATATGGAGATAAAACCAAGGAGGAAAGCAAACTTATGCGTTTGAAGGAAGAGGAAAAAATGAAATTGTTCCACGTGGAACAATAAATAGTTTCAAGATTCGTTGCAGACGAAATCTTATTCATTTGAATAATCGATTTGGATTCCATTAGAGTAAAGTTCAATGGAAAATCAATAAATTTTAAGGAAATATGTTCGCAGAGGAATATGATGTTGTCGTTGTTGGGGGTGGACACGCTGGGGCTGAAGCCGCCGCTGCTGCCGCCAATCTGGGTTCTAGAACTTTGTTGGTCACAATGAACCTACAGAACATTGGGCAAATGTCCTGTAATCCTGCTATGGGTGGTATAGCCAAAGGTCAAATTGTTCGGGAAATTGATGCTCTTGGTGGGTACAGCGGAATTATTACTGATAAGTCCGCCATTCAGTTTAAAATGTTGAATAAATCAAAAGGACCAGCCATGTGGAGTCCTCGCGCACAAAACGACAGAATGCGGTTTGCCGAGGAGTGGCGTTTGGCTTTGGAGGGCACTCCTAAAGTCGACTTTTACCAAGAGATGGTAAACGGACTCCTGATTAAGAACGGAAAGGTAGTTGGTGTTAAAACTTCTTTGGGAATAGAAATTAGATCTAGGGCCGTTGTTTTGACCAATGGCACTTTTTTAAATGGGCTTATTCATATTGGGGATAGACAACTAGGTGGTGGTCGTGCAGGCGAAAAGGCGTCTACAGGAATAACAGAACAGTTATGTGAACTTGGTTTTGAAAGCGGTAGAATGAAGACTGGAACGCCTCCAAGGGTAGATGGCCGTTCATTGGATTATTCCGTTATGATTCCGCAGCCTGGGGATGAGATTCCGGAAAAATTTTCTTATTTAGACACGCCTGTTTTGAGCACTCAGCGTGATTGTCATATGACACATACCAGCGCTTTAGTACATGATTTACTGCGTGAGGGTTTTGACCGTTCTCCGATGTTCAATGGGAGAATAAAAAGTATTGGCCCAAGGTATTGTCCTTCGATTGAAGATAAGATCAACCGTTTCGCGGATAAGGATAGTCATCAACTATTTGTGGAACCCGAGGGTTGGAATACGGTAGAAGTATATGTGAACGGGTTTTCAACTTCATTGCCCGAAGATGTTCAGTTTCGGGCACTAAGGTCTGTTAAGGGTTTTGAAAATGTGAAGTTTTTTAGACCGGGCTATGCCATTGAATATGATTACTTCCCCCCAACACAATTGAAGCATACATTAGAAACCAAACTGGTCGAGAATTTGTATTTTGCAGGACAAATTAATGGTACTACAGGTTATGAAGAGGCTGCATCACAAGGCTTGATGGCTGGTATAAATGCCCATCAAAAGCTTTCCGAACTAGACCCATTTATCTTGCAAAGGGATGAAGCCTATATCGGGGTTTTGATAGACGATCTGATTACCAAGGGAACGGAAGAACCTTATAGAATGTTTACTTCGCGGGCGGAATATCGAACGTTGTTACGGCAAGATAATGCCGACTTACGGCTAACACCAAGAAGTTTTCAATTGGGGCTGGCAAAGGAAAATCGGCTCAGAAGAATGGAGGATAAGGAGCGTAAATCGGAAGCCTTCGTCAGTTTTTTTAGGGAGACAAGTGTATTACCTGAAGATATTAATCCGATTTTGGAGGAATTGAATTCTTCTTTGGTAAAACAATCCGATAAAATGTTCAAGGTCTTTTCGAGGCCAAAAGTATCGATGGACCATATGCTTCGATTGGAGTCTGTTTCCCAGTTTGTAGAGGAGAATATTCTGGATCGAGAGGTGTTGGAACAGGCGGAGATTCAAGTCAAATATGCTGGTTATATTGAAAAGGAAAAAAATAACGCCGACAAATTACAACGATTGGAAAACGTTAAGATTCCTGATAACTTTGACTACTCCAAGCTCAAGTCCTTGTCGTTTGAGGCCCGGGAGAAGTTGGCTGCAATACGACCTGTTACTATTGCTCAAGCTGCGAGGGTAAGTGGTGTCAATCCTTCGGATATCAGTGTTTTGTTGGTCTTTCTAGGAAGGTGATTTAATGTGTTCCACGTGGAACACATGCGTTTTTGAATTTCTCTAGAGGCCTTTCTTCATAAGTGTAGTTTTGACTTATTCTTTCTTTTTATAAAAACGTAACAGGGTACTATTTAAAGGATATGTTGGTCATTTTTCAAGACATTCCTTTGCGGTGTCTTTCTTTGAGGGGAGTGGAAAACTGGTGTGATTTTTGATATTGCTCTTTTTTAAGCATCAAACCAACTTCCGAATGCGTTACTTTCTTTCTGTAATTGGCCTGTTTTTTTTGCTACATTCTTTTTATTCTTGTATTCCTGTTCGTATCGCACCGACCATAAGAGATTACAAGGTGGTGAAGGGTAAAAAGTTTAAAAGAAGTTTGTCAAGACGTAAAATGTTTGTCTTCGATGACCCCAAACCATCAAATCACTTTTATAATTACGTGAACACTAAGTTTCAACTTGATAATGAAAATGTTTATGACGATGTGCCGTTCGTAATAAATAGAAATCAATATTTTTTTGCGTTTTATGAAATTGAAATTTCCGATAAAACCTTAAATCTAGTTCCAGGATTAACGAATGCCCTTGCGAATAAACTTACCAATAGTGTAGATGATGACGAATATTTTAGTGGTCAAGACGTGTTTAGGAGGCAGAACTGGTATATTGCCATTGAGGTTTATTCAGATTCCGAAAAAGATTGTTTGAATTCGAATTCACTTTCGAGAGAGGCAGTTTTAAAGTATCTTTCGGAACTTAAAAATGAGTATCTCTCTACCCATAATTACAATGAAGTCATATTTAAAAACTAAAGACTATTCCGTAAGTAAAGAAGATTTTGAGCTTGTGCAGCATCCGGAGTTGGAAATGTTAATTACCAAGCCGCTACCCAAAGATATTGGTCGATACTATAAAAGCGAAAATTATATTTCCCATACCGATTCTAAAAAAACGCTGGTCGATAAAATATACCAATTCGTCAAGAGACTTACTTTATTACAAAAAGTGAAATTGGTCGATCGATATGTTCAAGACGATAAGTCCATTTTAGATATTGGGGCGGGCACCGGAGATTTTTTATTTGCGGCGGCCCAAAAAGGATGGACCATATCGGGAGTGGAACCAAATGCAGAAGCCAGGGAAAGGGCATTACAAAAAGCTGTGGCCTTATCTTCAGATTTAGAATCCGTGATGCATCGAAAGTACAAAGTTATTACATTGTGGCATGTTTTGGAACATTTGCCCGACCTTGAGAATCAGATTTTAAAAATGATATCGCTGTTAGAAGAAAGAGGGGCTTTGGTTATCGCGGTGCCGAATTTCAATTCGTACGATGCGAAACATTATGGGGAATTCTGGGCTGCTTTTGACGTACCAAGACATCTTTGGCATTTTTCAAGAGGGGCAATAAAAAAACTATTTTATAAGTACGGAATGGAGGTAGTCGAAACCCGGCCTATGATTTTTGATTCATTTTATGTTTCGCTATTGTCAGAGAAATACAAATCGGGCAAGACAAATTACTTTAAGGCTTTTCAAGTGGGATTGCGTTCGAATATCAATGCTTGGTCCACCAAAGAGTATTCTTCACTGATTTATGTGCTAAAAAAAGCATGAATTCTCATTTTAAGCTGTTTTAAGACGTTTTTGGCGGCCTCAACAACCGTTGTGCCATGAAAGCTAAGTTTGTTGGCCACAAATCAATTTATGAGGGTATTTTTGATAGAAAGAACCGATAGAAATGCTATTTAAACATAAAAACTGTCTATTGTTCCTCGTTATGCTATAATTTGCTCGAATAGTACCTCTTCGGATTAAAATGAATCAGTAGTATCAATTCCAAAAAGCTTTCCTATTTTTGCGCCACGAAAAACGGATTTCCACCACAAAGTGAATTAAAAAACAAAAAACATGAAAAAATTATTTTTGGCCCTGATGGTCTTAGGAATACTTTCTTGTGAGCAAAGTAAGATCGGTTATGTTGACAATGTTAAACTGATGGATGATTATCAGGAAAAAATAGATGTCGAAGCGAAATTTAAGGTCAAGGTGGATGCTTTGACAAAAAAACGGGATAGTATTTCACAGGCTTTTCAAATGGAGGCTCAGGCATTTCAGGCAAAAGCCCAGAAAATGGCACAACAAAAAGCTCAAGAGGAATATGGTCAAATGCAACAACGTGGCCAACTAATTGGACAACAACTACAGCAAGAAGACCAACAACTACAAGCTGAAGGTCAGGTTCAGATGGATAGTATCGTCAGTAAAGTTAAAAAAGAGATCAAGGCATATGGCCAAGCGAATGGTTATACCTACATTCTTGGCGGAGGAGAGGGTGGTAGCGTTCTTTATGGTACCGATGGAAATGATCTTACCGAGGAAATTGTCAAAATATTAAACGACAAGTATAAAAAGTAGACAATTTTTGCAGTTCATATTTTAACCCCCGAATCTACACTCAATTGAATCGGGGGCTTTTTAATTCTTACTGTAGTAGAAATACCAAAAAAACAGCAGGAATAAAATAAACCGCTATGGTCTTGGCACCTTCATAATCTTTCACCATCCGCTGTCCGAATAATAGCATCAGTAGCGAAAAGCACGACAGAATGGCTCCGTAAAGAGCAATGGAGCTTTTACCCATGATTACAATTTGATAGAGGCCTACAGCGCATAAAGTGCCCGCAGCCATTTCTGCCAAGAGTATGGTACCCAACAAAAAAGGGACAAAATTGCCCAATGGAGAGTCATGAAAATGTTCTTTTAGCCAAGTTAGGTTGCCGTTCCAATCAAATGTTTTGTCAATTCCACTTTGTAAAAAAGTTATTATTAAAAATAATAGCAAAAGGATTTCGGTGGCTTGGTTTAGTAAACTTTCCATATATACTGAGTTTATTTTGGTTGGTACTATTGTGCCGCGTTTGACGCCTAAAATAACTATGAAAGATTGCTTCTTTCCTCCTGACAAACTAAAAAAATGGTCACGCCGCTTTTTTATGTAACAATCTGGTAAGCTTAATCGAGAGATCGGTCAAAATTATTTTTGAATTTCCGTTCCGTTCAATATGATATATTGCATCTTCCAGCTCCTGTACAATATTTAAAATATTGTTCTCGTGTACAAAGGGGGCGAATTTCTCCAATTGGAATCCGTCAACATGTATTTGCATATAGGCCAAATCGGAAACTTTAAAGTTGATAAGCATTGCTTGCCGCATGAGTGCCAGGCAATAGTTCAAAAATTTCTTTTGGGTCTCTCGGCCCGTTTTGGCCACCTCTTCGCTCCAAAGAATAAGGTCGTGAATGGCTGCCTTATTGCCCTTTGCTTTAAAAGCACTGCGAACCCACTGAACGAACCATTTTTCGAAGACCAAGTCTTCCGAATCATGGTTCATCAAATCCAAGGCCTTATTGAAGTTGCCATTGGCCTCGTGTGCAAGACGAAGGGCTTCCTCCCGTGTAGCCCCTTTTTCAACCAACGCGGTTGCCATGGCTTCTTCGGCCAAAGGGGGAAAATGTAAGAGTTGGCATCGAGAACGAATGGTTTGGAGAATTTGTTCTTCATCTTCCGCAATCAAAAGGAAAACTGTCTTTTCCGGGGGCTCTTCGATAAGCTTTAGCAGTTTATTGGCCGAGGGGGGGTTCATCTTTTCCGCCATCCAAACGAGCATTACCTTGTAACCCCCTTCATAAGCCTTTAAGGAAAGCTTTTTAACAATGTCATGAGCTTCGTCAACTCCAATTTGCCCTTGTTTTTTTTCAATACCTATCATCTGGTACCAATCAAAAAGATTTCCGTAGGGCTGGTCTTTTAAAAACTGCCGCCATTCTTGCATGTAATGGTCGCTTACAGGGTTTTTTTTGATTTTTTCCGAGGTGGCGACCGGAAATGCAAAATGCATATCTGGGTGCGAAAGAGCGTCGAATTTGACATTGCAAGTCTGGTTTGCTCCTTGGTTCTCTCCTCCCTCGTTCTTGCAAATGAGGTATTGGGCGTAGGCAAGTGCCATGGCCAGTGCCCCGCACCCTTCCGGTCCGATAAATAATTGTGCATGGGGAATTCGGCCCATATCCGCACTTTGGGCCAAATGATTTTTAATGTGGGAGAGTCCTAAAACATCGCTGAACAACATGCTTCAAATATAGGTTATTTACAGAAATACTGCCTCCAAACAAATAAAAACGCGACCCTCTTCCTCTAAACAACATAAATCTTTACATTTGATCTTATCTAAAAAAACGACCCTATGAAAACTATTGATGATATCAATTTTAAAAGTAAGAAGGCATTGATTCGAGTCGATTTCAATGTGCCTCTTGATGAAGATTTTAAGGTAACGGACGCCAACCGTATTGAAGCAGCAAAACCAACCATTATTAAGGTACTTGAAGATGGTGGAAGTGCTATATTAATGAGTCATTTAGGAAGACCAAAAGGGCAAAACAATCCTGACTTTTCGTTGGGTCATATCGTTGACAAGGTTTCTGAGGTCATCGGCGTTCAAGTAAAATTTGTGGAAGATTGTGTGGGGGAAGGTGTGGAGAAAGCAGTTGCCGAATTGAAATCAGGGGAGGTGCTATTGTTAGAGAATCTACGGTTTCATGCCGGCGAGGAAAAGGGAGATAAAGATTTCGCTGAACAACTATCCCGATTGGGAGATGTTTATGTAAATGATGCTTTTGGAACCGCACATAGGGCTCATGCCTCAACCACAATTGTAGCTCAATTTTTCCCTGAAGACAAATGCTTTGGATACCTATTGGCCAAAGAAATCGAAGCCATTGAAAAAGTAATGCGAACAGGGGAGAAACCTGTATTGGCCATATTGGGAGGAGCAAAAGTTTCTTCCAAGATTACAATTATAGAGAACATATTGGACAAAGTAGATCACCTAATTATCGGCGGAGGAATGACCTTTACCTTTGTAAAGGCACAAGGGGGGCAAGTAGGAGATTCAATTTGCGAAGATGATAAAATGGATTTGGCGCTCGATATACTAAAACAAGCCAAAGAAAAGGGAGTAGAAGTCCATATTCCTGTTGATGTTAAAGCGGCCAATGATTTTTCGAACGAGGCCGAGACAAAAATATTACCTGTTGATAAAATACCCGACGGATGGCAAGGACTAGATGCTGGCCCTGAAACACTTAAGAGATTTAAAGAAGTAATTCTAAAATCAAAAACCATATTGTGGAACGGTCCCGTGGGAGTTTTTGAAATGGATAATTTTGCCAATGGCACGATATCTGTAGGAAATTTTATTGATGAGGCTACAAAAACTGGGGCTTTTTCACTTGTTGGCGGTGGGGATTCAGTTGCGGCCGTAAAACAATTCGGATTTGAAAACAAGGTCAGCTATGTCTCTACAGGAGGGGGCGCCATGCTCGAAAGTCTGGAGGGGAAAACCCTTCCCGGAATCGCTGCAATAATCGAACAATAAAGGCGTTATCGATAAACAGACCAGCATTTCGTCGGGGAAGGTTTAATGAACAAAAATTTTATTTTGTCGGAAAAAAATACGATTTTCGCTAGTCTGCCCCTTATATTAGGTTGTTTATGATATCAAAAAGAAAGAATTTCATATTTCTCTTTTCACTCTTTGCTGTTATGTCTGGTGTTACAGCACAAGAGAAAGACGCTTTTCCTGTCTCTTCGAATACATCAAAGGCTATAGATGCGGATGATGTTGTTGTAGATACATTGGCAATGGACATGGAGGGCATCGAACAGATGGAACTTATGCAAGCCGATACAACACTCGTCGATAACCCATTGGTTCTTATCAAAGATACTATAAGCAGCAAATATGATTTAAAAGATCTTACTGCAGCCGCCAAATATGATAGTTTGTGGATGAAAGAATTGTACGAGAGTGCCGGACTCTCGAACAGCATGTACTACGAAGTTATCGATTTAGACACCGAAACGGAATACGAATATGATCTGCCTACAGACACTTTGAAACTAAGGCTTCAGAAATTGAATCAAAAGACGCCTTTCAATGTTGTTTACAATCCGTCATTAGAAAATGTAATTAAGTCATTTTTGACTCGAAAAAGGGGCTTAATGGAACGTATGCTTACCACAAGCCAGTTTTATTTCCCATTGTTCGAGCAGCAATTCGATAATTATGACATTCCGCTGGAAATGAAATATTTGTCTATTGTAGAATCAGCATTGAACCCAAGGGCAAGATCACGTGTTGGAGCTACCGGTTTGTGGCAATTCATGTACGGAACGGGAAAACAGTACGGCCTAGATGTGACCAGCTATGTAGATGAACGTAGCGATCCAATCAAATCAACAGAGGCCGCTTGTAAGTTTTTATCGAAATTGTATGAAATATTTGGGGATTGGGATCTTGCGTTGGCCGCATATAACTCAGGTCCAGGGAATGTGAACAAGGCAATACGCCGATCGGGAGGGCACAGGAACTATTGGAACATACGCAGAAACCTTCCTCGAGAGACTGCGGGTTACGTCCCTGCGTTTTTGGCTGCCATGTATATTTTTGAATATGCGGAAGAGCACGGGATAAAGGCTAGAAAAGTAGACAGACCTTATTTTGAAACCGATACTATCCATGTAAAGAGCTTGATTACCTTTGACCAGATTTCTGAATTGGTGGGTGTCACTAAAGAAGAATTACAGATTTTGAATCCTTCCTACAAACTGAACGTAATTCCTTATATAGATGGGAAAGAGTACGCCCTGCGATTGCCCAAAGCCGTTATAGGAAAGTTCGTGACCAACGAAGCTGCCATATATGCACATATTGAGAAGGAACTTAAGAGTAAAGAAAGTCCATTACCACAACTGGTAAAAGAGGCAGAAGAAAATAGAATTCGATACAAAGTTCAAAGTGGTGATTTTCTTGGTAAAATCGCTGAACACTATGGGGTTGGGGTAAGCCAGATTAAACAATGGAACGGCCTAAGGAGTAATAATTTGAGAGTAGGCCAACGGTTGACCATTTTCCCAAGAAGAAATAGGGCCTCTTCTATTTCAACAAATAGCACGGCTTCTACATCTAAAAGTCAATCTTTCCCTCCGGGAACGAAGACACATACCGTGCAAAGTGGAGATTCACTTTGGACTATTTCAAGAAAATACCCTGGTATAAGTGTCGATAACCTTAAGAAGTGGAATGGGCTCAACAGTAGCAACCTTAAGCCAGGCACGAAGCTAAAGCTTTGCGAATGCTCTTCTTAGGCAAAAAGATTTAAAATTCTTGTTAAAACTTGCTGGTTTGGAACGGTTTTGGTGGTACCCATTCTTGGATTTTATAATCCAAAAACCAACCCGTTATAAAGCAAAAGTGAACACACAAGATGAAAAAAATCCAAGCTCTTTGTATGCTACTATTCTTAGTAGCCACCATTTCCTGTAAAGACGAAAATCAAAAGAACTATAAACCCTCTTCCATAGGGGCTGTTAATTCATTGGCCGTGGTTATGGATACCGAGCTATGGAAAGGGGAAGTAGGTGATAAAATAAGGGAGCATTTTGCCGCACCCGTTCAAGTACTTACACAAGATGAACCTTTGTTCACTATCGAACAGATGCCGAATAGGGTGTTTACGGGTACGACCCGTAACAGGCGCTTGGTCCTGTTCGTTCAAAAAGACACCTTAAACATTGCCCACATAAAAACTGATCTATATGCTTCGCCCCAGAAAATAGGTGTGATTAAAGGCACAACCGAGAAAGAGATTATCGAGAATATAGATGCAAAGGCCGATGAAATAATTACAGCCTTTAAAGGTTTGGAGCTGGAAGTTTCACAAAAGAATTTTCTGAAATCATTGAACAAGGAGAAGGCATTAGAAGAAAAGTTCGGTATTTCTTTAGATTTACCATCAATTTACAGAGTAGACAAGCAAGAAGATAATTTTGTTTGGATCGCTCGTGAAATCCAAAAAGGGAATATGAACATTATTGCCTACAGTATGCCCTCAGACAGCTTTAAGAACGACTCTACATTAGTAAAGGATATCGTGAGCATGCGTGACTCCATTGGGGAAAAATACATTCCTGGGCCTGATGTGCGGGGTAAAATAACCTATATGCGAACAGAACCTGCTTTTTCCCCGGCTATTTTTCCCGTTGAAATCGGAGGTAAGAAGGCCGTTGAGGTAAGGGGCATTTGGGATGTTAAAAACTACCCGATGGCTGGGCCTTTTCTAAGCTATATTATAAACGATAAGGAAAATGATAGAATTTTGGTGCTTGAAGGTTTTACATTCGCTCCGGCAACCAATAAAAGAGATGATATGTTTCAATTAGAGGCGATTCTGAAAACAGTAAAATTCAATACCCAACAAAAATAGTTTTTAGACCAATTTTATTTACCGCAAAAAAGGCTCTTACATCGTGTAAGAGCCTTTTTAAATAATAGTATACATTACGCACTAATCAAATGCAAAGCCCGTAGCCATTCTGTAAATTAGGGCATAGGCTGCAATTGCAAGTAATAAAAAACAAAACCAAGAGAATACTTTAAAATACTTCTTAAGCATCGTAAAGGTCCAATCTTTAAATGCATCCACATAAATCTCTCTAACAAGTAGTAATTTTTTCATAAATATAATTTAGAAATTATACTGCAAAGTTTGGCCTTATCAAGTTAGGGGGTAAATAAATTGGACAAAAACCCTAAAAGAGGGGTGTTCAACCTATGGGATTTTATCGAATAGACCAACTGCCCTATTTGTTGGATGAATTGCTTTTGATTGGATATGCCAGAGTACCATAAATTCGATCAGAAGGGGTAAGAATAGTCTCAAACACTAACTTTTCGCAAGAACGAATTGGTAGGGGTCAACTGTTGAAAGAAACTAAAAATAACTTCTTCATCATTTGAACATAAAAAGGACAATCATTGAAATAGTGGAAATATAAAAAATAAACACCTCCCGAAAGGCGGTAATGGAATAGTATGGGGAGAACCTTATATTTCTGAGTAAGCCGACAATGATTTGTACACTTATTCGTGGGGAAAAGAAAGGCCGCTACTCCTCTTTTGAGGTCAGCGGCCTTATTTAATTGCCCTAAGGCTATTTTATTGTACTTGGTTTTCGGTTTTTTACATATTGGTAATTATGAATTCTGATCTTCGATTGAGGTAATGGTTTTCCTCACTACATCTAATTCTTCCGTTACATTCGTTTAACAAACGATTTTCACCGTATCCTATCGCACTTTCAATACGTTCAGGAGAGATACCCTTTGAAAGGATATAATCCCGGGTTGATTTGGCACGCTTGTCAGACAAATATTCGTTATACGATTTCGCCCCTCTAGAATCAGTGTGTGATTCAATCTTGATTACCATTTGAGGATACTCGTTCATAACTTTTACCAACTTATCAAGTTCTACCGAAGCATCTTTTCTGATGTATGATTTGTCAAAATCAAAGTGAATCATTTCGGTTTTCAATTTTTTGATACCATCCTCGATAGCAATCATCTCCTTTAATTTTTTGAGGGAGATATCGACGTTTATCGTTTCATTTTCCTTAGTTTCCACAACTCGTTCATCATCAAAATATTGGCCATAAACTGTTTTGATGGTGTACTTGGTGTTGGACTGCAGATCTTCAAAAACAAAACTACCGTCATCTTCGGTTAGCATTTCTTTCAACTTGATATTATTTTCGTCGAATAGTTGAATCAATGCCTCTGGCATAACAGTACCCGTTTGTAGATCGGTAATTACACCGGCAATAACATTTAGATTTTCTGGAACTTCCTCAACAAGAGGTTTTCTAAAGGAATAAATGTCGTCATCCCCTTTTCCGCCAGACCGATTTGAAGCAAAAAAGCCTTGTTGGGTCTCTTCGTTTACGATATATGAAAAATCGTCTAATTTGCTATTGATCGGTTTGCCCAAGTTTGTTGCTTGTTGAAACCCGTCGACCTCATTATAGGCCGTCTCAAAAATATCGAGGCCTCCAATGCCTGTATGACCATCTGAAGAAAAGTAGAGTTTTTTATCGCTAATGAACGGAAACATTTCCCGTTTTTCGGTATTCACATTCGGACCTAGGTTCATTGGTTTTGAAAAAGTACCATCCTCAAAAACATCAACGACAAAAATATCGCTCATGCCGATGCTACCTGGCATGTCTGACACAAAATACAGCTTTTTGCCGTCGGGGCTCAAGGCCGGGTGGCCTGTGGAATAATTGTCGCTGTTAAAGGGCAACTCGACTGCTTCCGTCCACTCCCCGTTTACTTTTGTCGACCGGTATATTTTTAAATGGTTGACCCCATTTTTGTCACGCTTTAGCTTCTTACCATAGTTGTTCCGTGTAAAATACAAGGTTGTATTATCAGGAGAAAAAGTGACCGAAGCTTCATGGTACTTGGTGTTTATTTTTTTGGAGAATTTTATTGCATGTTTTAAGTCCTGAGATTCTTCGTTTATTTTCGCAACATATAGATCCAAATAGGGTTGGTCGTTCCATTTGTATTTACGCGTATTAAAGAAGGAAGAGTCTTTGGCCGAAGCAAAAACCACTTTATCGGTATCAAGAAACATCGGGGAAAATTCGGAATATTCAGAATTGATTGCCAAGTTCTTTATTTCCATTGGGTGTTCAGTCTTCAAAATATTGTCTAGAACAACTTCATTGGAAATACGCGAATTGGCATAATCGGATTTTGTGCCACCCTCATTTTTTGTTTTTTTACCGTACAAACGCATGAGGCGTTTAGATCTGCCATATTTTCCGGTACCCTTTAAAGAATGGGCATACCTGAATATATTATCGGCCGACATGTCATCTTTATAGTTCTCGTATAGAAAATCATACCAGTGTAAGGCCTTTTCCATATTGGTATTAAAATAATGGGCATCGGCAGCTTTTCGAACGACTTCAAAAGAATAACTTTCTTTTCCTTTTTTTAATGCCTCTTCATAGAGTTTTGCAGCATCAGCGTACCACATTTTGTCAAAATAGTTGTCGGCTCGTTGCAACAATTTACTTCCAGCTGGGTTGTTATCCTTTGTTTTAACCCAGTCAATGTCCGATGTGTTGTTGATTTTGTTGTCACCCAAGGGATTCACTTCGTTATGGAATTCTTCCTCTAGGGTTAACAATGTCTCTTTTTGGAGCTGGCTTCCCTCAACTTCTAAAATCCATCTGTCTTTGCTTTTGGCTTCCACAGTCGACATACATGCTTCTATCGCTTCAAGACCAAATGGATGGTATTGTGCATATACGTAGTTGAGGTTGTTTTCAGGATTGTTAATAAAACCGGGAGAGGTATATATTTTTTTCAATTTCCGAATGGCCCTTTTAAGATTTTTCCCATGGCTAAAAACGCCGGTGATAATATAATATCCTTCCTCGACGCCTGTTAGGTTTGTGAGTTTTCTATGGGGTATGTCATTTCTATCGGCCGCTTCTTCAAAAGTCTCACTTATTGAAATCGGATCGGTATCGGATGTTACTTGTATATTTTCCGTGTTGCTGGCAAGAACAAGACTGGTTGCCGAGGTGGTTTGAGCAGCAAGTCCTAAGCCCGCTAAGAAAAGATATGCCGTAATAAGTTTTTTCATGATTTGGGTTGTTAGAAAAAATCTCTTGTATTTATATTCGGTTTCCAAGATTGATGATGGCAATCTGAAAAATTCACCGTTTCGGCAATTTAGGTTGCCTATGGGTTTATGAATATTGTGGAAGCACCTCGTCCTAAACTTTAAATAAATTTATACGGCAAAAAGTGCATCCAGATCTACCGTTTATAGTTAACGCCCAGAGTTGGCGTTTCGTATATATTGGGTTTTAGGAAGTTATGGTACAGAACAGCTACTAAGGCAATTTTGGTGAATGAGAAGCCCATTTAACCGAACATCAAGCAATTGGGTCGATAAGACTGTTATCAAGAGGAGGTGATTTCAAAACAAAAAACCCTCAATAAAGAGGGCTTTAGTGGTAAGAATATTGTTTGTGTTTACTCTTTGTTTTCTTCTAATTTATCGTCTTCTTTTGAAGCATCCTTAAATTCTTTGATACCGCTACCGAGTCCACGCATCAATTCGGGTATTTTTTTTCCGCCGAACAAAAGAAGCACAACCAATACAACGATTGCGATTTGCCAAGGACCTATGGCCAAAAAAATATGTAAAGCTGTCATAGTTTATGATTTATTGGATAACAAATGTACTAAAAAGTAATTATCTATGCTGTTAATATTAAGGTAAGGTACATAATTTTTTACTTTTATCGATTTTATTTTAGTCTATGAAGTCACACGTATCTGAAGGCACTTTATATCTGAATCTATTAATTTCGATGGGAACCGAGACATAATTCAAATCCATCCGTATCTTTGTATATTATGGCCAATAAAACAAAAAAAAGAAAGGAGATTAAGCGAAAGCTCTTGCACAAGTATCGTTTGGTTATCTTGAACGAAAGTACTTTTGAAGAGAAAATATCTTTTAAGCTCAGTCGATTAAACGTTTTTGTTACCGGCACCTTATGTATAATCGGACTTATTGGCCTGACGACACTGTTAATCGCATTTACGCCCTTACGGGAATATATTCCCGGATACTCTTCCACTAGGCTCAAGAAACAGGCTACGGAACTCACTTATAAAACGGATTCATTAGTAAATGTATTAAATTATACCAATAAGTATTTAGATAATATTAGAATGGTCCTGCGCGGAGATTTTGAAAATAGCGAGATAAACAGAGACTCCGTTTTTGAACGTTTTAAAATCGACCCTTCTACGGTAGATTTAAATCCAATAAAAGAAGACTCCGTACTTCGGGCGGAAGTTGCCCTAGAGGACAAATACAACCTATTCGAAAGAAATATTACGAAGACCGATTTGATTCTATTTCCGCCCATAAGTGGAAGTGTCTCCCAGATATACGACCCTGAAAAGCGACATTATGCGGTAGACGTTACTGCGGTGACCGACACTCCGGTAAAGGCGGTGGCAAGAGGGGTCGTGATTTTTGCGGAATGGACGGCCAATACCGGATACGTGCTTATAATAGAACACAAAGACGGACTTTTAAGCGTATATAAGCATAACGGCTCCCTAAGTAAAAGTCAGGGAGATATGGTTCGGGCCGGGGAAGTAATAGCTTCCGTTGGAAATACCGGGGAATTTTCTACAGGCCCCCACCTTCATTTTGAACTTTGGGACGATGGAAGTCCGGTGAACCCTCAAGATTTCGTCGATTTTAAATAAATACCATGTCCTTAAAATCTCTAGCGGCCCAATTATTCGCAAAAAACATTCATCGAAAGACCAAAAAGTGGGTCGATAACCCAATTGCAACACAAGAAGGTGTTTTTTTCGAACTTGTGCAAAAAGCACGTAGCACAAAATTTGGGTATGATCATGACTTTAAAAATATAAAAACCCATGCCGATTATGTGCAACAGGTACCAGTACGGGACTACGAAGAACTTAAACCATACATAGAGAAAGTGGTTGCAGGGGAAAGCGATATACTTTGGCCAGGAAAGCCAATTTATTTTGCCAAAACTTCGGGTACCACCTCAGGAGCCAAATATATACCTATAACCGAGCAATCAATCAAGAAACAGGTAGAAGCATCGCGAAACGCTATTTTGAATTACATCCATGAAACGGGTAATTCCGACTTTGTAGATGGAAAAATGATTTTTCTTCAGGGAAGTCCTGAGCTGACCGAAAAAAACGGAGTGAAATTAGGGCGACTTTCGGGCATATCAGCCCATTATGTACCTAATTATCTACAAAAAAACCGCTTGCCCAGTTGGGAAACGAATTGTATTGAAGATTGGGAGACCAAAGTAAATGCGATAGTCGATGAGACAGTCAATGAAAATATGACGGTTATAGCGGGCATCCCTTCATGGGTGCAAATGTATTTCGAAAAATTACAGGCCAAGACGAATACAAAAGTCGGCGACCTCTTTAAAAACTTTCAGCTCTTTATTTACGGAGGCGTCAATTATGAACCTTATCGGGCCAAGTTTGAGAACCTGATAGGAAGAAAAGTTGATAGTATCGAACTATTTCCTGCCAGTGAAGGCTTTTTTGCGTATCAAGACTCACAACAAGAGAAGGGGATGCTGCTGCTATTGAATCACGGTATCTTTTATGAATTTATAAAGGCCGAAGAATTTTTTGACGAAGGGGCCAAAAGAATTACACTAAAAGATGTGGAGCTCGATGTGAATTATGTAATGATTATTTCTACCAATGCGGGTCTTTGGGCATACAATCTTGGAGATACCGTTCAGTTTATTTCTAAGAAGCCTTATAAAATCATTGTTTCAGGAAGAATTAGCCACTTTATCTCGGCCTTCGGTGAACATGTGATAGCCAAAGAAGTAGAGCAGGCCATGCAAGAGGCCATTGCAGAAACAGATGCTAGGGTAAACGAGTTTACGGTAGCACCTCAGATAGTTGCTGAACGTGATGAGCTGCCATATCATGAATGGTTGATTGAATTTGAAAGGTCGCCGACCGATTTAAAAAAGTTCATTCAAACGTTGGATAACTCCTTACAACGACAAAACAGTTATTATTTTGATCTAATCGATGGTTCTATATTGCAAACATTGAAAATTACCTCAATTCGAGAGGGTGGCTTTCATGAGTACATGAAATCTGTAGGAAAACTAGGCGGTCAAAATAAGGTACAGCGGTTATCGAACGATCGAAAATTGGCGGATGAATTACATCGGTTCAAAAACCAGCAATATTAATTGTAATTTTGCTTGAAATGCTGTTATGGGCAAAACTACCAACACTACTCGCGCACAAGAATCGACCAATGCTATTGAGCGGTTGTATATTACTATGCGACATTTGTTCAACCGAGGTTTTTACAAGCCCACAGGGGTTTCAGGCGAATCGCTAAAAAACGCGCTGCTACAATTGCGCCCCGAGATTTATGGTTCCGTAGCCGAAGAAAAGGCCGAGCTTAGCGGTTTGATATATGTCTTGGAGCGTCTTCCCGAGGGAATTGAACAATGCAGTTTTATTAACCTAACTTCTGATGAAGGGTATGGCAAATCACAATTTAAGGCTATTGTTCCTCCGAAGAGAAGACGAAACTGCTACCGCATTGATGAGGAACAAATGAACATCGAGATTACCCGTGGAAGGTCAGATATTTACGATATCTTGACACACTTAACCTTTTTGTTCATCGAATCTGAAAAAATTTGCAAACGTGTCTTAATCGAAGATACGGATAAGACCATAAGAGATTGGACAAAACTGGAAGCAGCGGCCCAAAAGACTCAACTTACCCAAGGAGAAAGAGAAGTAGCCCTTATTCATACGGCGAATATTTTAGGAAGGCCATTTGAAGAAATTATGGATATCCACAAACTCTTGGGCTCTAGAACCAATCCAGAGCGGTTTCTTAAAATCATCTATTGGTTGGGCAAATTGGCTATTGAGGAAGAAGTGACCGGAAACAAAAGAGTAATTACCTTTAGCGCTTTATTGCGGGAACGATTAGGGCATCATATTCATGGGGAGCGCTGGGCAGTATCCATCAAAGACGTATTGGCGAAAAAAGGACTTTTAAAAAGGCCGATTCATATTATTAGTGCCAATATGCATAGCGTAATGAATTCGTTATTTGCCCGTAAGGCTCTAACAAAGGAATTTCCTGATGGTAGCGACGCACTTAAAATCTTTCAAACGTTAAGCGCCAGTGAAAATTTGGCTTTGCGAAATAAAGTAATTGCTGTTGCGGAAAAGAACGGCATGATTGCCATTGACGACCTATCGGGCACCAATATTGATGTTCAAATTTTTGATTTGGCGCAGATGGGTCCCGATGCTTGTTGTTACGAATTATCGGAGGAAATTTCGAAGGGCCAAAAACCAGTTATATTTGTAATGGATTATGCCTTTGGGGAGCAGGCCTACGAAACCATAGACGAACTTTTAAAACCATACAAAGTTAAGAAAGGTAAAGATGTATATTTAAATATAGCATCTATATCCATTATGGGAAAGGCAGGTATTCTAGATGGTGGAAAAGGCGATTTGATGATTCCGTCGGCACATATTTTTGAGGGTACGGCCGACAACTACCCCTTTAAAAATGAATTATCCGCTTTTGATTTTAAGGATAATGGACTACAAGTGTTTGAGGGGGCAATGGTCACGGTTTTGGGCACATCGCTGCAAAACAAGGATATTTTGAAGTTTTTCCATCAATCTACATGGAATGTTATTGGACTTGAAATGGAAGGAGTGCACTATCAAAAGGCAATCCAATCGGCCTCAAAAATACGTAAGAGTATCCGCGAAGATGTAAAGGTACGGTATGCCTATTACGCATCTGATAATCCCCTTGAAACAGGCAGTACACTGGCTTCGGGTGGGTTGGGTACCACGGGTGTAAAACCCACCTATTTAATAACGGACAAAATTTTACAACAAATATTTAATTCATAATCAAACAATGGCAGAACAACGACCTAGCAGCTCCGAAACTACATCTGACGAAATAGATTTGGGAAAGGTTTTTAAGATGATCAAGACGGTATTTCGAAGCTTTTATGAGCTTTTCTTGAAGCTTTTTCTTTACATAAAAAAAAACGCATTGATACTTATTGCACTTATTGCAATCGGTGCAGCAATTGGATTCGGCCTTAACCAGATTGTAAACAAAAGGCTAAAGACCGAAATTATCGTAAGACCTAATCTTGAGAGCAGGGATTATTTATACGATGTCATTGAAGAGATTCAGGCCAACTATTTAGCAAAGAATGTTGATTTTTTCAAGTCCTTGGGCATTGATATTACTACGATAAAAGGGTTCGAAATAACCATTGACCCCGTTGAGGACGACAAGGAAAAAGGCAATATGGGCGATGATTTAAAATATCTCGAACTATTGGAAAAATTTCAAAACGAAAGATTTATCGGTGATGTTATCAGAAACGAAGTTTTGAGCAAAACTTCTTTGAATCATCGCCTCGTTGTTTATCATAAAAATTCTGAGGAAGGAGACGAATTGGCCTTAAAAATAGTTCAATACATCAATTCCAACAGTTATTTCAATGAATTGACAAGTATATATAGAAGTAATGCAATCGACAGAATTGAACAGAATGAAGCGCTCATTAAACAGATAAATCAGTTGATAATAAGTTACTCAAACAATTTGGCCAACCAAAATACCCAATCCGTAGAAAGTAGAATTATCTTGGAAGGTGATAGCCAATCTGATGTAACCGAGCTTATTAATCTAAAAAATGCCCTTATTAGGGATATCGAAAGAAAAAAATTAGAATTATACGAGCAAAAAGAGGCGGTAAGCATCATAAATTTTGGAAAGATGCAACAAGTGCGGAAATCATTATTAGGTAAAAATGTAGTTCTGATACCCGTTCTACTTCTTTCCTTGTTCTTCCTTATATCCATTATAAAATTTTTGAATAAGGAAGCAATTGCGTCGCAAAATCAATAGATTGGCTAGTGCATTATTCGGGCAAATATTTAAGCTAAAGAATTATCGTAATTTAGGCTCAAAATTATACAATCTCCGTATTTGGTTATCCGTTTTCATTTTTTAAAAGCGGAAAACGATAACCAGTGTCTCATAAATAGCATGGGGATGTTTAAGTTTCCTTGGGGAATAAAGCCGATAAATAGATTATGTTTCGCACAGTGACTAGGAGCCCAATAGGGGAAACATATTTTAAAAGGATTTTAAATACATATTAGCAAATGAATATTTTAGTTACTGGTGGGGCTGGCTTTATAGGTTCTCATGTTGTACGCAAATTTGTGAAAGGGCATCCGGAGTATAATATTTATAACCTTGATGCACTTACCTACGCAGGAAATCTGGAAAACTTAAAGGATGTCGAAAATGAGTCTAATTATCATTTTCTAAAGGGTGATATCGTGGACGCCGATTTCATTCTCAATATTTTCGAGACCCATAAATTTGACGGTGTAATTCATTTGGCGGCCGAATCACATGTTGACCGGTCAATAACGGATCCTTTGGCTTTTGTGAACACCAATGTTATCGGTACCGTGAATTTGCTCAATGCGGCACGAGATAGTTGGAAGGGTCAAAACACGAACAAGCGGTTTTATCATGTCAGCACTGATGAAGTATATGGTTCATTGGGGGTCGATGGTCTGTTTACCGAGAGCACACCCTACGATCCCAATTCGCCATACTCTGCATCTAAGGCCAGTTCTGATCATTTTGTGAGGGCCTATGGCGAAACATATGGTTTGCCTTACGTAATTACGAATTGTTCCAATAACTATGGACCTAATCATTTCCCCGAAAAACTAATACCGCTCTTCATTAATAACATTATCGAGAATAAACCATTACCAGTGTATGGTGATGGCAAATATACCCGGGATTGGCTTTTTGTAGAAGACCATGCAAAGGCAATCGATTTAGTTTATCACCAGGGAAGGAATGGTGAAACTTATAATATCGGAGGTTTTAATGAATGGCAGAATATCGATTTGGTCAAGCTATTATGCGCTTTAATGGATAAGAAGTTAGGGCGTGCTACCGGAACATCGGAAAAGTTGATTTCTTATGTTAAAGATCGTCCCGGTCATGACTTGCGCTATGCTATTGATGCTCAAAAAATTAGTAGCGAATTGGGCTGGAAACCATCGGTAACTTTTGAAGAAGGCTTAGAACGCACTATTGATTGGTATTTGGCGAATGAAAAATGGTTGAAGAACGTAACCTCGGGCGATTATAAGGCGTATTATGAGAAGATGTACAATTAGATAGACGTCGTTGCGAGAGGCGAAGCGATCTTTAGAGGATGGCATCCGGCTTAAAAAAGAGTGTTTTTTTACAACGACAAATGATATAACAATAAAAAAATGAAAGGAATAATATTAGCGGGCGGTTCTGGCACGCGACTGCACCCTTTGACATTATCGGTTAGTAAGCAGTTGATGCCTATTTATGATAAACCGATGATTTATTATCCGTTATCGACTTTAATGTACGCAGGTATTCGTGAGATATTGATTATTTCGACCCCGAAAGATCTTCCTTTGTTTAAAGAATTGTTGGGTGATGGTAAAAAGTATGGATGTACTTTTTCCTATGAGGTTCAAGAGGCGCCAAATGGGCTTGCCGAAGCCTTTATTATTGGAGCTGATTTTATTGGCAGTGATAAAGTCGCTCTTATTCTTGGGGATAATATATTTTATGGCTCCGGTTTGGCAAAGCTTTTACAATCGAACAATGATCCCGATGGGGGTATTATATACGCCTATCGTGTTCATGACCCAGAACGTTATGGGGTGGTAGAATTCGATATCAACGGGAAAGCCATCAGTATAGAGGAAAAACCCGAAGAACCCAAATCGAACTATGCCGTGCCCGGCATCTACTTCTATGATAACGATGTTGTCGAGATTGCAAAAAACATAGCGCCGAGTCGCAGGGGAGAGCTTGAAATTACCGATGTGAATAAGGTGTATCTAAAAAAACAAAAACTGAGCGTTAGTATTTTGGATAGAGGTACGGCTTGGTTGGATACGGGAACATTTCAGTCGCTTATGCAAGCCTCACAGTTTGTTGAGGTAATCGAAGAGCGTCAGGGCTTAAAAATAGGAGCAATAGAGGCGGCAGCGTACGAAATGGGTTTCATAGATCGCAAACAATTTAAAATACTAGCCGAACCTTTGATGAAGAGCGGCTATGGAAGGAATTTACTGGGGATTTTAAATAAGCATGAATGACCGTTATTGAAACTAGATTAAAAGGATGCTTTATTGTTGAGCCATCAGTTTTTCATGATGACCGGGGGTACTTCACCGAAGCTTTTAATGAGAAGAGGTTTCAAGAAGATGTCGGCCATATGGCCCGCTTTGTTCAAGACAACCAATCTTTTTCAAAAAGAGGGGTCATACGGGCATTGCACTATCAAACAGGAGAACACGCTCAATCTAAATTGGTCAGGGTGCTTAGTGGAGCCGTGCTTGATGTGGCAGTTGACCTGCGCAAAGATTCACCAACTTTTGGTGAACACATAGCGATTGAGCTTAGCTATGAGAACAAAAAACAACTTTTTATCCCTAGAGGGTTTGCCCACGGTTTTGCGGTTTTAAGCGATACAGCTGAATTTTTTTACAAATGTGACAATTATTATAACGCAGCTTCTGAAGGGGGGATTATATATAACGATAAATCATTGGGTATCGATTGGAAGATTCCGGAAAATGAGATGGTAGTTTCAAATAAGGACATAGAACTGCCAACCCTAAAAAATGCCCGGTTATGATAAAAGTCTTGGTTACAGGTGGAAAAGGTCAATTGGCCGCCTGCATAAAGGATATCGCGCAAGACTTGAGAGGGTATTTGTTCAAGTATGTCGATATTGATGAATTAGACATTTCTAACAGAGATGAAATATCCCAATTTTTCGAAACCTTCTCCCCCCACTGGTGTATCAACTGCGCGGCCTATACGGCAGTCGACAAAGCCGAATCGGAATTGGAACTTGCCAAAAAAATCAATTCTTTTGGAGCCAAGTATCTTGCAGAAGCCTGTAAGCGGCACAATACCCGATTGATTCAAATTTCCACCGACTTTGTTTTCGAAGGAAAACAATCTGTGCCCTATAGTGAGGTTGATGCTGCTTACCCAATCAATGTCTACGGATGTACAAAATTGGAAGGGGAAAATATGGTCATTAAAACCACAGGCGAACACTTCATTATCCGTACGTCTTGGCTATATTCAGAATATGGCAATAATTTTCTAAAGACCATGCTGAGGTTGGCTGGTGAAAAGAATGAAATATCCGTTGTGGGGGACCAGATCGGGACCCCCACCTATGCGGGCGATTTGGCTAAGGTTGTTATAACCATGATTTTGGCAGACAGTAATAAATATGGAGTCTATCATTACAGCAATGAAGGTGTTGCCAGTTGGTACGACTTTGCGAAGGCCATTTTTGATTTAAAAAAAATAGACTGCGCTGTAGTTCCAATACCTACCGAAGCTTATCCAACACCTGCCAAACGACCGGCTTTTAGTGTGATGAACAAGACAAAAGTAAAAACAGAAATGGGAATTAATATCCCCTATTGGAGGGATAGTCTCAAAATTTGCTTACAAAAAAACAATTAAATTTTATGTGCGGAATAGCAGGCATTTATGCTAAGAACACAGTTTCGAATCTACGCGAGCGTATTGCGAAAATGAACGAATCAATAGTGCATCGCGGACCTGATTCGGGGGCGTATTATATACCAAATGATCATGTGGCCCTTGGGCACAGACGTTTGAGTATAATCGATTTAAGAGAGGTCGCAAATCAGCCAATGACTTCTTCTAATGGAGATTGGCATATTGTTTTTAATGGTGAAATTTACAATTTTCAGGAAATTAAGGAAGATTTGTCATATTCGTTTGTTACCGATTCTGACACCGAAGTAATTATTGCCGCCGTGCAGGAAAAAGGGATGGATTGGTTTTTGGAAAGGGCGAACGGCATGTTCGCGATGGCACTTTTTAATTCAAGTACCGACAACCTCTATCTGGTTCGCGATCGACTCGGCATCAAACCCTTGTACTACTACAATGATGGTGAACATCTGATTTTTGCCTCAGAAATCAAGGCAATATTGAGCAGTGGTATAGTTGAGGCAAAATTCAACGAAAAGTCTGTTGATGAATATTTGGCCAATCGGTATATTAGGGCGCCGTACACCTTTTTTGAAAACATAGGACAGTTGCTGCCAGGCTCATATCATCGATATAGCAGTAATCTTTCGTTAGTGGAAAAGTCTTATTGGGAGCTTCCCAAATCCTTTAATATGACAAAAGACTATAATGAAGAGGAGCTGAAAGAGGGATTGGAAAGAGAGTTGAAAAAAGCTATTGAGTATCGGTTGATCGCCGATGTACCTTTGGGTACATATTTGAGTGGTGGGGTCGATTCGAGCTTGATTACCGCGATTACTGTTCAGGCCAAAAAGGACCAGGTAAATACCTATACGATAGGTTTTGAAGAACTTAACGAGTTTGAATATGCTCAAAAGGTTGCAGAGATATACGATACCGCCCACCACGAAATTCTTATGCAAAAGGAGGATTATTTGGCGAATTGGGAAAGGCTTATTCAGTATAAAGACGCCCCTTTAGGCGTGCCTAATGAAATACCTTTGGCCATTATGTCTTCAAAATTGAAGGAGAAAATTACGGTAGTACTTTCCGGTGAAGGGGCAGATGAGCTTATGGGAGGTTATGGGCGAATATTTAGGGCACCCTTTGATTATGAAAACCAACAATCCTCAGAAAGCTTTTATGATTTTTTCATTAAAAAATATGACTATGTTTCCCGTGATATGAGGGACCAACTTATCAATACGCCTATTGATTATCGAAGGGAATTCGATAGCAAGATACGTGAGGGTTTTAAGGACGGCCATAACGAGGAGAACGTTTTTCGGTTTTTTCACGAGTATCACGTAAAAGGTTTGCTACAAAGGGTTGATATGACTACAATGCAGACCTCGGTTGAGGCCAGGGTTCCCTTTTTAGACCACAAACTTATAGAATTCGCCTATGAGAGCATTCCTTATGAACTTAAGCTAAAATGGATCGATGAAAAGGCTAAGGAAAGTGCCAAACATCAAACGGCCGATGAATATAGTGAAGTGCTTGATATACCTAAATATTTGCTACGGGAAGTTTCCTATAAGTATCTTCCGGAAGAAATTATCACGCGTAAAAAAGTCGGATTTCCAGTACCGTTGACTGAGTGGTTTGAAAATCTTGAGGATTTGGCAAATGATTTATTGGTAAATTGTTCCTGGTTGAAAGCGGGCGTTGTTGCCGATTTGATTTCAAAAAGTAAGACAGAGGTACGGGCAGGACAGATATTATGGATGTTTATCAACATTGAACTGTTTAAAAAGCAGTATTTTCATAAGAATTGGAAATGGTAACCAAAACGAACCACGATTATGTATAAAAGAGGTGACGAAAAAACAGTAATAGGATATACCTCGGGTGTTTACGACTTGTTCCACATCGGACATTTGAACCTATTAAAGAATGCCAAAGGCTTGTGCGACAAACTGATTGTGGGTGTTACAAGCGATGAACTTGTAGCCTACAAAAATAAGAAGGCAGTTATTCCACATCAAGAAAGAATGGAAATTGTTCGAAATATTCGACATGTAGATGCCGTTGTACCACAAAACGACATGGACAAGTTTAAAATGTGGGAACGTATAAAGTTCGACATTATGTTTGTGGGGGATGATTGGTTCGAATCGGAAAAGTGGCAGGCCCTTGACAAAAAGTTTAAAGAAGTAGGGGTGAAAATTATTTATTTCCCCTATACCAAAGGCACTTCTTCAACTTTGATTAACCAGACGTTAAGTAACTTGAGGAAATAATTGGAATCCGGATAGTGCTTAGAATTGTTAAAATCTTATATGTCAGATGAGAGTAAAAAATCTTATTGTTTTTGGAACGCGTCCCGAGGCTATAAAAATGGCTCCCTTGGTAAAAGAATTCCAAAAGCATACTGAAACTTTTGAAACAAAAGTCTGTATTACTGCCCAACATCGCGAAATGTTGGATCAGGTGCTTGATTTTTTTGGGATTGTCCCCGATTTCGACATGAACCTCATGAAACCTGATCAGAACCTATTTTCTTTGACGGCCGATATCATTACAGGGCTAAAAGTAGTACTTGATGATTTTAAACCTGATTTTGTATATGTTCATGGCGATACGACCACTACAATGGCCTCGAGCATTGCTGGGTTTTATTCTGGCGCCCAGATTTGTCATGTTGAAGCAGGTTTAAGAACATTCAATAAAAGATCTCCCTTTCCCGAAGAAATTAACCGCTCTGTTACAGGCCGGATTGCCGATTATCATTTTGCCCCCACCACTACAGCCCGCCAAAACTTGTTGGAGGAAAATATCGCTGAAGGGCAAATCAAAATTACGGGCAATACAGTCATAGATGCGCTACAATTGAGCATTGAGAAGGTGGGTCGGCCGGAATATTCAGATACTGAAATAGAAAAATTAAAAGAACTTTGGGATCCATCAAAAAAAATGATTTTGGTAACAGGCCATCGTCGTGAAAACCATGGAAAAGGATTTATTGATATTTGTAACGCATTGGCAGATATCGCCCAGAGTCATGGTGAAGTTCAAATTATTTACCCTGTTCATTTAAATCCAAATGTACAACGACCGGTATATGAGATATTAAACGACATAAAGAACATATCGCTGATTTCACCGCTGTCATACCCTGGTTTTGTTTGGTTGATGCACCGTTCTTACCTTATTATCACCGATAGTGGCGGGGTTCAGGAAGAGGCCCCAAGTTTGGGTAAGCCCGTGCTTGTAATGCGTGATACGACCGAGCGTCCCGAAGCTGTGGATGCTGGCACGGTTATACTTACCGGAACTGATAGGAACAAGATTTTTAAGGAAGCGGAACGCTTACTTACCGATGAAAGCGCTTACCGCGATATGGGTATGCGTCATAACCCTTATGGTGACGGAAAAGCCTGCGAACGTATTGTGGCCTTTATGACAAACCGGAAATAAAATTGAAAGGCCCTATTGTTCCATATAAAAAACACATACCGAAAGTTTAGCAAGAATCAATTGTTCAAGAATTTTGTCTCCCTGTTTTCCTTGCAGGGGGTCAATCTCATTTTACCTTTTTTGACCTTGCCTTACCTCGGAAGGGTGCTGGGGGCAGAGAATTACGGGGTTGTATTAATGGTCTATGCCGTAATGCAGTATTTGTTCGTATTATGTGATTACGGGTTCAACCTTTCTGCAACAAAGGATATTTCGATATATCGCGATGAAAAAGAAAAGATAAATGAAATATTTAGCAACATATACTACATAAAATTAGTGTTGGTTCTGTTGGCTCTTATCATACTTTCAATTTCCATTTTTACCGTAGAAGAACTGAAAAATCATAGTATCGCTTATTTCCTTGGTTTTGGCATAGTGATTGGGCAAGTATTGAATCCTATCTGGTTATTTCAGGGTATGGAGAATATGAAGTACATGACCCAGGTTAATGTTATTGCCAAGGGCCTGTTCACCGCTTTGATATTTGTTTTTATTAGGAATGAAGGTGATTACTTTAAAGTTCCCTTATTGTATTCGATAGGTTTTATCACGGGAGGGGTATTTTCGCTTTATTTTGCCTTTAAATATTTCGATATTAATTGGACAAGACCAAAGGGTAAAGAAATCAAACGGTTGATTAACAATAGCACACAGTATTTTTTATCGAGATCGGCAGCCGCTATGTACACTTCTAGCAATACCTTTGTGGCAGGGCTGGCATTAGGTAACTACTTTGCAGGGATTTTTGGTGCCGCAGAGAAACTATTTTTGGCGATGACCGTGGTGTATGCGCCTTTGGGGGATGCATTATATCCATACATGGCAAAAAACAGAAACTTGAAACTGTTTAAAAAGATTCTCTTTTTAGTGGTTGCTGCCAATACCGTGATTGCGCTTTTTGTGTATTGTTTTAGCGATGGCATTGTCGTATTAATATTTGGACCCGACTTTAGCGAAAGTGCCGATCTACTTAGACTCTTCTGTTTGCTCGCCTTAATTTTTGTGCCGGCTGTTATGATCGGCTATCCCTTTTTAGGCGCATTGGGCAAAGAAAAATATGCAAATTACAGTGTGGTATTCGCATCTGTACTTCATGTAATTCTTTTGGTAGTCTTGTACAATCAACTGACGGTTTATCGAATCGTTTACTTGTTGTTGTTTACCCAGACAATTGTATTGGTAATACGTCTGGTCGGGGCCAAAAAATTGCGAGACCAATTGAAATCCCCAAAAAACAAATAGACCGATGTACAGTAGCACGGATAGAATAAAGAATCAATTTGGGTCTCATTTGACATTAAAAGGAAAACATACATGAAACGATTTATGCTCTTCTTTTTTGAAAGGATACTATTTGGCTCATTGGCGGCCTTAGTACCTGCAAAAAAGGGTTTAATGTTATTCGGGTCTGGGTTTAACAAGTTCTCTGACAATCCGAAATTCTTGTTTTTATACTTTCAGAACAAGAACGAATATAGCCCTATATGGATTTCACCGTCTCGATCGGAAGTGAAAGATTTAAGGGACAAAGGATATAACTGTTACTATAGATGGAGTTTTGACGCCATTTGGGCAGTTGTCAGGGCTCCCATTTTTTTTGTTTCCCACAATGTAACTGATGTTTTTCCGGTAATTCCGCAAAGAGGTATAGTTATAAATTTGTGGCACGGTACACCCATAAAAAAAATCGGTTTTGACTCACTCAAAGAGCGGGAATGGATAGATGATTTTCAGAACTCAGGAAGAACATTGCCTTATCAAAGATGGAATTACTTTGTGGCTGCATCCCCACAGACCTCCTTTATTTTTGAAAGCGCCATGCATTTACCAACCTCGAAAATCAAACCACTTGGGCAGCCAAGAACAAACCCCATATTCGATTCAACAAATGACAAAGAAATAAAAGCGAAAATTGAGGCAAAACTTCAATTTGTTAAAGAGACGGGCGATAGGCGCAAGATATTGTATACCCCCACATTCAGAAACAATGAGCTATCAACATCTAAAATAAAAGAGTCATTGATGGAAGTTGACAAAGCACTGGATAAAAAGCAAAATCAAGTGATTTTGTTCAAACCCCATCCGCTGGATAAAAGTATCTTTGATGACCAATTTTTCGAATCACTTGAAAACGTCTTTAATGTATCAAATGAAGATACGCAAGATTTACTGTGTGTAGCAGATATCCTTATTACCGATTACTCCTCGATTATGTTCGATTTTATGATCACGGGCAAGCCTATAATATCCTATATTTTTGATTTTGATGACTATGTAGCCGAGAATGGGGGATTGTATTTTTCCTTTGAGGAAATAGGAACAACGGTAGCAAAAAATTCCTTGGAGTTTGTATCATTTATTCTTGACCCGGATACAATATCAAGGGGTTATGATAAACTGAAATTCAATACGACCGACAGTTGCAAA
>CBDULZ010000030.1:0-50745 GCA_965368185.1 uncultured Kriegella sp.
AAACCAGTCTACTCGGATCGATATCTTGTTTAAAGAGCACTTCTGCAACGGCCACGGCCGTTTTATTTACTATTTTCTCAGCACATAGAACTTCATATTGAGACGTCCAATTTGTGGTCTCTTTATAGGGTTTCGATAATTGACCATTTATGGAACAACAATGGTAATGTATTTAATGCTTTGAAATGTCTATATCATCGACAGATATTATAAGATTGTCAAAATTTTTAACTTTTATCGACATATATTGAATTTGATTATAAGACCAAATCTTGGATATTCGGATGAAAAAAAGGAAAACCTGTTGTTGAAAAAGTAGTTTGTGCTATCGATCGAGGAATCGTAGTTAATCCCGATGCTGCTACGAACATGACCGAGTTTGCCATAACGGATGGTATTGGAAATGCCCTTTTTGGCCAGTTGACTTTTAAAGATAGGGTACCCCAGAAAACTAATTTCCATCAATATCAAATGATTCGTATGAGCGATGCCCCTAAAGAAATTGAGGTGTATTTGGTAGCAAATGAAGTTGCACCTTCAGGAATGGGAGAACCTATACCGCCCCTTTTCTGGCGCATAACTGTATGGCACCGATGAACCCTTTTGCCAATGAAAAAAGCGAGAGTGCCAAACTATCTGGCCCACTTCAAAAAGCTGAACTCGCCGAACAACCAATATCGAAAAGATTGGGAATTCCTGTAGAACAAATAGACATTTAATTGTCACTACTTGGAGGCGGATTTGGTCGACGTTCCTATGCCAATTGGGCCTTGGAAGCGGCAGTTATTTCTCAAAAGATGAAGACCCCTGTGAAGCTTGTGTGTACCCGTGAAGATGATATGACAGGTGGTATTTATCGCCCAGCATAGCAGGCTACCTATAAAAGTGCCTTGGGTGCAAACAATAACTTGACGGCAATCCATATCAATGCTGTAGGAATTCCTGAAAGTACCTTAAATGCAGATAGATTTCCAGCGAATGTAGTAGACAATTACTTAACCGAAAGTTGGACAATTAGCACAAATATTACCATCGGGTCATTTCGAGCACCGCGTTCAAACTTTATGGCTAGTGCGGAGTAATCGTTTCTTGATGAAGTGGCCTAAGCCAAAGGAAAAGACCAAAGCATGAAAATAGTTCTATCTCAATTTCTCCTCGAAGAAATCAGTGGTCCGTTGCCAAGCCAGTTCGGCAGCCTCCCTATCGTAACGTGGAGTGGTATCGTTATGAAAACCGTGATTGGCATTCGGGTACATGTAGGCCTTATATTCCTTGCCTTGCGCTTTCAATGCCGCTTCATAGGCGGGCCAACCTTCGTTTACCCGTTTATCCAATTCCCCAAAATGTAAGAGCAAAGGGGCATTGATATTTTCGATGCCCTCCGTAGGTTGTCCACCATAAAAAGGAACTGCCGCCCCTAAATCGGAGACTTTGACCGCCATCATGTTTGAAATCCATCCGCCGAAACAAAAACCCACTACACCAACTTTTCCGGTACAATCGGGATGTGATTTCAAGTGTTCGAAGGCAGCTATAAAATCTTCCAACATTTCGTTTCTGTCACGTTGGCTTTGCAGTTCCCTCCCTTCATCATCACTACCGGGGTAACCGCCGAGGGGTGTAAGCGCATCAGGAGCCAAAGAGATAAATCCGGCCAAGGCCGCCCTTCGTCCTACATCCTCGATATGGGGGTTGAGTCCCCGGTTTTCGTGTACCACGACAATGCCAGGTAATTTGCCCTTTGCATCCGCCGGTTTGGAAAGCAATCCTTTAATGGTGCCGCCGCCTTTTGGCGATTCGTAATTTATGTATTCGGATTGTAAGCGGATATCATCCTGTCTGATTTGGATTTTTTTTACATAATCCGGCGAAATAAAACCAAGGAGTGATCCTACGGTTAGCCCCCCTACCGCATAGGTGGAAAGTTTGTCAAGAAACAATCTTCTATTGACCCTGTTGTGTGCATAGTCATCATACAAATCGAAAACTTCTTGTTTGATATCTTCTTTTGTTATTTTTTTCATAATAGTTCTATTTTAGTATTATCTTCTATTCACTCATAGTCTATACAAGATACTCAAAACATTGTTCAAATAAATAATGGGACAATTTTTATATAATCGTAAAAAGACCCATTGTTCGACATGAGTTGTCCTGTAACCTACATATCGATATTGAAAATCATAAAACTCTTATAGGGCTGAAAGTGCTGTTGACCGAAAAAATAGTGTTGTTTCCCTTTTTTCTTTTGTGCAAGTATTTAGGAAAATCCATCTTACCGGTCTGAAATGATTTAGGAGATTTTTAACAAGGAAATGAAAATTTCTGGACTAATTTACCATATGGTTCGTTCGACACTCTTAGTTTGTTTGGTACTCTTCTTTGTCGGATGCAAGGATTCATACACGCGAAAAAACGCAACGCCAGATGCAAAGATTTCGCAAAAAGACAATAAAAGGGCAAAGGTATGGCCACATGCAACCTCCTACGTGGGCGGGATCTCGATTTATGAAGAGTTCGCTCAATTGGAACCGTTGTTCCGTTTTAACAACGACACTACTTACGTCATCAACTTTTGGGCGACCTGGTGCAAACCTTGTATCAAAGAGTTGCCCTATTTTGAGGAATTGAATTCGCATCATAAAAATGAAAAGGTAAAAGTAATTCTGGTCAGTCTTGATTTTCCAGAGAAGGTAGAAAGCAATTTGGTTCCGTTCGTTCAAAAGAAACAGCTGCAATCGAAAGTCGTCGTGCTCTTAGACGGCAAATACAATGATTGGATTGACAAAGTTTCCCCCGACTGGTCAGGAGCCATTCCGGCGACCTATATCTATAAGAACGGCCAAAACCGATTAGTAGGCGAGCCTTTTGAAAACTTTGAGGAATTGAACGAAGTCATAGAACCCTTTTTATAGCACTCTTTTAAACCCTTAAAACATATATCATGAAAAACCTATTTTTATTCACAACGACATTGCTGCTGTTTTCCTTTGGAAATCCAGCACTTTTTGAACATCAAAATGATACAACCATCTCCCATCTTGAAACGGAGGGAATCGGTATTGGGGACAAGGCTCCAAATTTCAACCTAATAAATATCGATGGAAAGGAATATTCGTTGGACAACATTACCGATGCCAATGGCAACAAACCCAAAGGTTATGTCGTGGTCTTTACCTGTAACACCTGCCCGTATGCGCAGGCAAACGAGCAAAGACTGATCGCCCTGCACAAAAGTTATGCCCCAAAGGGCTATCCGGTGGTAGCCATACAACCTAACGATCCGGCTCAGAAACCCGGCGATAGTTTTGAGGCGATGAAAAAGAACGCCAAAAAAAAAGGTTTCCCCTTTCTTTATCTGTTTGATGAGAAGCAGGAAGTCTTTCCAAAATACGGAGCGACCAAGACTCCAGAAGTGTATTTGGTGGACTCGAAACGAGTCGTGCGCTACCATGGTGCCATTGACGACAGCCCCCGTGACGAAGAAGGTGTGAAGGAAAAGTTCGTTGAGAAAGCCATAGAGGCCATCGATGCGGGCAAAGATCCAAGCACGACCACGACCAAGGCGGTAGGCTGTGGAATAAAGAGCGCTTAAGGAGATTGTCTAAAAAAGGATGTCTAAAAAGTAATTTTAGTCGTTTTTGCGAGGTACGAAGCAATCTGTAGCTTATTGGTAATAAACCAACAGATTACTTCGCTTCGCTCGTAATGACATCGATACCATACTTTTTAGGCATCCTTTTTCTATTGTCCCTTATAAATCCCTGTAGTTTTTATGCTTGAATAAGAAAAAGATTGGAATGCCCACCACGACTGTAAGCAATGCTACGGCCGACTCTTTTGGGCGTTCGAAAAAAGCCAAAATCAAAATAGAAAAACTCATTAAGATGTAAAATAATTGCACCCATGGATAGCCAGGCAGTTTTAATACGGAACGATTCGATTTTCTTAATCTAAACACTCCAATAACCGCAAGTATTGGGAATATTCCCAGGGCAAAGCCCATATAGGTCAAGATTTGATCAAAGGTTCCTGAAAGCACCAAGATTATGGATATCAATGCTTGGATGAGGATGGCCTTGGAAGGCACTTTGAAAACCGGATGCACCTCGGCCAAAAATTTAAAAAAATAGCCGTCCTTGGCCATGGCGTAGTAGACACGGGGCCCGATGATTATAAAAGCGCTCAAAGAGGAAAAAAGCGCAAATGAAATCAACAAGGAAGTTATCGTATCGGTAGAACTGTTGAATAAATTATTGACCGCCAACCCACCAATTGCGATAACCCCTTTCATGTCCGCTGTAGGAATGGCATAGATGAACAAGATATTCAATAACAAGTATAAAAGCAGTACGATCCCGGTTCCCAGAATGAGTGATCTGGCCAAATTTTTCTTGGGGTTCCTAATTTCGGAGCCAATGTAGACCGAGGCATTCCACCCACTGTAGGCGAACATTATCCACATCAACGATAGACCGGCCGTTTTCCAACTTCCAAAACCGGATGTTGGCATCACCCCATCGGAAAAATGGGATAAATCACCTTTTCCCCATACAAAACCGGCAAAAATCAAAACAACTACCAGTCCTATTTTCAATAGTGTGAGATAATTTTGGACTTTAGCACCGAATTCGATCCCTCGAAGATGAACCGCCGAGAACAATAGAATTATGAGAATGGAAGCCGTTTTCTTGAGGCTATCTGCGGGAAAATCAATAAAAGAGGCTATTTGTGGAAAGGCACGAAAAAAATATTCGCTAAAACCGAGGGCCGACGCTGCTATGGGTGCCGAAAAACCTACAATAAAGGAAACCCATCCGCTTAAAAAACCATATAGGGGATTGAATAATTTAGATAAAAAATTGTATTCCCCACCAGCTTGCGGCATGGCTGCGCCAAGTTCCCCATAGCTTAGTGCCCCACACAGTGCTATAACACCTCCAACTATCCATAACAAGAGTAAGATCCAAGGATTCCCAAGGTCGCCCATTAACAGACCGGATGTTGTAAATATGCCGGCCCCGATCATATTGGCGATAACGATATTGGTCAGGGAAAAAAGCCCTAGCCTCCTTGATAGGCCCATTCTCCTGTTACTTTTCACTAGAGATCAATTTTTGTAGCTTATGGCGAGACCGTTCCCCGAATTGTCGACCGTAGTAGTATAATTATCAAGACTTTGTACGTACTTCAGATATTCTTGTGCTCCGGCCATTCCTCTGCGCCCGCTTCCTAATGGGATGACATTATGGGCCGTAAAGCAGCCCCCGGATTCCAATTTTGGATCGACTGCCTTGAAGTAATTGGTGTACCAGTCTTTATCGGCATCGCTAAAAACGAAATCAAATGGGCCTTTGAGTTCCTTTACCAGCTCATGGGCATCGGCCAAGCGGGCATCGATATATTCCGTCAGTCCGGCCTCCTTAAAATTGGCAAGTGCTTCTTTATGGCGTGATTCATCGATTTCAATCGTGGTCAATTTACCACCAGTCTTACTAAGCGCCCAAGCGATCCAAATGGAGGAATGCCCTGTAGAGGTACCGATCTCAAGCGCAGCAGTGTATCCTTTCTCCACAATAATATCATAGAGTATCTGCCCGTCTGAAACGGGTACATTCATATCTCGCCAACTATTTTTATTGGTATTGAGAAATGCTTTTACTTGGGCATCTAAATCCGTCGCTTTAGCATTAATTTGGCCTTGCGCATAGTTTACAATAAATAAACTTGAGAATATGAACAGGCCAAAAAGTGTTTTGAAATGCCTTTGAATTGCTTTCATAATTTTCGTTTTTTATTAAATTCCCCTCCAACAAATAGACCTTGATTCGCACCTTTTCCCTGAAGTGACCCAATGGGTCGAAATTGGCTACCAATCCAAAAATAAGCTGTTTTTTCTCTAGACCGACCTTTTCATGTTGGCATTTTTGATTGTTGGCATCCAATTTCCAACTTCGGTTTGTCACATACTGTTTGTAAACCGATTTGTTGACTCTTTAGGAGGAATTTAAGGCCAAATAGGGTTTTTCTGAAAGAGTTATAAAATAAAACACTGACAATCAATGGATTATCAGAATTCAAATGGGATTAACATATTTACCAATAAGTGAAAGACCTAAATAGGGCCGTAATACGCTCTCCTACATTATTTTACCTTGATTATTTTGAGCTGTACGCCACTTTACTGTTCTTGATTTATATACGCACAAATGATGTATTTCTTTATTCTAATTTAGGAAAACCTATTGTTAAATCAAACTAATCAAACAGCTTAATCTGAAGCCGGTAAGGCCCATATCATTTTTGTTTTATTAGACTAATCTAAAAAAGGAAATTTGAACCGAATTACTTCTTTTTATAAAACTCCTCTTGGCTTTCTTTGCAGGAAATCAATTTTGTATTGTCTTCTATTTATCCAGCGCTTCACGCTCTTCAAAAATGAGGTTTGAGTCATTAAGAACGCGTTCGACTTCGAGATTTTCGACATCTTCCACATAAAGATTTTGTGAAAGCTCAAAAAGATGCGCCTGGGTTTCATAAAAATGCATCATATAGCCTGCCGTATTGACGAAAACAACATGGTCGCCCCTAGACGGCAGTTTAGCAAAGGTCAATTTTCTTTTGAGCAATACATCCTGCTCCAAACAATATGCCCCCGTAAAATAGACTTCCGCCATTTCGGATTCTTCGCTATCAGAATGATAGATTACGAAGGGATCTAATAAAAAATCCGCACTTGAACTCTTTAACTGACTCATATTCATCTCAAGGCCTATAAGCCAATTACCATTTACATCACATTTTCTGTGTGCTACTTTACCAATCGTCAAGCCCACTTGATTGAGCAACGAACGTCCGGGTTCAATGCGAATTTGAATGCTAGCTTCAATTAGCAGTTCCGCTACAGTTTTGCCTCTATCGTTTTTATAGTCCAAAACTTGGCTCAAAAATTCCGCCCCGTTGACTTCATTGTAGTAAGGATAGGTACTTAATCTGCCTTGAAGTTTCGACTTCTCATTTAATGAAAATCCTAGACCTTGGTTATTGAAGGTTATTGGTTCTTTTATTCCTAGAATGGCATCTTTCAGATTATTTTGAAAAGTTATCCACTCCATTTTCGATTCTAGATAGTTCATTAATATTCCCCCTCCTATATCTAGAAATTCGATGGTATGGCCCATCTGACGAAATTGCTGAACAACCCCTAAACTTTGAATTGTGGCTTCACCCCGCTCTTTAATGGAATAGCCGTCCAAATGAAAATGAAAACCTGTCAGCCGTATATTTTCAAATGACATCTTATCTGAAAACCAAACTTTTAGATTATAGAGGTCCAGTTCAACATCAAAACCGAAGCGACTGTACAGTTTTTGGTTTCCGACCTGAAAACCACTTAGTCGAATACCGATAATCGCCCTTTGGTTCAAATCTCCTGCAACTTTGTTTACCAACTGCAACTCATCAAGATTATCTATGATAATTGGAATCTGATTTTCTATTGCCAATTGGATCAAATTTTTATTTTTAATAGCCGCCGTCAGTACCACATTTTCCCCGGTACCTCCTAACAAAATAGCCTGATCCATCTCTCGATAACTTGCCGTATCTACCCCGATTCCAAATTCAATGGCTGACTTGGCAAGAATTTGGCTTTTGTTCGCTTTTCGGGCGAAATAGATTTTACCGTCAACACCGAAATCTTGGAAAACCTTCTGAAATATGGTTATGTTCTTTTTAAATGACGGAATATGATGTATGTTGATCGGCGAACCATATTTTGCGACCAATTCTTCGACCATTTGAGAGTTTGCCATAAATTGGTGCATCCAGGGACTAGTGATTGGTGTCAATTGGTTTTCCCCAACCGACTTCAGGTACTTATTATTTTCCATGTTCAATTTTTAAATCTTTGATTTAAGTGTCTTAGCCTTACAATTTTTCAGAACGTTCAAGGCCCACTGCGATGCGAAATTATTTCTGTTTCTTGAGAGCGTGTCATTATCATAAGTAATTCTTTCAGTTGGCGTACCATAAAGCGAAATATTGAATAAGGACCGTCCGCTTTGGTCTACTACCCTTCCCTGCCTATCGATTTCTGGACATCCTGCCTCATAAGTTGTGTCATTGTAGATTCTGTATGGGCGTAATATTCCATTTTTTTTCATTTTCAAAAACAACGTTGACCAATTTTCGGTGGAGTTTAGGGTGGGGATCCTGGCATCTACAAAAGTGTCAACTCTTTGAAGGTCCAATTTCTTTGTACAGATTCCCCAACCACCATCTAGCCTTTGCACTTGTGGATTCTCGGAGAAATCCATACTAATGATGCCTGTTTCTATCAGCGCCATAATCTTTTTCGCATTTTGTAATGGGGGGCCATAAGAGATTCTATTTAGAATGGAGCGATACTGCCCATCGAATATAGCATGGGAATCAGCGGTCATACCACCAAAACTGTAAATGGTATTAAAGGTGGGGCTCAACCTGCCCCAGGTCATTGCAGCAGCCATAAATGAGCTTGTTTCGGAGCCCTTAGTGGCCTCTTTCAAAAGATAACGCCGATAGGCCAGTGCCCCAAGTTCGGAAGCCCCCTCCTCAAAGGCTCTAGCCTTCAAAAAATCTTGAAACTTAAACGTATAAACCTGAGGGTACTGCTCATGAAATAGACTTATTTGTTTGTTGAAAGTTTCTAAATTCTTATCGGGATAAAAATTCAAGTTATGGCTCTTGAATTCTATTCGATAATACCGATACTTCATTTCTGCAATTAGTAAAGGCAGCATATGTTCGACAAAACTGACTTTTCGGCCAACACCTACTTTTGATGTAATATTTTCATAAGTAAAATATATTGGGGTATAAGACTTTAGGCCCTCATTGGCATTACGTGGGATCATGGGAAGACCGCTTCTCGAAAAAGGAAATATCTTATAGGGTTCTTGACCCGAGGGTATATATAAAAGATTTCCATTCTCCAACTTTTCGAACCGACCGCCTTTACCTTCGGTTAGGGCCAATACCGAATCTATAAAAGTTAACCCGAGTCCTTTTACACCAACAGTCGTATTCCTCTTAATCGACTTTAGTTTTTTGTCTACAGGGTAAACAAAAGATATTGCACTCGACTCCACTACATTTGATCGGTTGCCGTGTTCGTTTCTTTCGAGTTTCCCCTTGCAGCTTGAATGTCCGGTAGTAAGCATTGCTTCATCAACCTTTAAAGTGGTCAAAAGTTTGCTGCCCCCACTAACATATTTTAAAACCACATCATCTTCCTGAGTATTGATATCGACGACCTCTTTTGTGTATTTAATGACTTGAACCGATTTTTTATTATGCTCATCCAATAAATTAAAACAGTCGACAAGATACTTCCCCACTCGTCGCCTCGGTGAAAATCCGTTCCCCGAAACTTCAGATGGGCTGTAATTCTCTTTTCGCAACCACCCAACAAAATCTAATGTTTCCGGAACCAAAGGTCTGGGAGTTTCCTTTGACCAAGCATTTATATTTCTATTAGGGTAATTCATCAATAAATACTCGGGTTGGTCAGTTCGGTATATTTCCCCCGCCCCGAAAAATCCGGTTTTCTCGAACAGGTGAATTACTATTTTGATATCACTCCCGACCTGACGCAATCTTGCCAACAACCGCTCGAACGCATAAAGCCCTTTCGGACCCAATCCTACTATGGCTATATTATAATGATTCATGCCAATGTTTTAGCCTTTAATTGTTTTGGTACGTAATCGAATTGATCAAGAACGTCTTCCGCTGTGAGGTTTTCCCTTACCCAACAGTCGTTATACACCGTATCTAAATAGCGCTCTCCCCTATCGGGAAGCAACAGGACCGAGGTCGAATATTTCGGTAACTGTTCGGCATATTTGAAATACGCCGATACGATTCCGCCAGATGAGCCTCCGCAGAGTATTGCTTCTTCTTGAAGCAACTTTCTACAACCGTTGACACATTCTAAATCGGATACGTGTACAACGTCGTGTAATTTTGCGCTATCGAGAAATTTTGATGGCATTCCCGAGCCATGACCGGGAATTTTGCGCTTCCCATCTTTATGCCCAAACAAAACGCTACCAACCGCATCTACGGCAATCAACTTGGTGGAGAGCTTGTTTTTTTCAACGTAGTCGGAGCATCCCATCAGGGTACCACAAGTGCTGGCAGCAATGAAGATGTAATCTAAATTGTTATTCAAGGCAAGCATCAATTCACTCATTGTCTTATGATGTGCTTTAGGATTGTTCGGATTTTCGTATTGATTCGACCATATGCTATTTGGTATGGTTGTCAATAGCTCCTTTACTTTTGCCAGCCTAGCTGCCAAGAATCCTCCATGGGCAAACGGTTCTTTGACCATAATAATTTCAGCCCCATAGGTTGTCAACAATTTACGGGTTTGAGGATTCAAATTAGGATCAACAACCACAATGAGCTTCAGACCGTGATATAAACAGGCCTGTGCCAGACCAACCGCCATATTGCCCGAACTTGACTCTATAACCGTACCACCATCAGCGATTATCTCGTGCTTTAGAAGTTTTGAAATAATTAAAAATGAAGTTCTATCCTTCATACTCCCACCTGGATTCGCTCCTTCTAGTTTGGCAAATACTTGCCTTTGGCCACCGAAAAGCTTATTAAGTCGTACTAAAGGTGTACTACCAATAGTATCCAATATATTTTTCGAAATGTCTCTCATTTTTCATTTTTTAGAACAGCCATCCTTCGAAAATCTCAAAATTTCAAATTGGTAATGACTTTCTACGATATTAAACAATGCGAACAGTAGACCTTGACTGCATAGCGTCAAAATTTAATGCAAAGCGAAATGTTATACTTAATGTAAATTTAAGTGGGGATTACCCTATTGGGAAAATCGAACAAAAACACTTTTTCTGGAAATTCAAGAAGTAATATGAAAAAGATATGGTCTAGGTTATTTCTTGGGTTTTATGTACGCATTCAGTGCGTTTCAAATAATCATAGATTTCGTATTGCGAGCGTACCTCCTTTTCCCCAATTACAGGGTTTACATAGCGATTGGTAGTCTCTCTTTCTATGAAACGCGCTTTCACATTATCATTAAATTGTACCGTAAGGATTTTTTTTAATTGTAGAAATACATCCTTATCCAAGATGGGAGCAATAACCTCAATACGCTTATCAAGATTTCGGGTCATCCAATCTGCACTTCCCATATACAGTTCTTCTTCACCATCATTATGAAAAAGAAAAACCCTGGCATGTTCCAAAAAACGGTCTACGATACTTATAACCTTAATATTTTCGCTCTGGCCGATTACACCAGGAACAAGACAGCAGAAACCACGTACCAAAAGCCTAATCTCGACTCCAGCATTGCTGGCCCTATACAACCAATTGATCATCTGCCTGTCTTCTAGACTGTTCATTTTGGCCATTATTCGCGCAGGTTTACCGTTTTCCGCGTTATGAATCTCCCGCTGAATCAACTTTTCAAAACTACTTCTTAAGTTATAGGGTGATATCAACAAACGTTTTAGTTTCGGTTTCAACATTTCCCTCTTAAGCACCCTAAAGACTTTGGCCAAATCTCCGGTTATTTTTTTGTCGGCGGTAAAAAGTCCGTGGTCACAGTATACTTTTGCAGTTTTTGAATTGAAGTTTCCCGTACCGATGTACGCATAACCAACAGGTTTCCCATTTTCCAGTCGTTCTATGTGTAAAATCTTGGAGTGTACTTTAACATTCGGGAAACTATAAAAAACTTTAGCCCCCTTGTCCTCAAATCTCCTTCCCCACTTAATATTGTTCGCTTCATCAAATCTTGCCTTGGCTTCGACAAATATGGTCACCTTCTTTCCCTTTTCGAGGGCTTGGAGCAAGGCCGAAGTCAATCGCGATATCTTGGCAATACGATACAGGGAGATATGAATGGCAGTGACTTTAGCATCCTTAGCAGCCTCGAACAGCCAATCTTCAATGTATCGGAAATTTTGATATGGAAAATGTAGCAATTGATCTTTTTTGGCAATCATATCGAAAATAGTGTCCGCGCTCTCGAATTGGGCATGTTCCAGGGGAGGAAAAGGTTTGAAATTCAATGATGGCTCTTTTATAAGATCGACAAGTGAGAAGAAATCACTAAAATTATGGCGCTCTCCACCTTCGAACATATCAATTTTACCCAATTCTAAAAGCTTTCTCAATCTTCTTTGCAATTCCACTGGCATCCCTTGTTCGTAAAGCAATCTGGTAGGTTGGCCCTTTTTACGTTTGGTAAGGGACTTATAAATCAACTCAACCCAATCACCCTCGTAATCATCATCGAGATATAGTTCTGCATCCTTAGAAATTTTGATATTAAAAAGGAAAGAAATTTCCAGTTCGGGAAATATGTGATGCGCATTCAATTTAAGAACATCCTCTAAGTAGGTATAGACATGCAAGCCATCTTCGGAAGGAACCTTAACAAACCTGCCAATTTCGTCAGACGGAACGTGAACGAACATCAATTTATCTGCTTTTTCATCAAAAGCCCCTATGTATAAATCGCCTTCTTCAAATGAATCAGAAGATAGGTTTTCACTATCGAACGTGGTCAGGTTCGAAGCTATTTGTTGCTCAAAGAACTGGTCTAGGTCTGATTTCTGTTTGACGGAATATGCTTCGAGGCTCGGCAACCGAATGCCATTTTCATTTAATTGCGGAAGGATTTCCTCTTTGAAAATCTTTCCGAACCGCTGTTGCTGTTCGTCGATTTCTTTTAATAATGATTTCAAAAGTTTATTTGGCCGTAGCCCTAAAGGCTTGCGAATGTTTTTTTTGACTTTTTTCATCAGACGAAGTTTTGAAATTCTCACCTTAAAAAACTCATCTAAGTTCGAAGAAAAAATGGCCAAGAATTTTAAACGCTCCAAAATAGGGTTTCGTTTGTCTGCCGCCTCTTGTAAAACTCTTTCGTTAAACCTGAGCCAGTCTATTTCCCTGTCCTCGTATGTAAAATTCCCTTCTTTGGCATCTAATTTCATGACGGCAAAAATACTAATACTTCCTTAACCCATTTGAGGTATTATTGACTCAATAAGTAAATTAAAGTCAATACAACATTTTTGAAAGTTTTAAAATAATGAAGTATAATGGCCTTTTAATTTTAGAGTTCTTGATGCATCTTAAATATGAAGTTCTGGGCTGTAATATTATCTCAAACTGCAAAGCTGCCGGTCATTCAGAATTTAACTATCAAGAAATAAAAATCTACACACACAACTTTATTGAGTTAATATCCAATGGAATCGGCGCATAATTTTAGAAAACTTAAAGGTAATTTCATGGAATAATTTAAAATATGCGCTATGAGCGAGAAACATTTATTCAACAAAGAGGCCAAGAAAAAACTAAAGGAATTGGCAGAAGATATCGATATTGCAATGATGGAAACGAATCTCGGTGCCAAACCTTCACATTATATTCCTATGAGCACCAAAGAAGTGGACAATGAGGGTTGTATTTGTTTTTTAAGCAACAAGAATAGTGACCACAATGCCCATCTAAATTCAGATAAAAGCATTCAACTGGTCTATTCAAAACCGAGCAACATGGAATTTATGACATTGTACGGCAAGGCCTTCATCACTACGGATAGAGCAATTCTGGAACGTTATTACGGAAAAATGGACGATACGTGGTTCGAAGGAATCGACGACCCAAATCTTACGGCCATTAAGGTCATTCCAGAAGATATCCATTACTGGGATACCAAAAATGGCAAATTCGTAAGTCTTTTAAAAATGGGAATCGGTGCAATTACAGGAGAGAAACAGGATTTTGGTGAAGAGGGCGATTTATATTTCAACCGAAATGATTATCCAATAAACCACTAGCAGTTAAAATTCGTATTTCTTCAAACCAGACCAACATGAATCCTATTACAATCTATCTAGCCGACGATGACGACGACGATCGTGAGTTGTTTATCGAGGCGTTGTCAGAAATTCCATTAGAAACCGAAGTTAGCCAATTTGACAACGGTATTGACCTAATGGATGATTTATTCATCGACAAGCCGCTACCGGATATAATATTCCTGGATCTACGCATGCCCCTAATGGACGGATTTGAATGTTTGGCCGATATTAGAAGCTTCAATCGATTTTCACATATTAAGGTTATCGTTTATTCCTCTTCATATCACGAAAGGGAGGTAAAGCAACTCGAAGAAGACGGCGCCAATCGCTATTTACAGAAGCCAACATCGTTTAACCAACTTAAAACTTTGCTTTACCGCAGTATCAGTTCATTGGGCAAAGACGATGAACAAGATATCGACGAAGAATTTGTCATATTAACATAAGAAATTTACTATGCACACAGGTCAAGTTTTTGGATCCCTTCTGAAAACCTCGATAAGATCGAATACAAGAATACAGAAAATAACCCAAATAAATCCCGCAATAAAGCCGCCGGCGATATCGGATGGAAAGTGAACTCCGAGATATATTCTACTGATTCCGATACTCAAAATAAGCAAAGCCAAAACTAGGATTACACAGAACTTTAAAAATATGTTCATTTTGAATTTATAAAATAAGAAGATTATGAATCCGTAAAAGGCCATCGCACTCATCGCATGTCCACTCGGATAACTCAAGGTCTCGACCGAGACTAAATGTTCTATACCGGGTCTAGCCCTGTCAATAAACCTTTTCAACATCATATTAGAAATCGTGGCCAAAACCAAAACAAGTGTCACCTGGGCAACGTATTTCCATCTTTTAAAGACCACCGATGATACGAAAGCAGAAATACCGACCACAATAAGATAACCATAAAAATCGCCCACATTGGTCACAAATATGAAATATTGGGTCAATGCGGGTGAACGATGGGATATTATATAATCTGTAATTTGGGCATCGTACGCTGCTAATGTCTCGGTCTTTAGAGTGTCCGTAAGTTCTATAAAGAGGTTGATACCACCAACAACGATAATCAAGGCGATGGTAACAGTTATTATATAGGGAAGGTACTGACTATATCGCTTCAATACAGGAGCCAGAGCTGCTCTTATTTTTTTAATGAATGCTTTAAGTGTTTCTTTCATAGAAGCAGTTTATTGGCAAATTAGCAATGTAAAGAATCGATTTATTTTGTACAATGATTGTATTAAAATTCAAAATAACTAAACTGGCGGTTTTCGGGTTAGCCATCGCTCCTTACCTGTTCAATTGAATAGCCACGACTTGACTATTATTATTTTTTATTGCCAAGGTACCCGGTTTCGATTGCATTGAAAAAGATAATAATAAAACAAATCACAAAATATTTTTTACATCATTGAATACATTCTCGGTATCAAATTCTGAATAGGCGTTCATATTCTTTGTGCTATTTTAGCATCAAAATTCATTATTTAAAAAGGATTCTTTTTTCGATAGCGCTTAGTATTTGTCCAATAAAATAATTGTGGTATCTAGGTTCCCTTATTTCTAGTAGTTCATTGATACCACAAATCTGTTGCGAGCCATCAACATAGCAAAAACCCTGATAGACACCATTCAAGACGAAACTAAACATCGCTCACCATGTTGTCTATGCTATTCTTGAACGATAAAAGCAGTGGTGTTCGTTTCCATTACCCTAACCTTGGAATTGTGCTTAAATTTATTCGATTCATTGCTGTGGAATGGGCTTCATCCGTATAAATATTACTCTTAAAAATGAAACTATCCGTTACGTTCCTGGGCCTTAGGGATGCCAAAGACTCGAGTACCGAACAATGTTCCGTTTGAAGTAAATATTTACCTGTTTGCGTTCTCGTATTTTTGATAAAAATCTCAATTTGGTAGACGAAAGGATAAATTATATTTTAGCTTGAAGCGTGGTTGAGTATTAAATCGGAGACTTATTCTAACAACCATAAATATTATGTGTTGAATATTTATCTGAAATATATTTTCCCGACATTAGACTTTCGAGCTAATTTTAATACTAAATTTAAGAGTAGCTTGCGATATCTTCGAAAAAAGGATTAGTCGCAACTAGCGATTGCATATTAATGTAATAGCATTTCCGAAAGAAGAAAAATATCCTTTCTTTCAAATTATTTTCCTTGGTTTGTAAATCTTAAACAAAAACGGTAAGGAAGTAACTTTTATTTTAATAGGTTTCGATTGAATATAGATAACAACAAAAGCATCCCAAAGTTCCTGCAAGGCGGTGGCGAAATGGGCCAAATCATTAATGATAAGGACTGGTCTTCCCATTCTTTGGGAAAACCTGAAAATTGGCCAGTCGCCTTAAAAGTAACCATAAGCAATATACTGAAAACAGCTTTCCCGAAATTTGTTTTTTGGGGAAGCGACCTCATATGTTTTTATAACGACGCCTATCGTCCCAGTTTAGGAAAAGATGGGAAACATCCTTCCATTCTAGGAGAAACGGCAGCATTTGCTTGGCCAGAAATATGGGATACCATCGAACCGCTGATCCATCAGGTCTTGACCACGGGAAAACCTACATGGAGCGAAAATCAACTGATACCTATCTATCGAAACGGTAGGATTGAAAATGTATACTGGACATTTAGTTATAGTGCTCTTCTTGGAGACGATGAAAACATTTCGGGCATTCTGGTAACGTGCACCGAAACTACAGAAGCAGTACTCAATCTAAAAAAATTGAAAGAAAGTGAGGATCTCTTAAAATTTGCCATTGATGCTGCCGAACTGGGTACATGGGATTACAGCCCACAAACCGGTAAATTTAGTGGGAATCAAAGACTCAAAAATTGGTTCGGTATCGATAAAGAATTCGAGATAGATTTATCCACGGCCATCGAGGCAATTCACGTCAAAGACCGAACTCGGGTCACCAAAGCCATACAAGATGCATTGAAAGGTGTAAACGGGGGCAAATATGACATAACCTATTCCATAGTCAACATACAGTCAAAAGAGCTAAAGATCGTTCGTGCATTAGGTCGATCTTGGTTCAATGAAAACGGCGAAGTCTACCGTTTTAACGGAACCTTGCATGATGTCACCGAACAGGAAAAATCTGCGGAAGAAATAAAAAAGGTTAATGATCAAATCAAAGTAGAAAGGGAACGATTTAAGAATATCATTCATAATTCACCCGTGGGCATAGCCATATTCAAAGGTGATGAATGTGTGGTGGAAATGGCAAATTTATCGCTTTTACAAATTATAGATAAAACTCCAGCTGAATTCATTGGTCAAATTCTGTATAAAGCACTTCCTGAAATTGAGAAAAATGTTCGCCCATTGTTCGAAGAAGTACATCTTGAACAGAAATCGGTTCGCGGAACCGAATTTTACATGCCCATAAAACGGAAAGGTAAAATACAGAATGCCTATTTCGATTTTGTTTTACACCCCTTTATCGGGGACGATGGCAAGGTTGCGGAGGTTATGTTGATCGCGAACGAAGTCACCGATTATGTTGTTGCTCGAAATACCTTGGAAGAGAACGAGAGCCAATTCAAAAATTTGGTGTTGCAATCACCTGTTGCAAAAGCAATCTTTAGGGGAAAGGATTTGAAAATTGAAATGGCCAATTACCAAATGTTGGACCATTTTTGGAAACGAACTTGGGATGAAGTTATTGGGAAAAATCTCAGCGACGTTTTTCCCGAACTTAAAGACCAAAATTTTGTCGCAGAGCTAAAAGAGGTAATTAGAACTGGTCAACCGATAAGGAACCAGGACTCCAAAGCTGTAGTTTTTAAAGATGGAAAAAAAATCGAATTCTACGTAAATTATGTTTATTTACCTTTAAAGGAAGTAGATGGATCCGTTTCGGGTGTAATGATTACAGTTACCGACGTAACCGATCAATTTCTCGCAAAAGAGAAGTTGATAAATTTCTCAAAAGAACTAGAAAAGAAGGTTGAGAAACGAACCGAACTCCTTCGCAAAGCGAACGAAAAATTACGGCATTCTGTCAAACAGCTAAAATATGCCAATGAAGAATTGGAATCTTTTGCGTACGTTTCGAGCCATGACCTTCAAGAACCCCTGCGAAAAATACAAATTTACACCTCGCGAATTTTAGAACAAGAACGCGATTACCTGACCGCAACCGGGAAAAAATTTTTTGATAAGATTACAGATTCTGCCAGCCGTATGCGTACCTTAATCGACGATTTATTGGCATTTTCGAGAATGGAGGAAAACCATGAGGAATTCAAGCCCACCAACCTAAATGATACATTAAAACATGTTCTAGACAACCTTTCAGGTTTGATCGAGAATACGGATGCAAAGGTCAGAAGTAAAAATTTACCAACGGTCAATGCCGTTCCCTTTCAAATGCGCCAAGTTTTTAGTAACCTTTTGGGCAATGCCCTGAAGTTCTCAAGAGCGAACATTCCGCCGGAAATTGAAATCACTACCGATACAGCGCCGCGCCAAGATTTGGAAAGTGTTGGTCTAAACACAGACAGAGCTTATCACAAAATTATTTTTAAGGATAACGGAATAGGCTTTTCGAACGCCATGGCCGAACAAATCTTTGAAGTCTTTAAACGTCTGCACGGAAAAGGTGAGTATGAGGGCACCGGGATGGGGCTTTCCATAGTGAAGAAAATTATTGCCAACCATGAAGGAGCTATTACCGCCAGTGGGGTGGTCGGCAAGGGGGCCATTTTCACTATTTATCTTCGCAAATAGAAGTGGCTATTTTTCCTGCAGTTATATCAAATTTTACAACTTCTGCCAGATTATTATATGTCAAAAATGTTAAAAGATATTCCTATTTTTGTTGTACCTTGAATCTCTATGCACAAGGGGAATTGAATGGACAACTATACTCGTAAAATAATTTTGGTCGATGACGACGAAGATGATCGCGACCTATTTGCCGAGGCCTTGGCAAGTCTTAATCTGAAAGCTGATCTCGTACAGTTCAAAAACGGACACGAATTCTTGAACTATATCAAAAAAGTCGATAGATCGCTAAACATTCATGTTTTTCTAGATTTGAACATGCCCATAATTTCAGGTATAGAAGTATTAAAACAACTACGTAAAACCCTCAAATTAGAGCATATTTTGGTGACTATCTATTCAACCTCATCTTCCCCGAACGATGTAGAAAATGCTTATACCTACGGAGCAATTGGCTATCTTCGAAAACCTTCCTGTTTTAATGAACTGCAAAAAATGATTTATAAGGCCATTAAATTAAGTTTGCTTCATAACGGAAAACAAGTGGCGAAAGAGCATTTCGTTCTTAGTTAGAGGTAGGTTTATTATAAATCTAATTTATCCCCCAATAATTTCCCCTCCGTTGATATGTAATACTTGCCCCGTCATATAGCTACTGTCTTGACTAGCCAAAAAAACGTAGGCAGGCCCCAATTCCGAAGGCTGCCCTGGGCGTCCCATGGGCACATCCTTGCCAAAATCCTCAAGCTCCTTACCCTCAAAAGTTGCTGGAATCAACGGAGTCCAAACCGGGCCGGGGGCAATGGCATTTACCCGAATGTCCTTTTTAGCCAACCGCTTCGATAGGCTTCTTGTAAAGGCCACAATTGCTCCTTTTGTACTCGCATAGTCGATTAGATGTTCAGACCCTCGATACGCTGTAATCGAAGTTGTATTGATAATTGTATCACCCTTTTGTAAATGAACCATCGCGGCCTTCGTAAGATAAAAGAAAGAATAAATATTCGTTTCGAACGTGGTATGCAGGTTTCTGGTGTTGATCTCCTCTAGACTATCCTCGGGAAATTGCATTGCCGCATTATTCACTACAATGTTTAACTTTCCGAATTTCTCGATTATATCCCTCACGGCATTTTGACAAAACACCTCATCTTTGACATCCCCCTTAATCAAAAGACATTCCTTTCCCTCTTCTTCAATAGCAACTTGAGTAATTTTGGCATCGATATCCTCGTTGAGATAAACAATGGCAACATCGGCACCTTCACGGGCAAAATGCACGGCGGCGCTCTTTCCGATACCACTGTCACCACCCGTAATAAGCGCAACTTTTCCCCTTAGTTTATTGCTTCCACTATAGGTTTCACGAATTGTCTGGGGTGTATAGCTCATTTTATGCTGTAACCCGGGCTGCTCGAGCTGCTTCTTTTTTTCTTTTATTGAAATACCTTCCATATATATGAATCTTAGTTCTTAAATTAAATTTATACTTAAAATTAGCTTCAAGTAGTTTATCACTTTATTCCAATACATCTAGAAATTAGCGTAATCGATCTAACCTTGGTTCAAATTGTAATATACCGGAGAAAGGTGGATTATGATTTGTATTATACACCTAAAGTTCTCAATTGGTGGAATATAAAAAATCATGAATTGATTTCGAATAAATGGAAGTTATCCTGTATCATAATGAAGCTTTTTTTAACGCAAAAAATCTTCATTTAAAATATCGAAATTAACTTTTAACAGGTATTTTCATAAATATTAACGTCATATCGATCGATTTTTTTGTAGGAAATCAGTATTTTTAATTGAAGGTTGAGACACTTTTTATCAACTGACAATAATGCAGGTTGTTTCATAACGAATTAACCCTATTGTCTTGAGAAGGGCAGTCTAACGTTAAATATGATGTTAACAAACCGGGTATAGCTATTGCATCACGCTAATAATTGACGTTCTATTATTTAAGGTGAGTGCAATGAATTTTTTTAAGTGCATACCCTTGCTTTTTCAGTAAATTGAGCATACCGTCATGTATACTACCAAAGAAATCAGATGGTTTTTCAAAACCAAAAATACACAGATTCAAAACTGGTTCAAGAGTCATGAATCGAATTCCTCAGCAATTCGAGAAGATCAATACCTCCAATTAAACAATGAAGATATAGGCATAAAGTTGCGCGATGGTATTATAGAGGTCAAGCACCGAACCGGAGCCCGCTCAAAGGGCTGTTTGATAACCAACGTATGGGGCTGTTTCGAATATTGGACCAAATGGGGTTTTGAAGCCAAGAGTAGCGACCCGATATGCGCTCAAATCAAGCTGGAAGATTATGACAGCTGGGTTACGGTTAAAAAAGAAAGATATGCGCTACAGCTCACTGAAATTAATGGCAAAACCAAATTATTTTCAATATCGCAAGCCTTAGACCACGGGTGCCAAATAGAGTATACGAAACTGAAATTCAAGAATGAAACTTGGTATACTTTTGGCCTCGAATGGTTTGGAGATACCCATATGGAGTTACAAGAATCATTTCTTTCTAAAATTCTTGGGAATACTAGACTTTCTATTCAGGAATCTATGTCCTATCCCGCTTTCATCCATAATGAAAATCTAAGTATTAGAGCGCTATATGCCAAGGCCTAAGCCTTGTTTCCTTCACCCATTGATACACAATTAATTAGCGCCTCAAATTGAAAAGATTTATGAAAAATCAAATAAACTCGGCTAAAATGGCAACCACAACAGCTCCAAAGATGCAATGTGCCATAAGTAATTGAATTAAAAACTCTTTTACATCCGTTTCCGGGGCATTGGAGTGAAAAGCAAAAAGCCCTAACCACCCGACGGCGCCTACCATGCCGGCTATAAACCCCAGTATTCCGCCGAGCCAAACAGTCACTGGCCAATCGAAAAGTAAGAAAACGGAATATATCCAAATCGCGACGATCATTCCAATAAAATAATGTATAACCCAGCCCCAAACAGCATTTTCATTGTTAACCTCGGGAAGACATTTCGTATTGTCAATGAACTTGTTTAGGAGCTGTGCTTCATTAAATTCACGATTTCGGATTTTGGAAACGACGTGACTGAATATGGTCATAACTGTAGTTGCTACAACGCTGGCAAGAAGAATGGCATAAACTCCAATTGCATCCATGAATTCGATTAGTAATAATATGTAACCATACTCACCTAATTGTCAAATAGAAACTAAGCTCGTATCATTTCTTCTTACCAGGAAAGCGATTTCAGACTATAGCTCAATCTGGCAACGATCCATATAGTAGAACCATTCTACCATTTATATTATTCTTAGGTGGTTTTATGTTGTATTTGCTTCAATGCCTCGGGCTGTGATTATTCTTTGATTTTTGTTCACCACCAACATTTTTAATATAATCGACAACCTGAACGGAATCCGATATTGCGTACACAATCGGAAGTATTGTTCAAGTCCTCCAATGCCCCCAGCTATTCATCCCGTGCCTCGCTACAACAGGGCGAAGGCCGTTTGATAAATGTAAAAGGGCCTATTTCGTGTCTTTTGGATTACTGCCCAACTTGTCGGTGTTTTTTGATAGTGAAAGGTTATTTCGCAACTCCGGAGTGCGCATTTAAATATCGGCTAGAAACAAGCCCATTTTGTTGCGCTATTTCTTCTGTCTCTCCCGTGGAATTGTCATAAGCCTCGTCCATCTCACGGACATACTTCGAAGTCATTGCAAAATATACCAAGCAGGAGAAAAAAAGCACTAATACTATAACCCAGCGCCATAGATTTCCACCCTTTATAAACTCTGTCTCATCCATTTTGAACCATTTAACAATTTAACCATTTTTAAATAAACATAGATTTGTTTCATAAACGCCGCCTTTTAAATAAACACGCTAAGAAGTTACAAGACTATCGGGTAATAAATAAATTATATCAATCGGGATTTAAAGATATTAGGCCTATGCGGAAAGTATTATCCATATTACAATGAAATTTATCGCAAACGAAAAAAATCTGCATTGATAAGAGAAAACCATTTTAATTAAGTGGAAATCAGCTGAATTATCAATTGCGCTAAAAACGAGATGTTTACAGTCCATTACCGGCAATTTGAAATAGTATATTTACTCAGCTTTATTAAAAACAATTATTAATAAAATACAATCTATAATGGAAACAAAAAATAGAAAATTAGTCGATCAATTAGAGGAAATTCTCGAAAAGAACAGAGATGCCGAAAAAGGGTATAAAAAAGCAGCGGAAAATGCAGATAGTATTAATCTTAAATCTTTTTTTGAGCGCAAATCGACTCAGCGTAGGGCCTTTAACGAATCATTAAAAAGAGAGCTTGTGGCCAGCTACGATGAAATTGACGACGACGGAAGTTTTACAGGTTCGATACACCGCGCCTGGATGGACGTCAAATCGTTCTTTTCAGGAGATAATGACGAGTCAATGTTAGAAGAGGCCATTCGTGGTGATAAGGCTGCGGTCGAAGAATACGAAGAAGTCTTGAAAGAAGAAGCGCTACCGATCAGTGTCGCTACTATCATTCGTGATCAATTAATGAAGATCAGAACTGATTTGAATAAAATTAGGACGTTGGAAGATTTAAAAGATTAGTTTGTTTGGTTTATTGTTAGTAAAGGGCGGCCCATAATCTAAAAGGCCGCCCTTTTTTATACTGCACAACTAGCGAATATTTACAACCGATTTTATGGTGTTTTTTTCAACCGAGTCAAACACAATGTACATGAGCCGTCAAAACATATTATTTTCTATTTTAAAAACTGGCATTTTAAGTTTTAAAATTGAAAAGAACTGTAACAAATAACTTCTTTAAAATCACGGAAAGTGATTTTACGTTTTAATCGCTTATGAGAAAACATGTTTACGTACGTCGAAGCGTATATTTTATGAACACTAAATTTCATTTACAAATAACACACCATGCAACTATCAATATATACTAAAAGGGCTATAATGGGGGGTGTATTTTCGTTACTTTTTATATTGGCGGGATCCATCCTTTTAGGAAATTTAAGCGGCTATGAGGCGAAAGTCTTAATAAAAAACTCATTAGCGGGCCTTAACACACTGTGTAACACCATAGTGCTCGCTTCGGCTACCATTCTAGCACTTTTGCTAACCCTACTAGGTTTAAGCGCAGAAAGCAAATCAAGACTAAAAAAAGACCACTATAATCATGTTTTACAGATTGCCAAATTCGACACCGTTGTATTTGTGGTATCGTTACTTTCATTTCTTCTTTTCAACCTGCCCGTTACGGAATCTGATAATGTTCCGGCAAACTGGTTCTCAACCATATATTATATAGCACTTTCCATTAGTGCACTAATAAGTGCGGCTTTGATAGTTGTAGTTCTAATGCTCTACAATACCGTGGTCAACATCATAAAAATTGTAGGTTTGGGCATTAGTGATCATCCTTTGGCAATAAGCGAAGAGGAAAAGGAAGAGTTGGAAGATAATTAGAATTTATCATGGTACATCTATTCGCTGAGCTACCAGAATTGTTTCAAGTCGTAGCTATATGGCTTCATTCTAATATATCGAAATATCAAGGCGAAAGAAAAGTATGAAAGGATAAATTTTATTAAGCCACCACCATTATACAAATAATAAAAATATGTAAAAAGCCACTCTGAACAGAGCGGCTTAGAACTATTTGAAAAATGCCTTACCATCATCTGGTACAATTGGCGGTCCAGCTTTCCCCATTCTTCGTGTACGCAATAATCAATGTACCTTCATCAATTTTTACTGTTCCGTCGCTGTTGATCAATAAATTCTGATTCTTATCCATTTTAATGCCTTTTAAGCTAGGAATGCCGTCAGAAAAATCAAAGTTATAAGAATCCCCTACCTTTACTAGGGTAACGCGCCCGTCATCGGTCGAAATATCAGTATTATCCTCAGGTTCGGAATAACCTACAGATCCTTTATACGTACCCACAAAAAGGTTATCGTCGACCGGATCATTATCTTTACTACAAGAAGTTCCTACTGCCATTACAAAGAACAACATACTTAAAATTTTTATCGAGTTTATCATAATATTCCATTTTAAAATTAAAGTTTAAAAATCAAATGTATGAACTCATAAATCTCCTTAAAAACCAATTAAGCAATCTTTAAGACTTCAAAATTCATCGCGTCAACATTTATAGCAATGCAGCGCAATGGTGGTAAACTTGAGCACATAAAATTTATTCCTGACTATAAAATCCTTTTTCTAAAGTCTCATTGTTAGCTCTCAATTTTTTGCGATTATACCCTTCTTTAAGATTACTTTTAGAAAGGCGTTACCCGTACCTGATAAAATCAGACCAATAACCGTCAAAACTATCGTCTAGTATCAAAAAGGACTAAAAAGATTTTTATAGCTGTAATTAACCGTATTTGAAAATAGTAGAGCCGGAATAGGAAATTGTCGACCAGGTGTCCGAGATATTTGAAAACCATACTCTTCTGGCCAGGTTAAAAAAACATACTGAAACTACGGCAAAAAAAAGACCTTCTTAGAAGAAAGGTCACCTATTCGGTTAAAGCCAGAAAAGCCTTAAAAAACTTGAACATAACAGTCATCATCGGCTGTATAATTGTTCTCATTCTTGACTCTCCTATCAGTATTTACACTGGCCTTGTTCAATTCCCCATCGAATTTTTTACTACCGTCTTCTACGTCGAAGACGGGGGAGGGGTCTTCAAAACTAGAGGAAGCGAATAAAGCTAATAGTAGTAGTCCAAATAAAAATATAGATTTTTTCATAGTGTCTCTTTGTAAGAATTAAACCCTTTTCAATACGAGGTACACGCTTTTGGTTGGTTGTGGAACACAATATAATCGTGCATGACGTCATCAATTAACCCGATAACGTAATTAATTGCCGTATTTACCTTTAGAGTTGTGCAAGGAATTTTAATTATCGAAATCAGCACCTGCCCCTTTTTCATGCATAATTATGAGCACCGATTATCGTCAAAAGAAATTAGTTATTCTGTGGAATGACTTGTTTATATATACAACAATGCCGTGCGTCGTCACTAAAATAATACAGAAACCAGAACAATTAAAACTGAAAACCGAAACCGAACTGTACCAAATTGCCTTCCACAGAATTAAAAAATCCCGCATTTAACGTAATAAATTCGACACCGCTCGCCCACAAGCCTACACCTTGTGAAGTATGCCAAACATCGGAGCTTTCATTTGGCGACCAGACCCTACCATAATCGAAACCACCATAGACACCCACAGTAATTGGAGCTACAGCCGTAACTATTCTTTTCAAACGCAAGCGTAAATCAGAACTTTGATGGAAAGAGGTCTTCCCTGAAAAACGTTCATCGCGAAAACCGCGAAGTCCGTTATTACCCCCCAACGAAGGAGCATGATAGAAGAAATAATCATTCCCGAAATTGGTTTTTATTTCGCCAAGCGTGCCGAACACAAGATTGCCCGATGAAATCAGTTTATGGCTAAAGCCGGCCTTAAATTCCAGATAGCCGAATTTATTCTCTTTTATGCTGGTATTGGCCTTGAAACCAGCTGTTAATCCAAGTAAAATAGATTTTGAGGGAAAATCCTTTGCATCGGCCAAATCGTAGACAGCAGAAGTTTGAAGTCCCACATAATTCTGAGATCCAAATACCAGTGGGTCAAGATTATCAGAAACAAAAAAACGGTCTTGCAGTTCTTTTATTTTAAACGATTCATAAAGTGCCTTAAATCTCAGGGTATGGTAGGCGACTCCAGCGTCAAAATGCACCTTTTGCATGCGGGCTCTGTAGAAATCACGGCCAAGGTCATCTTCAAGATTTGGACTCTCGTTGCCGATACCGAAGAAATTGTTGGAGAAACGGTCATTCGTAAAATAACCGTTCACTTCAACATTCCATTTGGGAAAAACATTAGCATATATTCCCGAATAGGCTATTTCGGCGGCCTTGAACTTAAAGTAATAATTAGCTGCAAGACTATGTTTTTGTTTGAATTTAGTACCATTAAAACCATTATAGATATAGGTATCGGTTGCCCCAAGATAAAATCCATCGTCTGTGCGAAAGCCAATGTTCGGTTTTACAATATTGCTGTTCTCTTCAAAAAATCGCCAATGAAATGTATTGGTCTGATAAACATCTGTGAGTTGATGTTGAGGGGTTTCGTTTTCGAATTTTATTTCTTCATGTTTCCAATCATAAACCTTAATAGATTTCTTATTGGCTATCTCAAAAGCATCTTTGCCATAGCCCCCTATTAACCTAATTAAAATATTGCTATTCTTTTCCCCAGAAACTTCAAACACGTCATCGTCTCCCAGTCCATAAATCCATATTTCATGGGTCTCTTTCTTGTCGAAAGTACGATCATACATCTTTTCATCTGGACTATCGGACAGTAGTCTTCTCAAAACGACTCTGGTCTTACCATTCGGTAAACGTGTCACCTCTATTTTATCATCCTTTTCAGTACCATGCAACACCACTAATTTATTAAGGTATTTGCTGTAATCCCTGGCATAATTAGGTAAATCTTTTAAGCGCCGTTTCAGGTTTTCCTTAATTTGCGCGGCAGTTTCATCCTGTACTTCAACAGGCAATCGTGAAAAGGCATCATCGATAGCCTTATCAGAAAGATTTTGTTGGATAAATAGGGCTTCTTCCTCCCATACTTCGGTGCCATACCGAGTCAATATTGCTCTATCAATTTTGTTTCCGCCTACGTTCAACCATTTAACGTTTTCAATCTCGGGTCCGTATGATTGCCAGCGACGAGCATTGGGTACCATCAATTTTATGAACTTCATCGCGCTCCCGTCAAATTTGGGAAAAGCATTATCACGATCTCGAGGAACAGGCAAAAATGTTTTGTCGCCGTCTTTCGTTTCATATTCAACCCATCGCCATTGGTCTTGATGCCGGTCCCAATCTCCAATAAGCATGTCGAAAATACGGGCTCTTATAAAATCGCGCTCGTCTACCGTGTACGATTCATCGCTCTTAATTTTTTCAAACATATCGGTCGTGCTTTCGAATTCATTGATTTTTCCCGACTCGTCAATAGTTCGTTTATAGCCCTTAAAGTTCAGTTGCTCGTCCGATGGACGTTCTTCTATAAAATAGAGCTCATCACCAAATCGCTCGTTGAGGTTGCCCAACCGCTCTTGTTTGGGTATATAGAACAAAGACGGACTTGAATGGTTCACATTGACCGAAAGCGCCAAGGGATTAATTACCAACTGCATATATGGATGTGCGGTGGTAAAGAAATCAGAGATGACCTCTTCTGTAAATGTATCATCGTAATCATCTTGGGTATACGCCACACCCGGAATCTTGAATTTCAAGAATTTCAAAGCATTTTTTCGTAGCGAGCGCATGGCGTATTCCTTTCCATTTTTATCTTCCAATCGAATAGAATACGATTGATGCCCCCCACCTTCTTTTGTCACTTCCAAGCCACCATAAAGTGTGTCAAGCAATGCAACGGGTGCAGTTACCGATTCACCGAAATACCGTCGATAGCGTTCACCCCACAGAAATTTATAGAATCCTGTTTTATTGAGTGCTTTTTTATCATCTACCACGGCATCCTTTCTAGTTTTCTGGGATATTTCCGGGAAATCGAAATCACTATTTTCAGTTTTGAGCTTCTTTAAAATTGAAAAGCTATTCTCTTTTCCGTTTTCATCAATAAAAGTTACTTGGGAGGAACCATCTTCAAAATACTCCAATTTGGCGAATCCTTTTGCCCCATGGGTAAAGCTACCCTCATATTTCAAAGAACCACCTATGGTGTTGATCCTGTCTTGGGTTCTTCGTGTAGCCGTTTTGCTACTTAACGAGCCGCTAATTATCTGGTGAATATCGCCTCCCGTCAAATATTGTAGGCTTTCTTCATGACCCGAAACTATGGTTATACGGTCGGAATCTTTGGCCAATGAACTGACTAGAATTCGAAGGTAATTATACCTTCTGGAATTAAGCAGATCAGGGGAGAAGGCCCCAAGGTTCATCACGCCATTTCGAATGGAGCCAAAAATAGGGAGTGGCGACAGATTACTTTTAAAGGTTTGCTTTCCCGCATATTCACCATTGCTGAAAATCGGATGATGCATGGCAATAACGATGTTTTTACCTTGACCATCATTTATGTAGCCCTCTAATTCTTCCGCAAACCTTCTTCGGGTAACGATGTCGGTACATTTTTTATTGATGTTCTCGATTCTTGACCAGTTTGAGATAAACCATTTTGAGTCGATCAAGATAAGATCAAGATCATCATTAATGACCTTATGTTCTATTGGGCATACGTTCTTTGGGTAAAATTTGAGTCGCTCGTCATCTATATCGTCAAGATACTCTTCTACTTTCTCGATTTTTTCGGAGTTATAACTTTTCCATTCATTGTTTCCCGGAATGAAGATAGTATTTCCTTTAAAATGCTTTGTAAGGTCAATTTGTTGGTCAATAAAGGCCTTATCTTTCTCCCAATCATTATCTTCAGAGATGTTATCGCCAGTAAAAATTAGGGTGCTCTTCGCGTCGGCAGTTTCTAACTCCGATTTTAAAAGGGTTAGGTTCTTTACGTCAAGTTCACCATTGTCATTGCCCAAACCGCCAGCTATATAGAATGTATGAGCAGGCTTCTTTGCAGTATGGTTTTGACTACCAACATTGGGCGCATATTGAGGAGCGTACGTGGCGCAGCCATTGAGAAGTAAGATGGTGGCAACGAAAACACCATATTTTAAAGGGTTGATGTGAATCATTGATCTTGTTTTTACTTAGCAAATGTTCGATTCAAAACTGTTCATATTATTAACACTGAAAAACCGAGTTATACGTGTTGGCCTGCAATACTTTTCTTGGCTGTGTTATTTTTCGGGAGCCTCGCACAACCGTTTTAATCTTGAACCAAGGGAAGCAAGTTGATGTAACGATAACCGATTTCCCCAACGTGCTCAACATCAATTTTTCCTTCCTTGAGTTCACACCACTCAAAATTATCTGCTTTAACCGAGGTTGTGTATTGTGACAATAAATCGTCGGAAATCAATATATACTCGTCGATGGGAATATCGTTTTTGAGTAATCGGTGGGCCACTATTACATCTTCGCCCATAAGTTTGATACGCTTTCCAACGGGCACCACCCCTATTTCCTTACCATAATGGAGTACTATTTTTAGCCCCAATATCTTTGGAATTTTGCTCGCATCTTGCTTATGACCATTTGTATCGCGCAAGACGCCAAGCTGTTTGTAAAATTCGGTATAGAAAAATTTACATTGTGCTACCAAAGCCCCTAATTCCGGTAGTTCTCCTGACCGATAAAATAATACCGCATCGCCCTCAATTTCAGACACTTTTAGTCCAATTTCGTTCGAGTAGATAATTTTGTTCAATAATGAGGGAATAACCTTTGAACTAAGGTCAAAATCGGTGTCACTCATAAATTTCGTAAACCCGCTGATATCGGGAATACATAATAAAGTAGGAAGGGCTTTCATAATTTCAAGTTTAATTCTTCTTCTAATTTTTATCGTTCTGACCTCGGACTAAAAATTACTAAATCAATTTAACTCCGCAAGTTTTCATTCGGTTCTTAACGCTCAATGATGAGAACGACTATGAAGATTTTAATCATAATAATAGTGCACTAAAATACCAGTGATTAACCTTTTTACGTACTCTAACCGGTAGGTTCTTAGTTGGTAACTATCACGAATGTAGTTTTTTCATTTTTTTTATCAATAGCTTGAAGGCTTATCTGTGTAAAACAGTTAACTTAATATTGAAACGCGTTAATTTTAAGTGAAATGCGTTAATAAAATAAAGGGGAAGGACCATAGAGATGGTCAATTGTCTTCTTCCTTTTCATTCTCAATCTGCTCAAAGGCAGTATGAATTTCATCTTCAGTTGGAAGTTTTAACCGCTGCTCTTCCGCTAAATCTGGCTCAAAACTTAACTCCGTAAAAAATGGAAAGTGGTCGGAACCGAACTTTTCACCAAGGTCTACCTGCTTTACCCTAAATTCCGGTGATGTAAAAATATGATCCAATGGCCAACGCATCAACCAGTTTTTTGCGTTGTAGGTACTGTAGAAGCCCCTACCCTTACGCAAATCTAAAAGACCACTTACTTTTTGAAACAATGCCGTAGTCTCGGACCAGGCAACGTCATTAAAATCGCCTAAGACAATTACCGGAAACTGGGAATTTCTGGTCAATCTGGTAATTTTCATCATTTCGGCATCACGATCCACGGAAGAAGGATTGTGTTGCGGCATTGGAGGAGCAGGATGAATAGCAAAAAGTTGTATGGTATCTTTAGAAGGAAGTATGATTTTCGTGTGGATGGAGGGTATAGTATCTTCCACGAGATATCTAATTTTGTAATCATACAATTCGAATTTTGAAAAAAGAAGCATACCGTATGTGTTATCTTTGGGCACTTCTATCTTATAGCGATACGCAGCATCCAATTTTTTCGTCAATGCGTCTATCCATTTCTGATCGGTTTCCGTAAACAATAGAATATCCGCATCTCGCTTTTTTGTGTCCCCTAGAAGACTTTCAGTGTTTTCGTTATGCTGTAAAACGTTTGCGGTATATATACTAAAAAATTTTTCTGCACTCTTTGATGCGTCATGCACCTCATAACTTGAAAACGCGGTATAGGGGAAAATTTTAAAGCCTTGAAACAGAAAACAGCTTAAGAGCACTGTTACGAAAACATAATCCGTAACATTTTTAAGATCGAACCTTAAGAAATAGGTTAATAACGCAATCATTGTGAGCAGCGTCAACTGTAAATGTGGAAAATCGAAAACTCGTATTGACCAATGGTCTACGGGAATAAACGGGAAAATGGTCAAAATAATGGCAATAATCCCAAAACTGCGAAGGAATATTTTAAAATTCATATTCATAAAATATAAGGGTTGGTGGGTATTCAGGTAAGATATGAAAAACAAATGCCAGATAATGATTTTAGGCCGACTATTGGTTTCTGAACATATAGTATGTACATATTTTATTTCCCTTTAACCCTTATCTCCCAAATCTATACTATGCTGACATGGGGTGCCCCTTGCCCTTACGTAGTCGTGAAATAACTTCCATTCCGCTAACTGAAAAGGTAATACCCCCAACGATAAGAATTGCGCTTTCAATATCATCACGTAAAGAAGGATAAGAATCGATAATGCCATTTTTAACAAGCCAAAAGGGCTCGTTGGTTCTCAGTTTCATAAATAAGGGCTATGGAATAAAAATATCTTAATCTCAAATTACAAAAATCGACTAATGAGTTAATTTTTAACTCAATAAATTCTTTTTAATAAATAGGATTGAGGTACATTGACCTGCATATAACAATACACTTTTAAATAAAATGGACGCCTTACTGGACAAAACCAAAACCTATGTTACACAACTGTTGTCTGAACAGTTAAACAACAACTACCTTTTTCACAATTTGAAATTTACGCAAAATACGGTCGAAAAAACCGAAGAACTGCTCGATAGTTATGAGAATGACGATGTAAATAAATCAGAAATCTTGATTGCCGCGTGGTTTATGAATACGGGGTTTTCCGAATCACTCCAAGACCATGTACCTAAAAGTTGTGAACTTGCAAAAGACTTTCTGAATAAAAACAGTAAGGATAAAAAACTCATAACTAACGTTTGCACGCTGATCGAGGCGGCATGGAGCGCCAAGGAGCCCAAAAACGAGGAAGAAAGAATCTTAAAAGATGGCCTGACTTCCTATTATGCCATGGAAGATTTTGAAGAGTTGTTGGGCTTGCTGCGAATGGAACAAGAGAGTTTAAACCACAATCCTCGATCTATCGACGAATTACGCAAAGAATACATCGAGATTCTGCAAACCAATCACCACTATTATACTGACTATGCCAAAGAAAATTGGCAAGAACAAAAAGAAGAAAATGTATTGGACCTTATTGGTTCGGTCGCCAAATCAATCAAAACCAAAAAGAAAGAGAAGCTGAAGGTCAAGTTGAAGAATGAAAGTCCAGAAAGGGCAATACAATCCCTTTATAGAACCCAACTGAGAAACCATCTAAAATTAAGCGACATCGCCGATACAAAAGCCAACATTCTACTTTCAGTGAACGCCATTATCATATCATTACTTTTGGCAAACCTCATTCCTAAACTAGGTACTCCAACGAACTCCTACCTCATTTATCCGACAGTCATTTTCATTATTTTCAGTATCGCATCGATGATCATGTCAGTTTTGGCGACACGTCCAAAAATCGAAAATAAAAGCGTTGTCGACGTTGACATTAAAAAAAAGGATACCAATTATTTATTTTTCGGAAACTTCCACGCCCTTGACCCTCAAGATTTCAAAGAAAAGATGCGGGAAATTATACAGAGTAAGCGAACCATCTACGATTCACTAAGTATGGATCTCTATTATTTGGGAAAAGTACTGAAGACAAAGTACCAACTTTTACGATGGACGTATACGGTATTTATGGTGGGGATTATTCTTTCGGTCGTAGCCTTTGCCATTGCCCTGAAATATTATGGAATGGAACAAGAGATTTTAGAGGCGGTTACGCCAAAAGCCAAATAGCCTTTTTTTATCGCTAATTATTCCTATTTACTTAATACGGCTTGTTCGATTACGAATGGATACCAGTTCTTGCCGTAAGTTTTCAATTGCTTGGCTATTGTATGTATTCTATTCCCCCTTCAAATTGAAGATTTTCGGAGCCCAAATAATAGCATTTGCGCGAGGTCGATACAATACCCCTTTGGGATTCGAAAATTAGGGTGAAGATGTAACAATTTTTTTACTAAATCTACAATAATATTGTCCGCCCATAATTCACAAGTTATTCAATTGTACAAAACCTAAGTAAGACGCCTTACCTTATAATAGCGCATTGAATTTCTATTATTTGCCATAATTATTCGTCGTTATTTTCCAATCGGTAAATCTTCAAAACGGGCACATACCAACTTTGGCGAAAAGACTATAATGTAAGTACGGCATTTTGAGCGGCAAGGTGGCACTTTTTACACTTGACCGACTATAGGTACAAATTTTTGAATTCAAATAGTGATTTTGTCCCTACCGGCTAAGGATACAGTCAATTCCTAAACCTTTTGAGTTACTGTTATCGACTTTTCATGACTAGATTCACGCCAGTTATTAACCCAACAACAAAATGGCAGAAAAAGATCAACATACGAAGAAATCGGAACAGTTAGACAATTACACTGACGATGCTCAAAACAAACCTTTGACTACACGTCAGGGTGTCAAAGTCAATGATACCAATAATTCTTTGAAGGCCGGACCACGTGGGTCTACCCTCTTGGAAGATTTTTTACTGCGGGAAAAAATTACAAGCTTCGACCATGAACGCATACCCGAGCGAATCGTACATGCCCGTGGTAGCGGAGCACATGGTTATTTTGAATTGTATGAAAATCAAAAAAAATATAGCAAGGCAGGCATTTTCAACGACACCAAGCGTAAGACTCCGGTATTCGTTCGGTTTTCAACAGTCGCCGGTTCCAAAGGTTCCCCAGACCTTGCACGAGATGTTCGGGGCTTTGCCGTAAAGTTTTATACTGAAGAAGGTACCTGGGATTTAGTGGGCAATAACATGCCCATATTTTTTATTCAAGATGCGATGAAGTTTCCCGACCTCGTTCATTCAGTCAAACCAGAGCCAAATAATGAAATTCCGCAAGCTGCATCGGCACACGACACCTTTTATGATTTTATTTCCCTTACGCCCGAAACCCTGCATAATCATATTTGGGCAATGAGTGACCGGGCAATTCCCAGAAGTTTGCGTATGATGGAAGGTTTCGGCATTCACACCTACCGATTAATTAACGACAGTGGAGTATCGCATTTTGTGAAATTTCATTGGAAACCTGTCCTTGGCGTCCATTCCGTTACATGGGACGAGGCAGTAAAAATTAATGGGGCCGATGCAGATTTTCATAGACGCGACCTTTGGGAAGCTATAGAAAGTGGACAATATCCGGAATGGGAACTTGGGTTTCAAATCGTACCGGAAGCCGATGAGCATAAATATGAATTCGATTTGTTAGATCCCACAAAACTGATTCCTGAAGAAATGGTACCCGTTACCATCGTCGGAAAGATGACTCTGAATCGGAATCCGGAAAATTTCTTTGCAGAAACCGAACAGGTGGCCTTTCTACCGGGAAATATCATACCCGGAATCGATTTTAGCAACGACCCCCTACTTCAAGGCCGTATTTTTTCGTATCGCGATACACAGCTCTCAAGATTGGGAAGCCCCAATTTTCACCAGATTCCCATAAATCAACCTATAGGCGAAACCCATAACAATCAGCGTGACGGACATATGCAAATGCGCATCCCAAAAGGTCGAACGGCCTATTTCCCGAACACTTTGGGGGGTGGTTGCCCGCATTTGTCCAAAATAGCCGAGGGGGCGTTTTCTTCCTATGAAGAACGCATAGATGCCAGAAAAATCCGTACCCGAAGCAAAAGTTTCATCGACTTCTTTTCCCAACCCGCTCTCTTTTATAGAAGTTTGGCCGATTGGGAGAAACAGCATGTCACAGACGCCTATTCCTTCGAACTAGGTAAATGCAAGCAAGAGCACATCAAAGCGCGAATGCTCTGGATGATCAAGCAAATCAATGTCGACCTTGCAGAACAGGTTGCCGAAAACTTAGGGATGGACATTCCAAAAAGCATTGAGAAGCCCATAAATCAGGCAATTGGCGCCGATAGCAACGCAGATGATTTTCAACCGGGCAAAGCAAAGAATTATCTTGAAAAATCTCCTGCTTTAAGTCAATCGAACACAAAATTCGACAGCATTGCCACGCGCCAAATCGCCGTGCTCGTGGCCGACGGGTTTGCCATGAAAGATTTCGAAACGATGCAGGAGGTCTTGGAAAAAGAAAAGGCCACAATCAAACTTATCGGACCACATGGGGGTACCCTTACATGTAATACTGATATGAAACACAAAGTAGATGCCGCAATCAGTACCACAGAAAGCGTTCTTTATGATGCTGTATATATTCCCGGTGGAAAAAAATCAATAGATACCTTAATGAAAAACGGTAAATACATCAAGTTTATAAACGAAGCTTTAAAACACTGTAAGGCCATCGCTGCGGATAACGAAGCGCAAATGCTTTTGGAGAAAACCTATGTGATGGATTTCAAAGTTGACGAAGCTATCTGTATCAATTCCGACCCAAAAGATTTTGTTAAGGCCATAGCCAAACACAGAAACTGGGGACGTATGAAGAAGACCGATGCTATTCCTGTTTAAATAACCGAATTTTTAAATTTATTACTAACTAAAACTTACTATTATGAAAGACATTGTTTGGATAATCGTTGTAATCTTGGTCATCGGATGGCTTATTGGCTTCGTAGCATTCCCTGATATAGGGGGCATTCTACATGCTTTATTGGTAATTGCCGTGATTTTGATAGTTTATAAGCTGGTGACCGGAAGAAGTGTTTAACTTTTAAATGGTTTCATTTAATACAATTCCCCTAAAATAGGGGGATTGTTTATTTATATGCGAATTGGGCGAGCCCCATCTTACCTACTCTACTTTTTCATTGCTGTCCATTTTCTTTCTTGCCTCTATCTAAGAAACCCATTGAGCTAATATTCTACCCTTTACAGCAATTTCGGACAATCGGATTTCGGTAATTTTAAAAGCCATCAATTAAAAGTAAAATGCAAAATCAGGTAGTAAAAGAATGTCTTCAGCAATTGATTAAAGTATATGCATTCGCCGAACAGCAATATATTTATATGTCTATCCAATCCCAAATACCCATTTTAAAGGTATTTTTTGAGCAGCGTACCTTCGAAAGAATGTCACTCATGGCAGAAATAGAACAGCTTTTGACAAGCAAGAATAACATTTTACCACCTACAAAAACACCAGAGCAACTGTATCAATATCACAGGGCAATTTATGGTAGAAACGCTCTAAACACTATCCATATCACCAATATTGATTCAATCATTATTGACGAAAAAGCATTGGAAATCTGCAATTGTCTATTGACAGATGACCTTGACGAAAATGTAAGAACAATTATAAAGTCACAGTCAGCCACTTTAGAATCGGGCATTCTTTCCATGGTATACTTAAAAGCGCTGTACGAAGGTTAATATACATCTGAAAATAAAGTCAAATGATTTTTAAACGAACCTTTATCGTAATTCTAATTCTTTTGGTGGGTTTTATCGCATTGGTATATATTTCAGTATCAAACAGTGAAGACACATTTGCAACTTGTGAGATTCTTGACCTGAAAGATGTCGAACATATTGATTTTAGAAGATACGATTCTGTACTTGTTGCGGCCAGTACGCTTTACGAGGGCAATACAATAAAAAATATAGTTCAGGGAGCCCAATATCGTGAGGTATGGTCCACACCCATAAAGGTGCCCATAGCTTTCATTGATACTCTTAGAGGAGGGCTTACAGTTATCGAAGAAGGTGGAGGTCAACAAACACACTCCCTTGAAGTAAAAGCCCCAGACGGCACCGTTTATACCCTTAGAAGCGTAAGCAAGAACCCCGAACCCTTAATTCCCGATTTTGCAAAGACACTTGGACTTGAAAATATAATCGTTGACGGTATATCTGCCCAGCACCCCTATGCGGCGTTGGTTGTGGCTGAACTAGCTGAAAACATAGGTCTCTTAAGTACAAAACCGCATTTACTATTCCTACCTCAACAACCCCAATTAGGATCATACAATCAAAAATTCGGTAACCGCTTATTTCTTTTGGAGTATGAGACCGAGGGTAAGGCGGATTGGACGAATATTATGAATGCAACAGCGGTTGTAGACACAGAAAAACTACAAGAATTAAAAGTGCAAAATCCTAAAAATTTAGCTGTCGACGAGAAGTTATTGGTGAGGGCGCGCTTGTTCGATTTATTAATCGGCGACTGGGATCGACATGCTAAACAATGGGGTTGGGTAATTCAAAAAAAAGGTGATAGCTTAAAAGCTATCCCGTTACCATGCGACCGCGACAATGCATTTTTTAAAATTGAAGGAATCATACCAACTATCATTTCCAATAAAAATATTCTTCCCGACCTTCAAAATTTCGAAAGTGATATTGATTATTTACCCGGCTTAATTATGGACTTCGATGTCTATTTTTTACAAAAAACAGATAGAAAAGTTTTTCTGCAACAAGCTGAATACATTCAAAACACCTTGACCGATAATGCTATTTCCGACGCATTTAAAGTATGGCCGCAACAAGTATTTCAATTAGACGGAGCGGAAATAATCGAAAAAATCAGAGAACGCAGAATGGATCTTAAAGAGTACGCTTCAAAGTTTAAAGATTTACTTGATGATAGAAATCAGTTGAAAGAACCTTTAAAAGGCTCGGAAGATTTGAATTTGACCGGTGGGTTACTCGGCTGCTTTGAATGTCTTCAAAATGATTAACCTTTGTTTAATACGAAACAAAAAAACTTCTAATCATTTATAAATACCGATTTTACCGCGTTTGGATGGGGACAAACCGCAAATCATTGCGATTAACTGATTCTCTGGTATTTTTAACAGTGTTTGCCTTCTTCAATGCATATATGGACCAGCGAGGATGAAGCTCCCTTACAAGGTTTAAATAGTGACAAAATCGTGCAAACTATGTTTTTCAATTATAATATCTTCAGCACCTGCTTTATGTGAACTTATTTTTTAAATTTTAGAATCGATCGTTCTAGCAAAAAAAGCAAGCAGATTGATCATCTAAAAAAGTACTTTTGCTAACTCGCTAAAAGTGGAATGCTATAGATATGGACTTATTGAAACGAAATAATGTCAAAGTTTTCGGTGACGGTACCCAAACGCTCATGTTCGCACACGGGTTTGGTTGTGATCAGGCCATGTGGCGTCACATTACCAAAGCCTTTGAAAAAGATTACAAAATAGTTCTTTTCGATTATGTCGGTTGTGGTAAATCAGAAATAAATCAGTATAATGAAAATAGATATAACTCGCTACATGGTTATGTTCTTGATATTCTTGAGATTTGCAATGAATTAAACCTGACCAATATAATTTTGGTCGGGCATTCTGTGAGTTCTACTATAGCAATGCTCGCTTCCATTAGAAATCCTGACCTTTTTAAATCTTTGGTGTTGATATCCCCATCGACATGTTATATCAATAAACCGGGATACTATGGCGGTTTTGAACAAAAGGATTTGGAAGACTTATTGAACGTAATGGAGAATAATTACGTCGGGTGGGCCAATTTTCTGGCACCGCTAGTTATGAAGAACACTGAAAGACCCGAGCTTACCGAAGAACTTGAGCGAAGTTTCTGCTCAATGGACAAAGAAATCACGAGGAACTTTGCACAAGTCACTTTTTTCTCTGATAATAGGGATGACCTTAAGAAGGTTCATGTTCCGTGCCTCATTCTTCAGTGTTCCGATGATGATATTTCCCCTGAAAAAGTAGGGACTCACATTCACGAGCAAATAGAGGGAAGTATTATTTATTATATGGAAGCGACCGGCCATTGTCCGCATATGAGCCATCCCGAAGAAACCATTGGGTGCATCAAAAAATTCTTAGCCATAGAGGTAGATTAAATTGGATCGAATCTCGAAAAATACAATATGACCAACAATGATTTTCCTTGCTTTATTTTTTCGGTTTCGGAAGAAGGGTTCGTTATCGAGTTAAATCAACACATGGGGGAAGTGTTGGGCTACACCCTTTCAGAAGTGATCGGTAAACTGCGTTTTGAAGAGCTTCTTACAGGTGGCAGTAAAATTTTTTATAAAACTCATTTCACCCCAATTTTAATGATCGAAGGAAGATCTGACGAAATGTTCCTTACTTTTCGATCAAAATCGGGAAAAGAATTTCCCGTGCTTATGAATATGACGGTCATAACCCATAATGGGACTCGTGAGATTCGAGCCGCGGGACTTCGCATTGCCAGACGCAATAAGTTTGAAAAGGAATTAATTGAAGCAAAAAAGGCCGCTGAGAAAGCATTGGCAGAGAATGTACTCTTAAACCAACTGAAATCACAACTTGAAGTGAGCCAAACATCGCTTGAGAGCCAAATTAGCGAACTAAGACGAAAAAATGAAGAGCACGTTGCCTTTAGTAACATATTGGCACATGACCTGCAAGAACCATTACGGAAAATACAAGTTTTCACGAGCCGAATGGTAGAAAAAGGTACCCAAGAAATTGGCGTCAATTCTCGGCCGTACTTAACCAAAATTCACAGTATATCTGAATATGCGCACAAATTACTGATAAGATTACAAGGGTACCACTCTTTAGAAATTTCTTTGAACGATTTTAAAATGGCAAGTATCGCATCTATGGTCGACAGGGCAATTTCGAATCAGGGCTTGCAAACGATTGCTTTAAATTTTGAAGAGCTCGAGGTCAAAGAAGTTTACGGCGATTTTGCCAAACTTGCCCTATTATTCGAAGAATTAATTCACAATTCCTATAAGTACCGATCTCCGGAAAGAATCCTGTCTATAAAAATATCCTCAAATATTGTAAAAGACAACTATTATCAGGCTTTGGATGATTCCTATCGTTTCGTAGACTTTATAAGAATAAAGATGGAGGACAACTCCTCAGGATTTCCGTGCCATGCCCAGGAAAATATATTTAAGCCGTTGCAAAAATACCATGCGCAAAGTGGTACAGGGTTAGGGTTGGCCTATAGCAAAAAAATCGTAGAACTACATAAAGGTAAAATAACAATGAAGTCAGTCAAAGGCGGAGGTTCTGAATTTATCATTCTACTGCCTACCAAAGAAACTCCTTGACAAAGGTTCGGCGAATAGATACGAAGATTATCCCAAATTGCTCTATGAATCGCTACAGCCCAAGCCTATACTACTTCATGATCCAATCGACAGAAGTACCAACCTTTTCCCGACAAATCGAATTATTTAAAAATTAGGTTCTACCTATGGCGCCCTCGGTTTTATTGTAAAAAAGACGATAGCAAACAAACAGATAGATATGACCTAAACAAATCTGGTTTTCAAATGGCAGGGCGAGCGTGCAAGCAAATTGGGTATCGGCAAGCAACTAAGCCCCTCCCACAATAAGTAACTTAACTCTTTTTGCGAGGCTTTGCGATGTAGATAATCGAAGTTAAGACCAAGGTAAAGATTTCCCTATTTTTGAGGGCTTGCCTATTTTTTTTGAAATCCATTCCACCATGTGTAGTATACTACAAAATTTCACAAAGGCCAACGGAAACATACTTAGTCTTCTATTAATTTGGCTTATTTCAAATTAATAATTATTGGAAAAATTCTGCGATTTTTTCATAATAATACAAATAATTAACTATATGTTAACAAACAATTCATAGTTTTAAGAAAATTAACCTGTACATTCCCTCAGCAAAAAAATCGGGAAATGCTGTCACATTTCCCGAAACATACAAGCGATTAAAACCAATGTCTAACCACCTTAAGCACTACAAAGTAATGAAAAAACTTCGATAAACTCTGGGGTTGGCCGCCCTTTTCTGGTTTGTTCTATTTGCACAACCACCATTTTCATTTCCTATTCATGGATTTTCAATTCGACTTCCCCAGATTGAATAAATGTTTAGGGTATAATAATGAAACGGCTATTACCAACATCTGTAATCAAACAATTTTACTTTACAATCAAAGGTTAAGCAGATCATTAGTATAAGTCTTTAGAACAAGTTCTTAATACTAAACCAAGAATGCTTACTACTAGGCAATTGAAGCTTAGAACCATCATTTGGGATTAGTACTGTATATACTTTTACATATATACGGCTATTTAGAAATAGATAAAATAATCAACTTCAAAATTTTAAAGGAAATGAAAATAAAAATAAAATTTAGACCGATGCCCAGGGCAGGAAGCTTGTTCTTGTTCGCTATGTTCTTTGCGTCAGGAATTCAAATCATCTTTGCCAATTTGAATGCCGTGAATACAGTTTTAGCATTTGATATTCAATCGATTACCGTCACAGGCGTTGTAAATGATGACAATGGAGTACCGCTACCAGGTGCAAGTGTGGTTGTCAAGGGTACCACCACGGGGACAGTTACCGATTTCGATGGCAACTATTCCATTGAAGTCGATCCAGGCGCGATATTGGTTTTTAGCTATATAGGTTACAAAACTGTTGAAGTAGCGGTAAATGGTAACGCTATTATTAATACGACCCTCCCCTTGGACGCTACCCAACTGGATGATGTGGTAGTAGTGGGTTACGGTACCCAGAAAAAAAGTGAGGTGACTTCTTCCATCTCCCAAATAAACGGAAAGGATTTTCAAACATCCACAGCTTCCAATGCCGCGATGGCATTACAAGGCAGAGCCTCGGGGGTAGAATTTGTTAACTCTGGAACACCGGGGAGTACGCCTAGTATTAGAATTAGAGGAATTGGAACAATAAATAACTCTCAACCTCTTATCGTTTTGGATGGGGTACCTGTATCTTCTGACATGTTATCGCAACTGGCCTCATCAGAAATACAATCTGTGGAAATATTGAAAGATGCGGCATCAGGTGCCATATATGGTACTCGTGCGGCCAATGGTGTGGTTTTAATAACCACTAACAATGCTAGGTTCAACGAGAAAACAACGGTTAGGCTTAATGCTTCCACTGGTTTTAACAGCGTTATAAAGAAATATCCAGTTACCAATGCCGAACAGCTTTACGAATTAAAACGTGAAAGATACGTAATGGACGGTCTTCCCATTGACCCAAATTCACCATGGGCCGATGAGTACTATAATCAGACTAGAACCGATTGGCAGGAGGAAATGTTCAGGGACGGCATATTTCAAGATTACAATATGAACATAAGTGGTGGTTCTGAGAAATCGACCATAAATGCCAATATCTTTTATAGGGATGAGGAAGGAACCCAAATCAACACCTATTTTAAGCGCTTAGGTATTTCTTTAAGAGGTACCCAGAAAATATCTGATCGTTTTAGAATTGAAGAAAATATAAGAATTACTAACAACCATACGCTATTAACACAGGATGACGGTGGAACGGGAACCTCTCAGACTATTTATTCTTCCTATCGATTTATGCCGGCCATTCCGGTGCGATATGAAGATGGAAGTTATGGTTCTGGAAAGGCTTCTACCCAATTGGGAGATATGTGGAACCCAGTATATAAGGCTAAAGAAGAGTGGCGACATAGGTATAAATTTAACACCCTTATAAGTATGAAAGCTGATTATGACCTTGCCGATGATTTGACGCTTACAGCAAGAGCCTCTTACCAAAGATCAACATCTAAATACGAAGCGTTTCAAGACATCACTCCAGATCAGTCCAGAACAGAAAACCTACCCATTCTTAGAATCAATACAGATGAAACCACTGTCACCTTGGGAGAATTGTTTACTAGCTATAACAAGTCTACAGGCCTACACAATATAGGAGCAGTACTTGGAATTTCAGGTCAAGTAGATAAAGGTCATTTTTTAAATATGTCCGGAGAGGGTTTTGCCTCTGTAGATAAAAACCAGTTGGTAATGGACAATGCTTCTATCATCAAAGGCGGTGGCAATGATTATTTAGCCACAGGTTTGGCCTCGGCCTTTGTAAGGGGAACTTATAGTTACAATAACAAATATTATGTATCAGGTATCTTTAGGGCAGATGGCTCTTCAAGATTTGCAGATGGAAATCGTTGGGGATATTTCCCTTCAATTTCTGGTGGATGGAGAATTTCCAATGAAAGCTTTTTGGAAAATGACCCTACAATTTCCAACTTGAAACTAAATATAGGTTGGGGGCAGCTAGGTAATCAAAATGTAAACGCCTTTCAATATCTAAATGTTTATAACAAGGACACCGAATATGTTCTGAATGATACCAATTTAACCGGAACCCGATTGGCGTCTTTTGCCAATCCGGATATTACTTGGGAAACTACAAGTGCGTTAAACATCTTATTGGAGTTAGGGCTGTTCAATAATAAATTTAATTTGGATGTTGCCTACTTTGATAGATTAACTACAGATATGTTGATTCCCCTACCAGGATTAAATACCGCCGGCTTGGCAGCCATTCCCGATTCCAATATTGGGGAAATGCATAATTCTGGGTTTGAAATAGAACCATCCTATGTTGGACAAGTGAAGGATTTGAATTTTGAAGTAGGTGTAAATGCCACTATTATAAAAAATGAAGTTACCAAGCTTTATGGCTCAAGTAAATTTATTTCGGGAGGCGATCAGACCAGAACCTATGAAGGAGAGCCCATCAGTTCGTTTTATGGCTGGAAAACAGATGGCATCTACCAAAACCAGGCAGAAATCGATAGTGATACCAATATTTCAAGCGATGCACGTAGAGCTGATATTACCCCCGGTGATGTTCGCTTTGTCGATACCAATGGGGATAATATTGTCGATGAACAGGACAGGGTACATATAGGAGATGCCAACCCCGGTCTACTTTTGGGCTTTCATGCCGATCTAAATTACAAAGGCTTTGACTTTTCAGCTGTTTTTAGTGGTGCATTTGGGCATGATTTATACGATGCTATGATGATGCGAGGAATTGACCCGACACAAAGCGCCAACATGGATGCAGTGGCCTACCAAAGATGGACAGGCGAAGGAACTTCTAATACCTACCCTAGAATGTCGACCATTCGCGCAAATGACAATTACAGAGTTTCCGAATTGGGGCTAAAGAGCGGCGACTATCTTAGAATGAAAGATGTTGTTTTGGGTTACACAATTCCTGAGACTATAACAGAACAAATAGGTGTGAGCAATATGAAGTTTTATATCTCAGGGCGTAACTTATTGACCATTACTAAATTTGATGGAGTTGATCCTGAAGAAAGTGGAACAGGTAATCTGGCGCGCGGTGTAATTTATAATAATTATCCTCAGTCTAAAAGTGTTGTTTTTGGGGCAAATATTACATTTTAATTTTAAAGCTATATAACGATGAAAAACTATTTTATTATATTATTCGCAATACTCATTTCCACTTCATGTGATGATATATTGGAACAAGATTTAGTTGGTAAGCGTACGGATCAAGATTATTGGAGTACCGAAGCCGATATGGTAGATGCATTGGCAGGTGCTTACGGGCAGTGGGCAACAAGGGCCTTGGGTATGCATGATTTATTTTTTGACAATCAAGGTGATGACCATTGGAGAGCAGGCGATCACGCGGAAGATGAAGAAATCGAAACCTTTAATACCAATCCCTCCAACTATAAATTAAGAGATACCTATAAGTATAAATATGAGGTGATCAGTAGTGCGAATGGTATATTGATCAATGGCCCGAAAGTAAAAGATCTTGGAGCTATAGGTGATGCGTCCTATAATTCCATCATGGGACAGGCTTATTTTTTACGCGCTTATGCTTACTACCGCTTGTACCTTATACACGGTCAGGTTCCGATAATTACCGAAGAAAATGTAGTAACCAATGAATATAATATACCTAAATGTGAGTCTCCGGAAATATTGAGTGATTTCATATTATCCGATTTAGAAAAAGCTGTTGATCTTCTTCCCATGAAGAATGTAGCGGGCAGTGTTGGAAAAGGTGCCGCTTGGGCGGTAATGACTTCCCTATATATGCACAGGGCCAAAGAATATGACAATTCTGAATTTTTGAACAAAGCAATTAGCGCCGGACAAAATGTAGTTGACAATTACGCCTTAGCCGATGATTATCTTTCCCTTTTCCGTGAAGGCAATCAACATTTAGAGGAGAACCTTTTTATTATGATGAACGATATGGAGTGGATCAACCAAAGTATAATGTCAAAACATAGAGGTCCTAGGCCTTGGGGAATGTATGGATTTCAAGAGCCTTTGGATGATTTAGTAAATGAATTTGAAGAGGGAGATATCCGAAAAAGTGTAACCATCATTTCAGATGGCGAATTCTCCCTTCAGGGTGCACTGGGCTTAGTTGAGCACACTTCTGATTTAACCAACACGGGCCATAGCTATTTTAAATATATGGATTGGAAAGAATCGGGTAATTTCAATCACGGTCTAAATATTCCATTTTTGCGAGCAGCCGACACCTATTTGTTAGTGGCGGAAGCACAAATACGACTTAATGGTGCGGGTGCCGGTGACGATTTGATAAATGCAGTTCGGCTTAGAACTGGTTTAGGGCCAGTTTCAGAAGCAGATATAAATGACTTGATCCACGAAACAAGGGTAGAATTGGCAGGAGAGAATTTCCGCTACCAGAATCTGATCAGGTGGGACAAAGCCGGAATTTACGATTTGGAAGAATTCCTGGCCAGGCCTGAAAAAATGATTCCTAGCGATGTGGGGAGAAAAGTATGGAATAATCCCAAAAATTATTATCAGCCATTATACCAAACTGATATCGATAATTCAGACGGCGTACTCGTGCAGAATCCGGAATGGGCAAACTAACAATATTTTGGATTGGTCAAGGACAAATGGGACAATCAATTATACTTATCCAATCCCTATTTTACCTCTTATAAAATTGGTTTTCATATCCCATAGATATGCTATACAAATACCAGTACAAAAAAGTATTCCCATTCCATTTTGAACGTATGTTAAAGTTGGGTGTTCAAGATTAAAACTTACAGTTTTAACTATGATTGAAGATATTCCCCAAACAATATTTTAGCCAGCCGTTACACTGGTTACGTACTGAAATATCATTTGGGGAATTATTTTACATTTTTTTAAGTAAAGGCTAGAGAGGCTATTTTTATGGACGATTAAGATTTCATAAAAATTAAAACATTATATATGAAGTATAAGTCCCAAAAAATTATTTCAGTAGTGTGCATGGCTATTTGCTTTATTCTGCTATTTTCATTCCGTCATAATTCATATCGAGAGGTAAATACGTCGAAGAGCAACCAAATTAAATTGAATGTAGCAGCCTATAACGTTGAGTTTAGCGACAAAGGAACCGCTGAGGAAATAGGAGAATTACTTGAGCCATACGATTTCGATGTGGTATGCTTTTCAGAGGCTCCTGGAGGTAATTGGACGAAAAAAGTTGGAGCGGTATTGGGTCTAAATCATGTAATTGTCGGCAAATATCCAACTGCTGGCCATAAAGACAAATATAAAACTATTGCCAGCCGTACGCCCCTCTCAGGTTATGAAGAAGTGCTTATGGCAGATACATTACATACAGTAACTAGGGCAACAACAATTGTCAATGATAAAGAAATCGCTTTGTACTCAGTACACTTCCCTTTTGGTTGGAGAGATCAGGCACACATAGACGAAACAACCGGTAAAGTAATCGCATTTGTGGAATACCTAAAAGTAAGACAAACAAAAGAAGTTTCCATCCTCATGGGCGATTTTAACTTCGTGCTTTCTACCGAAGATTACAGAAGTCCATATTATGAAATGTTTGTAGAGTTAGGAATGGTTGCCAGTTGGCGCGATTTAAATATTGATGTTACCGCATTGGGGTCTATGGTAAAGTTCAATCCAGGGAAGAATAAAGCAGGTGGAGTTATAGACCACATAATTTATCCAAGTACTAAGGTAAAGGCCATTGATGGGCAGATAATAGAAATGGCTAATCCGCTATCCGACCACAAACCTGTTTGGGCATTATTACAAATAAATTAGGGAAAAATTCCCTATTTCAATAACCTAGGGATTCATTGAAGTATCTGCAATGTGCGGCTTATAATGAATGACTTGTTCAACTTATAATAATAATTGTATCTATCATATAAAATTTCTTTCGGGAAGTACAATTGTAAGTAATTCACCGTGTTCTTTGGTTTCCCATTATAGATACGAAAGGTTATCTAAACTACCAACATTTACAGGCGCAGGCACGGTAAAACCTTAACGTATTTACCGTAATAATCTGATGAGAATAGAGGCTATGCAGAAAGTTTACATATTTTGTTACTAAGGGAGTTCTCGCTCATTCCTGCATCTAAAAAGTTGGTATTATGGTCTTACTTTTAATCAATATATAGATGAAATTTAATTCCAATCAGGGTACACATTCTCGTACACGATGCCTTAGATTTACGGTACGAATTGTGGTAAAACTCGAGGTCTTGCTCAACCTCAACGACGCGCTCGGGTTCGAAAAGGACGAATATTTCGAAGTCGAGGGTGCCGATACACCCGAATGGAATCCTGTTGTATCGGAAGCTGTGATGCCCCAAAAAAAATCTGTAAAAATCAAACGACCTGTTCTAAGTGATGCGGAAGCCCTACGTTATCTGATCGATACTATTTTAAAAAGCAACTTAAGATTTGGAAAACAATCCGGATAGGGGGTGCGAAAAATCGATAGGGTATCCATAGGGTATGCCCATACCCTATTCCCGTAATAAGGGTGCACCAGGGTGTTGCTACACCCAATCGAAAATTATATAGGAAGGAGCCATTTTCTTAAAAGCGTTTTATTGATCAGCCTTTAAATTATCGATGGCATAAAAGCCACTTCTAGAATTGATTTGCTGGACATTTTGCCAAAATACTTGGTAAGCCGGACTATGCTCACCTTTGGTCAACAATAAATTATCAATATCACGCTTTCGAATAGGTGATGTATTGGTTGTTAGATCATCGCCCAAAAATTGCGATTCATAATCTCTAAATAACTGGATTTCTGATTGACCTTCTATCAAAATTTCAACATCTTCGTGACGATTATCGTCCTCTATTGTATAAAATAGCTGTTTTACGACCTCTTCCTTACCTTCAAGGAATTGAAGAAAATAGCCATTTCTGTAAATAAAACAGCCGGTAATTCCAACCAAAGAATTATTCCGTTTGGCCGTGATAAAAATATCACGAAGTGCGGATTCGGACGATGCTATGGTCGCTTTTGAACGGTATATAAGATGGTAAAGATCCATTTTTTTAAACTATGTATCGATAGCTTTTTGTATCGCTTTTTTTGATTTTTGAAACTACTTTTCTGCTCAATAGATTACAACATATTTTAACGGCTGACGAATCTAAAAGCAACTCTTGCCAAGTCCACCAATTATTTTGAATTTTTATGAATGCTAAAAGTTGAAAAAAAGAAATTTAATAAAAAGGGGGACCTTCAATTTAGTTATATGATATCCGCCTTGTTTTTAAGGCAGCTATCCTGATGCACTACTTATAAGTACTATAAATATATTATTTCGGCAAACAAAGGGAGTTAAAAACACACCTAAGAAATTTAGATCGATATAATTGACGATTTCATCGATGAAACACCTATTATGTAATCTTTTTCTTAAGCTTGTGAATTCTTGATATAGTCTCTACGTGCTGTTTTGGTAACAATCTATAAAATCTACCTAATTTAAATACGTTCTGAAGTTCTTCGATTCCTATTTAAAAAACCGAGGCTTCGAACTGCAAGCGCTGGGCGGCCTAAAAGCCGCTGTTTTGAGGAATTAAAATTGTTCCAGAAAACCCGAAACGTTGTGAATAGTGTGAAATTATTTTATATATTTAAATACCAGCAAAATTTAAGCTAAGATTTGTTGGCATCTTGAGGCCCATAACTGGATATTTTCAAGTTAAAACTATCACATTCGGCATCATCCCCCACCGTTTAACAATCAATCCCCCATAATGCTTTTATCCATTTAGACAATAGACTATTCGTGGATAGTTAGGATTAAATAGCTTAATTCAATAAATGTACAGCAATGATGTCAACTATATGTTGGTGGCCATTATGCGACTGCACAAACTTAAACTGACAAAATGAAACCGACTTTATAATAAAAAAATATGGTAGAAAAAGTTAGCAACGCTATGCCAAATTCCCGATTGGTTTTTATTTCACATTCCTCAAAGGACAAAAACATTGCGGATGCAATTTGTAATTGGCTCGAAAAGGAAAGTGTACGTTGTTGGATTGCCCCACGCGATATTTTGCCCGGTGTTAATTATGGAGAATCTATAATTAATGCCATCCAGAAGTGTCAAATAATGATTGTTGTTTTCACAAGCAATGCCAACGATTCCAAATTTGTAAACAAAGAAGTAGAAAGAGCAATCAGCAAAGGCGCAATAGTCATACCTGTTAGACTTCAGGAAATTTTGCCATCAAAATCAATGGAATTTTTTTTAAGTTCAAGTCATTGGTTGGATGCCCTTACCCCTCCCATTGAAGCCCATTTAGATATTTTGACCGATACCGTGAAAGTTCTTCTTAAAGGTTCAATCCCTTTTAATGCCGAACCTTTGCCATTAAGCAAAGAAGCAGACAAGGAAGATATTAGCCTCTTTAATGAGTTAGCTCCGGATGATTGGTATGGAACGCCAAAAAATAAAATTTCAAAATGGATTAAAAATATATTCACTGATAAATCTTAATTAAAATGTAGGGATCATGGCTGAAAATAAAATAACAATTGCCTCCAATGTGCTGCATCAGGCAAAACAAAATAATCACGATGCACTTACTACGATGTTTCAACAGTTTTTAGGAACAGATGAGGAAATCAAGTTTGCGGAATATATGGGACAGCATGGTTTCTTGATAAGTGTTACCCACAGCTTTGCTTGCTTGACCGATAAAAGAATTATTTCGCTCAAAGTCGGATCTTTTGGGGAGGTTTTGTATCAAGATGCATTTATTGAAGATTTAAATAGTGGGGCAATTTATCAACCTTCAGTTTTGTGGTTGTACGTCATATCTGCCATCATTGTTTTGTTTACATTCGGAATTGGAATATTGCTCATTCCCTTTATTGTTAAATGGTATTATAAAATAAAAAAGTGTGGTTTGGTATTCGTAATTAAAGAAGGGTTGAGCGTATACATTTTTGTAAACAGAAACCGTATGTCGAGATCAAATGCCCTTTGGCGTTTAGCCTCTGAAATAAGGGAAGGGAGAAAATCCAAGTATCGCATGTAGAAAGGATTTAAACTGTTTACAAGACTTTTTTTGTAATTAGAAC
>CBDULZ010000031.1:0-48780 GCA_965368185.1 uncultured Kriegella sp.
CCCCGCGTAATGATATTGTCGGTAATTTTTGAATTTTTTCCGTCGTTCCACGGTAAAGATACCAACCACACCGAAAGGTTAGCCGCAGGTTTGCTACTTGATAACTTGATGGTAACTTTAGCGGTTCCTGAAATATGAAGGTCTTCGGTCAGGGTAGGGGTCGTATAGAGTAGCCGATGGTCGGTGCTTTCCGCTTTGGCTAAAGTCGTACCCGAAAAAGAGTAATTGTCTTCCAAAGTTTCAGTTCCGGGGTACGTTGCTTTCTCGACTTGCAATCCCCCATGTTCAACGCCCCCGGGGTGCAGGTGCAATCGAACCATTGTCGCATCGGGGTTTGGATAGTCCGCATAGGGCGTGGGCCGATCTTGGGCATCTTTTTCGCGAACAATCCAAGCCTTGGCATCTTTTTCAACCCCATTTTCAATTCCATGCAAATAATGGGTGAACCAGCGATTCATGAGTTTCATGGGTGGTGGTCCGCCATGCCCATTTTGGTGGTAGTAGATTTGGGCTGGTAGGCCCATGTCCTTGGCTGCTTTATAAATGCGGTAGCTGTGTTCGGGCATCACGTTCCAATCATTAAAACCGTGTGACATAAGTAGGGCGGCCTTCATGGGCTCCATATCGTTTAGATAATCGCGGCCGGCCCAGAAATCGTTGTAATCCCCTGTAATACGGTCCATGCCATTTTTCATTTCGGTATCGCGAACCGTAGCATTGTTGTAGGCCCGCTTTGATTCATCGCCACTATGTATAAAATCGTATAGTACATCAATGTCTTCACCCAAATATCCGCCGGGAGATCTGACCAGTCCGTTAGATCTGTAATAGTGATAATAGGAAGTGTTGGGTGCAATGGGAATAATAGCCTCCAACCCCTTTACGCCCGTTGTTGCCGCCGCCAGGGGAATGGTACCGCTATAAGAAGTACCGGTCATACCTACTTTACCTGTAGACCAATAGGCTTTTACCTTCTCGTTGCCGTTGGGCGAGGTATACCCATTTGCCCGTCCGCACAACCAATCGATTACCGCTTTCGGTGCCAATGATTCATTATCGCCGCCTACGGTAGGCGATCCTTGGGAGAGTCCGGTTCCCGGGGAAGAGGAGTGTACCACAATATAGCCTCGAGGCACCCAATCTTTAATATGGGAATTGGAAATGATCGGTCTTTCGCCGGTACGTGTCACTTCGGGGTGTAAACGTTCTTTGGCAACTGCACCCAATTCATGTTTTACATCATAAAAAAGACCATCGACATTGGGGGCGACTCCCGCAAAATACGGACTCGAAACATAAACTACGGGAAGTTGAAGTTTTTCGCTGTCGGTTTGATACGGTCGCGTTACCGACACATGCATTCTGTCGGGTTTCTTATCGCCATCGGTGTCAAAAGTTGTTTCTACCCAAAGGTCGTGTCTGATCCATTTAGACGGGTCATTAAACGCTTCGACAATTTGAGCTTGCCCGTTCTCAAAAACAGGAACGGCTTTGGTTTCGGTTTGGGAATGTGCTAAAAATATGCTGGTTAAAGAAAGAACAATTAAAAGGGTAAGGGTACGATATTTTTTCATTGAATAAAGGTTTGCTAAAAGGAATTGATACAAGCCGTAAAGTTAAGTATTTAAAGTAAAATTAATTCTCGTGAATAGTGACACGAATTGAAGCTAATTTTAAATTTAGGTATGGGAAGGGCAATGAAATAAAGGCAATGTGATTTTCAAAAGATACCAATACCGATTGAGTTTGTTAATTTCCCTATCTTCGCACTATGCTTTCCAAAAAGACAAAATACGGTTTAAAGGCACTTACCTATCTGGCATCACGGTCAGAGAACTGCCCAGTTCAAATATCGGAGATTGCGAAACACGAAAACATTTCCCAGAAGTTCTTGGAGAGTATTTTGCTATCCTTACGAAAGACGGGAATTTTAGGTTCAAAAAAAGGGAAAGGCGGTGGATATTACTTGATTAAAAATCCCGCAGAAATTCTGATGACCGATGTGATGCGTATTTTGGAGGGGCCTATTGCGATGGTGCCCTGCGTCAGTCTAAATTTTTATGAGAAATGTGACGATTGCCCCGATGAGGCGACCTGTTCGGTCAACAAACTCATGTTGATGGTGCGCGACGCAAATTTAGGGGTGTACCGAAGCCATACTTTGGCCGATATATTGGTGCAATCGAAAGAGGCCTAAAAAAGGCTATTGACAATTCGTAAAATATTTCCAAATCTTTAGAAGATTCTCAAAAATGGGCGATATTTCCAATTAATCTACTAAAACTATAGGTTAAATTTAAGTTTTAGGATTTTTTAACGTCAAACTTTCAGCGATTAGTACTATTTTTGACTATCCTATTAAATCTATAGGGTATTAGAAATAGACATTTAAATGATAGCCGATCAATTGATTTTAGATAGTAAAACTAGCAAAACCAGCTATAAAAGCGACAAGAAATCAGAAAGACCAAAAAGGAGTATCGCAAAATCCATCAGCTGGCGAATTATAGGAACACTGGATACCATACTTATTTCTTGGATAGTCACTGGAACTTTATCAGTGGCTTTTTCTATTGGAGTAGTGGAGCTTTTTACGAAGATGATATTGTATTTTTTCCATGAGCGTATTTGGAACAAAATCAAGTGGGGAAGATAATTAATACAACAGAAAGAAAATGGCATTTACACAGCAACAAATTGAAGAATTGAACGCGAAGTTGGCAGAGGCAACGCCCAAAGAAATTATTTCATGGGCAATTGACAATGCCGAGAAAGCCGTTGTGACTACGAATTTCAGACCGTATGAAGTCGCTATTCTCAGCGCGGTGGTCGAGGTAGAAAAAGAGATTCCGGTGATATGGTGCGATACGGGTTATAATACGCCGAACACCTATAAACATGCGGAGCAACTTATTGCAGATTTGGGGCTTAACGTCAAACTCTATGTGCCACTACAAACGTCTTCGCACAGAGATGCGGTTATGGGCATTCCGGGTATTGATGATCCGAAACATGCCGAGTTTACAGAGCAGGTAAAATTGGAGCCTTTTAGAAGGGCGATGAAAGAACATGCGCCAGATGTCTGGTTTACCAACCTGAGAAAAGGGCAGACCGCCCTACGTGATTCCCTAGATGTTTTAAGTCTTAGTAAAGATGGCGTTTTAAAAGTGAGCCCCTTCTATCATTATAGCGATGTTCAGTTGGATGCCTATTTGGAAGAACGGAATTTACCCAACGAACATAAATATTTTGATCCCACAAAAGTATTGGAAAATAGGGAGTGTGGATTGCATACTTGATAGAAACGATTACTAAGGAATAGCATCTTAATTAAAAAAATACGATTTGGAAACAACAATTATAGATATCCCAACTAAAACAGAAGGTTTGCCTAAACTTAAAATCAATGCATTAGAAAGCGAGGCGATCTACATCTTAAGAGAGGTAGCCGCGCAATTTGAAAAGCCTGTACTATTATTTTCCGGTGGAAAAGATTCGATAACTTTGGTGCGATTGGCCCAAAAGGCCTTTTATCCCGCTAAAATTCCTTTTCCTTTAATGCATATCGATACGGGCCACAACTTTCCGGAAACTATTGAATTCCGAGATCGTTTGGTAGAAGAATTGGGTCTCGAGCTTATTGTCAGAAATGTGCAAGATTCTATTGATGAGGGAAAAGTAGTGGAAGAGTCGGGCAAGTATGCCAGCCGAAATATGTTGCAGACCACCACACTTTTAGATGCCATTGAAGAGTTTAAGTTTGATGCATGTATCGGTGGGGCCAGAAGGGATGAGGAAAAAGCCAGGGCAAAGGAGCGTATCTTTTCGGTACGTGATGATTTCGGTCAATGGGATGAAAAAAGTCAGCGTCCAGAGCTTTTCGATATGCTAAACGGCCAGATTGAAATGGGACAGAATGTTCGTGTATTTCCGATCAGCAACTGGACAGAACTAGACGTTTGGAGCTACATTGAAAAAGAAGATATCGAAATACCTTCGATTTATTTTGCGCATAAACGGAATGTCTTTTTACGCGATGGATTGATTTGGTCCGCTGAAGATGAGGTTGTTTTTAGGGCGGAAGATGAAGAGGTAGAAGAGCGTACGGTACGTTTTCGAACGGTGGGCGATATGTCGTGTACCGCGGCAGTTTTTTCACATGCCGATACGATCGACAAGGTCGTGGCAGAGATTCGTGAATCGAAAATTTCGGAGCGAGGCGCTCGAATTGACGACAAACGATCGGAAGCGGCGATGGAAAAAAGGAAACAACAAGGCTACTTTTAGCGGTCAAAAGATAAGGTTGCTGCCTGTGTAGGGCTATGGCAGCTAGATGCAAAATCAACGAATGAAAATAAAGGTTGGATAGTTGTTGCGTAATTGAACAACGATCGGCCGACAACAAAATACAAAATGAAAGTACTTAAAATAGCAACGGCGGGTAGTGTAGATGATGGTAAGAGCACTTTGATAGGAAGGCTTTTGTATGATACCAAATCATTGACCGACGATAAGTTGGAAGCTATCGAAACGACCAGTAAGAAAAAGGGATATGACTATCTTGATTTTTCTTTGGCAACAGATGGCTTGGTAGCCGAGCGGGAGCAAGGGATTACTATCGATGTTGCACATATTTATTTTTCAACGGCATCGAAGAGTTATATCATTGCAGATACCCCAGGTCATGTTGAGTATACGCGTAACATGGTTACCGGAGCTTCGACTTCGCAAGCGGCGATTATATTGATCGACGCTAGAAAAGGAGTGATTGAGCAGACCAATAGACATTTCTTTATTAACAATCTCTTGCGTATCAAAGATGTTATCGTTGCTATCAATAAAATGGACTTGATTGATTTTTCAGAGGAAAAATACAATGCCATCAAAGCCGATTTTGAGCAATTGATGAGCAAGCGTGATTATCAAGATCAGAAAATCACCTTTATACCGGTAAGTGCTTTAAAAGGGGACAATGTAGTGAACCGGTCGGAGAATATGACTTGGTACAAGGGGCAAACACTTTTAGAGCATTTGGAAGAGTTGGATAGAAAAGACATTTTCAATGTGGGTACGCCGAGATTTCCAGTACAATATGTAATTCGGCCAAAAACCGAAGAATTCCATGATTTTCGAGGATTCGCCGGGAAAGTATACGGTGGCGAATTGAGCGTAGGCGACGAAGTAGTGGTATTGCCTTCAATGACCCGATCTAAAATCAAGGATATTTACTTTTACGACAAGAAGTATAAAAAGGCGACCCGACGTTCCTCCGTCACCATCACTTTGGAGGACGAGGTCAATGTCAGTCGAGGTGATATGTTGGTGAAAGCTGGTGATTTGCCTTCCATTGATAAACAATTTACGGCAACGGTTTCTTGGATGGACTCCCAGAAACTGACAGCGGGTAGCAAATATGTACTACAACATGGCGTAAATAAAGTGTTGGCCAAAGTAGATCGAATTCATCATAAAATACAACCCGATTATTCGGGTATTGATACGGAAACCGATGCGTTGGGAATGAACGACATCGCTCAAGTTTCTTTTAAGCTTAATAAACCCATTTTTTTCGATGCGTTTAAAAACCACCGTACGAATGGCTCCTTTATATTGATAGATTCCCAGACCAATGCCACGTCAGGGGTAGGGTTCATCAATTAAGTAAGACAGTGTGCTTAAGGTAGGCTTAAAGCACAATTTAAAAATTACCTATAAAGTCTATAGGTAAAATAGTAAAATAGTATAATTCATCAGGCGTTTGGCGCCTAGCGTTTAGAATCTCAACATATGCAAAGTTTCAGAACTGAAATAGAAAACCCGGTAGTAGCAAAAGATATCTTGGCTTTGGAGGCCAAAATTCATGAGTTCAAAGAAGGGAAATTGGACGAGGAAAAATTCCGTAGCCTACGTTTGGCAAGGGGAATTTATGGGCAACGACAACCCGGTGTTCAGATGATCCGTATCAAATTGCCTTACGGTAAGGTAACTTCCAATCAGTTGAGAAGAATTTGTGGCGTATCCGATGAGTACTCTACGGGCCGGTTGCATATTACAACAAGACAAGATATTCAGATTCACTATGTTGATGTGAACCGTACTCCAGAACTATGGTCGCAGTTGGAAAAAGACGACGTCACCATTCGAGAGGCTTGTGGTAACACCGTTCGAAATGTTACTGCCAGTGAAACCGCTGGTATCGACGTAAACGAACCATTTGACGTTTCTCCTTATGCCCATGCATTGTTCCAGTATTTTTTAAGAAACCCGATCAGTCAAGAAATGGGTAGAAAGTTTAAGGTATCTTTTTCCTCGAGTGACGAAGATACGGGACTCTCGTATATGCACGACCTTGGGTTTATCGCAAAAATCGAGAACGGCGTTCGTGGTTTTAAGGTATTGTTGGGAGGTGGATTAGGTTCACAGCCTCGCCATGCAGACGAATTGTTTTCCTTCCTTCCCTCCGATAAGATTATTCCTTTGATGGACGGTGTTGTGCGTGTTTTTGACAGATTTGGGGAACGAAAAAGTAGGGCCAAGGCGCGTTTGAAGTTTTTGATGAAAGATGTTGGGCTTGATGGATTCAAGGTATTGCTGGAGGAAGAGCAAAAGGCTGTTCCATATACAACGTACCCGATTGATGCGGAGGCTTATCCAAAGATAAAAATAGGTGATGCTGTTGCGCCAAAAGTTGAAATCAAAGATCAACAAACTTTTGAGAATTGGAAGTCCACAAACTTGGTACCCCAAAAACAAGAGGGTTTTGTAGCCATCGGAATCAAAGTTTTATTAGGTGATTTTTATACCGATAAAGCACGGTTGTTGGCCGATTTGGTTGAAAAATATGCGGCAGGTGAGGTGCGAATGACCCTACGACAAAATATATTGGTACCCTACGTAAAAGAAGAATTGATACCATTTTTCTATACGGAGTTGCAAAAAATGGGCTTTGTTGAGATTGGTTACAATACGGCATTGGATATCACCGCATGCCCGGGAACCGATACCTGTAACCTTGGAATCGCAAGTAGTACCGGAATCGCTGAAGAATTGGAACGCATTATAAAAAAGGAATACCCACATTATATAGCCAATCCTGATGTGGCGATTAAAATTAGTGGGTGTATGAACGCATGCGGGCAGCACAACATGGCCAATATTGGTTTTCAAGGCATGAGCATTCGAACCAAGGACAAATTGGTGGCCCCTGCACTCCAAGTGCTTTTGGGTGGCGGTAATTTAGGGGATGGTAATGGGCGTTATGCCGATAAAGTGGTCAAGGTGCCTAGCAAACGTGGGCCGGAGGCCTTGCGATTGATATTGGACGATTTCGACAAGAACGGTAATGGTCGATCTTATGCCGATTACTATGCCGATAAGGGACAAATGTATTTTTACGATTTCCTGACCCATCTATCCGATGCCGATAATTTGACAGCGGAAGACTTTATTGATTGGGGTACCACCGAGCGCTACAAAAAAGCGATTGGAGTTGGTGAATGTGCAGGTGTAGTAATCGATTTGATCGCTACCTTATTGTTCGAAAGCGAGGAAAAAATCGAAAATGCCCGGGAAACATTTGAAGAGGGAAAATGGGCGGCAAGTATCTACCATTCCTATTCTTCAATGGTCAATTCGGCAAAGGCGATATTGACTGCTGAAAAGGCCAAGACCAATACGCATATTGGGATCATTAAAGATTTTGATGAAAAATTTGTTGCCGCAGGCAAAATAGATTTAGGAACTTCGTTCGAAGAATTAGCGCTACAGCTCAACAAAAATGAACCTACGGCGTCATTTGCAAAAAGCTATATGGAGAATGCGAAAACCGTATTGAAAAAAATTGAAACATATAGGAAGCAAGAATTGGTAGAGGCATAATATGACGCAACAAGACAGACATACATACAACATGCAACCAAAGATTGCCGCCGATAAAAATGCTCGGTTGACGGTTATTGGTGCTGGTCCGGGTGATGTTGAGTTGATTACCCTCAAGGCAATCAAAGCCCTACAAGTAGCCGATGTAGTTTTGTACGATGCCCTGGTCGATGACCAATTGTTGGAATACGCCCCTCATGCAGAACATATTTTTGTAGGTAAACGAAAAGGGTGTTATTCTCATCGTCAAGAGCAAATTAATGAATTGATTGTTAGTCGGGCCAAAAGCCATGGGCACGTGGTTCGATTAAAGGGAGGTGATCCCTTTGTGTTTGGGCGCGGTTCCGAAGAAATGGAATATGCGGCAGGCCATGGTTTGGAAGTAGCTATGATACCAGGTATTTCCTCTTGCATCTCTGTGCCGGCTTCACAAAATATCCCTGTAACGAAAAGAGGGGCTGCGGAGAGTTTTTGGGTCATTACCGGTACGACCAAAGACCATAAACTATCGCAAGACGTAAGACTGGCGGCAAAATCCAATGCAACCGTCGTAATTCTTATGGGAATGTCAAAATTACCACAGATAGTGGAACTCTTCAAAAGAGAGGGGAAAGCTGAAATGCCCGTAGCGATTATTCAGAATGGTACCTTGGAGGGTGAAAAAATAGGTGCGGGTACGATTGTATCGATAGAAAAGGAAGTGGAGGCCCGACAATTGTCCAATCCGGCTATTATTGTTATCGGGGAAGTAGTCCGCCATCGCACTTGTATGCAAAATTTAAAAAGTTTGCATGTATTCGAAGACCTTTCAGCAAGCGAATAACGCTGTTTTAGTTGAAGGCAATTGATATGTTATGACAGAAAGGAACAATTTATACCCGATATTTCTAAAGACCGCACAATTGAATATTCTAATTGTTGGTGGAGGAAACGTGGCGGAGGAGAAACTTACTTTTTTGACAAAATCCAGTCCTGATGCAAAGGTGACCATGGTATCGCCCATGTTTCGTGAGGGCACTACAGAATTGGCTCGACAATACAATGTTACGTTAATAGTCGATGCGTACAATAAAGAATATTTAAAAGGCAATCATTTGGTCATAGCGACCACCGATAAGCCCAAAGTGAATGTTCAGGTATATGAAGATTGTAGGGCATTGGACAAATTGGTAAATGTTGCTGATAATCCGCCTTATTGTGATTTTTATATGGGCGGCATAGTAACCAAGGGAAACGTAAAGGTGGCTATTTCCACAAACGGGAAATCACCGACAACGGCCAAAAGGTTGCGACAGTTTTTCGAGGAGGTCATTCCCGAGGATATCGATGAAATGGTACAGAATTTAAATGAGTATAGAAAAACAATAAAAGGTGATTTCGAGCAAAAAGTGGATAAAATGAATGAGATAACCCAAAAATTGGTCGAAAAAAAATAAAAGAGTTAAAAATGATTAAAACAGACATACTTATAATAGGAGCGGGCCCAACAGGATTATTTACTGTCTTTGAAGCGGGATTGTTAAAATTAAAAACGCATTTAATCGATGCCTTGCCGCAACCAGGTGGCCAATGTTCTGAGATCTATCCGAAGAAACCGATTTATGATATTCCGGCCTTTCCAGAGATTTTGGCAGGTGATTTGGTAAATAACCTAATGGAACAAATCAAACCTTTTGAACCTGGTTTTACATTGGGGGAGCGTGCCGAAACACTCGATAAATTGGAAGACGGTTCTTTCGTGGTTACCACTAACAAAGGAACGAAACACCATGCTCCCGTTGTAGTCATTGCCGGCGGATTGGGTTCTTTTGAACCCAGAAAGCCCCCCATTGAGAATATCACGGAGTTTGAAGATAAAGGTGTCGCCTACATCATTAAAGATCCAGAGGTATATCGTGATAAAAAGGTAGTCATAGCCGGTGGGGGTGACTCTGCATTGGATTGGGCCATCTATTTGGCAGATGTGGCTTCCGAAGTTTCTTTGGTGCATCGTAGAAACGAATTCCGGGGTGCGCTAGATTCCGTTGAAAAAGCATCTGAATTGGCAAAATTGGGCAAAATCAAATTGTTTACCGAAGCCGAGGTTAAAAAATTATATGGTGATGAACACTTAGAAGCGGTTGTCGTAAAGCATAACGATGCCAGTAAAGGTGAAACGTACGTCGAGGTCGATAATTTTATACCTCTTTTTGGGCTCTCTCCAAAACTTGGCCCCATCGGTGATTGGGGGTTGGAAATCGAACGGAACGCTATTAAGGTCAACAATGCTAAAGATTACCAAACAAACATTCCAGGGGTATTTGCTATCGGGGATGTCAATACCTACGAGGGCAAACTGAAATTGATATTATCCGGTTTTCATGAAGCCGCCGTTATGTGCCAGTTTGCGTACCAACTTATCAATCCTGGTAAAAGATATGTTATGAAGTATACCACCGTTGGTGGGGTAGAAGGGTTTGACGGCAGTAAAAAACAGGCCAAAAAGGAAGTGGTACAAAGCATTTCCTAAACGATTTAACAACCTGTCGGGTTCTGCCTGACAGGTTTCTTTTAGATCAAAAACGCGATACTTTCCTTGCTTTTGAACAGGCTGTGCTGTTACTTTGCATTTGAACTCAAATTTAGAAGGGTTCGTTAGTTCATTAAAAAAACTGTAAGTTATCAAGAAAGGCGGAGGGATTAGACCCTATGAAGCCTTAGCAACCCTTTGCCAAAAGAAGGTGCTACATTCTACCCCGTACCGAACGCATTCGGTATCCTGGCAGATAACAAAGAGAGACATATTTGTCTTTGCCTTTTCCTTACTTGATATATTTACCGTAAAAACCCGTTTTGGCCTAATGGATTTATAGGGGCTAAAAATGAATTCGGAAACGGATAATATGAAAGATATTAAAGAGATATTACAAGAGCGTATTTTGGTACTTGATGGTGCGATGGGTACTATGCTACAACGCTATAAGTTTACCGAAGCTGATTTTCGCGGTGAGCGGTTCAAAGATTGGAAATCTCCTTTGCAGGGTAACAATGATCTGTTGTCTTTGACCCAGCCCGAGGCCATTGCCGAAGTACATCGCAAATATTTCGCTGCTGGTGCCGATATAGTGGAAACAAATACCTTTTCGGGTACTACCATTGCCATGGCGGACTACTATATGGAAGAATTGGTCTATGAACTTAATTTCGAGTCCGCCAGAATTGCAAAAATGGTGGCTGATGAATTTACGGCCAAAGAGCCTCATAAGCCCAGGTTCGTTGCGGGTAGTATTGGGCCGACGAACAAAACCGCCAGCATGTCTCCAGATGTTAATGATCCGGGCTTTAGGGCTATTTCATTTGATGAGCTGCGAGTTGCCTATAAACAACAGGTGGAAGCTTTGTTGGATGGTGGTGCTGATATTTTACTCGTAGAAACCATTTTCGATACCTTAAATGCCAAAGCGGCATTATTTGCAATCGAAGAGGTCAAGGAAGAACGAAACATTGATGTGCCGATAATGGTCAGCGGTACGATTACCGATGCCTCGGGCAGAACCTTGTCGGGGCAAACTGCCGAGGCCTTTCTGATTTCCATATCACATATTCCGATTTTGTCGGTTGGGTTCAACTGTGCTTTGGGGGCGAATCAATTGGTTCCTCATTTGGAGGTTTTGTCGGGCAAGACCGATTATGCGGTTTCTGCACATCCGAATGCGGGATTGCCGAATGCTTTTGGGGAATATGATGAAACCCCCGCGGAAATGGCGGAGCAGATTAAAGAATATGTGGAAAAAGGTTTGGTAAATATCGTCGGTGGTTGCTGTGGTACGACACCGGAGCATATAACGGCAATTGCCGAATTGGTTAAGGACTATGACCCGAGGGTGTTGATGGTTGTTGGTTAATAGTTGATAGTATGGAATATGTTGAATTAGAAGTTTGGAAAGAATCTCGTTCGCTAGTCAATAGTGTTTGCAAAGCGACCATGCAATTACCAAAAGATGAGGTCTATGGACTAACAAGTCAGTTGAGAAGATGCGCCGTTTCAGTTCCATCGAATATTGCCGAAGGATGTGGTAGAAGAACTTCAAAGGATACTATTCAATTTTTACAAATTCCAAGAGGTTCTATTTATGAACTGGAAACACAATTGTATTTAGCATTGGACCAAAAATATTTAATGCAAACAGATTTCGATTCCTTAAAGAGTCAAATCAAAAAGTGTAAAAAGTTAATCAACGAATTTATCAACTATTATAAAAGTAGAAGCAAATGATAGAGGGTAATTCAAAAATACAATCAACGACCAACGACCAACGACCAACTAGATATTTAAAACTATCAGGTCTAGAACCTTTGATCGTAACCCCCGAAAGTAATTTTGTCAATGTTGGGGAACGCACCAATGTGGCGGGTTCTAAGAAGTTTTTACGCCTTATCAAAGAAGAGAAGTTTGAGGAGGCCCTCGACGTGGCCCGTGACCAAGTAGAAAACGGTGCCCAGATTATCGACATCAATATGGATGACGGACTTATCGATGGTAAAGAGGCCATGGTCAAGTTTCTTAATCTGGTTATTGCGGAACCGGATATTGCACGTGTGCCTATAATGATCGATAGTTCGAAGTGGGAAATCATTGAGGCAGGTCTGCAAGTCGTGCAGGGCAAATGTGTCGTGAATTCGATCAGTCTAAAAGAGGGTGAGGCCGAGTTCATTCATCACGCCAAGTTGATAAAGCGATACGGTGCGGCAGTTATTGTCATGGCGTTCGATGAGACGGGGCAAGCCGATAATTACGACCGACGCATCGAGATTTCAAAACGGTCGTATGATGTTCTGGTCAACAAAGTCGGTTTTCCTCCAGAAGATATCATTTTTGACCTGAACATATTTCCTGTGGCAACAGGAATGGATGAGCATAAACTGAATGCCTTGGATTTTATTCGAGCCACAAAATGGGTAAGGGAGAACCTGCCTTATTGTAGTGTTAGTGGAGGGGTGAGTAACGTTTCGTTTAGTTTTCGTGGTAATAACCCTGTTCGGGAGGCGATGCACTCCGTGTTTTTGTACCATGCCATTAAAGCAGGTATGAACATGGGTATAGTAAACCCGACGATGTTGGAAATCTATGACGACATTCCAAAAGATTTACTGGAAATGGTCGAAGACGTTATCTTAAATCGAAGGGACGACGCCACCGAAAGGTTGCTTGATTTCGCGGAGAGCGTTATCGGCAAGGCCAAAGAAAGCAAAATAGATCTTTCATGGCGGGAAGAACCGTTACAAGATAGAATTACGCGTGCCTTGGTCAAAGGTATTGACCAATATATCGTTGAAGATGTTGAAGCTGCTCGACTCAGCGTCGACAAGCCCATAGAGGTAATCGAAGGGAATTTGATGACCGGTATGAATGTAGTTGGCGACCTTTTTGGCAGCGGCAAAATGTTTTTGCCCCAAGTCGTGAAATCGGCGAGGGTGATGAAAAAGGCCGTAGCTTATTTACTGCCTTTTATAGAGGAAGAAAAATTAAAGAATCCTCAAATTGGCGATGATCAGGGGAATGGAAAGATCTTGATGGCGACCGTTAAGGGGGATGTTCACGATATCGGGAAAAATATTGTGAGTGTCGTATTGGCCTGCAACAACTATGAGATTGTAGATTTAGGCGTAATGGTACCACCGGAAAAAATTATTGCGGAGGCCATAGAACACAATGTTGATGCCATCGGACTCAGTGGCTTGATAACGCCATCACTTGACGAAATGGTACATTTGGCAAAGGAAATGGAACGACAGAATTTTAAGGTTCCGTTATTGATCGGGGGGGCTACGACAAGTAAGGCGCACACCGCTGTGAAAATCGATCCGCAATATAAAAATGCCGTGGTGCATGTGAACGACGCGTCACGTGCGGTTACAGTAGTTGGTGATTTGTTGCAAAAAGATACCTCGGTGGCCTACAAAGCTTCTATTAAGTCGGATTATGAGGAATTTAGAAAACAGTTTGCAAAACGCGGAAAGCATAAAGAATATCGTAAGCTGTCGGAAGCTAGGGAGAATAAGTTTAAAATAGATTGGGATATCGTTCAAATAAAAAAACCGAACGAATTGGGCATTCAAGTTTTGGAAGATTTTGAGCTACGTAAACTGGAAGATTATATCGATTGGACGCCCTTTTTTAGAAGTTGGGAGTTGCACGGAAAATATCCGCAAATTCTGACCGATGAGGTGGTGGGCGAACAGGCTACGGAACTTTTTAAGGATGCCCAGAAAATGTTGCAACAAGTTTTCGATGAAAAATGGTTAAAGGCAAAAGCCGTTTTCGGTCTTTTTCAAGCAAATACTATCAATGATGATGATATTGAGGTGGTATCGGGTGAGAACACCATTGTTTTTCGAACATTGCGTCAGCAGTTGAAAAAACGCGAGGGTGTGCCCAATACAGCGCTCTCCGATTTTATAGCACCCAAAGAAACGGGGCTAATCGATTATATGGGTTGTTTTTGCGTTTCTACCGGTTTTGGAACCGATGCGATTTCAGAAAAGTATAGAAAAGATCTCGACGATTATAATTCGATAATGATTAAGGCATTGGCAGACCGTTTGGCCGAAGCTTTCGCCGAGTATTTGCATAAACAAGTGCGGACGGAACATTGGGGCTATGCCAACAAAGAAGAATTGACAAATGAAGATTTGATAAAGGAGGCCTACAAAGGCATTCGTCCCGCACCAGGGTATCCGGCATGTCCCGATCATCTGGAAAAACTGACCATTTGGAAACTTTTGGGGGTAAAGGAAAAAATCGGGGTTGAATTGACGGACAGTCTGGCTATGTGGCCCGCGGCATCGGTTTCGGGCTATTATTTCGGAAACCCCGAAGCAAAGTATTTCGGCCTCGGAAAAATAAAGGTAGACCAAGTAAAGGATTTTGCCGATAGAAAGGGAATCCCCTTTGAGGAAGCCGCCAAATGGTTGGCACCAAACATCGCGGATGATTAAATTGCAGATTCAATTCGATCGACGAGAGATTGCGTTAGGGATAAAAGCGGCATCTTTTTACTGTAGTTTTACAAGGAAAACGTAGCCTACTATATAAGTTACAGTAAAAAATAGAGCGGATAGCCCGCCCGAACGCCCAAAAAGAATAAATAGATACTGATAGAAGTTCAGCATACATGAAGGTAACCGACCACATTAAACAAGCGAACGGAAAAACATTGTTTTCCTTTGAAATTATTCCACCGGTAAAGGGCAGGAACATTCAAGAATTGTACGATAATATCGACCCGTTGATGGAATTTAATCCTCCTTTTATTGATGTGACCACATCACGCGAGGAATATGTTTATATCGATCGCGATGGGCTGCTCGACAAAAAGGTTACACGTATGCGTCCCGGAACCGTGGGTATATGTGCCTCTATCAAACATAAATACGACGTTGACACCGTGCCGCATGTATTGTGTGGTGGTTTCACAAGGGAAGAAACGGAATACCTGTTGGTCGATTGTCATTATTTAGGTATCGAAAATGTAATGGCACTCAGGGGTGATGCCATGAAAGAAGAAAAATACTTTCAACCCACCAAAGGGGGCCACCCTTATGCCTGTGATCTGGTAAAACAAATTTATGCCCTTAATTGTGGACACTATTTGCATGAGACGGTCGAACGGGAGAATTGCGGAAATTTCTGTATCGGAGTGGCGGGCTACCCCGAAAAGCATTTGGAAGCACCATCCTTACAATCCGATTTAAAACGATTAAAGGAAAAGGTAGATGCCGGGGCCGATTATGTCGTGACACAAATGTTTTTTGACAATCAAAAGTATTTTGAGTTTGTCGAGGCAGCCAAAAATATGGGAATTGATGTACCTATCATTCCCGGTATCAAACCGATTGCCGTAAAACGGCATTTGCAATTGCTGCCCCAGGTCTTTCGTATCGATCTGCCCCAAGACCTGATCGATGCGGTCGATGATTGCGCTACCAACAAAGAAGTGCGCCAAGTAGGTATTGAATGGGGCATACAGCAATCAAAAGAGCTGAAGGCGGCGGGTGTTCCCGTACTACATTATTATTCAATGGGCAAATCGGACAATATTCGGGCAATCGCCAAAGAATTGTTTTAATTGGTTGTTGGTCAGGCAAAACAGCTTGCCAAGTTTTTGGTCAACCCCTTGTGGTCAATTAATATCTAAATTAGCTACTTTTGCGCCCCATGAGCCCAAGGTTGTTTCCTATATTTCTGTTTTTGACAACTTTCTGTTTTTCACAGGAAGGAAGTTTTCCTAAAAAGCATACGCTTGATATGAGCCAGTTTTATGGTTCGATACTGTTGCACAATTCCGATATTTCACATTTGATCGCTGCCCATCCGGCAGGGGTTATACTCGGGTATAATCGCAAAACTTACGGGTCAAAACCTTGGCATCAGCTGTATAATTATCCCGATATGGGCTATTCTTTTGTTTATCAGAACATGAACAACGGCACCCTAGGCGATAATTATAGCCTCTATGCCCATTTCAATTTCTATTTTTTTAAAAGGAATCTACAGTTTCGAATAGGACAGGGGATAGGTTACAACACCGATCCCTACGATAAGAGCCAAAATTTTAGAAATAATGCCTACGGATCCCATTTTTTGAGTTCTACTTTTTTAATGTTCAATTACCACAAGGAAAATATATTTAAAGGTCTGGGTTTAAAGGCCGGTATTTCGATAATTCATTATTCGAATGCCAATTTTAAAGCTCCCAATACCTCGACAAATACGTTTGCCCTTAATGCCGGACTGGTATATGACCTTGATGGTGGTGAAACTATCGATTATGTGCGAGGCCCTAAACCCGAAAAGGTGATAGAGCCGATTCGATATAACTTGGTATTTAGAACCGGACTCAATGAAAGTGATGTGGTTGATTCGGGACAATACGGTTTTGTAGTGCTTTCCGCTTATGCCGATAAAAGGGTAGGTCGAAGAAGTGCGCTACAACTAGGTACAGATGTTTTCTTCTCGAATTTTCTAAAGGAATTGATCCGCTATCAATCGATTTCATTTCCTGAAAATGGGGTATCGGTAGATGATGATTATAAGCGTATCGGTTTATTTGTGGGCCACGAGCTATTTATCAATAAATTAAGTATTGGAACCCAATTGGGTTACTATATTTATTACCCTTTCGATTTTGAGGGGAAGATGTATAACCGGCTTAGTCTAAAACGTTATTTCGGAAAAAAAGTATTTGCGTCCGTCAGTTTAAAGTCGCACGCGGCTGCTGCTGAAGCCGTAGAGTTTGGTGTGGGCGTACGTTTATAAGTTGGAAGTCGAATGTTGAAAATAAAGAAGCCTAAGGTGTTAGAGTTTGGAACATGGAATTTGAAACTTGTTATGATTAAAAATCGGAAGGGGATTCTCGTGACCAAAATGATAATCGGTTGGTTAGTACTTTTGGCATCGGGTTGCAATTCGGAAAATGCGCCCGATTGCTTGCAAAATGCCGGTGATACTGTCCGTTATGAAATAGCCGTGCCTGACTTTACCCAAATTACTGTTTTTGAAAAGGTGGCACTGATCTTAAAAGAGGGAGCCGAACAAAAGGTTGAAATCGAAAGCGGTGAGTATTTGATAGAAGAAGTGAGCGCCGAAGTGCAAGAGGGTCGATTGCTGCTTCGTAATGGGAACGGGTGTAACTTGTTTCGTGATTATGAACTAACCAAAGTATATGTCACTTCACCCAATATCACCGAAATACGTAGCAGTAGTGGGTTACCGGTGAAAAGTGACGGTATTTTGGGATATGGGTCACTAGTACTGATTTCAGAAAGTTATGTAAACACCGAATCGGAAACTACCGATGGTGAATTTGATTTGGAACTCGCTGCCCAAAACGTGAGTCTGGTCGTGAACGGCATTACGTATTTTAAGATGGTCGGCACCGTCGAGAATTTAAATATTACGATCGCGGCGGGCGATTCCCGTATTGAAGCAGAAAATTTGATAGCCCAAAACATCAGTTTGAACCATCGGGGTACCAATGATGTGTTGATCAATCCGCAATTATCTTTAAGCGGAGTAATTCGGGGTACAGGCGATGTCATCAGTATTAATCGCCCACCGGAAATTATTGTAGAGGAGCTTTTCAATGGGCGGTTGATTTTCAAGTGACATCTTCACGAGGAGCCTATTGAAAGTTAAACCTGCCTAATGATGGCGATGACGACGTGATCTGTTACATTGTGTAGGTGGGGCAGGGGCTTAAAGTTGGTCAAAATGCGCTGGAGAATAAATATAATAGATTGCCAGGTTATAGACTTGCCGAAGGCAAGTTGTAGCTCGCAATAAAGGAACACATGAACCCTATCCAAAAATATCTTAAAAACCTTTTCGCCAGAAAACGAGTCTTGGGAAACGATGCAAAGCTGACTGGCTTAGTGAAGGCGGATGCCATCTTGACTTCATTGATTAATGATAAAAAGGTACCGGGAATTTCCGTTTCGGTAGTAACAAAAGGTAATGTAGCGCTGCAAAAGGGTTATGGCTGTGCCGATTTGGAAAATGGGATTCCGGTACATCCTGAAAAAACTATTTTTAGAATCGCTAGCGTTTCCAAACCTATAGCGGCCACGGCTTTGGCACAAATGGTAGCTGATGGGCAGATAGATTTAGATGCTTCATTCTATACCTATGTTCCTGATTACCCCAGAAAGGCATACGACTTTACAATCCGACAGTTGGCAAGTCATACTGCCGGTATTCGAGGATATCGAGGACTTGAGTATGGCTTGAATAAACCTTATTCGATTAAGGAGAGTATAGCAATTTTCAAGGAAGACGATTTACTTTTTGAACCGGGAACCGATTATTTTTATAACAGCTACGATTGGGTTTTGATTTCTTTGGCGATGCAAGAGGTTATTGGAATTCCTTTCGAAGACTATGTACAAGAAAAGGTATTGACGCCCTTGGGAATGAAAAATACATTTGCCCCAAATGATATCCTGAGTGCTGGTGAAGGGCTCGGCCTGACAAAATTCTATTCCAAAAACCGAGGGGGTTTCCGAGCGGCAATTCCTGTCAACAACTTTTTTAAATTGGCCGGTGGTGGCTACCTTTCGACAGCAGCAGATATTGCCGCATTCGGTCAGGCCTATTTGGAGGGAAAGATTTTAACCGAAGAGGTACTATCGCAATTTTTGACGTCGACGACAATTAAGGATGACCCAACCTATTACGGACTTGGTTGGCAAGTAAGCCAAGATAAAGAGGGTAGACGCTTTTACGGTCATGTTGGTAACGGGGTAGGTGGTTATTCCAACTTTTTTATCTATCCCGAGCAGCAAATGGTGTTTGCTGTTTTAGTGAATTGTACATCTCCTAATATTCAAATGGAATTGGATGAGGTGGTAAAGGCTTTAATTGAATCTTGATCAACATAGCATATAGTCATATTTCTAAGTGCTAGGGGCAATTGGTCCCCTTGTTCATAAAAGTGATATGAACTAAAGAATACTTTGATGGAGTTAATATCACGCGATGTATTCTGTATATTTAGGTTGAAAAACTTTAGCGCTATGAAAAATATAAAATCAGTATTTGTTTTTGCCATGATGGTCTTAGCCACGACCAGTTTAACGGCACAGGAAATTACAGCGTTCCACAGCATGTGGGGCGAACATTTTTATCAAGATAAAGAGAAATTGAGTTGGAAAGAAATTAATACTATAATGATGGAAAGTCAGGCCTCGGAAATGTATTGGCAAAAATCAAAGAAACAAATGTTCGGTGGACTCATTGCCGGTACGGCCAATCTGGGATCGGCGATTTGGTATCTCGTCAACGAGAATGATGATAAAGACACCACGGCCCCGATTGTAAGTTTTGCGGGTACGGCCGTTATTGGTTCTATATTTTATCACTTGGCCATGAAGAATAAAAAGCAAGCCATTCTTGAATACAATGATGGTCTTGACAAGTCGACATCGTTAAGGTTGGAGCCTACCAGCAACGAAAACGGAATAGGTTTGGCCTTGAAGTTTTAAAATTGAAAATGATGCATCCGTTGAATAAGAATCTGAAATCAATTTCTTAAACTCTAATTTCTTATAACGGATGGGGAGAATGGCAAACCCGGTTGTTTTGAATCAATAGTATCGCCCGATCATGGGGTGTTCCACGATGGTCTGTTTTAGTTCAAATGGGTCAATTGGCCCCATTTTTCGGAACACGATTTTTCCGCCAGGTTCGACTAGGGCCGTATACGGTAAGGCTCCGTTCCATTCGGGATCGACCGCTTCGATAAGGGCATATTTATCCTTTTCCGAAAAAATATAATTGTCCAATGCCGACGATTTTTTTTGCAAAAATGCCAGTGCTTTTTCTTTTGCCTCCAAATGATCGGCACTAACCGAAACAAATTCAAAATCCCGTAACGAGAACATTCTGTGAATTGCTACAAATTCGGGATATTCCAACACACAGGGTCCGCACCAAGTAGCCCAAATGTTGACGAGCCTCAGCTTGTCGGAATCATTTTTTAGTAGCTCTTTTAAACCATTGACATCAATTTCGTTAAGCGTAACCGTTTTTTCCTGCCATTCTTTATTGACTTTCTTTGCATATTGATCCTTCCATGCCCATTTAACGGAACAACCGAAGGTTTTTGTAGTGTTCAAAACAACAGGCTCATCCTTTAAGGTCGCATCGATTGCCGATCGAATGTCTTCCGCATTGCCTGTACCCGGTTTTTCGGAATCGTCAAGACGGCCAACATAGGTAAGTAGTCTTTCGGTATTGAAAACAAAGGCGTGGGGCGTAGCCACCGGGCCATATTGCAGCGAGGCCTCATGGGTATCACCGTCGTATAGGTATGGAAAATTATACCCTTTATCTTTTGCGCGAACTATCATATCTTCGAATGAATCGCCCAAATCGCTATAACCAAGCTCGTTCAATAAAATGCCGTTGATAGAATTGGGTGAAATGGCCACCACTTGAACCCCTTGGTCCATATATTCCTCGGTCAAAGTAATTATACGGTCTTCATAAGCTTGAGCGGTAGGGCAGTGGTTGCATGTGAATATGACTACCAATACCTTTGCATCGTCAAAATCACTCAATTTATGAAATTTTCGATCGGTACCGGGAAGGTTAAAATCTGGTGCTCTATCACCGATTTTCAGAGTCGTGACTTTTTGTTCCGGTACTTCTTGGGGGGTGGCCTTGAAAAAAGCCGTTTCCTCTTTTTGAGCAGTTTCAACAGCTTTGTTCTGTTCCTTTTGTTGCTTACAGGAAAGACATACACAGAGTGAAACGACTATTAGAAAATAGTATCGTAGCGTATTCATTTATAGGAGTTTAAAACTTATAAAAAGTAACAAAAAAATCTAAATAGAGCAACTATTTCGTCAATTCGGTGAATAGGCTTTCAAGGTTTTTATTTTTACGGCTCAACTGTAAGGTCTTCAATTCATTATCATGGGCAAAATCGAAGACTACGGGCCGCATGTCTTTCGAAGTATTAAAGTTAATTTCGTAGACAAAACCCAAAATGTTCTTGACATGGGTCACATGGGGCAGTCGTTGTAACAATTGTTCCTCGACACGGTAATCAAACTCTACTTCGATCACTTGCTCCGCTACATCCCGAAGTGCTTCCAGTTTTTTATCGGCAACTACCACGCCTTTATTTATGATGATTACCCGATCACAGACGGCCTCTACCTCCTTCATAATATGAGTAGAAAGCATAATGGTCTTTTGTTTTCCTATTTCCTTGATGAGTTTTCTGATGTCTAGCAATTGGTTTGGGTCGAGTCCGGTAGTGGGCTCGTCCAAAATTAAAACCTCGGGATCATGTAATAGGGCGGCCGCAAGCCCTACCCGTTGTCGGTAACCTTTCGAAAGCTGTCCTATTTTTTTATGGGCTTCAGGGGTCAGGCCAGTTTGTTCGATGACATACTGAATCCGTGATTTTTCTATTTTATAAACTTCCGCGTTGAACTGCAAGTATTCTTTAACATACATGTCTAAATACAAGGGGTTGTGTTCAGGTAGGTATCCTACACATTGCTGCACCTTCCTTTTTTCTGACTGAACATCAAATGAGTTTACGGTCGCTTGTCCATCATCCGCAAGACTGGAAGTTGTCAATATTTTCATCATCGTACTCTTGCCGGCTCCGTTGGGCCCCAGAAAACCAACAATCTCTCCTTTATTAATTTCAAAGGAAACATCATTAAGAGCCTTTTGTGTCCCAAATGATTTGGAAATATGCTTTACTGATATTGACATGAATACATTTTTTCCAAAAATAAACAAAAACGGAAGACAGCTTCAATTCATTATTCGTAACAAATCAATATATTATAAAATAATCGACAATGATTTCCGCGATACTCTAAAAAATCGAAAAAATATAGTCTTAAAACTTGATTTTTAAATTTAATTAGTACATTAGCGCAATATTTGCAAAACAATGACAAAAAGATATTTCTGGAACGGTTTTTATTTTTACTTCTTTTTTAAGAGAGGTATGGGGCTGTTGTAGTATATTCTAAAAATATAAACAAGTTGAAGTCCCATGAAGAATGGGGCTTTTTTTTTGTTCAATTTTGCGTTTTTCGAATTCAAATGATAAATCTGGAATTACAGATTGATAAGCAATAAATCTACCGGCCTTTGAGGCAGGGTTAGTCAAAATATATGGGTTTAAAAGTAGCTATCCAGGGCGTAAAGGGATCAAATCACCATCAGGTGGCAAACGAATATTTTTCAGAAGATATCGATCTCGTAGAATGTATGTCATTTGATGAACTAGTCGATAGTTTGCTCAGTAAGGATGCCGATGTTGGCGTAATGGCTATAGAGAATTCGATTGCGGGTTCCATAATTCCCAATTATGCACTTGTTAACCACAATAACCTTCATATTGTCGGTGAACATTACTTGAATATTCATCATAACTTGATGGTTTTAAGAGGTCAAAAAATGGAGGATATTATGGAAATACATTCACACCCCATGGCCTTGTTGCAGTGCAAAGACTTTCTAAAGGTGTATCCCCACATCAAGTTGGTAGAAGCCGTAGATACAGCCGAGACGGCGGCTAGAATTCAAGAGGGAGGTTTAAAAGATATCGCGGCAATAGCACCGAAAGTGGCGTCCACGTTGTACGACCTTGAAATTATCGCCTCTGAAATACAGACGATTTCAAATAATGCGACACGCTTTATTATTGTACGAACAAAGAATAAGGTTTTGCCGCTCTCGCAGATCAATAAGGCATCACTTCGATTTTTGACCGATCATAAAAGGGGTAGTTTGGCTACGGTATTGAATGTCATGAGCGATTGTAATTTGAATTTGACAAAAATACAATCGTTACCGGTTATTGAAGAGCCTTGGAAGTATTCCTTTTTTGTGGATATAACCTTTGAAAAGTATAAGCATTTTGCAAAGGCAAAATCGTTGTTGAAAATAATGTTAGAGGATTTCAAAGTATTGGGGGAATATAAAAATGCCAGAATATGATACGCACCGCCGACCGTTTACATACCGTTGAAGAATACTACTTTTCTAAGAAACTAAGGGAAGTTAGGGGCCTTATGGCAGCAGGACGCCCAATTATCAATATGGGAATCGGCAGCCCTGACCTGGCACCTTCCAAAGAAATTATTGAAAGTATACAGAAATCGGTTTTTGATGCTGGTGCTCACCAATATCAAAGTTATCAAGGGCTACCTGAACTGCGAAGTGCTATTTCCGATTTTTATGAATCAAAGTTCAAGGTATCGGTAAGTCCTGAAAACGAGATATTGCCTTTGATGGGGTCTAAGGAAGGAATCATGCATATCAGCATGGCTTTTCTGAACAAGAACGATGAAGTGTTGATTCCCAATCCAGGGTATCCTACATACACCTCGGTAACAAAATTGGTTGGTGCGAAGCCACAATATTACAATTTAACGGCAGCAAATAATTGGTTTCCCGATTTGGAAGCCCTGCAGGAACGCGATTTGTCTAAGGTAAAGTTGATGTGGATCAATTACCCGCATATGCCCACGGGTGCGACGGCCAATACAGCGCAGTTCGAGCAGCTTGTGGCTTTCGCCAAACAGAACGATATTTTATTGGTCAATGACAATCCGTATAGTTTTGTGTTGAACGATAATCCAACCAGCATTTTAGCGGTTGACGGCGCAAAGGATTATGCTATGGAATTGAATTCGCTGAGCAAGACCTACAATATGGCCGGATGGCGGGTGGGTATGGTGCTTGGAAGTGCTGAACACATCGATGCCGTTTTAAAGGTAAAGAGCAATATGGATTCCGGTATGTTCTACGGAATTCAAAAGGGGGCCATAGCTGCGTTGAAAAGTGGGAAGGAATGGTTTCAAGAACTGAACAAAGTATATCGGACCCGAAGGGAACTAATTTTCCAATTGGCCGATAAGTTGGGCTGTACTTATGACGCAGATTCGGTCGGTATGTTTGTATGGGCGAAATTGCCGGCAGGAAGTGCATCTGCGGAAGAGTTTATCAACGCAATTTTGTACGACAAAGATATATTTCTAACGCCGGGAACTATTTTCGGGACGATGGGTGAAGGGTACATTCGCTTCTCACTGTGCGTAACGGAAGAAAAAATACAGGAAGCCATAAATAGAATTGAGTAGCATTTAGCATCAGAAAATGAACATATTTATCATCGGTATCGGATTAATCGGCGGCTCAATGGCCAAAGATATTAAGCGACTTGGTCTAGAGGGTAAAATCTTTGGAATCGATGCCAATGCATCTCATTTAAAGGAAGCCTTGGCCTTGAATATCATCGATGTAAAATCAAGTTATGCTGATTTACATTTGGCAGATATTGTTATAGTTAGTACACCTGTTGACGTTTTAGTAGCTGAACTTCCGAAAATTTTGGATGCTGTTTCCGACGAGTGCGTAGTCTTTGATGTTGGTTCAACAAAGGCAAAGGTGTGCAAGATTGTCGAAGACCATCCGAAACGACGTAATTTTTTGGCATGCCATCCTATTGCGGGAACCGAGTTTTCAGGCCCTTCGGCGGCAATTGATAAGCTGTATATTGGCAAGACCAATATTATTTGTGAAGTTGAAAAAACGGCGTTTAAATTGCAAGAAAGAGCCTTGGAGCTGTTTCAGCAAATGGGCATGCGCATTCGGTACATGAATCCCGAGGCACATGATAAGCACATTGCCTATGTATCGCATTTGTCACATATAAGCTCATTTATGTTGGGAAAGACGGTTATCGAGAAAGAAAAGAATGAAAGGGATATTTTTGACATGGCAGGTAGTGGGTTTGAAAGCACGGTACGATTGGCCAAAAGTTCACCGGCCATGTGGGCACCCATTTTCGAGCAGAATAAGAGCAATGTGGTCGAGACCTTGACCGAGTACATTCAAAACCTTCAAGAGTTTAAACAACTGCTTGAGGATGGAGATTATAAGGGCATATATAATGAAATGAACGACACCAATAAAATAAAGGAAATATTAAAGGGGATGCCCCATAACAAAAAAGAACAGACAAGTAAAAGTCGACTTGAAAATTGATAGTAAATAAAAGCAACAATATAGTCGTCGCCAAAAAAAATAGTTAAAGTACAAATCGCATTAAAGTAGCAATATCAAAAAGTAAAATTAACAAGTAATGGAGAATTCAAAAGAAATGAGAGCATGGTTAGATAATATGGGGTTGGAACATCCTTTGGTGATTGCAGGGCCATGTAGTGCTGAAACCGAAGAACAGGTGTTGGGAATAGCCCACAGTTTGAAAGATACCGACGTAAATTACTATCGCGCCGGAATCTGGAAACCGCGTACACGACCTGGTAACTTTGAAGGTGTCGGTGCCTTGGGTTTAAAATGGTTGCAGAAAGTAAAAGAGGAAACCGGTCTAAAGACGGCGACCGAGGTTGCCAACCGTGCCCATGTCGAGTTGGCTTTGGAGCATGATATCGATCTATTATGGATCGGTGCCCGTTCTACGGTAAGTCCGTTTATCGTTCAAGAAATTGCCGATGCCTTGGAAGGAACCGATAAGGTAGTGCTTATCAAAAATCCTGTAAATCCTGATTTGTCATTGTGGTTGGGTGCTGTCGAGCGTTTGCACACCGCAAATATCAAGAACTTGGGTGTTATCCATAGAGGGTTCTCCACTTATGAAAAGACGAAATACAGAAATATTCCGGAATGGCAGGTGGCGATCGATCTTCAAACGCGGTTTCCTGATCTTCCTATTATCAACGATCCATCACATATTACAGGAAAACGGGATATGATTTTTGACGTTTCCCAAACAGCCTTGGATTTAAATTTTGACGGATTGATGATTGAAACACATCATGATCCCGATAATGCATGGAGTGACGCTGCCCAGCAAGTTACCCCTAATCGTTTGGTGCAGATTATGAAAGATTTGAAAATTCGAAAAGAGTCTGATAGTGAGGCCGAATACAACAAAAAGCTGAGCAATCTTAGAGCCCAGATCGATATCTTCGATCACCAGTTGATCGAGACTTTAGGAAAAAGAATGAAAATTTCTGATGGCATTGGCGCTTTGAAAAAGCAAAAAAATGTTGCGGTCTTACAATCGACTCGATGGAACCAAATATTGGGTGCCATGATCTTGGAAGGTGAATCGAAAGGATTGAGTGAAGAATTTGTTTTGAGAATGTTCAAAGCCATTCACCAAGAATCTATCAATCATCAAGAGAAGATCATCAACTCATAATCTTTTTGGTGAACGATTTTTAGTCTTGTTAAATGCGGTCGAATGAAAACATAAAGTCATTCGACCGCATTAATGTTGATTTTGATCAATCTTTCTTAAAAATGTAGCGAGTTATAAAAATACCTTGCCCGTCTTTCTCCCCGGCATCCGCTTCCACGGCACTGGTAACAAAGGCGAGTTCCCAACCATCGCCGGCCAATGCGGAGAGTTTTGAGGAGATAACGGCATCATTGGCGGCGATGTTCTGAAAACGTATTCCGGCAATATTATAAAAATTCAGAAGCTTTGTTTCTTCAAAATTCTGTACCCGAATTTCACTTCGTTTAGATTTATTGCGGGTGTTATCTTCTTCAGTTTGCTCTGAAGTATATTCTTCAAAATTTTTATCCTCCTGGGCATCGATGATTCTAGACCGTCCGATTCCACTAGGTACAATTGATTCTACACTGGTAATTACTTTGAATTGTTGTGCATTGCTATCAAGAAATGCAAAAAGGACCAAACTTAAAACGGTGACAAAATTTTTCATTTTAAAGGTTTAATAAGTGATTATTACTGAAGTTGATTGATGTTTTGGCCGATGGCCAAAATTAATAATGTTTTGTGAGAACGAATCAAATCTAAATTTACCTAAAATTCCTTGAACTTCTTGTAGGGTCAAATTAAAAGATTCACTGCCATTACGTTAAAAAGCCGTTATTTTGCAATATGCGGATAACATTAAAAGCGAATGCGGGGAACTGTTTATAAATCAACAGGCAGTTGGTACACGGTAAAAGTAGCTGATGGGCGTTTTTTTGAATGCAGGATCAAGGGAAAGTTCCGCCTTAAAGGCATAAAAAGTACGAATCCCGTAGCTGTAGGGGATAATGTAAAATTTGAGATTGAACAGTTGGGTGACGAAACGATAGGTGTAATCTCTGAAATAGAGGACCGCAAGAATTACATCATTCGCAAGTCGGTAAACCTATCAAAACAAACCCACATCATAGCGACGAATTTAGATCAGGTTTTCTTGGTGGTAACCTTGAACAATCCGAAAACATATACCTTGTTTATAGATCGGTTTTTAGCTACGGCCGAGGCTTACGACGTTCCTGCAATTTTACTTTTTAATAAGGTCGATAGTTATAATGAAGATGAGTTGACTGAGGTTAAATATTTGGCCGCCACGTATCGCGATATCGGATACCGTTGTGTGGGCATTTCCGCAAAGACGGGAAAGAATGTTGATAAGGTAAAGCAGTTGATGAAAGACAAAACGAGTATGTTCGCAGGCCATTCGGGAGTGGGAAAGTCGACTTTAATCAATCTACTCGAACCACAATTGGAAATAAAGACGGCAGAAATATCGGAGCAACATCTACAGGGGCAGCATACAACCACCTTTGCCGAAATGCACGATTTAAGTTTTGGCGCCCGGATTATCGATACCCCAGGAATCAAGGGATTTGGTATTGTTGACATGGAAGCCGCGGAAATAGGCGATTATTTCCCCGAATTCTTTGCGTTAAAAGGTGATTGTAAATTCAATAATTGTTTGCATTTAGATGAGCCGAAGTGTGCGGTCAAAGTAGCTTTAGAAAATGATGAAGTGTCGTGGAGCCGGTATAAAAGTTACGTACAGATGGTTGCCGGTGATGACGATACCTATAGAATTGATAATTACGAAGAGAAATAGATGAGAGTTGTCATACAGCGGGTTTCTAGGGCAAGCGTAACGGTAGATGAAAAGAAAGTTTCTGAAATTACCAAGGGGCTGCTCATTCTTCTGGGTGTTGAAGATGCCGACAATCAACAAGATATTGAATGGCTCTCGCGAAAAATTGTCAATCTTCGAATTTTTAATGATGCGGAAGGTGTGATGAACAGATCACTTCTTGAGGTCAAGGGCAATGCATTGGTCATCAGTCAATTTACATTGCATGCGGCTACAAAAAAGGGAAACCGACCCTCATATGTTAAAGCGGCAAAACCCGATGTTGCCCTGGCCAAATATGATAATTTTGTCAGACAACTTGAAAATGACCTTGGTAAAAAAGTGGGGTCTGGCATTTTTGGTGCCGATATGAAAGTTGATTTGTTAAATGACGGTCCGGTAACGATTATTATTGATACTAAAAATAGGGAGTAATGAGTATACAGAAAGCGCAACAGGAAGTAGATGATTGGATAAAGGCCCATGGCGTTCGTTATTTTAATGAACTAACCAATTTGGCACAGCTTACCGAAGAAGTGGGTGAAGTTGCCCGTATCATTGCGCGTCGTTACGGTGAGCAGAGCGAAAAGGAATCGGACAAGGAAAAAGATCTCGGGGAAGAGTTGGCCGATGTTCTTTTTGTGGTACTTTGTTTGGCGAATCAGACCGGGGTGAATCTTGACAAGGCTTTTCATGAGAAGTTAAAGCTCAAAACCGAACGTGATCACGACCGCCATCATAGCAATAAAAAGCTTAAATAATTTATCTTTGCGCTTCGTATGGCTTTGACGTTTGAGATTTGATGCCCAATATTATGGGTTAGTATCTCAAATCTATTCATTGTCTTAAAATATAGAGAACATTGAAACTACACCTTTCCGCTCCTCCCAGTAATTTTTTAAATTCAAAAATTCAGATTACAGGCTCAAAAAGTGAATCGAATCGACTATTGCTATTGCAGGCCTTGTATCCGAATATTTCCATTGAAAATCTTTCCAATTCCGATGATGCCAAGGTGATGCAGAAGGGACTGAAAGTGCAAAACGGGGTTGTTGACATACACCACGCAGGTACTGCAATGCGCTTTTTAACCGGCTATTTTGCTTCTCAAGAAGGAAAAGAGGTGGTGTTGACAGGTTCGAAACGCATGACAGAAAGACCAGTGAAAATCCTAGTTGAGGCATTGCGCAGTTTGGGGGGCGATATCACCTATGAAAAAAACGAGGGTTATCCTCCAATTAAGATAAAAGGGAAAAAAATCACTAAAAACAAGGTGAGCCTTCCGGCCGATGTAAGCAGTCAATATATCTCCTCTTTATTGCTTATTGCCGCCAGTTTACAAAAAGGTCTAGAACTCGAATTAGTCGGTAAGATTACATCGGTGCCGTATATCAAAATGACTTTAGCGCTTTTAAATGGAGTGGGAATTCATACCACTTTTGAAGGGAATACTATAAAAGTGGCCCCAGAAGCAACGATAGGTGCGGCCAATTTGGTTGTAGAATCGGATTGGAGTTCCGCCTCCTATTTTTATAGTATCGTAGCCTTGTGTGAAGTAGGTACCGAAATTACCTTGTCCGCGTATAAAAAAGACAGCCTACAAGGTGATAGTGTGCTTTCCGAAATATATACCGAATTTGGGGTGGAAACTACTTTTGAAAACAATACGATTGTTTTAAGAAAAGTAACTGACAAGCCATTGTCGACAATCAACTGCGAACTTCAAGATGCCCCGGATATTGCACAAACCATTGCCGTAACATGTTTTGGTCTGGGTATAGGCTGTTATCTTACAGGATTGCACACGCTAAAAATTAAGGAAACAGATCGTTTAGAGGCCTTGTATGTCGAATTGTCGAAACTGGGCGCAGCTATTTCGGTAACCGACAAAACACTTACGCTCAAGGCCGGCAATGCTATAAATCCCGACGTTGCGATTGATACCTATAACGACCATAGAATGGCAATGGCCTTTGCACCTTTGGGTTTGAAATCACCGATTATTATCAATGACGCCGAAGTGGTTTCCAAATCGTATCCCGACTTCTGGAATGACTTGAAAAAGCTGCAAATTCAGATTAAAAAATTATAATTAGCATTTAATCATCGTTTTACTTGACAACCCCTATGCTAGGATTGTATATTTGCAGCCGCAAAAATTGCGAACCGAAACGCATTGCATGACATGAAACTTCCGAAATCCTCAGATAACAAGGGCTTCACCTGTAAAATTCATGTTTTTCATTCAAAAAAATAACAATAATATATGAAATTATCGCACTTCAATTTTGAACTGCCCGACAACTTATTAGCGGAATACCCGGCTGAAAACAGGGATGAGTCCAAGTTAATGGTTGTCCATAGAGAAACAGGGAAAATAGAACATAAAATGTTCAAAGACCTTATCAATTATTTTGATGAGGGCGACGTTATGGTATTGAACAATACCAAGGTTTTTCCCGCACGCCTCTATGGGAATAAAGAAAAGACAGGTGCGCGGATCGAAGTGTTTTTGTTGCGTGAGTTAAATGAAGAACAACGTCTTTGGGACGTTCTTGTAGATCCTGCCCGAAAAATACGGATTGGAAACAAGCTCTATTTTGGTGATGATGAGACCTTGGTAGCAGAAGTTATTGACAATACCACTTCAAGAGGGCGTACGCTACGATTTTTATATGATGGTTCCTATACCGATTTTAGAAGAAAGCTTCGCGATTTGGGCCAGACTCCTTTGCCAAAATATATCAAGCGCAGTGTAGAGCCAGAAGATGAAGATCGATACCAGACAATTTATGCCAAGCATGAAGGCGCTGTGGCAGCCCCAACTGCGGGGTTGCATTTTTCAAAACATCTGTTGAAGCGCCTTGAAATAAAAGGTGTTGATTTCGCTGAAGTAACTTTGCATGTTGGTTTGGGTACTTTTAATCCGGTTGAGGTAGAAGATTTGTCAAAACATAAGATGGACAGCGAAGAATTGATTATCGATGAAAGGGCTACCGAAATAGTAAATACTGCAAAAGCAAACAAACGAAGGGTTTGTGCGGTAGGAACAACAGCCATGAGAGGGTTGGAAAGTGCCGTTTCTTCTGGTCAAACACTCAATACTTTTGACGGGTGGACCAATAAATTTGTATTCCCTCCTTATGAATTCAGTATCGCAAACTGTATGGTTACCAATTTTCATTTGCCAAAATCAACTTTATTGATGATGGTTTCGGCATTTATGGGACATGACCTAATGAAAAGGGCCTATAAAGAGGCTATATTAGAAGGTTACCGCTTTTATTCCTACGGGGATGCCATGTTGATTTTATAATATGTAAGGGTACCCGGTCTCATCGGGAGTCCTGAAATGACTATATTAAAATCCCGCTTAAACAATTTTAATTTTAAGCGGGATTTTTTGATTTTCTATCTTTAACACAATGGTGAAGCAGACAAAGAAAAAAGACGTACGCGCCCTGACAAAGGAACAATTAAGAGCATTTTTTGTTTCCCAAGGACATAAGGCTTTTCGAGGAAATCAAGTCTATGAATGGCTATGGCAGAAATCTGCCCACTCCTTTGAGGTTATGACGAATATCTCTAAGGAAACCCGAGATATGCTCGAAGCTAACTTTGTGATCAACCATATTAAAGTGGATCAAATGCAGCGCAGTAACGACGGCACCATAAAAAATGCGGTGCGTCTTCACGATGACTTGATCGTTGAATCGGTTTTAATCCCTACCAGTAGTAGAACAACAGCCTGTGTTTCAAGTCAGGTAGGTTGTAGCCTAGACTGTAAGTTCTGTGCCACGGCACGATTGAAGCGAATGCGTAATTTGAATCCTGATGAAATATACGATCAGGTGGTGGCCATTGATAACGAAAGCCGATTGTATTTTGATAGACCTTTGAGCAATATTGTTTTTATGGGTATGGGCGAACCATTGATGAACTACAATAATGTGCTAAAGGCAATTGATAAGATTACATCCCCTGAAGGTTTGGGTATGTCGCCAAAACGTATCACGGTTTCTACTTCGGGAGTACCGAAAATGATTAAAAAAATGGCCGATGAGAGTGTGAAGTTCAAATTGGCTGTTTCGTTGCATTCCGCTATTGACGAGATCCGTACATCGATTATGCCGTTTAATGCTAGCTTCACACTGGCCGACCTTCGTGAGGCGCTAGTCTATTGGTATGCGAAGACGAATAGCCGTATTACATACGAATATGTGGTTTGGGAAGGAATAAATGATACCCAAAAAGATGTTGACGCCCTCGTCGATTTCTGTCGTTTTGCCCCGTCTAAAGTAAATTTGATCGAATATAACCCCATTGACGATGGCGAATTCAAGCAAGCCTCTAACAGGGCGATAGAACGGTACGTAGCTACTTTGGAAAAAAACGGTATTGTGGTGACCGTACGCCGTTCCCGAGGTAAGGATATCGATGCCGCATGCGGGCAGCTGGCCAACAAACAGTAAAAAAGAGGTATGTCTATAGTTTCCTATTAAGGAAAGAGATGGTAAGCAATGAATACTGGTTGCCGACGACTGATAAATCCCCCATTTTACCTATTTTTAGTGCTTCAAATTTGAAAGGGCCTAAGCTGTAAAACGAACTTCTTGAAAATCGTATCCCAAATAAAGGAACCCATTGAAAAGGAAATGGAACTTTTTGAAACAAAGTTTCGTGATTCTATGTCTTCAAAGGTTGCCTTACTTAATAGAATTACCTATTACATCGTAAATCGGAAAGGGAAGCAAATGCGACCCATGTTCGTTTTTTTAACTGCCAAATTGTTAAATGGCGGTATAGTAAATGAACGTACCTATCGAGGTGCCTCGGTTATCGAATTGATTCATACCGCTACATTGGTTCATGATGATGTGGTGGATGAGAGTTACAAACGACGGGGCTTTTTCTCTATAAATGCCCTTTGGAAAAATAAAATAGCAGTGCTTGTCGGCGATTACCTTTTGTCAAAAGGGTTGTTGTTGTCGATCGATAATTCCGATTTTGACCTCTTACGTATTATTTCAGTTGCGGTACGGGAGATGAGCGAGGGCGAGCTTCTGCAAATTGAAAAAGCCCGACGATTAGATATTACCGAAGCTGTTTATTACGATATCATCCGCCAAAAAACGGCCACATTGATTGCGGCTTGCTGTAGCCTTGGTGCCTGCTCCGTGCAACCCGATTCTGAAGATGTTGAGACTTTTCGAAAATTTGGTGAACTCTGTGGAATGGCCTTTCAAATAAAGGATGATCTTTTTGATTATGGGGGATATAAAATAGGCAAACCAACGGGTATCGATATTAAAGAACAAAAAATGACCCTACCGTTGATTCATGTACTCAATAATTGTAGCACCGAAGAGAAAAAATGGATCATTAATTCGGTGAAGAACCATAATAAGGATAAAAAAAGGGTCAAGGAAGTTATCGCCTTTGTAAAGGAAAAGGGGGGATTGGAGTACGCTGTTAAAAAGATGCTGGCTTTTAAGGAAGAAGCGCTGGCCCTATTAAGTACCTATCCCGAATCTGACTATAAAAAGTCGCTTGAATTGATGGTCAACTACGTTGTAGACCGGAAAAAGTAAAAACTAAGGTTATCCAGAGCGCGGACCAAGGGTGACAAATTATTTCAGTTCAAATATCTTCGGCGTCTTTTTGAAAAAAATAAACTTTTCAGGCAACCATTCCGCAGAGCGATGCGTCTATCTTTATAGAAGGTAATATCAAAACGCTTGAAAATTATTCCATTCTACAAAAACGAAAAACAGCTGATTAGAAAATCGGCCTCCGGTAGTCGGGAAGCGCAACGGCGTTTGTATGAGAAATACGCCCCTAAAATGCTGGGAGTTTGTAGAAGGTATATCAAAGACCTGCAGTTTGCTGAGGATGCCATGGTCAATGGTTTTGTAAAAGCCTTTAAGAATATGGATACTTTTCGGCATGAGGGGAGTTTCGAAGGTTGGTTACGAAGAATTATGGTCAGGGTGAGCATTTCCCATTTGCGTAAACAACAGTTCGTGGTTTACGATGAGACCCTTTTTGACCATGCACCATTGCAGGTTGTAACTAGTGCTTCCGAATTCGATGCAGAATATATACAACGTTTGATCGACTCTTTACCCGAAGGATATCGGGCAGTATTCGTCATGTATGCCGTAGAAGGTTACAAACACCAAGAGATAGCAGTACTGTTGAACATATCGGAAAGTACTTCTAAATCGCAATTTCACAAAGCACGCAAGTGGTTGCAAGAACGGCTAAAACAACAAAATATAGTAGGGTATGGCACCGAATAAATTCGAGAAACATATAAAGAAAAGCTTGCAAGAACGGGAGATTCGTCCTTCGGCAAATGCTTGGAATAGGGTTTCGGGGCAATTGGAGGTCTCGAAGAAACCGAAAAAGAAAGCTTATTATTGGTATGCTATGGCGGCTAGCCTTATTGGTTTTTTATTGGTTTCCGTATGGTATTTTAACGGTGAGGAATCACGGGATGTGCCACAAACCGTAGTAAAGGAAAATCAAGATAATCCTATTGAGCAACAACAGGTACCCGTAGTTGTTCTAGAGGAAAATTCGACACTAGAAGATAACACCGAGATTGAAAAAATAGTACCACCCAAAAAGACAATCAAGGTTGCTTCATTGCCTGAAATAGAAATTCCCGAAAAAAAATCAGTTGTTGTCGAAGCAGAACCAAGTTCCCATGTCGAGAGGGTTACGCTTGTTCCTGATATTTCCGAAGGATTAATCGATTTAAAAATAGCCGAGATCGCCGCACAGGTCGATATGTTGGAAAAGGAAAATAGGGTAGTAACCAATGACGAAATCGATGCGCTATTGCTCAAGGCGCGACAGGAAATCCTAGAAAACAAAATTTTTAGAAAAGACAATTCAGTAGATGCGATGGCGCTTTTAGCTGATGTGGAAGACGAATTGGACAAGTCTTTTCGAGACGAAATTTTCGATGCCCTCAAAAATGGCCTCATAAAGGTTAGGACCGCCGTGGCCGACCGCAATAAATAGAATTCATCAATCATTAATCAAGCTCCTTGAACCTCGCTTCGCCTCCTTGACAGTAATGAGGTGGCGTAGCGATGGGCGAGGGGTACAAATCAAAATCACATGCGAACTATTACACTGTATTTGGTACTACTCTTAATTTCATTGCTTACCCAAAATCTGCTTGCACAAGATAACGAAACCCTGAAGTTCAAGGTCGAAGAACTCGAAAAGAAAAAAGAAGCTGTTGCCCAGGTAGAGCGTGAAGCACTAAAAAAGGAAGTTGAAATGATAAATGAAGACCTTCGTAAAGGAGAAATTTCACAAGAAAAAGCACAGGAATTAAAAAAGGAAGCAGCGGAAAAGCACGCCAAGAACATCGAGAATAAGGTGGCCATTTTACAGCATACCATAGAATTGCTAAAACGTAAGGGTGCGGTTGACCTAAATACAGAGACTAGCAGTATCGAGATTGCATTCGGTGGTGACGACAATGAAGGCGATGTTCTTTTTGGCGTAAAATACAATTCAGGAAATCAAGTAAAACCAGTTTATGATAAAAGAACCTACGGCGAACCGATAATCGCTTTTGGTTTGAACAATGCAATCATCGAGGGGCGGTCTTTAGAAGATTCACCCTATAAAATCGGCGGGAGTCGCTTCTTCGAAATAGGTTGGGCCTGGCGTACGCGGGTTTTCGAGAACACAAACTTTTTACGGTTACATTATGGCGTTTCATTTCAGTTCAATGGTCTGAAACCCATTGATAACCAATACTTCGTGGTCAATAATGGTCAGACCGAATTGGAGGAATTTGCGTTTGACCTTAAAAAATCAAAACTTAGGATGGACAACCTGGTCGTGCCGGTGCATTTTGAATTCGGGCCTTCAAAACTGACAAAGACCGATGAACAAATACGATATTCCATTCATGACAAGTTTCGTTTTGGTGTTGGGGGTTACGGTGGTTTCAACCTGGTCACACAACAAAAACTGAAATATGAATTGAACGGTGATCAGGTTAAGGACAAATTGAAAAGAAACTATAATACCAGCAATTTCGTTTACGGGCTTAGCGGCTATGTTGGCTTTGATAGCATACTGCTTTATGTAAAATATGATTTAAATCCGATTTTTAAAGATGCAAGTAGTGAACAACGCAATATCTCTTTGGGTTTACGCCTTGATTTGAATTAATCCTCGTTTGTTGCCCGAAGCATGGCCTCGTTAAATTCTTGTTTATAATACACCCGTTTGCAATGCGAGCATTCCGCAATGATATCTTTAGAAATTCTAAAAATTCGTATCCAGAAGAGATGAAACCAATTCGAGGTTTTTGAAACAGTAAGTGTACCGATCTGTTCGCAAAAAGGACAGGGCGTGCTCGTGAGTTGTTTGATTTCCGTTTTTCCCGGACGCGTGCCTAAAAAGAGAATCATGTGTTTGGGTTTATCATCGAACACTAACGAAGGTACAAAATGATGAATTTTTATATTCTTGAAACGACTATTATTTTAATAGAACCTGGGCTTTTTTGCAGTTACTATTTCGCTATTAAAATTATCTTTGCGATATTGTTATTTACTTCAAATTCTTTCAAAATTGATTTCAAAATCTACCATTGACAAAGTATATGAGACGGCCCGTTTGGAGGAGGTCATTGGCGATTTTGTTCAATTAAAAAAATCAGGGTCCAATTTTAAAGGGTTGAGCCCTTTTACCGATGAGCGTACACCAAGTTTTATGGTTTCCCCCGTAAAACAGATTTGGAAAGATTTTAGTAGTGGAAAAGGGGGCAATGTGGTTGCTTTTTTAATGGAACACGAGCATTTTACCTATCCCGAGGCCATAAAATATCTGGCCAAAAAATACAATATTGAGATTGAGGAAACCGAGCGTACCGACGAGCAAAAGGAACAGGCCAACGAACGGGAAAGTATGTATTTGGTATCCGAGTTCGCACAAAAACACTTTTCCGAGATGCTATGGAACAGCGAATTGGGAAAGGCAATTGGGCTGAGCTATTTCAAAGAACGTGGATTTAGTGATGAAACCATTAAAAAATTCGGACTGGGGTATTGTCTCGACCAATGGGACGGCTTTACGATGGCCGCCCTTGATAAAGGGTATCAATTGAACTATTTGGAAAAAACGGGACTGACCATTGTAAAGGAAGACGCCAATAATCCGAACAATCCTAAGAAATTCGACCGTTTTAAAGCGAGGGTAATGTTTCCTATTCATTCTATGAGTGGTAGGGTCTTAGGTTTTGGAGGCCGTATTTTGAAGAACGATAAAAAGGCGGCCAAGTACCTGAATTCCCCTGAAAGCGATATTTACCACAAGAGCAAAGTGCTCTATGGAATCTATTTTGCCAAGCAGGCCATTGCAAAAGAAGACAATTGCTATTTGGTCGAAGGGTATACCGACGTTATTCAGTTCTATCAAAGAGGTATTGAAAATGTTGTGGCTTCCAGTGGTACCGCACTTACACCGGAGCAGATCCGACTTATCAATAGACTCACCAAAAATATCACGGTATTGTTCGATGGGGATGCTGCCGGACTTCGGGCTTCCTTGCGCGGAATCGATTTGATTTTAGAGCAGGGCATGAACGTTAAGGTTTGTTCCTTCCCCGAGGGTGAGGATCCGGATAGTTATGCTAAAAAAAACGAGCTCGAAGATGTTAAAGACTATTTAGAGGAAAATGCCAAAGATTTTATTCAGTTCAAAGCAAATCTTTTGGCGAAAGAGGCGGCCAACGATCCTATAAAAAGGGCCGAAACGGTACGCGATATCGTAAATAGTATTGCCAAGGTTCCCGATGCGATCAAAAAGGAGATTTATATTCAAGAGTGTGCTCAGATAATGAATGTCTCAGAAGGGGTTTTGTTCTCTACATTAGCACAGATCAGTAAAAAGGAACGCACCGATATTTCTAAGAAAGAACGTCAAGAGCAAAAGGCCTTTGATGTGGTCAAAAACGAAGTTGCTACAGAAAAAGTAGACGTGCAGTACGAGCTTGAACGAAAAATTATAGAGGTGTTGCTCTTGTATGGCAATGATCTGGAAGAGTTTGAAGATTTAATTTTAAAGGAAAATGAAGAGGGTGACCTGATTTTGGAACCTGAATCGTTGGAATCTAAAGTATATGAGAAAATATATCTTGATTTGCAAGAAGATGAAATAGAATTGACGAACGATCAATTTAGAAAGATTTATTACAAGCTAATTGAAGAACTCAATGAAAAGGAGGAATTTTCAATCACCTCTTTTTTGTCGGAATTAGATCAAGACCTCGTAGCCGAAATTTCATCGATAATGATGGAAGAAGAAAAATATACACTCCATAATTGGGAGCGGAAAGACATTTATCCAAAGGATAAAAAAAAGGGAGTAGCACAATTGGTCAGTGAAACCATATTGACACTCCGTTGCTTTTTGATAAAAAAACGGATGTTTGCCCTACAAAATGAAACCAAGGAAAACGTCATGGACAATCGTGAAACTTTGGAGGAAATTATGAATTACTTGCAACTCAACAAGCTGTTGAACAAAAAGTTGAATCGGGTACTCTAGAATGCAAATAAAAAACCCCAACACCTAATGTCGGGGTTCTCCACTTTTTTTGGAAAGGTATTTAGTATAATTCCAGCTGCTAAACTATTACTATTAGTACAACTCTAGAGCCTTTGCTTGTTGCAAAAGATCCACCATATTGTCAACATTTAATTTTTTCATCAAACGCGCTTTGTAGGTACTAACGGTTTTTTCATTAAGATTCAACCCAATGGCCACATCTTTATTACGTTTACCGCTAGCCAACAATTTTAACACCTCGACTTCCCTGGTAGAAAGTTTTCTAAAAAATCTGCGAGGTTTTTGTGTACCCTCGTCAAAGGCCAAACGTTGGGCTAATTCATTGGTTATAAACATGCTACCTTCGTTGACTTTTCGAATGGCCGAGATGATATAATCGATATCCGAAGCTTTTGAAAGATACCCAAAAGCACCTGCCCTGATGGTGCTAAGTGCATAGACGTCTTCAGATTGTCCACTATACATCAAGACTTTGACCTCAGGAAAATCTTTTTTGATTTTTCTTAAGGTGGCGATACCGTTAATTTCCGGAATGTCCATTTCCAATAACACAACATCTGGTGTAACCTCTTCTAATCTTTCGAAAAGCTCGGAAGTTGTTGAAACGTCATCGACAACCTCGAAACCTGAAGCGGAGTTTAATACCTGTCTTACTCCCATTCGAATGATCGGATGGTTGTCCGCAATTAATACTTTAATCATTTTGATAAGTTTAGCTAGATAAGAATACCAATCATGAGTAGTATAAAAATACTCACATGTAATGTAAGGTTTAAATATCTAATTTCGTAGACAAAAATGGCTTTTTTTTATCAAAAATCAATATTATTGATAATTTATTCGTTTTATCTACTTGATTCTTAGTTGAGTGGTTTATTTTAACATTTCGGGGATTACACAAACCGGAATCGGAACCATCTTATGTTGGTTGGCAGAATTAAGCTTCTTATATATACCGAATACTTCTTTTTCACGACCCGTAAAATCGGAAATCGTTTTACCTTCGTCGCTCATTTTCATGGCCCACTCCAACTCAGGGTATGAGGCTCCTATTTGGTCTTCGTCTGTTCTGTCATCGCCCCAAAGTCCGTCTGTGGGGGCTGCCTCTATTATTTCGGAGTTAATGCCCAAAAAGTTTGCTACTTCATAAACTTCGGTTTTCAAAAGGTCGGCAATCGGACTAAGGTCAACACCGCCATCACCGTATTTGGTGTAAAACCCTACACCAAAATCCTCTACTTTATTGCCGGTTCCGGCTACTAAGTAGCCTTCAAGGGCCGCAAAATAATATAAAGTGGTCATTCTCAGTCGTGCTCGGGCATTGGCAAGCGTTAAAAATCGGGATTCTTCGACATCGACCTTTGGAAGCTGTGCTATAAAACTGTCAAAAATGGGAGTTAGGTTGACTTGTTGTCGTTTTACGTTATCAAAATTTTGTTGCAACCAGTCAATATGATTCGATGCACGGCCGACTTGATTGCTTGATTGATGTATCGGCATTTCGAGACAAAGTAGTTCAAGGCTTGTCTTGGCACACAGTGTTGAGGTAACAGCTGAGTCGATACCGCCCGAGATACCAATGGTAAATCCTTTTAAACCCGCATTGGTGGCATAATCTTTTAACCAGCCTACTATATGGTCTACTACTTTTTCGGTCTTCATGTAACATGGTATTAAATGGAAATCAATTAACTTTGCCCCTAAAATAAAAAGCACGGGCTTAAAAGGAAAGCAAACAGGAAATTACTTATATGGGAAAACGAATTTTTATGATTTTATTGATTTCTAGCCTGTTTAGCGCGTGTAATGACAAGGAAAAGGTATCGGAGGAAATCGAAAAAATCGAGGTAGACCTTAAAATAGCCCGTTTCGATCGGGAATTTGCAAAGGCAGAGGCCTTAGATATCCCAATTTTGAAAAAGGCATTTCCTTATCTATTTCCCGCCAGGTATACTGATAGTGTATGGGTTGCCAAATTGCAAGATACCCTACAAATCGAATTGTTCGATGAGGTCGATAAAGTATTCCCCGATTTTAAAAAAGAAACGGATGACCTAGAACTTTTATTCAAACATATCAAATATTACTTTCCAAAATATGAAGTGCCGAAAGTGGTAACCGTAACCAGCGATGTCGATTACCAAAACCGGATTATTTTGACCGATAGTCTCTTATTAATTGGGCTGGACAATTATTTGGGTTTCGAGCATCGGTTTTACGAGGGGCGCCAGCGTTATATTGCCTCGGGCTTCGATAAGGAATATCTAATCAGTGATGTTGCCAGTGCGTTTGCCAAACAGGTCGTTCCGCGACCTAGTGACCGCACTTTCTTGGCTCAGATGATATATTATGGTAAGGAACTGTATTTGAAGGATAAATTGATACCCTCGGCTTCAGATGCCCAAAAGATAGTGTATTCAGACGACGAATTGGTATGGGCCAAAGCCAATGAAGAACCCATTTGGCGCAATTTTATCGAACAGGAGCACTTATATAGCACAAATGCGAAATTGGGACCTCGATTTTTAGATCCCGCTCCTTTTTCAAAATTTGGTCTTGAACTCGATAACGAATCGCCTGGGCGTATCGGTCGTTATATGGGGTGGCAAATTGTTAGATCCTTTATGGAAAAAAACAATATAGAATTACAACAACTTTTAAACCTTTCCGCAGCCGAAATTTTTAAAAAGAGTAACTACAAACCAAACAAATAATGGCAAATTTCCATACATCAGAAATAACATTGAAAGTCGGATTAGACGAGAACCGGGTACCTGAAGAGTTGACCTGGTCGGCCCAAGATGGGGGCATCGACAATGAAGAGGCAAAGGCAATGCTACTCTCGGTTTGGGACAGCAAGAACCAAGAATCGTTGAAAATCGATTTATGGACTAAGGATATGCCCGTTGATGAGATGAAAATTTTCTTTCATCAAACACTTGTTTCGCTATCAGATACGTTTATGAAAGCTACCCAAGACGAAAAAATGACGGCTACCATGAAGGATTTCTGTGATTATTTTGCAGAGAAGTTGGAGTTAAAGAAATAGAGCTTCTATAGAAGTTTATACTCCTTCTTAATATAGGATGTTGTAGGTATTGATCGTTAGCCCATCGTTATAGGCTTTGCTTTCGGCCAAATCGAGTTGGTAGGTTTTTTTGGAAGCGTCGAACAGGGGAGTGCCATCACCCAAAATAAGAGGATTCACTTTTAGTTTCAATACATCTACTAGCTCATTTTCCAACAACCAACCTGCAAACTGGCCTCCGCCACAGAGATAAATATCGGTTTTTGAGGTTTTTTTCAAACCTTCAATGATGTTGAGGTCCAAATCGCAAAGGGTGAGTTGGTCGCTTTGGTTTTCGAATTTCAATGTTTTGGAAAAGATGTAATTTTGCATGTGCGGGTAGGCAGGTTGGCCTGGCTTCAAGCCATATTTGTAACCGAATTCATAGGTTTTACGGCCCATGATTACGGTTTCAAAGTCTTTCAATTCTTCAAGATATTTATTTACGCCATCGCCAGCAGCTATAAAACCGCTAATGTCCTCATTCGGCCCAGCGATAAAGCCGTCGATGGAGGTTGCTACATAGTAGATTATTTTTTTCATGAGGTTACTTTTATGACTACTATATTGGTTTTATTCTTTTTTTACCAGAGCGTACCTGTGCTCATCCCAAAAGTTATTATTCTTGAAAACCGCATTTTTGGCAATCCCCTCTTTTTGAAATCCATTCTTTTCTAAAACTCGCATTGAACCCACATTGTATTCAAAAGCACCGGCAAAGACTCGAATCAGTTTTAGGTCTTCAAATGCATATTGAACAAGCAATTCAACGGCCTTTGTGGCAATACCTTTGCCCCAAAAAGGTTCACCGACCCAATAGCCGACCTCGGCAGATTTGTGATAAACGTCCTTTTGAAATATCAAGCCGATACAGCCGCAAAATTCTCCTTCGTATTCAATGGCGAAAACCTTTTCTGTTTCATTTTGGGCTTGTCGTTGAATAAATTCTTCCGCATTTTTTTCAGAATAGGGGTGGCCAAAAGCATCTCTTACATTGTCCCAGATTTTTTTGTTGTTGGCGAGTCGGGTCAATTGGTTTTTATCGGAGGGTTCTAACCTCCTTAGCGTTATTTTTTCCATTTTCCTGCATAAAATTCATATCATCGTAGCTTTTTGACATATCGCTCCATTCCGTCATTTACCTCTGCATAATTACCCTTTTGTGCCCATAAACTTTGTGATAACACAATCGATAATAATAGCATGCTAAATCTATTCAATTTAGCGGATTTAATGAATTGTATTGTAACGAGTGGCTTATTTACCTAATTTACAATATACTACTTTTTATATGTGGATAACCCAGACGATTCAAAAAGTATAGGTCACCCCAATATTCCACGAAAATCCGGGATTGGGCGAAAAAGAGGTGACCATAGGTTGGTTCATTTGAGTAGATAAAAAAAACGGAAGTTTCTTATGGCCAATTCCAGCGACGCCGGAAACAAAAAGGCTATCCGTATCACCATCTAAATTCAAATAAAATATTTGCGGAAAAAAGCTGTAATACAGTTTTTCTGATAGACGTAGTCTTGTAATGTTTCCAACCAATGAAATAAAGTGCATTTGTTTTAACGAGCCTCTATCAAAGCCGCGACCTACGAAAACGGCCGACCCTAGACTGAATTTTTCCGAAAGCTTATACGTTGGTATAAACTCAAAAACCAAATATCGCTCCGCTTTCGCTGTGGTCTTTACCACACCGTTCTCAACAACTTCGGGATAACTATGTGAAATATTCCAGTTTGCGGCCACTTTTATACCAAAGTTCTTTTTACCGAATATTCGATACCGAAAACAACTGCTGAAAAACCAAGGGGTACCGTCAGTGGAATAGGCAACCTCGGGATCAAAACTGAACCTGTTCTTCCGCAGCGAAAAAAAACCCATGATTGCGGGCTTGCCCAACGAAAATGCCGGTACCGGGGAAATACCGTTGGTATTCAAACCAATATTGCCAGAAAATTTGAAACCGTTACCGTCCTCTACCTGCACTTTTACATCACTATCTGCTTGGCCATATGATATCAGTGAAACACATAGCAGCACAATCATTAGATGTAATCGTCTAAATGGTACGTTGTAACTTCTCATTTTCTTCGGTTATTGATTCCTGAGAATTGGGCCCATGGTTATTCCTCGTACTCAGCCATTTTTTTACCACCTTGGGTAATTACTTCGTTGAATTCTTTTGGGTTCAAATCAATTCCTCCCCAGAAACTCCTTTACTGCTCGATCCGCATCCTCGGGATTCTCAAAATACAGTCCGTGCGAGGAGTTTTTCAAGGTCACATAACTACTTTCGGGCAACAAACGGTCGAGCTCCTTTGAAATTTCCAAAAACCATTTTGGCGAGCGATCCCCGACCAACAACAATACAGGTATCTCCAACGATTTTATTTTTGCGGAATCCAAATGCAAAAAACTCTCCGTAAGGGCCGATCCCCAAAGTTCCAACAGATTGTCCATCCATGCCTGTTTTGCCTCGGGAGGGACCTCGCTCAGGCGAAAGTCCGCGCCCAAAACTCCTTGAACAAATCGTTCAAGTCCCTCTTCATTTTTATTATTCCGAAAAGCTTGGGCCGCAGGTCTGATATGGTTTTCCAAAAAACCTACGAAAAGTTCTTCGCCACCTGCTACATTTTCGAGCAATGATGCCGCCGGGGGTTCGCCCAAAACCAAGGATTTTATCATTTCTGGATGGTCAAGGGCCATGGTCAAAGCCGTAAATGCTCCATAGGAGTGCCCGACAAGGTGTACTTGTTCAAAACCTAACTTTTTAATGAGGGCATATAGATCATCAGCATGGATACGCACCGAATAATCGACCAATGAATCAAATTTTTGCTCGTTTGGGTAGGCATATCGACGGCTATAGGCCACTACGCGGTAATCTTTTGAATAGGGTTCCATACGTGAAAGCCATGCGCGATAATCGCCTATAGTGCCGTGGATAAAGATCAAGGGATCACCTTCTCCCATTTCGATATAGTGCAGTTGTTCGCCTCGGATATCGATTGATTTGGGCTGGTCGACCGCAACGGTTTCGGCTTTCGGTCGTACCGTAGTGTTTTGGGTTTTGCAGGCAGCAAGCCCCATTACCAGCACCAAGATAAAAAGGCATTTTTTGAAAGCTTTCATTCTATATGTTTTAAGCGGATTATTCGATGTTTTTTTGATTCACATCCTTTAAGAGGTTAGTATAAAAGTTTCTGCGTACTACCGATGGACTTTTCCGTGCAAGTCTCGCGAAGCATTCCTTAACAATCTTAACTTTCTGTTAGGTGTGGACTAGATTTCATGAGTCCATCATCAACGCCAAATACCCTAGGAAATACTCCCTTTATCAGTCCAAATATTTCTTGAAATAGGATGCTTTTGAAAAATAGCCCAGTTTTTCATAGAACACATTAGCTACCGAGGTCGCTAAAGAAACCAAAACACAATGCTTGGACTTCGCAATTTTATCAAATTCTGACATCAGCTTTTTTCCTATATTTTTACCTCGGTTTTTAAGAGTTACCACGATTTCATCTGCATAGGCCGTTTTTCCATTGGCATATATGGTAGTATGCAAATAGCCTGATAGGTACCCGACCACTGACGTTCCATTTTCTGCAATTAAGACGAAGTGGTTTTTATCATTGAGTAATGTTTTAAAATTCCTATCCAATGCTTTTTTGTCGATCAGTACCGATTCACTCAATTGCAAGGCCAAGACGTAAACTATTTCCAAGTCGGCAAGTTTAGCTGCTCTTATTTTGATGTTTATCGGCATGAAATAGGACTATCTAGGCTGAAGGTCCGGGTCGATCCCCAACATAGCCTTCGCCAAAAATTCACGCGATAGATAACTGTTTGCCGGATGTATTTTGCCCAATCGTGCATCACGGAACAAACGTTCAAAACCTGCTTTGCGTAGTAACCCGTATCCGCCCATGATATCCATCGCCTTGTCTACAACTTTCCAAGAACCTTCTACCGAACGACATTTGGCCGCAACAATTTTTACGCCCCAAGCCGGACCATAATCTTTACCCTCGCTCCACTCACGGGCAATCGTATCTAAATGGGGACCGATTCCTTCGATTTCCATGACCATTTCGCCAACATCGTGCTGTATTACCCCATTGTATGCCATAGAGGGCCGATCAAAAGAAATGGATTTTTTTTGTGGCAACTTCTCAAGAACCAAATCCAGCACACGTTGGGCCAGTCCATAATAGACATTCGCAAACCCCATTAAGGCCCAACAGAAAATACCGAGTACGAAACCATCCATTCCTTTAAAACCTGTTGGCAATTTTCTAACAATCAATTCATCAGGTACGAAAATGCCATTCAAAATGGTATCGTCAGATCGCGTGGCACGCATGCCCAAAACATCGTCCCAAGATTTTTTGATCTCATAATTTTCAGTTTCCCTGGGCATGAAGGCATGTATGACCAGGGGATTTTCAGGGTCGCTATTATCTTGACCATGAAAACCTAAATAATCCCATACTGGGGTCAGACTACCGAACATCTTATGCCCGGTAAACTTATATCCGCCATCTACCTTTTCCGCCTTACAAGTCGAATAGGTTCCGGGAGAATCATTACCCGATTCCCCATGACCGGCGGCAAAAACTTTGCCTTTTCCCGCTTCTTCGAGAAGCCATTGTATCGAAGTATCCCCTCCTCGCCATAAATCGGCTACCAAACCGGTCCAATAGATATGCATATTTAGCGCAAGCGCCGTAGGTGCCGCATGGTAGGCCAATTTTCTTGTAAGCTGCTCTACCTCGTCTAGTAACATTCCATAGCCGCCAAATTCTTGAGGAACGGCTATCAGCAAATACCCAGCCTCTTTGAGTTCGTCAAAATCTTCTTGAAAAAATAAATTATTGGCATCATAGTGTGCAGCGCGTTCACCGCATCTTTTGAATATGCCTTCCAGTTTTTTTTCCAATTCTTTCGTTTTGTTCTCTTCCGTTTCTATCATGATTTTTATGTTTTTTAATTTGTTTACTTTAATTTGTTTCGAGACTCTTCCAAGCTTTTCTAGGGACCTGTCAGGCCTATGTTACTTTTCCCAATTACCGGTTCAGACCTACAAGGAGGTCCGCCGAAAAAGTCGGACAACACCTTGCAGGTCTTTTATTGATTCTGCATTGCAGCCACTTTCTTTTCAATATGCTCCACCACTTCCTTAAATTCAGCTTGGGGGCTAAATTCGATGAGCTTGGCATTTTTTTCGACCACCGCAGTATGGCCAGGCGGCATGTAGAACACCTCGCCCGAATTTAGTGTTTCCTCTTTGCCATCGTCGTACTTCATGCGTATGGTGCCTTTCTCCAAATAGCCCCAATGGGGTACTTGGCAACTGTTGTTTTTCAAGCCTTCCAGCAGGGGAGCAAAGTCGGTACCTGCCGGGGGCTCGTTGACAGCCACGGTCATGCCGCCCCAGCCATTTACATGGTTCACAATCATATCCTTTGGAAAATCGTTTATTGAAATATGCGTCACCCCCTCTATTTCTTTGGCTTTTAGTAGAAATTGATCTTGCCCAAAGGATGTTTGGTTTACGATATTGGATCCAATGATTTTCCAATGGCCATTTATACGCTGCAATGTTCGGGATTCGTGCTTTTTTGTGGGAATACCATCCAAAGTATCCGTTTGCGTAAAATGAGCCCATGCCATATCACCGTTAACTTGGAGGTCATGATAGTCACGGGAAAAATTGGAAGATTCATTTTTTTCCCTTGAGGCCATTACCCCATTGATTAGTCCGCCCAATGTTTCAAATCCTACTACGGTGTTTGATTGGTTGTTCATTGTATAGGTAAAAAGAATATCCGGACTTTGTTTCCAATAGTCAGCCCATTTTTCATAATTGCCCTCGGCAAAGGCTTCCGTTTCATTTTTTAAAATTGACATTACTTCTTTTTTATCCTCAGCAACGTCTGAGCGGCCGCATGACATCATCAGAACTGTCATAAACAAAACCATCGAAGAGAAATTTGGTTGTAGTCGAAATGCTTTCATAGTGTAGTTTTAGTATTGAATATGACGCTATATCCAGTTAAAAGGGATATAATTTGTTTAAACCGTATTTGGGGGAATACTAAGGGGGATGCGTGATGAATACTTTAAAAGTACAACTTGCGGTTCAAAAAAAATGTAAGTTTTGTTTCAAATTCTGTAACGATTGGATCAAAAATGCCTTTTACGGCCATAGTTCTATTACAAATGGTTCAATTTGATGTATTTTGATTATTGTTCCAAAACCATCCTAAACCCTGAATATTTCAGTCCCGCTTAAAAAAGTTCCTTATAAAAAATGCCGAAGGCCATTAGCAATACCAACCAAGCAAAGGATTTTTTAAGTTTTTCTCCCTCTACAAAGGAAGATATGTAAATTCCCAATAGTATCCCTAATATCGAAAGAACCGTAAAACTCAATAGAAAGGCCCAATTGATTTCCATCTGCCCTAAATCGCCCGTAAATCCTATAAGTGATTTTAAGGCAATAATAACCAACGAGGTCGCTATGGCTTTCTTCATAGGCAGTTTTAAACTTAAGACCAATACGGGAATGATTAAAAATCCACCGCCGATTCCTACAATACCTGTTAATGTGCCCACAACAATACCTTCTAAGATTACTAAAGGATAATTAAGTAGGGGGCGTTGGTTTTCAACTACCTCCAACTTCTTTTTCCTTAGCATGGTAATCGCTGCAAATAACATCAGCAAGGCGAAAAAAACCATGATGGCCATGTTTTTCGTTAAAACATATT
>CBDULZ010000032.1:0-47761 GCA_965368185.1 uncultured Kriegella sp.
CGTTAAACCAAACAGAGCTTCAGAACAAATAATATGAGGCTTACATCATTAGATTCTTTTTGAAGAGTAACCGTTGCCGCAATGATAATAGTTAAAGACCCAGGAAGTTGGCAAATAAAGTATTATTAATTATCATATGCTTGGGGAGTATTATAGATTATAAGTTATATTAGACCCGTCCACTTGGTATAAGAATATGATCCCATTACCTTAAGCCACCCGCATTGTTCTGTGGTAAGAGCTCCACTACTTTTTGTGAGCCTCGTTTTGACCCCTTTAATACGAAGTTCTAGTCACCACAAATCTGAAACTTACATTTAGAAGTTGTCAAAAAGTTAAAATAACGTTAAAAAGGTGTCCCTTTCGGTGTCATCCAAATTTTGGCCCTCTCAAAAGGTCCAAAATACTAGAATTTACTGATTTTGGAGAGATCCTCTTTCTCCGCAAAAAGAAAACCATAACTTTCGTTATGGTTTTTTTGTTTTTATGAATAAGTAAAATTGATTTTAAGCTTTGAAATGAAAACAAAAAAACCCTGACCTAATTGGCAAATGTAGTCTTACCCGATTTAGGACATTGCTAAATTCAGAAATTTCATTATAAGGTAGTGGCTTCTGAAAAGCCATCTAACACCAAGCCACCATCCGACAGATATAACATCAAGCACCTGTATTTCAAATACTATTCCTCCAAAATTGATATATTGGTCGGATAAGTTTTTTAGATTAAAACTCTTTTTGATTGTGTTACTACTTGCAGTAATATTACCATAGTTTCGCATAAACAAAATTTAGGAAGGCTATGCTTTAATCTGCTTTTGAACTACCTTCTTAAAAACTTAATAAATAAACATAAAATGAAGACAAATAATAAAAAAGGGCTACTTGCTTTATTAGGAATTAGTGCTGGGGCATGGGCTTTCTGGAAATATAAAACCATGTCGCCTGAGAAAAAGGAAGAACTAAAATCGTCTGTGAACGAAGTCGGGGACAAATTGAAAAAAACTGTCAATGATATTGAATCAACAGTCGCCGATAATTATGACCGGACAAAAAACTCCGCAAAGAAAAAGGTGAAGCAAATGACCAAATAACAGGCCTAATTCTACACTACTAAAATCCCGTTAATTACGGGATTTTTTAGTTGCTGCTTGTGCAAGCTTTACCAACACCTTTTTGGTAAGCTAAAGTGGAATCAAAATAATCCTGTATATTTTTGTTTAACATATTTCTTATTTAATTAAACATTTTGTAATTTTATCATGTAATTCATAGCGTTTTAATTCTTACAAAAGGTAAAATCAAGATGTTCGGACTATTCAAAAAGAAATCAGAGAAAGAAAAATTACAAGCACAATACCAAAAACTTTTAAAAGAGGCACATGGCCTATCTAGCACCAATCGAAAAATGAGCGACCAAAAGGCTTACGAAGCGAATGAGGTGTTGAAACAGCTTGAAAAGTTGGACTAATGCACTGTGTTGAAAAGTGGGGAAGCATTGCCAATACTTAAATATGGTCAGGAATTTTAATATTCATTTCAGCTGATAACCTCGGAAATACCTACTTTAAAACAAATTTTGTAAATTATTTATAGGAAGTCATTGAGAACTTTAGAGCCGTGCGGTTCGAAAAGAAAAAATAGTACCCGTCCATCTTTGCTTTTGAAATACCTTTAAAACAGCATATCTTTTGAAAATAGTAAGCTTTAAATATGGTATAGCTAAAGTGTAGTATGATTTGCATTCAGCACTGCGGATTTAGGAAAATCATTGCAATGGCATTAACTATGAGTAGCATTTTTAAATGCGAATATTATTTATTTCCCATTTAGACGTACAAGAAAGCAAACGAATCGCCAAAATAAAACTTATTACACATAACTTTTTATGGAGCATATTAAACACATAAAAGGACATATGTAAATAAATTAAATTATGATCTACACTAATAAGGACATTGAACAGCTTGACCGCAAAAGCAGATTAAAAATCATCAATTCGGTAACAGGCATAAGACCCGCAAATCTTATAGGTACTATTGACGAAACAGGACAAACAAATCTGGCAATTTTTAGCTCGGTAGTTCATTTGGGCAGTAATCCTGCCCTTCTAGGTTTCGTCGCTAGACCTCAAACTGCGGAGGTTGGCCATACATATCACAATATCCAAAAAATCGGCCTATACACCATTAATCATATCCATCCTGAAATTGTAATGAACGCACATTATACATCTGCTAAATTTGATTCGACTATATCAGAATTTGAACGTTGTAATCTTTCCGAACAGTACATCAAGAAATTTAAAGCTCCCTTTGTAAAGGAAAGTATTTTTAAGATGGGGATGCGCTTTAAGGAAGCGCTTAATATTGAACAAAATGGAACTGTTTTTATTATTGGGGAGATAGAACATCTCATCTTTCCCGACGCAGCCATAGTAGGTGATGACATTGACTTAGAGGCTACCGATGCAGTTGGGGTTTCAGGCTTGAATAGTTATTATTCTTTACGTAAAATTGAAAAATATCCGTACGTGAGAGTAAACGAAGTGCCAGAATTTAAGTGATGAAAAAACAACATCTTGCGCAAAAAATATGTGTGGTTTGTGAGCGTGCCTTTTCGTGGCGCAAAAAATGGGAAAAGGATTGGTACACCGTAAAATATTGTAGCGAACGTTGTAGAAAGAATAAATGAAAAACATCAGCCTAGTATTCCCGCATCAATTATTTCAAGAATCGCCACTTTTTAAGGTAGATGCACCCCTGTACTTGGTTGAAGAATACTTATTCTTCAGACAATACCCATTTCACAAGCAAAAAATAGCTTTTCATAGAGCTACAATGAAGTGTTATGCTGATTTTCTTAAAAAGAAAAATTTTGAAGTTATTTATGTAGAAGCAATGGAAGAAATTGCAGACATAAGACAGCTTATTGCACAACTCGAATGTCTAGGTGTTAAACACATTAATTACATTGACCCAACAGATGATTGGCTTCAAAAGCGAATTGAAAAAAGTTGTTTGGAGAACAAAATTTTAACAACGGTATACAACTCGCCCTTATTCTTGAATACCAAAGAAGATTTAGCCACTTTCTTTCGAAGCGATAAAAAGAAATATCATCAAACCACATTTTATAAAGAGCAGCGGCAAAAAAGAAATATCCTTATAGAAGCTGATGGAAAACCAACAGGAGGGAAATGGACGTTTGATACCGAAAACAGAAAGAAGTATCCAGCTAAAAAGGCACCTCCATCGATTCAATTTCCTGACGTTGATACTTATTATGAAGAAGCTAATCAGTATGTACAAACATATTTCGAGAACGGTCTGGGAAGTCTTACCGAGTATTCCTTATACCCTACAAATTTTGAAACTACAGCACTATGGTTACATCAATTTTTTGAGCAACGTTTTATGGAATTTGGTGTTTATGAAGATGCGATTGTCGCTGAAAATTCTATACTAAACCATAGTGTTTTATCACCCATGCTAAATGTGGGCCTAATAACACCAAAAGAGGTAATTGATGCTTGCTTGTTATATGCTGAAGAAAATAATGTTCCGATTAACTCAACGGAAGGTTTTGTCCGTCAAATTATGGGATGGCGAGAGTTTATCAGAGGAATTTATGAATCTAGGGGAAGTGAAGAACGCACAAGTAATTTCTGGAAATTCGATAAGAAAATACCCGCTTCTTTTTACGATGGTTCTACGGGCATTCCCCCAGTTGACCAAACCATTAAAAAAGTATTGCAAACCGGCTATTGCCATCATATTGAACGTCTGATGGTATTAGGTAATTTTATGATGCTCTGTGAGTTTGACCCCGACGAAGTATATAAATGGTTCATGGAACTCTTTATAGATGCATACGACTGGGTTATGGTAACCAATGTATACGGAATGAGTCAATTCGCAGATGGAGGTTTAATAGCCACCAAACCCTACATAAGTGGCAGCAATTATTTAATGAAAATGAGTAACTATAAGAAAGGAGAATGGCAAGAAGTTTGGGATGGCCTTTTTTGGAGATTTATGCATTCACACCGTGATTTCTTCTTATCAAATCGACGATTGGGAATGCTGGTACACATGTTTGATAAAATGTCTCCTGAAATACAGCAAAAACATCTAAAAAACGGAGAGACCTATTTGTTATCCCTTACGAAGTAAAAACAACCATATTGAGAATATATGGATAGCCCCTTTTTCTCCCCTATTCGATACCTAAAACAATTCGAAAAACCCTGTGAATAAAACGTTTACAGGGCTTTAATTTTATCTTCCAAGAATAGTTCGCTTCACAGGCTAAAAGCAAGATACCTATCGCCCGACGGCAAATTTGCTTTTCCACCACCACAGGCAATTACTACGTACTCTTTACCGTCAATTTGATACACGCTGGGGGTGGCAAAACCACCGGCGGGCAATTTGTATTTCCAAAGTTCCTCACCCGTATACTTGTCAAAGGCCCGGAAATATTCATCGACCGTAGAAGCGATAAAAAGTAGACCGCCTGCAGTAACAACTGGGCCTCCATAATTCGCCGTCCCCGTTTTTGGAATGCCCCTTGCGGTCAATTCTTCGTACTCTCCCAAGGGCACCTGCCAGGCCAAAGTACCTTTATTAAGATTGAAGGCTGTCAATGTCCCCCAAGGCGGTTTAATCGCTGGATAGCCTTCCGGGTCATAGAAACGGTTGTAGCCCGTGTGGTTATATTTTGATACTCCATCATTGGCCACTTTTCCTAATTCATGTATATCTTCTACTTTGTGTTCAAGTCCAAGGACGTAATTTATGACCGCTTTTTTTTCTGCCTCCGAGATGTGTTTGAAACCGGGCATAAAACCGCGACCGTTATCAATAATCTCCATAACCTCTTCCTTCGAGCGCTTTTCAGCAATATCGATAAGGGAAGGGTAGGTTCCAGAGGCATCACCTTCCATCGTTTTACCATGGCACATTACACATCTCGACCGGTATACGGACGCCCCTGTATCCAAAGGTTCTCCGGATGTAGAAATATCTATTTCTTCCATGGTAATGATACAAGGGATCTCTTTGGCATTAATATACAACATACTTGTTTCTGAATCGAAGGCAGAACCGCCCCATCCTCCCCCGCCGTCAAATCCTGGAAAAACAATTGTTCCCTGCTCGCTTGGAGGAATAAACGGTTCCCCCGTTCGCAAGGTCGCCAACCTTTTTGCCACAGAGTCATGTGATGCTTGGGAGATATTTGTAATATCTTCGGCAGCAAATCGCTGTCGGGTAAACGGCGGTGGCTTGAGGGGAAAAGGCTGTGTCAATGAAGCAAGTTCCCCTTTCAGATCGGAAGGAAGAACGGTCCGTTCCTCAACCGGAAATAGCGGTTTGCCATTTTCCCTATCGAGTAAAAATAAAAATCCGGACTTTGTATGCTGTGCAACAGCGTCGATTAATTTCCCCTTGTGTTGAACCGTTACCAAAGTAGGCGGTGCCGGAACATCACGATCTAATAGATCATGATGTACCAATTGAAAATGCCAGAGATACTTCCCTGATTTGGCATCCAAGGCAAGAATACAATTGGCAAATAGATTATCGCCTATACGATTGCCGCCCCAAAAATCAAATGATGCAGATCCCGTAGGGATAAAAACGATACCGCGGTCTTCGTCAAGGCTCATTCCGGACCAGGCATTGGCCCCACCTACATTTTTGTATGCCTCTTCTGGCCAAGTGTCATAACCCATTTCACCGGGTTTCGGAATGGTGTTGAACGTCCATTCTAGTTTGCCGGTATTTACGTTAAATGCCTGGATGGTGCCCGGGGCCGCATCGGCATTTTCCGAAACCCGTGTTCCCAAGATAATTCGATCCTTGTAAATGATTCCCGGAGAAGTGGAGACAACGTACAGCCCCTGGGCCGTTGATCCCAATCCCGTTTTAAGCGATACTTTACCACCAGTGCCAAAATTGTTATCCAACTTTCCGGTTTTTGCATCCAAGACGAACAAGTCAGGGCCTGCCGTAAAAAATATACGCTCTTGATTCCCATTGCGGTGATAAGTAACCCCGCGATTGACATTCATACCAAAATTTGATATTTTGGCGGAGGGGTCATACATCCAAATTTTTTCACCTGTACCCGCATTCAAAGCAAAAACCTTCAACTTAGGGGAGCTGGCATATAATATTCCATCAACGATTATCGGATTGCACTGCATTTGTGTGCGTTCATCAACGCTAACATCGCCTGTAGAAAATTCCCAGGCAAGCTTTAAGCGGTTTATATTTTTTTTGTTGATTTGGTTCAAGGGGGAGTATTGTCGACCGCTATTACCACCTAAGTATACAGGCCAATCCGTATCTGCTTCCTTTGTGGAGGAAGGCATATTTTCACAACTCATAAATAGAAATAATACAAGTAAGCCGAAGTACCATATATTGAGTCTAAGCCTAAACTTAATAGGACGTACTATTTTGATCATAATCATATGGTTGAATGAAGCAATACAGAAAATTAAATTTACAATTCAGGCCTGACGGTCAATTTATCAGGTAAAAAAGATACTGCTTTTTTCATTCTTAGAATTTTCACTGGCCAGTTAAAATCAAAAAATCACTTATACGTGTAGGATTAATAAAAAAGGTTTTGAAATTGTCAGATAATATTTCGGATTTATCTTTTTCGGGATTATGGAAGAGAGAAGCTATCATTATTCAGAACCAATTAATTAAAGTTCACGGCGTATCATTCTTACCTAAATTTTCCACAGAATTCTGCTTCAAAACATAATAATGAGAATACAAAAGAAACCAAGGATGGGCACTCAGATAAAGAATTCTTTACATTTCAAAAAAGGCGGTCTGCTAAACCGCCGTATGATGTAACTAATTCTTGATCCGTTTTTAATTTATCAAAAAAGGTTGGTGAAACAGTAATTTTATCCAACTATGTATTGAAATCACAGCTGTACCCTAAGGAAAATATCGTGGGTACCGTTGGCGGAATTCATGATCGTCGATTCAAGATCGGCCTCATAGGCATAGCCGACCCCGAAATTGTTCGAAATGTTAAAGAGCACAAAGCCCCCTATGTTCTCGTCGAACCTATACGCGGTGCCGAACTCGATAATACGGTCGTTGTTCAAAGCCAAAGTCACATCTACGGACAAGGGCTTTAAGGTCAATTTTTTATTGATCTCAAGGTATAAAAACGATTTGTAAGTCTTGAAATTGGAATTCGCATAAATAAGATAGAAATATCGTAGTTTTATTAAACGAACCTTTTAGAGTACTTATCAGCTTCACAGCCGGATATTTACTAAATCATGATGTCATCAGTTGATATGATAACCGTCCTCCTAAATTAATAATACTGCCAAAATAGAAATATCGTAACTTGTTAGTACACCATTGTTGACGGTATTTTAATAATGACATGAAAACCTTGCTATTTGTTTTAGTACTCTTGGTTGGATGTACTTCCAATAAAGAACCAGTATTTGACTTGATCATCTCCAACGTTAATTTAATAGATGGCGCCGGTACCGAACTTCAGACGGGAATGAATGTCCTTATCAAAGGAAATCGTATTCTTGCCATCAATTCAGATAAAATAACTCAAACCGAAAATAGAATTGATGGATCTGGAAAGTTTTTAATTCCTGGTTTGTTTGACTGTCATACCCACACCAGTGATTATAGTAGTGACTTTCCCAGATTTATGCATTATGGAGTTACCTCCATATTGGTCACCGGTGGAAGCACTTGCACCAATGACTACTTCAAGCGAATGCGCGAAATGGGTGAACAGGATTCCATTCCGTCTCCAAGAGTATACCATACCAGTCAGCATTTCATTGTAGAAGGAAGCCACCCGGTGAAGACGTATGTCAGTAGTAATTGGAAAGAGGGAGAATCATTTTTCCTTCTAAAAGATACGACTCAAATTTCTGCGTTGGTGAAGAGCGTCTCAAGATATCCGATCTCCGGAATAAAGTTGACAGTCGAAGATGGCCCATACCCACCTTTCGTGGAGCGTATGCCACAAGAGTTCATCGATCATGTAACTAACGAAGCCCTGAAAAATGGAACAAGGGTATTCGTACATGTGAGCGATAACATTGAACTAAAAATGGCTATTGATGCCGGCATTAACAATATCCTCCACTATACAGGTTTAGACTTAGATTTTGAGAAGGACAGGGAACTTATTCAAAAAATATATCGCGACAGTGTATCGTGGGTTACCACCTTGATGCTTGACAAGAGCATGATGTATCCTAAACATCCGGAATGGTTCGGGGGTGGCCAGTTACAGGAGATTTATCCCGCAGAAGAATTTGAAAAAATGAAGAATCCGGAGTATGTTTTTAGGGCTGAGGAATTTTTAAAGTACTTTCAGGAATTTTACAACTTTGATAATCCTACATTGAAACAGATAGTGGAATTTCAAGTGGAGGATTTAATCAAACTCTCTATAAATGGAGTGAACATAGTGCTTGGAACAGATACGGGAAATGATTTTATTCTACCCGGATACAGTTTGCATGAAGAAATGCAATTGATGGAGCTTGGTGGTATGGAACCCCTCGAAATAATTAAAATGGGCACTTTAAACGCTGCCAAAATGCTTGAAGTACAAAACGAATTAGGCTCAATCGAAAAAGGAAAGATTGCAGATATGATTTTATTGGACAAGAACCCTTTGAAATCGATAAGCAATACATTGTCAATTAATTTGGTTATAAAAAATGGTGTAATTCAAGAACGAATAATACAAGACCACTAGCAAAGTGCAAACGGCAATTGTCGCAAAATGTGTCTACATCATTTGTACGAAGGCTTTGTATTAATTTTGAACGAAAAAATAGAATTCAGACTACAGTACAAAACACAAGAATTTCCTCTCCTAATACTAAAAAGCTAAGCCTATTGTAATGTATCGAGGTCAAATGAATAAATATTACCCAAATCATCGGAGAAAAATATAAGTTTAGCTTCGTCGGCTGAAAAACTGGCCTTACTCGAAGTAGCATCACCATTTTTCCCGTTTATTTTGGTTTTTAATTGGATGAGTTCTCTAAACTCCCAACCATCTTTCTTCCCTATTATTTCATTGACAGAAATAAAATACCGATTACGCTCTCGATTTCTGACTGAATGTACTTCATATATTTTTCCCGATTCGACATGATTAATAATGGGTCGGCTAGGACTTCTTTCTACAGTAAGGTTTTCGTATGGCACGTTTGTCCATTTGCCCTGCTTGTCCCTTACTCGCAATACAAACTGAGGTTGATTGATTTCGTCCACACTATTCTTGGTGACCAAAGCCATTTCCCCATTGTCAAACACTGTAGCATTCAAGTGATCGTCTGCGTTATTATCGCCCTCCTGAACGATAATAGGTGCTGACCAATCATTGAGGGCATCCCCATCATAATGAATTCGCTCATTGATTGATTGGGTGTTTTGGTTCGACCAGATAACCGATACTTGATTTTTTAGCCGGACTATTAAGGAAATATCATCTTTATTGATGTTATCTGCAAGTGCAAATGGTTCAGACCAATCTCTGCCATTGTCGGAATGCCAAACCATAATTTTTTCATTTAGGTCTGCACAAACCCAAAATTGATTTTCTGAATCTTGGGTAATGGTTGCAGTTTCAAGAGATTGGCAGTCCTGAGGAATGGGAAGATTACCCTTCCATTGATGTTCGTATTGCCCGCTATGGCGGGAATACGTTATTTGAACTACATTCAAAGCGCATTCTCCAACTAAGACGATGTGCGCCTCATTCCCCTTACTCCATACGTCTGCCCTACTCGGTAAGCCCAGCCATGCTCGATTAACCGTATATTGACTCGTCCATCCTAAAGTATCTTTTTTCAATAGTTTAGGGCCGTCTTCATCACCAACTATCAGCCATTGGCCATAATTGTTTGTCCATGATTTTGATTGGGGTTTGTCCGCAGTAGCTTCACCGTAATTAACTTTAAAGATAGGATCTAAATAAATTTCAGGTGTATTGGTCTTTTGAGCAAAGGCCCAATATCCACACAGTAACAGAGAAAAAAGTGACGAAAATAGAAGTAAAATGGATTTTCGCTTCATAGTTTTATTAATTTGATAGCGAAATTAATCTTTTAAACTTTCGAGCTGGTTGAAAGTAGGGCAATTTGCATTTAGATCTGGATTTCACAGAACTGAACGTGGTTTTAGTAGTAAGACAGAGAAGATTATCACTGCTGGCAAAGTCTTCATTTGAACATTTTTATTAACCTTAATTCTCACTTTTGTTCTTTTTTTATGCCCTAGAAATAAATAAAGCACGCTTAAGCCATGTATAATTAATCGCCGATTCTGGCCAAATAGCCAAGATCCATGCATAATTTTCAGGCTTGTCTCTACTTGCCAAGTATATGCTATCTTTAGATTAATAATCAATCATACGCGCTGAGAAGCCGCGTATTATTTAAGAAAGAATTAATATGAAAGCCGCTATTTATAAAAAGTATGGCCCTCCAGAAGTACTCAAAATAATGGAAGTGGAAAAACCACACCCAAAGGCTAATGAAATTCTTGTCAGGATACATGCGGCAACTGTTACATCTGGTGATGTGAGACTTCGTGGTTCAGATTTTCCACCACTTTTCTGGTTACCGGCAAGACTTATATTTGGCCTTTTTAAACCTAAAAAGAAAATTCTAGGTCATGAATTGTCGGGCGTTATTGAAGACAAAGGGAGAAATGTAACGAAGTTCGATATTGGTGATTCTATTTTTGGAACCACGACAATGCTCCCCTACGGCTCCTACGCGGAGTACATTTGTTTACCACAAGAGTGGAAACATGGTGTTGTCGATTTTAAACCCGTAAATCTTAGTTTCAAGGAAGCTGCCGCTTTACCTATTGGAGCTATGACGGCCATGTATTTATTAGAGAAAGGAAATTTAAATAGGGGGCAAAATATACTGATTTATGGAGCTTCCGGAAGCGTAGGTAGTTATGCCGTTCAACTTGCAAAACAACAGGGTTCAACTGTAACTGCAGTATGCAGTAGTTCTAATTTTGAAATGCTCAAATCGGTTGGAGCAGACAGTTTAATAGATTACAAAAAAAACGACTATTCATTATATAAAAATAAATTCGATATCGTTTTTGATGCTGTTGGAAAAACAACTAAATCAAAGGCAAAAAAAGTTTTAAGTAAAGGAGGCAAATTCGTTACTGTTCAAATGCTTACAAAGGAAAAAAGTGAACATCTTCAAAAAATCAAAGAGCTAGCTGAAAAAGGGGAATTAACGCCTTTGATAGATAGAAGTTTTCGAATCGATGAAATCGTAAAGGCCCATGAATATGTTGACCTGGGGCACAAAAGAGGAAATGTAGTTGTTGAGATTTCAAGATAAAACGAACACAAGGGAAAAAATTAAAGGACTATCCTACAAAGTTTGTAAATGAAAAACCGGTCAAGAGAAAGATTAGCATCGATTCGAATTGAATACTGACTCAATATATTCCCTTTGATTATGCCCAGCAGAGTTCTAACAAAGCGGATTTAAAGCTGTTACTAGAACTTATGGGGTTGTTTATCATATGCTTATATTCCCGAATCGGGTCTTCCCTTTAATCGCACATCAATTCTTTTTTTCTTAGCGGTTAACCGCTTCATAATGTCCATTAAAGTTGCATCTTTTGTTTTCTTGTATATTTCGTTTATTTCTAAAATAAGTCGTTTTGCTTCTCTTGAGGCTACCACTCTATCACTAGTAGACATATGAGTCAATTTGGTCTCCTCAAAAATTTTGGCTTCCTTTAAAATATCCATAATTACATTTTGTTTAAAAATATATAAAAATAATTGAACAATAAACATCTAGCAAATGCCAAATACTGTTTAAAATTATTTTAACAATATTAAAACTGAGTTAAATAAGCCATGGGTCATCCAATTCCCGCTTGGAAGCTTAATGTCACTGCCCAATGTCAAATTCCATATTAAACTTCTGCTTCATTTCTGCATTTCCGATCATAACGATTTCAGCTCCAGGAGAAAGTATGGTTTTCGCTGTCAATTGCGTAATGACCTTTTGATTTTCATTAATCGCAATTACAGAAAGACCGGTCTTGGCACCGATTCCTGATTCAGCGAGCGTTTTGCCAAATAACGAACTGGGGATGGAAGAAATAAACAGTCTGACCCCTTCTCCTAGAACTGTAAGTTTTTGCCCTTTGGCAATAGCCAAGACTGCCACAGAACCCAAGGTGGCATAGCTTAAAACAAAATCTGCCCCTGCGCGATGTATGATATCTATATTTCTGGTATCCGAAATTCGGCTCACTATTCTAACGTTCTTATTTAATTGTCGACAGTACGAGGCCAGATAAATATTCATGGTGTCGTCATTGGTCGATAACAAAATCGAAGGCGTCTCTGCGATACCAGCTTCCTTTAACAAGTCATAATCAGAAGCGTTACCTTCAAAAACCTTGTTGCAAAGATGACTTACCTTTCTGCATACGTTGGGGTCTTTATCGATCAAATTTACCAAGATACCATTTTCATATAAAGTCTCTGCCGCGGCTTTACCAACTCTTCCACCGCCAATGACCAATACGGGATGAGGATTCACGTTGAAGTTATGAAAGAGCTCGTCAATGCCATGAAGTTGATCTTCATTTCCAATAATCACCAAAACACTATCTTCCGTAAGTTTTTCATCGCTTATTGCGGGCTTCAACCTACCCCTTTTCCAGACCGCGGCAATACTGACACCAAATTTTTGTCTAAAATTAGTCTCACGGATAGTCTTGTGAACCAAAGGGGTATTATGAACAGCCAATTCTGCAATTAAAAGATCCTCATATTGCCCTATAGGATGAGATTTCGCATGCTGCGCATTTACTCTATTGGCCAATTGTGATCCCAGCCATTTTTTTACGGGTAAAACATGGTTAGCCCCACTCAACTCCAATACGTGAATTGCCTCTTCCTCATTTGCTATGACCACTATGGGCACGTCAGGTGCTATATATCGAATGGTAAGTATAATTTTGGTATTTTCAGTATCTTTCCTGTTTACTAAAACCATTTTTGCTTGATCTATATTAGCAAGGCGGAATGTTTCCTCACTGTCTAATTCCCCCAGTAGTACAGGAATATTATTATCATGTCGTTCCAATGCAACTTTCGAGTCACTTTCAATGAGATAATAGGGTATTTTTTCTTGACCCAATTTCTCCGTCAGGTCTCTCGCAATCAAATCTAAAGAACATATAATAATATGGTCTTTAGTTCCCTTTGGAACATGGCGGGGAACCCTGTTCTTGTTAGCGGAATCCAAATAGGGCACATAGAAGAACCGTATAAAGGCAAATGGTAAAACTACGAGTAACAATATTATTCCAGAGAGTAAAACGATAATACTAAAAAGTCGACCAATATCAGATTCAAAGGTGATATCCCCAAAACCTAGTGTACTCATAACGGTAAGCGTCCAATAAAATCCTGTCATCCAGGAATAATACCGCCCCTCTACTGTAATCATGATAATGTGGAAGAGAACAGAATGTATCAAGACGACCACGCCTAAAAGCACTATGTACTTTAAAAGCTTTCCTGCGCTTCTTTTAAATGCGCTATCTCTCAAATAATAGGCCAATTGGCTACTAACAAATTTCATACCTCGTATTTCAAATACTGTAAGTTAAATTAATTCATTTTTAGTAGACTTGTATATTCCCAAGTTAAAAAGCGGCACAAAAACTGGATATCTAAGCCAAAATGTTGCCGAAACTCTTTAGGAACAAAGAATAACAGCTGCGAATTCAGACATACTTATAACAATAAACAGGGTAGTTGTAATTAAGTATTAAAAAGTCATAGTCTAAAGCCCCGGTAACATGGTGCCCTTTAGTTGATCAAAACCCTTTCCGACACTCGAATTCTTGGTCTTGTCCCAATAACTGGTATGCTCCAATTTTAAAGCTAGAGTCGTAGTAATAAAGCTCTGCGTCCACCCGGTTAGCGTGCCCCAGGCACCCCAACCGTGGTCGGCATTAGAACCATAATATTCCCAATTTTCGTAATCAAAGGCCCTAAACCAGGTACCATCTAGATCGGCCCTTCCAGAAGAAGTACTCTGAATACGCACCAAAAAGTCTGAAAGCCTATCGACAGCTTCTAAATATACTACGTCTTGTGTTGCCTGAGCGGCCTCGTTTAATGAAAAGAGTGCAAAATTGCTCGTATACAGCATATCTGCGACAGGGTCTCCGTTTGAAAATATGACCGGTGCCTCAGAAGTGCCGTATGCCTGATTACTTTTTGACGCACCATACTTGCCTTGTTGTTGATCGCCCAGAACCTCTTGAAGTGCGCCACAGCTTACCTGGTATTCCAGTAGATCGTCACAGAGTTTCCCAAGCCATCGCCTATGCCGCTCGGTATTTTCGACACGTACCAACCAAGCCAAGGGCAAAATCATTCGGGCTCTCTCTTGTTGAAGTCCATTCGTCCATATCCATTTATTTGGATAGGAATCCATTGTTGTCGCTATCGCCTTTTTGGCCTTTTCCAACAAGGGTTTGTACCCGGTTTTGTCATATAACCAAATGTAAGTCGCCCATAACCACGATTCGTAATGCGGGGCCGGATTAATTAGCTGACCATTGTTCAATTCTCGCCAACCCAACGGTTCAATTTTATTTCCGTTAAGGGCATTCCCCCGAAAACCGGTTTCCCCTGTAGTTCTAAAATTTGCTAGAATTAGTTTTTCCAATGATCGATCCCATTTTTTATTTCCAAGAAGCTGTGCTGTCAAAAGGCCACCCAAAATCACCCGAGCATTATCATCCCCATAATATTTATGGGGAGCTGTATCGGCCCAACCGATAAGTCCATATGATGGTCCATCGGGGTTTTTACTGTTGTCGGTCATAAATGTATCTGTATTAAAAAGAAAATCCATTAAATTTTCAGCCGTTTGCAAATGCCCTTCGCGTTCACGAACGGAATTCGACATGGCCATGGTCATTGCCGTCTCTGCCACACAATCCGCTCTCAACCAATAGCGGTAGGGTTGGCTACCATCTGGATTTATATAAGAATAATGCCCCTCCATGACCCCTAATGAACCATCGCCTGAAGGCCGGTCAAGATCCATAGGCGGCCCCACAGGGAGTGCCAAGGTATCTATGGCTTGCCAATGGCTCTTCCATTCGGGGTGAATTAAAAATCGCCCCTTGTCATACCATTGACTTCCACGATCGACGGCAATTCGATACGCATTCTCATTCAGTTGTTCTTCTTTTGAATATGTAGGCTTGACCAATGGGTCCCATTGGACCATATCGGTGTCAAAATCATCTATCAAAAATGAAAGTATATGACCGATTACGATGTTCCATTCCTTTATCGGTGAATACCTACCCTGTATAATATTGCTCAACTTGGTGGTGGCCAATAGCATATTACCCTGTTTAAAAAGTATAGGGAAATGGTCAGTTTCGTCTAGACCATAAACCGCCGATTTAAAACCTGCTACTTTTGCCCCCTGCAAAATGGCCGCTCTACTCGAAATCGACACGTACGAAAATAGGCCAGCATCTAGAATACTCATTTGGGGCAAATGATCTCCAAAGACGTCTGAGGTTACCACAAGACGCTCTTTTTTTGTTTCTATGATATCGCCAGTATCCTCGGCATCCAAGAGGTTCGGAAACTCGACATACACTTTTAGCTTCTTGGCCTTTGCCCTTTCATAAAAATCGGGAGGAAGCGCTGTTTTTTCTTCCGGATAATTCAGTGCAAGTACAATTAATTTACCGTTCTCAGGAACATTCGACAAAGCTTTGTCTACATCTCCATACCGGATTATGTTGTACCGTGTTTTTGACAACATCTTGAAAAGGTCATTGTCTTGATCTGTAACTATATGTAGCCTCGTAGAAGAATTCGATGAAGTACAACCAAAACCCAACATCCCTATTGCCACAAAAAGAATTGCCACTATCTTTACAATGACGCTGTGCTTTAAATATTTCATTAGCTCTAATTAATGTCCCGTAAATTAGTGGATTTTATAGAAAGGAATAAACAAGTCATGAATATTTTAACGGGGCCTTTTTTTAGAGGTCACTATTTTACAGCTAAAAAATGTATCATTTGTACAGATACCCTAATTTTGATTGGGTCAAATCGTGAAAGCCTACCTACCATCAACAACTTAAATGTTTCTAAACAATGAAAAGACTAAAAAAAACCATTCTTTCCCTAACGGTATTACTAGTTCTCTTCATAGCATATTTGCTCTTTAACACCTTTACCTTCGAATCAGTACAATTACACGCCGAGCCCATCGAAATTCTTGATATTGGGACCACTTCTATTGAGAATTTCTCCAATGCCATAAAAATCAAAACGGTATCCCCTGAAAATGAGATTGATTTTGATTCGATTCAATTTCAGGATTTCGCAAATTTTTTAAAAACTACCTATCCCCTAGCTGATTCTATTCTAGAAAAGAAAGTCTTCAATTCCTTTAGCTTTCTCTATAAATGGAAGGGTTCTGACCCATCTTTAAAACCCATTATTTTAATGGCACATCTTGATGTGGTACCTGTAATAGAAGAAAATTTACCGTATTGGAAGCATAGGCCTTTTGGTGGCGAAATCATAAACGACACCGTTTGGGGCAGAGGAACAATAGACGATAAAGTTGGGGTAATCGGAATAATGGAGTCCCTAGAGTTGTTACTCAAAGAGGACTTCAAGCCTCAACGCAGTATTTATATAGCTCTCGGTCACGATGAAGAAATCGGTGGCTTAAAAGGTGCCAAAACTATAGGTGCGTTTTTAAAGGAAGAAAAAGTAGAAGCAGAATTTGTGCTCGACGAAGGTGGAAGTATTGTGCAAAAAATGGTCCCCGGAATTGAGAAAGATGTAGCGCTCATAGGCATCGCCGAAAAAGGATTTGTTTCTTTAAAACTATCGGTAAAATTAGAAGGCGGGCATTCTTCAATGCCCGAAAAAGAAACGGCCATAGATGTTATATCCAATGCCATCGTCAAATTGAAAAAAACTCCTTTTCCAGCAACAATCTCGCCACCTATCGAAAGTTTTATTGAATATTTGGGACCTGAGATGCCTTTTGTCAATAAACTGGTATTTGCCAACCATTCGCTATTCAGTTCCGTAATAACTTCCATTTACGAAAAAAGTGCTTCCGGAAACGCACTTGTACGAACGACCACCTCGCCTACAGTATTTAATAGCGGTGTGAAAGACAATATCATACCTCAATCGGCGAAGGCTACCGTAAATTTCAGGGTTATCCCAGGGGAAACAATTGAAACAGTAATGACCCGAGTCGAAAAGCTTATCAATGATGAACGTATTTCTATCTCTAATGGTGAATTTAATTCTAATCCCTCAAACGTCTCAAGCACCCATGCTTTGGGATTTGAAACCCTGAAGAAAACCATATCGGAAATTTTCCCCGAAGTACTTGTTACTCCTTATTTGGTTGTCGGGGCTACCGATTCCCGACATTTTAATGATATCTCTGACAACATTTATCGATTTTCGGCTATTACACTGAATAAAGGGAATATAAAGTCTTTTCATGGGTTAAACGAAAGGTTGCCAGTAAGCGATTTCGAAAACTCAATTCGTTTTTACCATCAGTTGATTAAAAATAGTACTTCGAAATAAGGGTTAATTAATTCAATTCCGATTTAAGAGCTTTAACGTCTGTGACCAATTGCGCTATGGATGCCCTGTTCAGTCCATTATAAATACCGCGAATGTGTTTATCCTTGTCTATAAGCAAGAAATTCTCGGTATGTAAGAAGTCATTTATATCTTTTGGAATCCCTAAGTCATTTTCAACAAAGTATTGGTTTCTACCCAGGTCATAGATTTCTGTTTTGTCACCTGTAACCAAGTGCCATTTACTATCAATAATGGCATTTTTGTCGGCATATGTTTTAAGCACCGAAACGGAATCTATAGAGGGCGTTACCGAATGAGATAATAGTAATATATCGGAATCGTTTTTAAACTCTTCCTGTATTCTTCGCATGTTTCCGGTCATTTTTAGGCAAATACCCGGACAGGTCGTAAAGAAAAAGTCAGTAATGTATATTTTGTCATCAAAGGTTTTTTGTGAAATGGTATCCCCTAGTTGATTTATTAGTTTAAAATCAGGGATTTTATGAAACCTCTTCTCTTCTTCACTATCTGGGGTCAACCAATGAGGGGTAAAGGATTCATCATTGTAGTAGGGCAAGTGCGCTACCCTACTGGTTTCCGATATTATATTATTTTCCTTTTTTGTTTCCTGTTGTTTGCAACCCATGAAGATTCCCAACAATAGAATCACTAGAAAACTATATCTTTTTATCTCTACTAACAACTTCATTCTCTAGTTTATAACATGAATTAGCTCTTCGCATTCCGAAAATACGCCCGTTTTTAGCTTCATAGTTTACATATAACTTTCCGTTCTGTAACCAAGCCTTTTGCAACCCCTCTTCTTTTCCACCAACCAATTGTCTCAACTTGGCCAATTCACCCGTAGGATACCATTTTTTTTCAACGCCATTAAGCACTCCCCCTAAATACTCGGCTTCTTGAGCCAATACACCGTTTTCCCACCAACTCTTGTAGCTGCCCGACAAACGGTTGTTTAAATAATTCGACACCACACGAAGCACCCCGTTCTCCGACCATTTTTTGGCGATGCCTTCCCTTTTTCCTTCATAGTAGCCAATCTTTTCGGCCAAAATCCCACTTTTATGGTGTCTCAATGAATAACCATTAAAGGGCTGACCATGGTAGTACCATTTACCTTCAACCTGATTAAGTACAAGGTCCTCTTTTGCAACCTCCAGCCTATCAATAGTAATATCTTTATCAGATGTTTCTTTAATTTCAGCGGTCTCTTTGCACTGAGGGAAAAAAAGTACAATTAATAAAATTGAAAATAATGCTCTCATTCTTTGGTATTTAATAGCCCTGGTAAGGCCCAGCAAAAGCTAGATATGAACCCGTGGTCGAATACAGTTCATTTATAATATGATAGTGATATTCTTCTTCACCGTCTGTGTATTGGGTGACAGAGGTATGCCCTCCTGAAGAATCCAGATCTGTAGGATAGCTTCCCGTAGCGTTACACTTTCTTCCATAAAGAAAAACACCATCCAATAAAATACCCACCAATTTGTCATCATCGTCGGTAAAGGCCTTTGGTTCTAAATGATAGTGATAAACACCGGGGCCAATATGAGCACCCGTCCAATCTAAACTTGCCGCAGCTTGGCCCAAAGCCCCATTGCCTTCTTGATCATTAAAAATAGATGCGCCACTTACCGCTATACCAATCGTATTTAACTGGGTAGCTACTGTATTACCCGTCAAATCAGGCGTAGCATCAACGGTAATCGTTGTTGCATTGTTATTGCTGGACATAATGCTGGGGGTCGTAGCTACATTTGGTTCTTCCCTGTAAAGGCTATTGCCTTCTCCCCAATAAACGGTTTCATGGTCAGGCAACCCTGTTGTCTCTATCACCACATTCGCTCCATCCAGAAAAATGGTAGTAGCATCGGCATTAAAAGCAGAAAAAGCGGCATGAAGTTCGGTGGGAATCGTTTCCTCGCTCTCCTCTTCCAAGGTATCATCGGTACTATCACTGCTGCAAGACACAAAAAACATACTGCTTATTACAAAAGCCGTTAGCGGAATAAGCCCAAATATGGATTTACTTTTTTTCATGGTTATTATTTTTGTTTAATGAATTCATCTACTTGCTTCTTTCTGAGGGTTTGGGTCCTTTGGGCTTGGGCGCTTTTAAAACTTCTTCTTCTGTCAGAAAACCATCTTCGTTGCTATCGATTTCAGCAAAACTGTCTTTTAGAGGTCCCTTTATTTCCTTTTTTGAGAGTTTGCCATCTTCATCTTTATCCATTCGATTGAATATTTCCTCTACAGAGGGAGGTCTTTGATTTCGGCTATCATTTTGAGCTGGCTGTGCATAACTCAATCCTGAATTAAATAGCATAAACATTGACCCTGCAACTACTTTGAATGCTTTCGTTTTCATATTTTATATTTACTAATTATGGCAACAAAGATTAGCAAAGATTCAATGCGACTGGGGCTTTTTCAGTTAATGAAAGGAAGTTCTCTGCGAATGGGCAAGACCAATCGGTGAAGATATACCCACACTTGAAAGATAATCGTCTTAATACCAAAATGGCACCTTTATGGACTAGATTAAATCGCAATGCTCTTTGGACGGGCCATGGGGCGAAAAATCTCAAAAATTCACTACTCCCATTTCGTAGAAATAGACTTAGATTTATTTGGCACAATACTTTATTAGTTTATTGTGTCTGCAAAAAGGTAAAATTAGATACGGTGAGGAATCGTTTGTTCGCTCAAATAAAAATAGAGAGACACAAAATGCAAAAAACAACCGCCAAAAAAGTATCGGTTCATTTCCTTTCAAAGGCTACTCATTGAAAAAATCATCAAAAAAAAGCATTTGGTATTTTATAGCATTTCCCCAATAATTCCAATCGTGTCTTCCGGGTCGTTCGGTAAAATCATGCGGAATGTTTCTTTCAAGTAGTTTTTCATGCAGCCTTTTATTTCCGTCATAGAAAAAATCATCCACGCCACATTCAAAAACCAATTTCAGGCTTTTATCAGTAATTAAGTGAACCATATTAATCACGGTATTTGTCTCCCAAACTTCTTTATTTTCAGCATATTTACCCAAGCGCTCTGCAATATCCCAATTATTCGGGAACGGTCGAAAATCAACTCCTCCGCTCATACTTCCCGCAGCTCCCCAGATATTCGAATGCTTAAAGGCCAAGTAAAAAGCACCATGCCCGCCCATGCTTAAGCCTGTAATCGCACGACCCTTTTTTGCCGCTCTAGTATTATATTTTTTATCCATTTCTGCAACCAGCTCTTTGCTCAAATACGTTTCATATTGCATTTTCGGGTCTATCGGGCTATCAAAATACCAACTGGTTTTGCTTCCATCAGGACATACAATTATAACATTATAGGCATCGGCGTATTTTTTAATACCAGGAACCTTTTTCAACCAATCCCTATGATTACCACTGGCCCCATGCAGCAAATACAACACCGAATAGGGTTTTCCGACCTCAGCATACGAATCAGGTGTAATCACTACATTCTTCACTTCTTTATTCATCGTTTTACTGAAAACTACCAGTGTATCAACACTTGATGCATGCACAGCTAGCGTAAAACAAAAACAAAGTATAAAGTGTATTGGTATTCTCATGGTCGTAATCACTTTTATTTTATTATTCCCCCTTATAGTTTTATCGCTTAAAACTTCATTTTTAGGATTTGTATTTTCGAAGGAAAAGTACAAGTTTTAAACGAAGTTTCATAAACTCTTCCCATATACCCCACTACAAAACAAGTCGGCACACTACATTGTTTCTGAAAAAGGGTCAAATGCTATGATGTATTTAAGGTTCTATCTAAAAAGTAAAAGAAACTTCCAATGTAATAGATGGGGTCCGCCCCCCAGTTTAATTGAACTGCTATAATACGACGATTACCATTGCGCTTTGGAATCAAGGCATCGGGCTTTGTTAATAATTTCTAATTCAATCATAGTTCTAAAATAGTACGCAGCTATTATTTTTGTGCACTTTTGAGCCCTATGGAGAAACTAAAAATTGGTGATAAAGTTTATAATGCGAGGCAAAATGGCTTTGCCGATTTTATCCGTTATACCTTTTCCGAAGTCGTAGAAACAACGAAGACCTTAGCCATTTTAAAAGATGGAACCCGATTAATAAATATACCGAAAGTCTCATATATTACTGAAGATATTGGGTATTCGGTTTCTAGAAAAAAGGGGGTGCATTGGCATTTAGTGTCATTGCAAGCTATACGCAACGCGCAAATTGAAAATCAAAAAATTGCCGCCAACGACTGGTTTGAGACCAAGGAATTTTCATTGGAAGAAAAACAGTGGATTTACAAACTTTTCAATGAGCGGAATAAAGTGGAGTGAAAGTCTTACTTGGCCATGATTCTCTAAGAAGCAAAACTTAGCACTACCCATTAGCATTCGAAAAGCCGTGCTTTCAACGATACTATTTTAGTCCAGCTATAAAATCATTTGGTGAGCTGTTGCTTATAAACATTCAACCGCCCATAACACAAAAACCCATAACTAAGTTACGGGCTTTTGCTGGCAAAGGAGGAATTAATCACCAAAAAAACAGTAAGCCTACAGATGCTCGGCATCTTAATCATGATACTTCTAGCAATATTTTGAAGATAATTATATCGGTAGTAACACTACAAATATCCATCTCGATTTACTTTTACGATGCATATTCCAATTGCTGTAACTTTGTAATAGCCTCGGCCTTTGAATTTACATTCAATTTCAAGTATATATTCTGTATATGAAAATTTATGGCACTGGTAGTTACAAAAAGCTTTTCTGCAATCATTTTATAGGTTGCGCCCTGGCATAAGTAATCAATAATCTGGTTCTCCCGATCGGAGAATGATTTATAGGATTTTCTTTGAAACATTGAGATAACCTTTTTGGCAATATCGTTGCTCATTGCAGCTCCCTCATGCCGAATCGAATCAAGGGCATTGTAAAACCTCTTTTCATTTATAGGTTTTGTCATATAACCATTCGCGCCATTTTTAAAAGCGTTTTTGATAAAATCAAAATCAGATTCGTCACTGACCATTATAATTTTTACATCGGGGTCCTTTTTTCGAAAAAGACGAATACCTTCGATACCGGAGATTTCAGGCATATTGACTTCCGATACAATGATGTCGGGTTTGACCGCATCATAATTTTTAAGGGCATCCTTGACTGACAGATAGATTCCTTCCAAAGAATAATCTGAATAGGTTTCAAAATAATGCTGATAAATAACGTGTGAAAATGTGTCGTTGTCGATAATAATAATTTTTAGGGTGTCTGGTTCCATAGCTCATGGCATTTTAATCGGTATTCAGCCTTTCATAGAAAAGCATAAACACCAAATGTTAAACTAAAAAAATTTGGGGGTAACAATCCCTTGCAAGACATCTTTACTATCTCAAGAAAAGCCGCATACAGCGATCATCCAAATGAATTGGCATGACTAGAAGAAACAATATCGCTTTAAGACGAAAACAAAAAAGTTCAGGTCACGCAATACGATTTACATCATAAACCGTCTTTACATCTTTTACTTAAAAAAATAAGAATCTCTCGAAGTGAAAGCTAAAATCTAAAAATGTGGTGAAGTCTACTCCATATTTACGAATATTCCAATATGGGTATATTGGACTCGTGGTTGAATTTTGAATCAACGCTTACTTTGCCCGTTGGGCTACTCTTGAGGTTAAGATTGAATCTCATAATCTTGGGGGGATTTGGGTTAAACGTAATGTAGGTTAAATTATAAGGTAAAGATACAAAATCAATAAGGCTATAAATAATTTTAACAATACTATTCGTTCAAATGCATTGGTGATTATTAAATCGTTAATAAAAGAGCTGGTTTGTTCTATTTTTATTAAAAACGTAATTACCTATAGCTTTACTTCACTCCGTCTTTTAAGAACATCGGTTTTGCAAAGAGTAAAAATTATGTTCATGCTATGTCTTACATAATAAAAAAAGAGGGGTTGATATCCCCCCGGATTCCCCTCTTTTTATCAGACACATATATTTTAATCGGTGGTCAAATAGTCTTTGTTTCCATGAACTTGGCCTTCTTTTGAATAAGGAGGGGTTGATATCCCCCCGGATGCCCCTCCTTTTTTCAGACACATATATTTTAATCGGTGGTCAAATAGTCTTTGTTTCCATGAACTTGGCCTTCTTTTGAATAAGGAGGGGTTGATATCCCCCCGGATGCCCCTCCTTTTTTCAGACACATATATTTTCTATCGGTGGTCAGGTAGTTTTTGCTTCCTTGAGCTTGTGTTTCTTTGAATAAGGAGGGGATGATATCCCCCCGGATGCCCCTCCTTTTTTTCAGACACAATACTTTGTAATAACTCTCTACATTAAGTTTCCTCAGAAAATGGAGCCTCTGTAGGCTAGGTTCCATTGACCATATTCTTTTCTAATCTTCATAGATATTTGCAGCGGTAGCCATTGAATTATCCACCTGCATGATCCACTTTTCATCCCTATACTTTCCATTTAAATTTGACACAAATGCAGTTTCTGCATCTTCCTTGAAATTAAAATCAGCCAAATACACATAATGAAGTCCGTTCTCTTTGTTATAAAATTGTTTTGCATCTAGACCCTGTTCTTTTAGGCTATGCATAAAAGCATCTAAATACTTCTTGTTCTTGTAAACATTCGCTATCACATAGTATCCAGATTCAACGCCGATAATATCAGATTGATTTAAAACCTTTATGGGTAGTTTCACATATTCCTTTTGATCAGATATCGATGCTTTAACTTCTTTTACAGGAGCTGTTTCCGTTTGTGCCAATACTGTATTTTCCGGAACTTTATAATTTTTCGAGGCAGCTTCGAAATTTTCCTTTATATCTTTTCTTAAGATTTCTACGATGGCCTCAAAGCCTTCCGTCAATTCCTTTTTCCTTGCAGACTCTATGGAATCTTGTCTTAAGATTAATTCATCTAATATCATCCGATTTTGATAGGCAAGAGAGTTTGCATCGTATTCGACCTCTTTTTCCTCCTCTTCCAATCGCTCTATTACCTTCTTAGCTTTATTGTCTTCTTTATTATTCTTTTCCTCCATCAACTGTAAAATCTGCTCTTCATAATTTCTTACGATACGGTCGATTTTATCATCGTTTGAAGTTGCTGCGTATGCCCCTGCCCCATTATTATCTTTGAAAGTATATGCCAAAGTCAATTCATGGTTCCAACCGAGGTCAACATCTCCTTGTGATACATCTTTCTCCATTAAATAACCTAAGGACATTTTTTTGCTTAGGTTAAAACCGAAACCTGCGGACATTCCGAATTTGTCATCAAGCGTTGTCTGTAACCATCCGTATTTGGGCAAATCTAATAGCAATGCCCCGATATAAGACAAAGAATTATCTTCATTTCTGCCAATCTGTACAAGCGGCATTAACCTCCCATTTGCGAACAAACCCCGGGTCGCCATAAAAGAATGGGTATACTGGACCGATGCTTTGATGCTTTTATCATTCAAAGAGGTCGTAAAATCATCGGTAGATTGATTGTACTTAAATAAGTCTTGGGCATATAATCCGAAATCAAATTTACCTGTAGATAATGTTATACCGGGTTGAATAGCAAGTTTACTTTCTTTAGTAGCTTCCTGAATCGTAGGGTCGTTTTCCGCTCCAGTTACACGATTTTTATCGAGGCCTTCATTGAAGTAAGTAACATTTGTTCCGAATGTCAGCTTACTCTTTTCACTTAATTTCACGGAAGTTGCGTAATTAGCATTAAAGCCGAACTGTTGTATCACGCCGGACCATTGGCTATAAACACCAATTCCGACAGCCGTGTGATCATTCAATTTATTGCTAAAACCTAGATAATAATTCTGGTAATTATCTTCGAAAGTAGCGTATTGGTTTCTGTTGAGAATATTCAGGTACGATTTATTCTCCCTTACCAAAGAGAATGTAGGATTAATCAAAAACCTATTGAAAAACAATTGATTATGATATGAATTGCTCGAACTAGGAGCAGGATTGGCTTCTTGACCGTAAGTCGTCTGTATGCACAAGGCTACGTAGAAGAAAAGTAGCAGGCATTTTTTTGTATTAGCTTTATAAAAGTTCATAACTTGGGGGGATTAATGTTATACTATGGGTAATCGGTAATCTTTAAATATGTGCTCATTTATTTGCACGGGCATTCAAGCATCGTAAGTCAAATATTTTTCACCTACGACACTTCGCCGGGCTTCTATTCATCTTCAAAAACAGATGAGGAGTAATCAATATTTAGGTCGTCGTTCAAAGCAGCTAAAAAATTACTACTTAGCTTTTCTTCAGACTCGACATTCTTTTTATCTCCATAAGAGAAGGCAACACGATGAACGGTATCTTTATCTCTACCACGGTTCGACATTACATAACCCATATCTTGATCGGTCATAAGAAAAATAGAAAAATCATCTTTGTCGCTATTTATAGGGTCACCCAAGTTGACTGCCAAGCCCACTTTTCTCTGGTCGACCTGTGCCATATAAACATCAAGTCCTCCGTGACCTTCTCGTCCTTCAGATGCAAAAAAGAGGGTGTTCACTCCCACAATATTAGGGTAGAGATCATTTTTCTTGGTATTCACCTTTTGACCTAGGTTTTTTGCCACACCATAGGTTCCGTCGCTTTTAATATTGGAGACATAGATGTCGTATTCACCAAAGGTGCCTGGCATATCAGATGCAAAAAACAATCGCTTTCCATCATTGGATACTGCTGGGTGCATCGCTGAGAAATTTTTTGGGCATAGGGCTACTTCTTTTACATTGCCCCATTTGTCACCCAACTTGTCGGCCCTATATATTTTATGCACCAATTCCTTTTTTGAAAAAAGACCATATAAAGGCTTTTCATATACAGCTTTAGTAAAGTAGGCCGTTTTTCCATCAGCCGTCAATGCAATTGGCGATTTATAGATATTTTCACCTTCCGGCTTTCCTGTATTCAAATTTTCTAAACCAGTCACTTCTTCTATCTGCGATTGCACCAATACATTTAGTGATTTGGGCGTGGCTTTACTATTAAAGTCCAACTCTTTGAATTTTCCGGAATTTTTGGAGACTTCCGTCCCTACCTTATATTCCGCTTCGATTTGATCTAGCCAATCTTTTTGTGTGTCAATCGAGGCAACCGTATTACCGGTTTTGGCAAGGGCATACTCATAACGCTCGCTGTAACTAGAATCGAGTGTGCCGTCTTTACTAGTTTCCTTTAGTTTTGAGTACCAAAAAACTGCAGTTTCATAGTTTTTTGACAAAAAGTTGGCGTTGCCCAGATCCTCAAAAACTTCCTTGTCGGTATATCCGAAATTTTTAAGTTGCTGATAGTTTTCTTGCCTTTTTACATGTTCATAAGAACTTGTTTTTTTAGAACTTGAACTTTTCAAATTCTGGGCGGACATCGAATAACAGAAAAATGTTACAAAACATCCGAAGGCTACTCTGTAGGTTAAAGTATTCTTCATTGGGATATCATTTTAAATTATTTAAGGACAAAGATCAAAAATTGTTGTGGATCATTTATTAGTAAAAATTCATAGGTTTTTAATTATTTTGGTGTTTTTTGATCAAAATTCGACCGTTCGTCGGATATTTTCACCGATAAACTCAAAAATTAGGAATAAAGTTCATAGTTCAAATTGTCATATTTAACAAAAAATCAACTTGTTTTTCCTTTTAAAGCATCCTGAATAAACTTGTTCTTTTGTCTATTCGGATACTCCAATAGTCAAATAATTTAAAAAATATATGTAACATCCATCTGCACTACCCGAAATGGAACTTTCTATTTTGTGAGGCTTTTTTCTTTTTTTACTTTGCAGCATGCAAAAACCCTTGGTCAGTATTCTGATTCCATTCAAAAACACAGAAACCTTTCTAACAGAATGTCTGCAATCTGTTAAAAAGCAAACCTACGCACATTGGGAGGTTTTGGCCATTAATGATCGATCGACAGACGCTAGTGAAACTATTGTCGAGACTTTTGCCAGTAACGACCTGCGCATAAAAGTTTTTGAAAATAAAGGCAAAGGAATCATTGACGCCCTTAAAACTGCTTATGAACTGAGCGTCGGACAATTTATAACGCGTATGGACTCTGATGACGTGATGCCTCCAAATAAACTACATCATATGGTCGAGGCACTTTTGGAGAATGGAACAGGTAACTTGGCACTGGGCCAGGTGCGTTATTTTTCAGATCGCGGCATAAGCAATGGTTACGCCCGTTACGAGAAATGGCTGAACGGACTAACAAACAAAGGGACCAATTACACCGAGATATACAAAGAATGTGTAATCCCCTCCCCTTGTTGGATGGTGTTTAGGGAAGATTTGGAAAACTGTGGCGCTTTTGGTCCTAACCGCTATCCCGAAGATTATGACTTGGCATTCCGTTTTTATGAAAATGGATTAAAATGTATTCCATGTCATCAGGTATTACATTTTTGGCGTGATTATGATACCCGAACCTCACGGACAAGTGAACATTACGCCCAAAATTATTTTTTAGATATCAAACTACACTATTTTCTTAAACTTGATAGGGATGATTCTCGCCCACTGGTAGTTTGGGGTGCTGGAAACAAGGGAAAAACGATAGCCAAAAAATTACAGAAACTGTCCGTCGATTTTGTTTGGCTTTGTGACAACCCAAAAAAAATTGGAAAAGATATCTATGGTAAAACAATGCAAAATTTTTCGGTCTTGGATAACTTAAAAAATCCACAAAGCATAATTACCGTGGCCAACGAAGAGGCGCAAGCTACGATCCGGGACTTTTTTTTAAAAAAGAATCAAAAGCATGCAGTGGATTATTTCTTCTTTTGCTAATTCTTAGTTTAACATATACGTATCGGCTAAATCGAACAATTCTCTTACCCAAAATTTTGCTTCGATACTTTGAACTTTTGAATCTTGAATTAAGTATATTTGCCAAATCTTTATCAGTAAATGCAGTTCAAATATCCAGAATTACTTTGGGGCCTATTGCTACTACTGATTCCTGTTTTAATACACCTCTTCCAACTTCGTAGATTTAAGAAAACACCATTTACAAATGTAAAACTCCTGAAGAAAGTACAGGCTGCCTCAAGGCGTAGCAAAACCTTAAAAAAATGGTTGCTATTGATTACAAGGGTTTCATTACTTGCGGCATTGGTCTTCGCATTTGCCCAACCTTTTTTTGCATCTTCCTCGGCCTTACAAGAGAAAGAAACCGTCATTTATCTTGACGACTCGTTTAGTATGCAGGCCAAAATGGACAATGAAACATTGCTACAACATGCCGTTCAAGAGTTGGCCAAGCAGATACCGGGCGATCAGGTCTTTAACCTATTCACAAATACAAAGGTTTTTAAAGACGTAACGCTGAATGCGATTCAAAACGACTTGCTATCCCTTTCTTTTACCCCCGATCAACTGCAATTGAATGAAATATACCTAAAAGCAGGGACGTTTTTGAGTGATTCAAGAAACTCGGTAAAGAACTTGATTTTGATTTCAGATTTTCAAGGCCGAAGCCCATCCTCGATTGCGGATTCAGTTCTTATAAATTCATCCCGATACGTAAAGCTAGTTCCTGACAGCATTTCAAATGTTTCCATAGATTCTATTTTTTTATCCCCGACAACTACGGAAAATATGGAAGTCAACGCTCGGCTTTCGATTAAAGGCAATACCGACGATATTGCAGTGTCACTTTTCAATGGGGACAAGTTAATAGCCAAAACCTCGGCCGTTTTTGACGCCGACAGCAAGGGGGAAGTGACTTTTAGTCTTCCTAAGAATGAACCTATCAAAGGAAAATTGGAGATTTCGGATACAGGCCTGACCTATGACAACAAGTTTTATTTTAACATCGATGAAAAAGAAAAAATAAAAGTGCTTGCCATAGGATCATCAAATAGCGATTATCTCAATCGCGTTTATTCTAAAGATGAGTTCGTTTTGTCTTCCTTCGCACTTAAAAATTTAAATTATAGGGACTTACCGCTTCAAAATCTGGTCATACTCAATGAGTTGGAAACCATACCTACTTCTTTGTCCACAAGTATACATGCATTTACCGATGAAGGGGGCAGTTTGATCGTTGTGCCCAATCTAGAAACGGACATTAATGCCTATAACCAGCTTTTGTCAGAGTACTATTCGACTTCTATTGTAAAAAAAGATATTCAAGAGCGAAATATTACATCCATCAACTTTTCACACCCTATTTACCAAAATGTATTTGAGAAAAATGTCAGTAATTTTCAATACCCAAAAGTTTCAAGTTACTTTACCCTAAAAACCTTGCTGCCGTCAATCTTGTCATTTGACAACAATGCCCCATTTTTGAGCGGGGCCAATAGTGTTTACTTTTTTACGGCGCCTCTTTCGAATCAAAACTCCAACTTTCAAAGCTCACCTTTGATAGTTCCTACTTTCTACAATATTGGGGAGAACAGCCTAAAATTAAATCAATTATACCATATTTTAGGCAGTTCGGTACAAGTCGACATTCCAATAGAACTAACCAAAGACTACATTCTTACAGTTTCAAAAGAAGGCACCGAGTTTATTCCGAAACAGCAATCAATGGCCAACAAAGTTAGATTGACTTTCGATCAAAATCCGTATGAAGATGGTATTTATGAGATTAGGAATCAAGAAAGGTTCCTCAAAAACATAAGTTTCAATTATTCAAGGAGGGAGAGCAAGGTCGACTATTTAGATTTAGCCGAAATTCGTCAAGAAATTCGACAGGAATCCATTGCATCGGTTTTTGAAGATATACGGAAAGAGAATCGCATACAAGAGCTTTGGAAATGGTTTATTATTTTAGCCATAGTTTTTATCTTGATGGAGCTTCTTATCATACGGATTATGAAATGAGTTAAAGGATAACAATCGAACCCGATTCGATTTAGGCTTTTTAGACAAGAAAATGAATAGACACATCTAAGGGAAATGGACGTACTTTTAAAATCAGCTAAAATTATTGATGCAGGGAATAGGGAATATCACTTAAAAAAAAGGGATATTCTTATTAAAAAGGGCGTCATAGAAAAAATAGCCCCCAAGATTGAAGAAACTGGTAAAATCAAAATTATCGCTTATAAAAACCTACATGTTTCCATTGGATGGTTCGATAGTGGTGTGAGTTTTGGCGAACCTGGTTACGAAGAACGTGAAACAATAGTAAACGGACTTCGAACTGCCGCCAAGAGTGGTTTTACAGATGTCGTCTTAAACCCAAACACCAACCCGGTGCCAGATGGTAGTGGAGCCATTGTCTTTCTTAAGAATGCCTCTAAGGAACAGGTCACCAATCTTTATCCTATAGGTACATTAACAAAAGGAGGTGAGGGTGAAGTTCTTGCCGAACTCTATGACATGGAAAATGCCGGCGCCGTGGCGTTCTATGATTTCAAACGTCCCTTAGCAAATTCGAACCTATTGAAAATAGCCTTACAATACGCTCAGAATTTTGGTGGATTTGTCTACTCATTTCCTTTGGATTCAAAAATTGCCGGAAAAGGAATTGTCAACGAAGGTGTGGTTTCAACCCGATTGGGTTTAAAGGGGATTCCCGCACTTGCCGAAGAACTTCAGATTTCTCGTGATTTATTTATTCTTGCATACACTGGAGGAAAATTACATATCCCCACCATTTCAACGGCCAATTCGGTAAAATTGATTTCCGATGCGAAGAAAAAAGGTTTGGATGTCAGTTGTAGTGTGGCGGTACACAATCTGTTTCTTACCGACGAAGTGCTCGAAGAATACAATGCTCTTTTCAAAGTAAGTCCCCCTCTTAGAACAAAAAGCGATGCCAAGGCCCTTCTGAAAGGTCTTTCCGATGGGGTCATAGATTTTGTGACTTCAGACCATATCCCCATGAATATCGAGCAAAAACATGTAGAGTTTGACAATGCCGAATTCGGCTCCATAGGATTGGAAAGTGCTTTTGGAGCGCTCAATCAACTCATAGGTATTGAAAAATGTATTGAAATATTAACAAAAGGAAGGGAACGCTATGGTCTTAATACCCCACTGCTAAAAGAAGGAAGTAAAGCGTGTTTGACATTTTTCGACCCTGATCAGACCTATACTTTTACTGAAATGCAACTTTTCTCCACCTCCAAGAACAGTATGTTCCTGGAAAGCACTCTTAAAGGCATCATATATGGCTCCATTAACAACAACAGAATAAGTCTAAACGATTGAATATGAGCACGAATACCATCAAAAAAGGAAAAACAAGTGCCATAGTCGCTTATATAACAATGATCGGCGCCCTGATTGCAATTAGCATGAACTCTGAACCAGAAAATGATTTTGCCCGTTTTCATATTCGGCAGGCTTTTGGTCTTCATCTTATTTTTCTAGGCTTTGCCATCTTCTTGAGTGTCTGGTTCAATCAATATGCCTGGTACGGACTTTATGTTTTTTATATTGTTCTCTGGTTTTATGGTTTTTTGGGAGCTTTGAACGAAAAAAAACAGTCCGTGCCCTTTCTCGGGCCGTATTTTCAAAAATGGTTTACTTTTATTAGATGAGTATGACAACAGCCCCACTATCTCTCGAACATCTCATTCGCCCATCCTCTTTGAAAGAAGGAAAACCGCCTGTTCTTTTTATGTTTCATGGTTATGGAAGCAATGAGGAAGATTTGTTTTCCTTTGCACCTGAACTACCTGAAAACCTTTGTGTTATTTCCGTCCGCGCCCCTTACCCAATGGAGCCCTTCGGATATGCTTGGTACGCCATTAATTTTGATGCCCAGCAGGGAAAATGGAGTGACGATGAACAAGCGAAAGTCTCAAGGGATAAAATAATTGCGTTTATTGACGAAGCCTGCACCACCTACAATTTAGATACAAACCATATTTCACTTCTTGGTTTTAGTCAGGGCACAATTTTAAGTTATGCCGTGGCACTCTCCTATCCAGAGAAAATCAAAAATGTAATCGCTTTGAGCGGCTATATCAATAAAAATATATTGGTCGAAGGTTATTCGGAAAAAAATCGAAAAAACTTACAAATTTACGCCTCCCATGGCCAGGTAGATCAGGTGATACCTCCTGAATGGGCACAGAAGGCTCCTGCTTTTTTAACCAAGTTGGGAATCGCCAACACCTATGAAGAATTTCCTGTGGGCCACGGAGTTTCCCCTCAAAATTTCCGTTCTTTCAGTCGATGGTTGCAAGACAGGGTTTAAACTTGCTATAAAAAATAGTCAGAGGCTTTTTTAAGGTTTACTAAAAAATCGATATTCCGAAAATTCACGCTATTGGCTCCTCGTATATAATAAATGGTCGACCAAGGTGAAATCAACACCCATATTATCTTTGAGTTCGTATTTAAGTAAAAGCTCTCCCCAATATTTTCCATCGGAAAAATCTGCAATAATCCACTTATGGTTTAATATTTTGATTTTATTGATTTTAAAATCACTTTCCATTCCCTCATAGGGAATCAACGGATTGTCTCCTTTCTTTTCATTGGTTTCAAGCAGCTTATCGGCGATATAGCGTGAAGGGTCTTCCAATTGCAAGTGTTCGTAATAAACAAGGGCATCATCATTGTTTTCCAAAGAAAAATACTGCATATCAAGTACTTTTAATTGGGCCTGTTGTACCGAATCTTGTAAATTATCGATTTCTACATGTAATTTCTCTAGTTGCCCATCTTTGGTTTCCGCCATCTTACCGCTGCTCACAAAAAGATATAGGGCGATTAAAGCCATAAAAACAAACAGATACAAAAATATTTTACCTTTCATTTTTCATTCGATTATAATTGGACGACCAAATTATCAAAGGCCAAATGTACGTTTTTTGGCAATTTTTTTTCAACTTCGGCATGAAAGCCTAACAAATGACTAATGTGTGTAAAATAAGCCGTCTCGGGTTTCATTTTATCAACAAATGCCAGAGCCTCCTCCAAATTAAAATGGGAATGGTGGGGCTCTTCGCGCAACGCATTGACCACAAGTACTTTGGTTCCCTTAATTTTTTCTTGTTCGCTTTCACTTACAGTTTTCACATCTGTTAGATAGGTAAAGTCGGAAATACGAAAACCCAAGACTTTCAATCTGTTATGATCGACCTCTATAGGAACTACAGTCTTATTGCCAATTTTAAAAGGCCTGTTGTTTTCAATTGTATTTACCTTAATTGCGGGAGCCCCTGGGTACCGATTCTCAGTGGCAAAAATGTAATCAAAGCGTTTTTGCAGCGAAGCCACTACCCGTTTCTGTGCATAAATAGGGATGTCTCCCTGTCTAAAAAAATAGGGGCGAATATCGTCTATACCCGCCGTGTGATCTGAATGTTCATGTGTAAACAATATACCATCGAGTCGATTCACGTTGTTGGTCAACATTTGCTGTCTAAAATCGGGGCCGCAATCAATAACGTAATTATAATTTTCCCATGAAATCAACACTGATACTCGAAGTCTTTTATCTCTACTATCGGAACTGTGACAGACCGGATGAACACTCCCAATTACGGGTACCCCTTGAGATGTTCCGGTACCCAAAAAAGTAATTTTTAATCCTTTATCCATTAATTTCAAATTTATAACTAATTAGTTTAATAGCTTCATCGATCTTAGTAACTTTGTTAAAAGAAAAATCCAGCTACGAAAATGACATCATTTCTAAAAAGGGATACCGCATTTGAGAACATCCCCTCTCTGAAGGCCAAAACCTTACGAATAAACCTGAACCCCGATATTTACGGAACTTTCTCCGAAATCGGCGCAGGTCAAGAAACAGCAAGACATTTTTTCAGATCGGGCGGCGCTTCCGGTACCATTGCCAAGGCCATGAGTGCTTATGACAAAGACTTTAGCGATGCCATATATGGTGCTGAAAAAGATGGTAGGTATGTAAGTCAGCCTCGTTTGAAAAAAATGTTGGAGCATGAGATGCGGCTCATGGAGGAACGAATTAGCAGAAAAACCCACCCTGAAAGGTTATTTTTTTCTTATGCGAACACTGTGGCTACTATCGATTTTTCTAAACGCTACAAGGGTCATGGATGGTTGGGAATTCGATATCAACTAGACCCAAATCAAAAGGAATATGATGAAATTATACTCCATATCCGATTTAAACAAAATGAAGCGCGGTTGCAGCAAGAGACGCTCGGAACCGTTGGTGTAAACCTAATTTATGGAGCTTTTTACAAATACCACAAACCTCGGAAACTTTTAAAATATTTATACGACCATATCGACAAGGACACTATTGAAATAGATATGGTTAATTTTTCCGGTCCGAATTTCAAGGATGTCGACAATAGACTGATGAGCCTTCAGCTTATCAAGAACGATATGACCGATGCCATTATGTTCGGCCCCGACGGTAATAACTTATTACCCGCGACCATACTTTATAAAAAGAACATTCTAGCCCTACGCGGAAGTTTTAGACCTGTGACCAAGGTAAATATGGATATGTTTGAAAAATCATATGATATTTTTATTAGGGATTCAGCAGTCGATGAGGAAAAAACAGTGGTCATTTTCGAAATAACCCTGTCGAATCTAAAAGCTTCAGGAGAAATCGATGAGCGTGACTTTATGGACAGGGCTGAACTACTCTGTTCTTTGGGCCATACCGTGCTTATTTCTAAATTTCAAGAATACTATAAACTGGTAGAGTATTTTAATAATTATACAAAAGCTAAAATAGGGTTGACCATGGGGGTCAATAACCTTGTTGATATTTTCGATGAAAAATATTATCGCCATTTAAGTGGTGGCATACTCGAAGCCTTTGGAAAATTGTTCTTCAAAGAATTACAGGTCTATTTATATCCCATGAAAAATCCTGACACGGGTCAGATAATGACCAGCAATAATATTAAAGTGCATCCTCGAATGAAGGAATTGTACAAGTTCTTTAAGTACAATGGCAAAGTGATGGACATTATAGATTACGATCCCGAAATCATGCATATTTTTTCAAGGGATGTCTTGAAAAAGCTGATCAATGATGAAGAAGGCTGGGAAGAAATGTTACCTGAGGGACTACCTGAAATAATTAAAGAGAAAAAACTGTTTACTCGAAAACTTCTCAAGCCGCAAGAAGATAAAATTTAACTATAGAAAGCCCTATTTAGTTTTGACTTGATATTTTTTCTAAACTAATAGGGCTAATACATTAGTGATTTCCTACTAATAACCGGACAAATCTATTCTAGTAATTGGGCTGCGTGGTTCTTGGTCTTAACTTTTGAAATCACTTTGGTGACAACCCCGGTTTCATCAATTACAAAAGTGGTTCTGTGAATTCCGTCAAATACTCTGCCCATAAACTTTTTTGGCCCCCAAACCCCGAAGGTTTCGATGACCGAATGGTCTTCGTCGGCCAACAAAGGGAATGGAAGATTGAATTTTTTCTTAAAATTACCTTGCTTTCTTTCCGTGTCGGCGCTTACACCCAACAGCTCAAAGCCCTGCCCTTTAAGTTCACTATAATTATCCCTTAAGTTACAGGCTTCCAAAATGCAACCAGGAGTATTCGCCCGTGGATAGAAAAAAACAATCAGTTTTTTTCCCTTATAATCTTTCAAACTTATACGATTTCCGTCTTGATCAGTACTTGAAAAGTCAGGTACCTTATCTCCTTCTTTCAATGTTGTCATTCCTTAAATTTATTTAAATTCGTTCTTTAAAATGTTCAGCGAAACTACATAAAAATGACAAAAGCCGAAAAGGTTGACTTTGCAATAAAAACCCTTCAAGAACTGTATCCAACCATCCCCGTTCCCCTTGAGCATAAAGACCCATATACCCTATTAATAGCCGTACTTTTGTCCGCTCAGAGTACCGATGTTCGCGTAAACCAGATTACTCCGCTTTTATTTGAAAAAGCTGATAATCCGTTCGACATGGTAAAATTATCCGTTGCGGAAATCAGGGAAATTATTAAACCGGTCGGTTTATCTCCGATGAAATCAAAGGGAATTCATGGATTGTCAAAAATTCTAATTGAAAAATATGGCGGCGATGTACCCGAGGACATTACCTTGTTGGAAGAATTACCTTCGGTAGGTCATAAGACTGCTAGCGTAGTCATTTCACAAGCCTTTGGTATACCGGCTTTTCCCGTAGATACTCACATACACCGTTTAATGTACCGATGGGGATTTTCGAACGGTAAAAATGTCGTACAAACAGAAAAAGACGCTAAAAGGTTATTTTCAAGAGAGTTGTGGAACGACCTGCACCTACAGATAATCTGGTACGGACGTCAATATTCTCCAGCAAGAGGCTGGGATTTGCAAAAAGATATTATAACCAAAACCATAGGAAGAAAGAAGGTCTTGGATGATTACTATAAAAATAAAAAGACCCGAAAATAATCGGGACTTTGTTTAATTCAAAATATTTTCGAATTTAAAAGTTTTGTGCTCTACTATGTGCAGGGATTTTGAATAATTCAACAAAAATTGAATAGTTTCATTACTCGTTGCCACAAGTTGACACCCATTTTCGTGTTGAGAGTAGATTTTTTCCATATTTATAGTATTGTTATGTATATGATAACGCAACTAAAATTGAAATATTGTCTACTCTTTAAAGGGCCTTCTTAATTCGTCAGTACAATACTATGTTTGTCGATAATTTTTCTAAGGTTGATAAGGGCATATCGCATTCTTCCTAGGGCCGTATTTATACTAACTCCAGTGTTTTCTGAAATTTCTTTAAAACTCATATCCTTATAGATACGCATAACCAATACCTCTTTTTGGTCTTCTGGCAATTCTTCGATGAGGTGTTTAAGGTCTTCCGTAATCTGATCCTTTATAATTTGTTTTTCGGCATTCAACTTATCATCACCAATCACAGAGAATATGTTAAAATCGTCACTTCCTTCGAATTTGGGCATTCTTTTATTTCTTCTAAAATGATCGATGATTAAATTATGGGCAATTCGCATCACCCACGGTAAAAATTTACCCTCTTCACTATAAGAACCTTTCTTTAGGGTCTTGATAACCTTGATAAAGGTATCTTGAAAAATATCTTCCGTAACATCCCTATCCAATACTTTTGAGTATATAAAACTTGTAATTCGTTGGTTGTGACGGTTTATCAGAATTTCAAGAGATTTTTCGTCTCCACTGATATAATCTCTTACTAATACTGAGTCTTCAATTTGTAGTTCCATGCCGATTACTTTTTTTGGTTAAGATTAGGGCTTACTTTTTGGTAAGCTGATCTAAGTTGTTAGATTTATTTTTAAGCGGTTAATTAGCTTTGTTTTCTTAATTATGATCTAAAACTAGATAAAAGGGGGTGACAGAAAAAAAGTATGTTGTCAAACAGCTACTTTTTGATGTGAAACCATCATTTTCTATTTTTGTCTACAATAAATCAAGATTTTATCTGTTTGCAGCCCAGAATCCTTATGTTCAAGAAACAGACCTCCCTGATTTATTGGCAAATAGTGCTTTTTTAATAATTCTTAAATAGACAAAAAACAGGACAACCTATAATTATTGAAGAAATTTTAGTGGATATGTTGTGGGATTTTACCAATGAATTAAGGTGAGGAAGCCAAAAATAGTAACATAGGGAAGACGGCAGGCAGTTTTCAACCTGAGCACACCGGAAGATATTAAACAAAAAAACCTCAAAATACCAATGATTTTGAGGTTATGTTAAAAGAACTACTGCTTAACTAGTTCATATTACTTTCAAATTTATGCCCTTTTACTTCTGTTATTTTCAAAGACTTTGAATAGTTCAATAAAAATTGGATAGTTTCAGGCTTGGTTTTAATAAGTTTGCATTCATCTAACTTTTTAATGTAAATTTCTTCCATAATACTTACTTCAGTGTTGTTTAGCTAAATAACGCCACTGAAGCAAAAGAAGTCAATCCGCTCGATATACCGTCTATTAATTCGTTAAAACAATATTATTTTGATCAATTATCTTTCTGAGGTTAATTAGGGCATAACGCATTCTACCCAAAGCCGTATTGATACTGACACCCGTATTTTCTGAAATTTCCTTAAAACTCATATCTCTGTAGATCCTCATTATAAGAACATCTTTCTGATCTTGGGGTAGTTCTGCAATCAACACTCCCAAATCAGAGTCAATTTGATTTTTTATAATTTGACCTTCAACATTCAATTGCTCATCACTCATGATAGAAAAGATATTAAAGCTATCATTTCCATGAAACATGGGCATTCTATTGCTTTTTCTAAAATGGTCTATAATAAGGTTGTGGGCAATACGCATTACCCAAGGTAGAAACTTACCCTCCTCACTATATGTTCCTCTTTTCAGAGTTCGAATGACTTTTATAAAGGTATCTTGAAAAATGTCTTCTGTGATCGTACGATCATTGACTTTTGAGTAGATAAAGCAACTTATTCGCTGATTGTGTCGCGCAATCAATGTTTCTAGAGCCTTTTCGTCTCCATTAATATATTTCTTAATAAGTAAGGAATCTTCTACCGGTGTTTCCATATCAATTACTTTTTGGTTAAAACTAGTGTTCTCTTATTCCGATAGTTATCAGAAACAGAGGTTCTTGGGGTTAAAATCTAATTTTCAAAAAGTAATTGTTTATGCTATAGGCGGTTACGTTTTCGTATTTATAGAATTCAAATATAGAAAAAATTAAATGGTATAAAAAAAATTATGATACCATACATACAATATTAATGCCATCTATACATTTCTCGATATTGAAATGTACATATTGTATCTTTGCCAACTTAAATACGAGTATGTCGACAATTCTAGATGTTAATCCCAAGGAAAATATTATTATCAAAGGTGCTAATTTGCACAATTTGAAAAACATAGACGTTGTAATTCCACGAAATAAACTTGTTGTAATTACGGGTCTTTCGGGTTCGGGAAAGTCTAGTCTTGCTTTTGACACACTATACGCAGAAGGACAACGCAGGTATGTCGAGAGCCTTTCATCATACGCAAGGCAGTTCTTGGGAAAACTTGACAAACCAAAGGTGGACTATATTAAAGGTATAGCTCCTGCCATTGCCATAGAGCAAAAAGTGAACTCGACCAATCCCCGTTCTACGGTAGGTACGACCACCGAGATTTATGATTATTTAAAGCTTCTATACGCCCGTATCGGGAAGACAATTTCTCCAATTACTGGCCAAGAAGTGAGGAAGCATACCGTAACCGATGTTATAAACCATATCAAAAGCTACGATCAGGATACCAAATTATTACTATTGGCACCAATAATCGTCAAGCAAGAAAGAGACCCTTTTAAGGCATTGCAATTATTCTCGAAACAAGGATATGCCAGAATAAAATATAATGGTCAGGTCTTGCGAATCGACTCGGCCCCCGAAAATATTGGAAGAGAATTTTATCTCGTTGTCGACCGAATTATTACGAAAGATGATGAGGATTTTTATAATAGGTTGGCCAATGCGATCGATACCACTTTCTTTGAAGGAAAAGGCGATTGTATTATTGAGGAACTAAATACGGGAAAACAGATACTTTTTAGCAATAAGTTCGAATTGGATGGAATGCAGTTCTTAGAGCCTAATGTACACTTATTCAGTTTTAATAATCCTTATGGGGCTTGTCCGAAATGTGAAGGGTACGGTGATGTCATCGGGATCGACGAAGACCTTGTTATACCGAATACGGCACTTTCGGTTTATGAGAATGCCGTATTTCCTTGGAGAGGTGAAAGTATGGGGTGGTACCGGGATCAGCTGGTAAATTCGGCTTATAAATTTGATTTTCCGATTCACAAACCTTGGTTCGAACTTTCAGAAGCACAAAAACAATTGGTCTGGGACGGCAATGATCACTTTATGGGCTTACACGGTTTCTTTGCCATGCTCGAAGAAAAAAGTTATAAAATTCAGAACAGGGTCATGCTTTCCAGATACCGCGGAAAAACCAAATGCAACGTATGTAAAGGCAAGCGCTTACGTAAAGAAACCGATTATGTAAAGGTCGGCGGAAAATCAATATCGGATCTTGTGGAGTTACCGATCTCCGGCCTCGCAACTTTTTTTAACAAACTTGAACTTGGTAGGCACGATGGGCAAATAGCCTCGCGACTTCTAAAGGAAATTATTACCCGTTTAGGGTTTTTAAATAAGGTAGGATTAAATTACCTCACCCTGAACCGAAAATCGAATACCTTGTCGGGCGGTGAAAGCCAACGTATCAATTTGGCTACCTCTTTGGGTAGTAGCCTTGTGGGTTCGATGTATATACTTGATGAACCAAGCATTGGTCTGCATCCAAAAGATACCGAAAACCTTATCGAAGTATTAAAGTCACTTCGAGACTTGGGTAATACGGTAATCGTAGTTGAACATGATGAAGATATAATGAAAGCTGCCGATGAAGTAATCGATATCGGTCCAGAAGCCGGCACTCACGGCGGTGAAGTTGTGGCGCACGGCACTTTAGACGAGATCTTACTATCTTCTTCGCTGACCGCAAGTTATTTAAACGGTACTAAAGAAATTGAAGTGCCCCAAAAAAGACGAACATCACAACAGTTTATTGAAATAAAAGGAGCGCGGGAAAATAACCTTAAAAATATTGATGTCACCTTTCCTTTAAATATGCTCACTGTAGTTACAGGAGTTTCGGGAAGTGGCAAAAGCACGTTGGTAAAAAAACTATTGTACCCAATCGTTTTAAAGAAAGTCGGAGGCTACGGGGAAAAAGCTGGACAATATACGTCGGTAGATGGAAAATACCAATCTATCAAACATGTTGAATTCGTCGACCAAAACCCCATTGGTCGGTCTTCACGGTCCAACCCGGTAACCTATATCAAGGCCTATGACGACATTCGAAACTTGTTCGCTTCACAAAAGCTAAGTAAAATCAGAGGCTATCAAGCCAAACATTTTTCTTTTAATGTGGATGGAGGGCGCTGTGAAAAATGTAAAGGAGAGGGTGAAATAACCGTTGAAATGCAGTTCATGGCCGACGTTCATCTTGAATGTGAAACGTGCGGAGGAAAACGTTTTAAAAAAGAAGTTCTTGAGGTGAAATTCGAAACCGCCTCTATTGACGATGTGCTGAACATGACCATTGACGATGCTATCACCTTTTTTGAATTACACGGTCAACACAAAATTACAGGTAAATTAAAACCGCTACAAGATGTCGGACTTGGATATGTCACATTGGGGCAGTCATCTTCTACCCTATCCGGTGGCGAAGCACAACGTATCAAGTTGGCTTCTTTCCTGGTCAAGGGAACGACAAAGGATAAAGCTTTGTTCATTTTCGACGAACCTACTACGGGACTCCACTTTCATGATATCAAAAAACTATTAAGGTCGTTCGATGCCCTTATTTCCAAAGGACATTCTATTGTCGTAATCGAGCATAACATCGAACTTATTAAATGTGCCGATTACATTATCGACCTTGGTCTTGAAGGAGGAGCGTATGGGGGCCAGCTAATTGTTCAAGGCACTCCAGAGGAAATAATTAAGAATAAAACTTCACATACCGCACGCTATTTAGCGGAAAAATTAGTTACTCGCTAGATACTCCTGTTTTTTTACGGAACATGTAGTTATCCCTTTAAAAGTAGCAGAAATTTTTGGTTCGAGCTTGGTTCGTTTCACTATGTTCAAGAGGCAAACCGCACCATCTATAAGTCCAACATCTTCAAAAGATAAATCCACAAAATATTGATAATCAATATAATAAGTTCTTATTCGTATTTTTGGCACGCTGTTTGGTATATACAAACCGAATGTAAATAGTTGCATTCAGGAACATAAAACCTTATATCATGAGAAATTTAATACTCCTCTTTACAGCGCTAATTTTTGGTACTACGAGTACCATGGCCGTAAATACTGAAGATAAGGTTGCGGAACGCAATACTTATAGATATAACAACAACGCTTTCATTTTTATCGAAAACAATGTAACGTTTTCCGTATTTCCTGACGGTGAGTTTGACTTTTATATCGATAATTATATAAATGGTCGTCGAAACAAAATTACATTCAATTCAGGCTTTGACTACAGCCCTTATGCCCAATATGATGATTATGGTGCTGTGATCCAGGTAGAGAATATTCCTATTTATTATGACTATTATGGTCGCGTATCGCAAGTTGGGGATGTTCAAATATCATATCGAAACGGAAGGGTTTATCGATTGGGTGGCATGCATGTATACTATAACCACAATGGCATCTATGACTACCACACCGGATACATCAATGTATATAACAGACATTATGTTTATAGACCATTCCATAGGTTTTTTCTAAGACCTGCCATAGGCTTTTCTTTGGTCTTCAACAGACCTTATAGAAGATATTACAGTCCGGTTAGATATACCTACTTTCATCCCTACAGACATAATTATAGAAAGGCCTACGCCAAAGTCGGTAAAATACACAAATATAACAGCCCACGCCGTGAAAGAGCTTCGATTTATCGCAACGATAAAAGAGTGACCACACGTGACAACGCTGTACGAAGCAGAAGGGCCGTTACGCAGCGAAGCAATGGAAAGTCGAATAGGGATCTTGGTCGTAACGCTACCAGAAATTCTGATATAAGAAGTAGGACCAATAGGAGTTCAAATCAAACTGAAAGAACCGTACGAAGCAGTACGATACGAAAGGCGAATACCCCTTCAGGTAGAACGATTACGAAAAGAGAGGTAAGTAGTTCATCTCCTAAAGGACGAACCGTAGCAAGAAGTACTACCACGATAAAAAAACCTGTGAACAACAGATCGATAAAAAGTACTTCAAGAACAACGCGAACAGTTTCGAAAGCACCTAGTTCAAGAACATCACGAAGTAATACCGTTTCGAGTAGAAGTTCTGTGAGGCGATCTGTAAGTAAAGCGCCAAATCAAAATCGTAGCGTTTCTACAAGAAGCTCTTCTTCAAGAGGTTCTTCTAAGAGTTCAGTTAGCAGGGCTCCTAGTAGAAGTAAAAGTGTATCAGCAAGAAGTTCTTCAAGGAGCTCGGTAAGCAAGGCTCCTTCTAGAAGTAGTAGAAGTTCGAGTAGTACGTCAGCATCAAGAAGTTCAAGAAGATATTAAGATAGTTTTTAGGTTGGTTAGTTGTTTAGCCCCGTAGTGGATTCGTCTACTGCGGGGTTTTAACTTTTGCCCTCACGGAATATTTAAAATCGTTCTCAATGTAATCAAAAAAGTAAAGGCTGGGATATAGTACCCAGCCTTTCAGATATCATTTCAAAAACACTTCTTAATATCCTGGGTTTTGAACCAAGTATCCATCAAGTATAGAGGCGCCGTCAACTGCGCTTTGAGGAATTGGAAAAACACGTTTCTGTGGATCGGAATTGGTTTTTTCAGTATAAGAATCTTCATACTTCCCAAATCGAATCATATCGGTTCGCCTTTGAAATTCCCAATAAAATTCAAAACCTCGCTCACGATACAATATATCAAGATCCATTGCATCGAGTGCAGGGGCCGTATGTCGGGCGGTTCTAGAAGCCCTAACAAAATTCACATCGGCAAGAGCTGCACCAGCATCTCCCTTTCTAAGCATGGCCTCCGCACGCATCAGGTACATATCGGCATACCGAAGTATTACTAAATCGGCCTGTCCTTTATTTCTACCTGAATCGGATGTTTTACTGAATTCATATTTTTCTACCCTATATCCATTACTGTGTGAACTATTGGTAGTGAAATCGATTTCAAGAGAATGGAATACTGGATCATTTACATCAGATCTACTATTGATCACCAGATCTACTACATATTTATCACCTTCACATCGCTCAAACGGATCCCCCCCCTGTTCGTGCTGCAATCCATATAATAGGCCCCTATATATACCTCTATCAATTTCAAAATCTTCAGCACTCACACATCCAGGTTCATTGATTAAATTATCTTTATGAAATCGAGGGTCGGCATCTGCCGGGTCTACATCGCCATAAGCATCAACCCATGTCTGATAAAAATCGGAGGTAATGGCCGCGGCATCCGTTCCATTCGCACTAGGAAATTCAGGAAGTGGGTAAAAGTCACCCGACATTGAGAAATAGGCCATACGATTATGACCATCTAGGTCTTCCCTTTGATCAATGGCAAAAATCAATTCTGTGTTGGTATGGTTTTCATCATCGAATATTTCGAAATATTCTGCAGAAAGGGCGTGTTCACCAGAGTTAATGACTTGGTTGGTATACTGAATAACGGCATCCATATCGGCATTTGTGAAATCAGGTGTTCCGTAAGGATCTCTGTATACCGGTGCATTCAAATGTAGTCTTGCCAATAGTGCCCAAACACCTGTTTTTGTTATCCTTCCAGGACCTACGGCGGTTGTGGTCGACAAATTGGGTTCAGCTGCCAACAATTCACTTATCAAATAATCAACGGCCTCACTTCCTCTAAGTATCACCGATTGATCATCGATATTATCCTTTACAAACACCAAACCAAAGGCATCTAATAAAATGTGGTTATACAGGGCCCTCATTGCCTTCGCTTCAGCTAAATAAACAACCGCCTGAGAGTTCGTTTCGGTTAATGGTGTCAAGGCATTGATCGCACTAACGGCTCTTGCTATGTGTTTTGTGGTTCCTTCCCACACATCTTTCATAATAGCGTTACCAGGGGTCATGGCATGACGATATAAATCTGAATATTTCCCGCCATCACCCCAATCCGTACCACCTCTATAAGGCAATATGGCTTCATCGGTGGAGATTTCCTGCATGGCAAAGTATTTCGTATGTCGCCATATGTCATTATTTGCATTTGCATACACAGGCGCCAAAGCGGCCACGGCTTCATCAATCCCTTCGGTACTCGGGTTTAAAGATTCGTCTAAAACGTTCTCTTCAAGATCAGTACAATTCCAACTTAATAACATGCCGCTGAACAACAATGCTAATTTTATCTTGCTTTTCATTCTTTTTATATTTTTTATTAAAAGGAGACATTAACACCGAATACAAATGTTTTGGCTTTTGGATAAGCGAACTTATCGATGCCAAAAGATTGTATTCCATTCGTTGAACTATCTTGATTTACTTCAGGATCATACCCATCGTAATCGGTTATTACAAATAGGTTTTGACCTGTGAAACTCAGTCGTAACTCTTGAAGCCAGTTTGAAGCCCAAGCCATTGATTGTGTATCAAACGAATACCCCAACGTCAGGTTATTCAGCCTCAGGTATGAACCATCTTTTAAATAACGTGTCGAAACCGCCGCTGAATTTATGATACTTTCTTCTGGAAATTCAGTTGCTATGGGCGTTGTATTGTTTGATTTGGCCAATAGTGTTTTGTAAAAACTCCCCATTGCGGTATGATCATATATTTCATTACCACTAACCCCGTTAAAGTTCATATTTAAATCTAAGCGCTTATAGCTTAAATTGACATAAAAACTATAGGTCATATCTGGTAGGGCACTTCCAACAACTGTTCTATCGTTTTCGGTGATATCACCGTCACCATCACTGTCGGCAAACTGTGAAAGACCATCTGAGTCAATACCGAGGAATGTTTGCATATAAAAAGAACCAATGGGTTCACCGCTCACAAATCCATTGATAGTGGCGTCGGTAAGTCCTTGACCGGAAGCAGACCCCGTGGTTACAATGGTAAAAGGAGAATCTTCTACCACATTATCAATAAAAGTGGCATTTCCTCCAAAGGCATAGGAAAAACCTTCATAGTTACGTTTGGAATAATCCAAAGCAATTTCCAACCCTTTATTGGTAATTGTCATGTCAGGAACATTGGTCCAATACGTGGGAGCCGGGACAATAGGATCTACCGGCACAACCTCCAATAAAATGTTATCGGATACTTTATGGAAATAATCAACCGTACCTGTCAAACTACCATCGAATAATCCAAAATCAAGACCGACATTCGATTGTGTTGAAACTTCCCATTGAATATCTGGATTTGCGAAACGGGTATACTCTGAACCAACGGGATATGCTCCATTTTGATCAATCGGATAACTGACATTGCTTGAGTTACTTACCGAATAGGATTCCAGCGTAATTTTATTCGGAATTTCTTGATTTCCTGTTTGTCCCCAACCTGCTCGTAATTTTAAATCGCTAAAGATCGACCCGTCCATAAAATCTTCTTCAATAATTCTCCAAGATCCTGCAAAAGAAGAGAAAACACCGTACTTGTTATTCTCACCAAATTTAGAGGAACCATCTGCCCGTACCGTTGCGGTGAACAGGTAGCGGTCTTTAAAACTCCAATTCGCCCTACCAAAGAAAGATTGCAATTCGTTTTCCCAAGTGCTTCCAGAAGGACGATTATCTGTAAGGTTAAGATCACCACCCAATCCCGGGTTATTACGAGGCTCTATGTCGGTATCGGCAGGGAATTCATCAATAGACCAATTGCTGGTTCTAGAAAAGGTTTTTTGATAGGAGTGCCCCGCTAAAATACTTAAATCGTGTTCTCCAACATCGAAGGTATACGTCAAGTAGTTTTCAATTAGAGTGTTTCTATATTTCCCAAAACCTTGGCTTAAGCTACCCAGATCATTTCGCTCTGTATTTGCAATTGTCTGTTGGTCACTGTCGGTTGAGTTATTCTCATAACCAAAATTGAGCTTGTAAACCAAGCCATCCAAAATTTCAAAAGAAGGCGATACATTGAAAATAATTCTTCGAGATTCTGAAAAGTCTCCATTATATTTATTACTTAACAAGGGATTGTTCCAATTTAACGGATTGTTAATTTCCCCATCGGCCGTATAGGCATGAAATGTCGGGTTTGTTGAATATCCTACATTATTATTTCTCGATTGTTCAGTGATTGTGGTGTTTAAATTGTAATCAATTCTCAACCGATCCTCCAATAATTTTTGAGTTACATTGATCCTGGCACTTGTTCTTTTTAGATCGGAATTATATACAATCCCCTCTTGATCTTGTAGCCCTAAAGAAGCGTAATAATTTAATTTATCGGTGCCGCCCGATAAAACCAAGTTATAGTTTTGTGTGATGGCCGC
>CBDULZ010000033.1:0-47134 GCA_965368185.1 uncultured Kriegella sp.
TCTTTTGAAAAATCCGTATCATGATCAGATTGAATCTGAAAAATGGTTCGCAAAACGTCCGGAGTGGGCTCGACATAAAGTCGGTTGCTCTATGTTGTCGTGCAGTTCATAAAAAATCTGGCTGATATTATAAACTGAGAGTCCGGTGGACAATTCACATCCGCAATTAAAAAACTGGTTCAATCATTTAAATTATAATCTCCCTGCACAAGAAACAATTTGGTGAAACGTATAAAAATTTTCCGTTTTGTAACTTTTGTTACTTCAAGATATTGTTATTTCTGCTATTTTTGTTACTATGGTTAAGCTATTTTCCATACTGATGTCTAGTCTAATGCTGGTTCAAAGTGTCGATATTACTTTTAATGATATTGTCCAATTGGATGAGTTTATAGAACATGCTAATTTTCACTCCGAAAAATACGGTGACAATTTGCTTGTGTTCATTTCAAAACATTATGGTGATCTAAAGGAACAACACACCGAAGACCATAAGGAAGAAAAAAACGACCACGAAAAATTGCCTTTTCAAAATCATTGTCATTGTACGTCGACGTCTTTTACTTTTGTGCTTAGCACCTTCTCCTCCGAATTAAAGTCTCTTCAAAATCCCGAGGATAAAGCGACCGATTTCTACTATCGGCTTCCTTCTACTTCCTTGTTTACCACTGGGCTATTTCAACCTCCTCAATTCGTATAATTCTTATCCCGCGAGAAGTGGGATTTACATGTTTACAAGTTCAAAATCTTAAGATTTTGGAATAAATAGTAACCTCTGTTATCAATGAATTATGCTATCACGTATCATAGATTTTAGTATTAAGAACAAACTTATTGTTCTCCTATTTACTGTATTTATTATCGCATTTGGGCTCTATTCCCTATCCCAAATCCCCATAGGGGCTGTACCAGATGTAACCAATAATCAGGTTCAGGTCATAACCACCTCGCGCAACCTATCGACACAAGATATGGAACAGTTTATAACCTATCCTGTCGAATTAGAGATGGCAAATTTGCCCGGGGTAAAGGAAATTCGATCCGTTTCTAAATTTGGGCTATCCGTGGTTACAATTGTTTTCGAGGAAAATTTGGGCACATATTTACCACGTCAGCTTATAGCCGAAAAAATAAAGTCGGCCAGCGATAAAATACCCGAAGGTTTCGGCACGCCTGAAATGGGACCAATAACGACAGGTTTGGGAGAAATCTATCAATATATTCTTGATGTCGAGTCAGAATTCAAAGATCAATATTCTACAGAAGACCTGCGAACGATTCAAGATTGGATAGTGAAGCGCCAACTTTCGGGCATTCCCGGGGTGGTAGAAGTAAATACTTGGGGAGGGCGCTTGAAACAATACGAGGTCGCCATTAATGGGGAAAAGTTAAATGCGATGAACATTACCGCCCACGACATTTTCACTGCCTTGGAAATGAACAACAGCGTGAGTGGCGGCGGGTATATCGAGAAAGTAAATCAAGCCTATTTCATTCGTGGCGAAGGCCTGGTGAAGTCAGTAAAGGATATTGAGGATATTGTCGTTAAAAATAACAACAATACCCCGATTTATGTGAAAGATGTTGCAAAAGTAGGCTTTGGAAGCGCTATTCGGTTTGGGGCCATAACGGGAAATGCCGAAGGAGAGAAAGTGCTCGGACAAGTCATGATGCTCAAAGATGCCAATTCGAAAAAAGTAATCGATGCCGTCAAGGAACGCGTTGCCTCCATTTCTAAATCGTTGCCCCAAGGAGTTTTTATCAATGCTTTTTTAGACCGTAGCGAACTAATTGCCAAGACCACCTTCACTGTAGCCGAAAACCTAGTTTTAGGGTGTTTGATCGTAATTTTTGTGGTGGTTTTATTATTAGGCAATCTTCGGTCGGGCTTGGTCGTGGCATCGGTTATCCCTCTGAGTCTACTTTTTGCGCTTTCATTGATGTACATTTTTGGGGTAGATGCCAATCTTATGAGTCTAGGAGCTATCGATTTTGGAATTATTATCGATGGCGCCGTAATCATTGTAGAGTTTATCGCCTTTCAAATTACCCAACAAAAAGAAGAAATCGATTCGCTTCCAAACCTCTCGGTTAAACAGGCCAATTCGAAAAAACAAGCATTAAAGGATAAGATTGCTTTAAATGGTGCCTCCAAAATGATGAACTCCGCCATATTTGGTCAACTTATTATTCTCATTGTTTTTATCCCGATTTTATCTTTGAGCGGTGTCGAAGGTAAGATGTTCAAACCCATGGCATTGACCTTTGGTTTTGCACTCATTGGGGCAATGATTTTATGTTTTACTTATGTGCCCGTTGCCGCATCGTTATTCTTAAAACCGTCGAAAAATTCCGACAAGAACATTTCGGTACGTTTAATGACCTGGATCCATAACAACTACGACCCTATCATTGATTGGGCCTTGCGTAGCAAACGGTTGGTACTCTTAACAGCCTCGGTAATTCTGGGTATTTCAATCTATATATTTACAACTATGGGTGGGGAATTTATGCCCACTTTGGATGAAGGTGATTTTGTTATTCAACCAGTTCTGAAAACCGGGACTTCTTTGAGTAGCACGATAGAAAAAACCACCCAAATAGAGAAAATATTGCTTGACAATTTTCCTGAAGTCGAACAGGTGGTCACCCGAATTGGTGCCGCCGAAGTACCTACCGACCCCATGTCGATGGAAGAAAGCGATGTCATCATCACCTTAAAACCGAAAAAAGAATGGACTTCTGCCGATACAAAAGACGAATTGGCCAACAAATTTAAAGAAGCCCTTTCGGTCATTCCACAAATGGAAGTAGAGTTCACACAGCCCATTGAAATGCGTTTTAACGAACTGATTACTGGTGTTCGTGCCGATATTGCCATCAAGATTTTTGGGGAGGACTTGGACATTCTTTCTAAAAAAGGAAACGAAATCAAATCGCTTATTGCAAATGTAGGGGGCGCAGCGGACATTTCGGTCGAAAAAGTCGTTGGTCTGCCACAAATGAACGTTACCTATAATCGCGCGAAAATTGCTCGATACGGCCTTAACATTCATAATGTCAACGATATGGTTTCGATGGGTTTCGCCGGAAAAACAGCAGGAAGTGTTTTTGAAGGTGAAAAGCGGTTTGACCTGGTAATGCGATTGGGCAAAGCAAACAGGCAAGATATCGACAACCTTAAAAGTCTGTACATCGATTTACCTGCTGGAGGCAAAATTCCGTTGAGCGAACTGGCCGAAATAACCTACAAAAAAGGAGCGGCTAAAATTTCGCGCGATGATACAAAGCGTAGAATTGTGGTCGGTGTGAATGTTCGTGACCGCGACTTACAATCAGTTGTCGACGATGTTCAAAGACTAATTGAGGAAAATATAAAACTACCTGTTGGATATTCAATTACTTATGGTGGTCAATTTGAGAATTTACAGAGTGCCAGAGCAAGATTGATGATTGCGGTGCCCATTGCACTGCTGCTCATTTTTGTCTTATTATACTTCGCTTTTAAATCTGTAAAGGAAGCGCTATTGATTTATTCTGCCATCCCGCTTGCGGCCGTAGGAGGTATTCTCTTGCTGTGGATAAGAGACCTCCCATTTTCCATTTCGGCCGGCGTAGGGTTTATAGCTTTATTTGGTATTGCCGTACTTAATGGTATCGTACTGATTGAGCATTTCAAGGAACTCAAAAAACAACAATTTACGAACATAGAAGCACTCATTAAACAAGGCACACAAGACCGATTACGAGCCGTATTATTGACCGCCTCTGCAGCCGCATTGGGTTTCTTGCCTATGGCAATTTCTACCAATGTCGGGGCTGAAGTACAACGACCACTTGCAACCGTAGTAATCGGTGGACTGTTTACGGCCACCATACTTACGCTCGTGGTACTCCCCGTACTCTATGCTTACTTCCATAAATTGAAAGAAAAAAGACATAACTCCCCTGCTTCTCAAAATAGTGGCACTGTGGTCGTTTTGGGAATGCTACTATTCGGATGGAACGTATACCCGCAAGAATCTCCAAAAACCTTGCAAACATTGATTCCGTTGGCCATTGAAAATAATGCGGGGCTAAATGCAAATCAATTGGAAATATCCCGTACGGACGCTTTAATAGACAATGCCTTCAGTTTTAATAAAACACTCCTCTACTATGAACACGACGAGAACAACCTGGCCATTAACGAGATCCCATTAAATGTCATTGGCATACAACAAGATTTCATGTTCCCTACGGTTTACTTTGCTGAAAAAAGGGTAAATAAGAATACCTACAGACTGGCCACGAATAGTTATGAAATTCGGAAAAAGGCCTTGGAACGTTCTGTAACCGCAGCCTATTATGAGTATCAGTACGCAAAGAAAAAAGAAACGATCTATAAACAGTTGGACAGTCTGTATGCCGAATTTTCGGATAAAGCCGCCCGGAGATTTGAATTGGGAGCCACAACCTATCTAGAGAAAATTACGGCCCAATCGAAACGACGGCAAATTACCTTGCAATTTGAAAAGGCACAAAAAGATGTAGAAATCGCCTATAAGTCATTAATGAGATACATTCAAGTAGAAGAACCATTGAAAATCGCCGTTGAGCCTGCCACCAAAGCGCCTCTTAGAAACATAGCAGTTTCGGAAAGCCCTGAGTTGGATTATTATAACAACAGGATTTCGTTGGCCAGGGCCACAAGTGCCTTTGAAAAGCAAAAATTGCTGCCTGATATTTCATTCAATTACTTTCAAGGAACCAATTCTGAACTGAACAACAATCTTTACGGTTATCAATTAGGGCTTAAAATTCCCCTGTTCTTTAGCGGACAATCATCGCGAATAAAGGCTGCAAAAATTGCGTCTGACATTGCAACTAAGGAATCGGAAGAATATAACATTAAATTGCACGCGAGATTGCAAGAATTGCTTGATGAGTTGGCCAAATTCGAAAGAGCCCTTGTCTATTTTAAGGAGGAAGGCGTTGAGCTTTCGGCGGAAATTTTAAAGACCGCGAACGGAAGCTTCAAAAACGGGGAAATAGATTTTTATCAGTATATCCTTAGCCTTGAAAATGCCTATCAAGTGCAGTTAGACTACCTAGAAAATCTCAACAAGTACAACCAGGTAGTCATCAAAATCAATTATATCACCCTTTAATTAAGCAGTTATGAAAAATTCCATATATCGAACATTCATTTTAATCACTTCACTTATTGCTTTTAGCTGTGGTGACCGTAACAAGGAAACCACAGAAAAAGAACCTATCACCGATGACCGTATTAGGATAACCCAGGCCCAATTCGATCAGAACAGCATGGCACTGGGCACTTGGTCTGAAAAAGAATTCCCGATCATCGTAAAAGCAACCGGTATGATAGATGTTCCACCGGAAAACCGTTCAGTGGTCAGTGCCACCATGGGAGGTTATATCAAGACGTTGCCATTGCTTATTGGCGACGTTGTCAAAAAAGGGCAAGCAATACTCACCGTTGAGAATCCTGAATTTGTGATATTGCAGCAAGAGTATATGGAAGTAAAGCAGCAATTGGGCTACTTAAAATCAGAAAACGACCGCCAAAAGATAATGTACGATGAGGACATCACATCGCAAAAAAGCTATTTAAAGGCTGAAAGCGAGTATAAAACTGCTCTGGCAAAGTCCAATGGTTTACGCAAACAACTGGAAATGCTCAATTTCTCCCCTAAAGAGGTCGAAGCCGGAAAGATTACCTCGATCACTACCGTATACGCACCCATTTCGGGCAGTGTAACCAAAGTAAACGTAACCATGGGCAGTTATGTAGCACCCGCTACCCCGATTTTAGAAATTATTGACAATAGCCATATTCATTTAGAACTCGCCGTTTTTGAAAAAGACATTATGAATGTGAAAAAAGGTCAAAATATCAATTTTAAGATTCCCGAAGCATCACCCGATACGTTTAAAGCCGAGGTACATTTGGTGGGAACGGAAATTGGAGAAGGTCGCACAATTAAAGTACACGGTCATTTAAAGGAGGAAGAAAAAAACCACTTCTTATCAGGAATGTTCGTCGAGGCCGATATTATTACGACAACCGTCAAAGCCCAGGCCCTACCTGAGCAATCAGTAGTAAACTTCGGAGACAAAAATTTTGTACTAGTACTAGATGGTGAAACCGATGGCACATATTATTTAAACCGCAAAGAAGTAATGATAAAAGACAATTTTGAAGGCTATACTCTCTTTGAGAACGAAAAGGCCTTTAAACCTACGGATCAATTTTTGACCAAGGGTGCTTTTAATCTTTTGGGAGAGTAATATTTATTCTAAAAATGTACGGCTTCAAAATTTTTTTTGAGATGCTTTTTATACTTGTAGAGGATACAGCACTACGTATCGATTTTATCTTAACTGCTTCCGTTCAACATAGACACATTTAATAAAATTTTTCCATGATTATTACGAAGACCAAAGAATATTGCACAAAAATACTATCGAGTTCTAATTGTGAAAAACTACCGTTTCATAATCTTACACATACCCAAGAGGTAGTCGAACATGTCGCATTAATAGCCAAGGAAATAGGGCTCGATTCCGAGCAAACAGAACCCATCATCATTGCGGCCTGGTTTCACGATACAGGACATTCAAAAACTTACTTCGGCCATGAAGAAGTGAGTAAAGAACTGGCGAATGTATATCTAAAATCAGAGAAATACGATAGTGAAAAAATCAAAATTGTACTTTCTTGCATCAATGCGACACAAATGCCCCAGCGACCGTCTAACATATACGCCGAGGTATTATGTGATGCTGATTTGTTCCATATTGGAACGGAAATGTTTTTTTGTAAAAAGCTGTTGTTACGACGTGAATGGGAACTGGAAAACATAAAAACTTACAGCGATGTGGAATGGCATAAAATAAATCTTGCATTCCTAAATAAACACAAATTCAAGACTAATTATGGCCGAACAGTTCTGGAAAGCGTAAAACAAGATAACTTAAAAAAAGTAAAAAACATCTTGAACTATTATTAGACATTATTTTAGTCGTTAGCTTGTTGAAAACCAATTTTCCTCCGATTTAGTATTGTTGTGACAGGTACTTGAGCGACTAATCTCCCGTTCTAAATTGTACAACTACTCCTAACAAATTCCATCAAAATCTAAATTTATTAAACGTGACCGATAGAATAAATGTTGTTAAAAGTGAAGACCCAAACCGTCAAAACTAAAACTGACCAATATCATGGATTTTTAATAGAATCTAGAGTAATTTTAATGTAATCAATTGTCGCTACCATTAGATTTTAAGCATAAGTCAGATTGCCAGCTTCAAAGAAAATGACCTACAACAAGATGTTATGAAAACAGTGACCACTTTAAAGAAATCAGGTCAAGATTTGTAAATGCAGAAGTAAAAGAATGCTTCTCATCTACAATGGTAAAAATGGAAAAGGAAAATCAGAAAATCCATATGGTTGCCCTGTTTCAAAATACACACGGGTACTTTGAAAAATTAATGCGCGAGCCTGTGATACATAATGTTATATTTAAAACAGAAGTCCCATTTTTGGTGCTTCCAAAACTCAAATAAAAAACTCAAGAAATCATGAACTATTATTTCAGAAAAGAACTTAACAATATTGGTTTTGAGCAAGCCATAGAGAAAACGACGGAAGCATTAAAAAAGGAAGGTTTCGGCGTATTGACCGAAATAGATATTAAAGCCACCTTAAAGAAAAAGCTGGATGTTGATTTCCGCAATTACAAAATTCTAGGTGCCTGTAATCCAGGTTTTGCCTATAAGGCGCTCTTGGCCGAAGATAATATTGGGACAATGCTTCCTTGCAATGTAATCGTGCAAGAAAAGAACAGTGGTTTAATTGAAATATCGGCAGTTGATCCAGCTGCTTCGATGCAGGCCGTAGACAACGACTCACTTAACCTCATTGCTCGTGAAGTACGGGACAAGCTTAAGAGAATGGTCGAAAGTCTGTAGTAGCAAAGGAGAAAATAAATCCTACAAATGAAAAAAATACTCGTTCCTGTCGATTTTTCGGAGTATGCCGAACTTGCCCTAGAAGTCGCTGCCACATTGGCTAAAAAGTACAACGCCGAAATTGCGGTGTTACACATGCTTGGTTTGTCAGAAACAAATACTGTCGAAAATGAAACCCAAGAACTAGTGGAAATGGAACACTATATGAAATTGGCAAAAAAGCGGTTTGATATGTTCTTGAACCGGCCTTGGTTAAAAGATATCAAAATTACCCAAACCGTACAGAACTATAAGATTTTCAGCGAAATCAACAATGTGGCCAAAGAGCAAAATATCGACTTGATCGTGATGGGGTCACATGGCACAGACGGACTTGAAGAAATTTTGGTAGGGTCGCAGACCGAAAAAGTGGTACGATCTTCCGAAGTGCCAGTTTTGGTTATCAAGAAAAGAGCCAGAAACTTTAAAATCGATAAAATTGTTTTTGGATTTGATTTTCGAATTGAGAACATCACTGCCTATCACCGTGCATTAAAGCTATTCAATGCAATGGCACTCGATGTGCACATGGTCTATGTAAATCAACCGGGGATCAATTTTAAAAGTTCCGCCCAAACCAAGGCCCAAATCGATAATTTTCTTAGAGTGGCCCATCACGGCGACTTATCCGAAAACTTACAAATAGTTCAAATTTCCGATTATTCGGTAGAAAAGGGCATTTATGCTTACGCCAAAGATATAGCGGCTGATGCTATAGCAATTGCCACTCATGGACGTATTGGTTTGGCCCATTTCTTAAAGGGCAGCGTCGGTATGGATGTTGCCAACCATTCTAGATTACCGGTACTCACATTTAAAGTTTAACGTATTTATAATTTCGGTGATTTTCCACTGAAAATATTGGAGAGCAATCCGCCCATTACCCCACCATACAGGGTACTGTTCAAAGGTTTTGAGGTGATAGCACAAGTGCCACTCATGCAACCTATTTCAATATAATATAGATAACCCGCAATGGCACCGATGACAGCGCCGATAAGCGTTAAAACAATATTCTTTGATGTCATTCTTTTTTCTTTCCGCCCGATATCATCGCAACTACGAATCCCACAAGCACTATACACACTATTACAAATACTCCAATTATTATGGTTCCACTTTCCCATGAAACCAAAGGGATAATCATTTTATTATACATTTCCAAAGGGGTTCTAAAGGTTAACTATATTTTTACTAGGCGGGGTAACACAATTTTGCCGTGCCTTTTGAATTCCTATTTAATTAAAATGAATCTAACCTTAACTTTTCGGTCCATATTTTCGACATAGGAGTCGTTATTTATTCTTCAAACTGAATCGCCCAAATACCGCGTACTTCATTAACGTTATACCCTACCGCCATATCATCTGGGTATCGTTTTTTTAACAACGCCAATGTTTCAAGTTCAATTTGTTCCTCCGGTTTTCCGTGGCATTGTAGACACATGGCGTTGGTGGTTATGGGATAATAAAAATTAACTTCAACGTCAGCTACGTTCACAATAGGTGTAACTTCATCTCCCGATGCCACCATCCGCTTAAACAATTCAATATATCCCAACTCTTCCGTATTCGCCCTATTTTGTGTACTTCTGGGCTTATCTGAAACTCTTTTGATAATGGCATTCTTCATAACCGAAATACTATCAGTCAATTTAAGCGCCTCGACATTACAAAATGATATGGCCCCTGTCGTACCATTAGTCTGAATGGCTTTCATTAGATTTTTTCCCAACGTAGTTTTGGCAGCCAAGGCATATTCCATTCCTACATCAGTGTAGTCGGTTTGATCGTCTTCGAACAACATACACTGACATTCCGACAATCCTTTTCCTTTTCTGTGGGCTTTCTGAAAATTAGCATCGAACCACTCTGGTTTTTCGGGGGCATTGTCATAAATATAATCGGCCACCTGCGTTAAAGCCTCATCCGGGTAGGGCAAATATGGCATAGCCCCAAACCGCCTATGGGCATTGGGCATTTTTGTTTTCGTCTGCGGATCGTTGACCCATCGAATCAAGGCTTCTGCAAATGCTTCCTTTGTTGTATTCGAGTCTATGTAGTGCTGCTTGATAGCTATCATCGGTGGTGCAATCATACTGGCTTTCGAAGTCTTTGGATTATGGCATATATAACATTCGGTTTCCAAAAATTTCTTTCCCGGATGCAATTGGGTAGCTTCTGAAATTTGATTATTCGAGGTTTTTTGTATTGGCACTTTTTCAGTATGCGTACCATCCTTACAGCTTACAAATATGATTATGAGGAAAAAATAGTTTAGAAACTTCATATCTTCGATAGTTTGAAGACCCTACTTCCTTTAAACGAAAACGATTTATTGGGGATGGAACTCTTATAATGTATGGAAGGGTATCCTAATGCCTTAAGCTTTTCCTTGACGACCAAAGCGTCATTAAAACTCCCGTAAACAAAGGAAACCATGGCCAAATCGACATCTACGGCAAGATTTGAAATTGTAGAAAGTTCTGATAATTTAGCGATAATGGTCTTTGCGCACTCGCTGCTCCTCAAGTTTTGAACGATAATCGAAGTTTTCATTTGAATGGTTTCTATATTGTCGTTTTAAAATTACATCCTTGTTAAATAGGCTACTGTAACATCGGTTACAGTGGCGAAAAATATTAGTTATTTGATACCATTTTATATTTTTAACAGTATACGGAGCTTTGTAAGTATAATCAATTCTGATTTATTCGCACCGCGAAATGACAATGCAATGTCGCATGCCGTTTTCCAAATCAATTGCTTGATTTCTAAATTGAATTTTTGGGAATGCTCGTTGTAGAAGTCCACAAATTCATCAAAGTACTGTTTACTTTCCTTTTCTTCTTGCAATAACCAGTCAAAAACAATAATTATCTGATATGCCGCATCGGTACCAAACTCGTCTTCCACTTCATCGACAGACAACCAATAGGTATTCACATCTTTCTTCAACTGCTCAATTTCTGCCGGCACTACCTTTTTGTCCGCCATAGCAATGGCATAGAACAACTTGCCCAAACTTTGGTACAACTCATTTCCTATTTTCTCATGTGGTATCATAATTATAATTTTTAGATTGGTGACAGGTGTAATAAGCATTGAATAGCAACTCTGAACCAGTCTCCTTTATTTGATTTATTCTAATCCATTGGTTTTGTGCCTAAAATTCTTGGTTATCAAGACTACTGTTCCTCCTTTTCCTACCTAAAACATGAGTAAGAAATTTATTAGTTATCGATTAGGTAAAACCACTTGGCAATGCGTATCGATACTTCAATCTTAGACCTACTTTACTCAATCCTCCAAATGACCTTGCAGTTTCTCGTTCTCCATCACGTATTCGGTAATTTTAAAAAGTTGTTTTCTATTTTTTCTTACTCTTTTTACGAATTCGGCTATTTCATCTTCCAATTCTTCATGTTCGGTTCTAAAACGCTTGGAATCATTTTCTGCACTGTTCGCCAAATGAGATAGATGTTCTTTCACCCTGTTTAGCAACTCGTCGCATTCCCGAGTGGCTTTCAATATGGCTTCCCCTACCTTGCGCACACCATCCAAATTATCTTCATTCTTTATCCAAATGAAATACTTATCCACTAAACGACGTAGAAACCTTAGGTCATCCTTATAGAACAAGAGATCCGATTTCCAATGTTCAGTCAGAATATATAATTCTTGCCATTGGGTATTTTGAATGTAATTACTTTTGGGTCTGCTTCTAAATTTTTCCATGGCTTGTTTAGTTTTAATTTAAACTATTCTTGTTTCCCAAAAGTACTTTCGATTTCAAGCTTTTAGTATGATATTTGTCATGTAAAGTCTATTTTTTATATAATGGCGACACACTTTTCGATGAAAGCAAGTTGGTGCCAAATGCTGTAAAAAAATGAAGCCACGCAAATAACCTGACTGTTCATTTCATTGATTTCCTAATCAACACAAATCTTAAATGCATTATTTATATGACCAAGGAAAATAATTTTAACATACAAACAATCGGTACCCCTACGATTCCTTCTCCCATTCATCTAGACCAAATGACCGGAGATAGCATTTATAAATTCATTGACGAAAAAGATAGAATATTGAGTGATGTTTCGTTACAAGGTTTCAACTCTTGCCTACAAAACAACGAAGCGCCGGTTTGTCTCGAGAAGGCAGGGCCCCGTGAACGCCTATTTTTTAATCCAGAAAACACCACGGCGGCCATTGTGACCTGCGGAGGCCTTTGTCCCGGAATTAACAACGTGATACGCAGTCTTGTAATGGCGTTGCATTATTTTTATGGAATTAAAAGGATTATCGGAATCCCGTACGGATACGAAGGACTGTCGCCAAAAAGCTATCACGGTTTTAAAGAACTAACGCCTGACGTGGTAAACGATATTCACGAGTTTGGAGGAACTATGTTGGGTTCTTCCCGAGGCGCACAACCTGTTTCGGACATGGTTGACACGCTTGTAAACAACAAAATAGATCTATTGTTTGCCATAGGCGGAGATGGCACGTTAAAAGGAGCCAATGCGATCGGAAATGAAATTGAAAAACGACAATTGCCCATTTCGGTCATCGGCATACCGAAGACCATTGACAACGACATCGACCTTATTGATAAATCTTTCGGATTTGAAACTGCGTTCGACACGGCGACCCCGATCATAAGGGATGCTCATAACGAGGCGACCGGAGCCTTTAACGGAGTATCGATTGTAAAACTAATGGGAAGGGACAGTGGTTTTATTGCCGCTTCCGCCGCCATCGCCATGCCCGTGGTAAACTTTGTGTTGGTACCCGAAATGGCCTTTGACCTCTATGGGCCAAATGGGTTTTTTGAAGCTTTAAAACGACGTTTAGACCTCAAGCACCATGCAGTTATTGTGGTTGCCGAAGGAGCGGGACAGCATTTGTTCGAATCAGACAAGCAAATAACCGACGCCTCGGGCAATGTTCAGCATAAAGACATTGGATTGTTGTTAAAAGATAAAATAAAGGAATATTTCGATTCTCAATCCATCAAGACGACCATCAAATATATTGACCCAAGTTATATAATTAGAAGTGCCCCTGCCAATGCAAGCGACAGCGTTTTCTGTAATAGATTGGCATATCATGCCGTACATGGCGCAATGGCGGGAAAGACCAAATTTGTCGTCGGCATGGTCAATAACAAATTTGTTAACCTACCAATATCTAAAGTCGTACACCAAAGAAAAAAGATAGATCTTGCGGGGGAATTTTGGTTTGCCGCGCTACAAAGTACAGGACAACCCTTTTCAATGGTACAATCTTGATACGAACCTTTTCATTTGATGCGCTACCTTCAAAATTATTTTTATGGAAGTCAGTGCTCTTTAATTGACTAAAAATCAAAAATCATTGTGCGGTCACAAAAGTTTTTGAAACGATAACTCTAACTCATAAACGCAAAAAACCCGACACTGCGGCAGTGTCGGGTCTCTAACCATAATCGATCTATTTAATGTGGTCGGCCAAGGCGTGGTGGGTATCTATTAAAGGCCCACCGCTAAGAATTTCTTCAGAGGCCTGATTGGCGAATTTATCGAAGTTCAAATGGAACGAATGTGCCAATTGTATCGATTTGCTCACATAAGCACCTTTTTGCAACCACGTATTCATGGGATCCAACAATTCAGTGGGCACACCTTGACAGTATTTGGGCATGTGCAATCCAAAAACAGGGTGTTGATCAAAATCGACCTTTTCAAGTTCCCCTTTTAAGATTGAGGTAATCATCGCCCGGGTATATTTCAATTTGATCCGAGATCCAACACCATAGGGTCCGCCTGACCACCCCGTATTGATCAACCAAACATTAACACCAGCTTCGGTCATCTTTTTACTGAGCATTTCTGCATAAACGGTCGGGTGTAGCGGCATAAAAGGCTCCCCAAAACATGCCGAGAACGATGGTACTGGCTCACTTATTCCAGCTTCGGTTCCGGCAACTTTAGCCGTATAACCTGAAATAAAATGATAGGCCGCTTGACCGGGCGTTAATTTCGATACCGGGGGTAAAACGCCGAAGGCATCACAGGTCAAAAAGAATATATTCTTCGGATTTTTAGCAAACGAAGGTGTTTGAATGTTATCAATATGCTCAATAGGATAGCTCACCCTGGTGTTTTGCGTTATCGAACTATCGGAATAGTCCACCTCTTTAGTACCTTCCTTAAAGACTACGTTTTCTAAAAGCGCACCGGGGCGAATAGCACGGAAAATGTCGGGCTCCTTTTCCTCTGTAAGGTCGATAACCTTGGCATAGCAACCTCCTTCAAAATTAAATATGGTATTATCGGATGTCCAGCCATGCTCGTCATCTCCGATTAACTTTCGATCGGGGTCGGCTGAAAGTGTTGTTTTTCCTGTTCCCGATAGTCCGAAGAAAATTGCGGTATCTCCATCTTCGCCAACATTGGCCGAACAATGCATCGGTAGCACGTTCTTTTCAGTAGGTAAAATTAGGTTCAAGGCCGAAAAAATACCCTTTTTCATCTCCCCGGTATAGGCCGAGCCCCCAACTAATGCGATTTTTTTAGTGAAATTGATAATCGAAAAATTACCACTTCCGATACCGAACAATTTAGGGTCATTGGCTTCATAGCCTGGTGCGCAGAGCACCAACCATTCCTCTTCGAAATTTTCAAGTTCGTCAGCGTTTAATCTAAGGAACATGTTCTTAATAAAATAATTGGACCATGGATATTCGGTAATTGTTCGTACGTTCATACGATACTGCGGATCGGCACATACATATGCATCGCGTACAAAAACTTCCTTTCCTGATAAATACGCCGCAACTTCAGCATACAGTTTGTCAAAATTTTCGGGTGCAAGTGGCTTGTTGACGCGGCCCCACCAGACCTTGTCACTAGTGTACTCATCTTTAACGAGAAATCGGTCTTTTGGCGACCTTCCAGTGAATTTACCAGTATTGACACAAAGCGTACCGTTCGCTGTTTCGGTACCCATGTCCATTTCAACGGTCATCTTCTGAAGCGCTTCCCCATCAAGGTTCCAATGCGCGGTAACGTTTTCCAATCCGTATTTCTGAAGTTCTTTATTCCTTGCGGTTTTCAATAGTGTTTCTTCCATTATTATCAATTTAAAGGTTTATAAAATTTTAATCTATGGCGAGCACAGGCACTTGTGAACGTAAAGTCAATACTTGTGTGAGTTGACCTTCCGAAGGCTCACTGCGTTTGCTATGGTTTCTTGGCAATATGGTGATAAGGTCGAGGTCGTTCTTTGCTGCGTAATTCAATATGCCTTTCACAACATCTTTATTCTTTATAAAAACACGCTCGGCATAAAAATTTTCCAAATAATATTCAACCGCATTCTCGTTCTTTTCCTCTTCTTTAGAATAGCCGTAATTGCCGGGCCGGTTCTCTATGGTTACTACATGTACTTGTGCATTGAACTTTCGAGCCACCAATAACAACGTTTTCAATACACGGGTGTCGTCTATTTCTTCATTTCCCAATACCAATGCGATGCGTTTTAATTTAAAATTTTCATGATTGCCCGGTACAACCAAAACGGAGCAGTCAGCTTCCAAAGCAAATTCTGAAGTGTTGGTCATTTCGTCATTACCTTCTTTCTTGCTACCGGAAGTACCCATAATTACCAAATCGACTTGCCTTGTTTTTTGTATTTCCAACAACGTATTCGTCAAAGACCCGCTTTGGGTAATCCATTCCAATTTGTTTTTGAGCTTCGAATTATATTTTTCTTCGATTTTTTTTAAGTTTTCAGGTAGTATGCTAAAATTGCTATGGCCAGAAATATGGGCAAGCACTATTCTAATATCATCATTACGCCCGACAAATTCCGCAGCATAATCCAATGCACTTTTAGCGGTATCTGAAAAGTCGAAGGGTACTAGTATTGTAGAAATTTTGTCCATTGTCATGGTTTTTAAATGTTTCGATACAAAACTACCTCTCGATCATGGTGCAAAAAATGACAATAGTCATGATCCGCCAAAAATTATGTGCTTATAATTGAAATTCAGATGTATACTTTATAAATTAGTTTATTATGGATTTGGTAGTAGGAATAGATATCGGCGGAACCAAGACCAAGATTGGTCTGGTAGACAAAAATGGGGAATGCCTCGAAAAATCATCTTTCAGAACGCAGGAATTTGAAAATTTCGATGACTTCTTGATTCGGATAAAAACGGAAATCGAAGCGCTCAAGGCAACTTTGAACTGCCCTGTTAATCTTATCGGATGTGGCATCGGCGCCCCCAATGCCTCGAGCCGAAATGGCACAATTGAAAACGCGGCTAATTTAAAATGGAAAGGCTCAGTGCCTATTCTTGAAAAACTAAAACAACATCTTGATGTTCCAATGCGTCTTATGAACGATGCCAGTGCCGCTGCATTGGGCGAAATGCTTTTTGGAAATGCACAAAAGATGAACGATTTTATCGTTATCACCTTAGGTACGGGCTTAGGGGCAGGCATTGTTGCCAACGGAAAATTGATTGAGGGATATGATGGATTCGCAGGGGAGCTGGGCCATATCGATATGACCTTGGGCGATGGGCGCTTGACAGGTTTGAACGTTCGGGGAGGCCTGGAGGCTTACGTTTCGGCCACCGGCCTTAAGCGTACCATTCTGTATATGTTGTGCAAATATATGGATGAAAGTCGGTTTCGTAACGTGGCTTACAACGACTTGCACGGCGAAGACATTACCAAAGCAGCCGAAGAAGGTGACCTCATTGCCCTAAAGGCTTTCGATTACACGGCAAAAATAATGGGGTTGGCACTTGCCAATTTCACTGCATTCACACAGCCACAGGCCTTCTTTTTGATGGGCGGCCTGGTAAATAGCGGCAAATGGATTTTGGAGCCCTTACAAACTTATTTTGATGATTATTTGCTAGATGTCTATAAAGGGAAGGTACAAATACTAACCTCGGGTATGGATGGCAAAACAGCCGCGATTTGCGGCGCTGCGGCTCTGATTTGGGAAAATCGAGCTTAGATTGGCTATTTTTATAAAAATTTCTCCTATCCCTTATAGAAAGCCGAACCCCAAAAACACTACAACATACTGTTTAAAAACAAAAATCGGCACCTTGTCATACTTTCCATGACGAGGGAACCACCCTACAACGTACCAACTACAAGAAAAAATCTAACCTTCCGATATGACAATGGTCATTTTATGCATCGTTTTACCCTTGTAACTTTGAGCTACAAAACCACAATTTTCAGAACAATGCAGATATTGATTCCGACCGACTTCTCCGAAAATTCTTGGAACGCCATTCAGTACGCTCTTGAATTTTTCAAAAAAACAAAATCTACCTTTTATATAATGCACATTAATCCCCTTCCCCCATATTCAGGTGCAGGGACATCCATTCGCGCATCTGGCGACAATTTCAAGGATGTTATTTTAAAGGAAAGCAAGGCGGACTTGAAAAAGTTGTTCAAAAGAATTGAAAATGAGCTTCCACTTAACACAAAGCATACCTTCGTACCCTTGGCATTTTACGATTATCTCGTAGATGCCATAAAGCGCGAGTCGGAAGCCAAGAAAATCGACCTAGTCATTATGGGTACAAAAGGAGCTTCCGGTTTAAAAAGGGCAACCATCGGCAGCAACACCGGTGATGTGATAACAAAGGTTAAATGTCCGTTATTGGCAGTTCCGGAGAATGCTACATATACCAATTTAAACGAAATTGCTTTTCCAACCGATTTTCATATTGGTTACGATGTAAAGGTTTTGGATGCCTTAATTGAAATAGCCACGATGAACAAAGCCATATTGCGTATTTTGCATATTTCGAAAAAAGGCGAAAAACTTAGTGAAGAACAACAAAAAAACAAAGATTTTCTGCACGAATACCTTATCGACATAGACCATAGTTTTCACTCACTGACCGGTACCGAGTTGGAAGCTGCCGTACAATGTTTTACCGAAAGTAGGGATATAGACATGATTGCTATGGTAGCCAAGAACCTGAATTTTTTTCAACGCATATTGTTCCGGCCGAAAGTGGAGAAAATCAGTTACCATACCGATGTACCGTTTTTGGTCTTGCACGAATAGTAGTTTTTCGCAAATCTTACTTAACATCAAATCCTCCAGAACAATAAACCGCAATCCAATTCCAATGCTTGCTATTTTCAAAACTCGATGATTAAGCGATCGATTTAATGGCTGCTACGATTTCATTTTTTTGCAGCACTCCCGACTGTCTCCAGACTTGCTTTCCGTTTTTAAACAATACCATCGTAGGTACTCCGCGTACTTGATATTGATTTGCGAGTGGCTGGTTTTTATCGACATCGATTTTTACGATTTTCACACCGTCTCCCAATTCATCCTTCACCTGTTTCAATATCGGCGCCAACATTTTACAAGGTCCGCACCAATCAGCGAAAAAATCTACCAAAACGGGGGTTTTTGAATCGATAATATCTTGAAAACTGCTTTTCATCTTGCCTATAATTTTTATTTGGCAAGGTAACAAAAGGGATAAAAAAGCCGAACTGACCAATATCATGGTTTTTGGCCTCCATTCCCATTATTTTTAACTCAAACTTTAAATTATGGAAAAAATATTGGTGCCCACCGATTTTTCGAGCAATGCCTACAATGCTCTTTTTCATGCTGTGCAATTGGTCAAAAACAAACCTTGCACCTTTTACTTGCTCAACGTACATGACGAATTTACCCCTTTAATGAGTAAAAGTACAGGCAAAGATTTGATACAACAGCTCAGTGACGAGTCGCATGAAGGATTAAAAAACGTTGCCCATAGAATCAAACTAGATACTACCGACCCGCAACATGTCTTCAAAACCATCTCTAAATATGGTGATTTGACGCACACTATTTCCGAAATTGCGACTAAAAGGGAAATTGATCTTGTGGTCATGGGTAATACGGGATGCTCTGAAATCGAGGCTATTTTTTTGGGCAGCAATGTTTTAAATGCCATTAGCACAGTGAAAAATTGTCCGATTTTAACCATTCCGAAGCAAATCGATTTTATTCCACCGAAACAGATCGCATTTGTAACGGACTTCCACCGTCCATATGATGCGGGACTGCTGCAGCCTTTGTTTTTCTTGGCCAAACAGTACGGTTCTAAAATCTGTGTGATGCACATCAACGAAGAAGAAGTCTTGGATAAATACCAGACCATGAACAGAAGTATTTTGGTTGATTACCTACTACCTTTTGAAAATACATTTCATTGGATGCCGCTCTTTAAAAACAAAGCGAACTCCATCATAATCTTTTTAAAAGAATTGGAAATAGACATGCTTGCCATGGTAAATTACGAACATAGTATTTTCGAACGTGCAACGCGTGAACCAGTTATAAAAAGGGTAGCTTTTGATTTGGATATCCCTTTTTTGGTAATTCCTGATGGTGACTGACATTCGTCATAGGCTACGGCACCCTTAATCACTATTTTCATACTCCTATACCCAAAAAGAAAGCGTTATGGAAAAGCGAATATTGTTACCGACCGATTTCTCAAAAAATTCATTGAATGCCATTCGGTATGCACTATCCCTTTATGCGGATCAACAATGCGTTTTCTATTTTTTGAACGTTTATAAGGTCGATGGCTACAATCTCGATAATGCCATGATGGTACCCGAACCTGGTGAAAGCGCCTTTGAAGCGGCTAAGGTAAAATCAGAGCTTAGTTTCGAAAAGCTAAAAGAAACCTTGGGTTTGTACGACCAAAACCCCAAGCACACATACCATACCCTATCGACTTTTAATTCGTTGTTCGAAGCCGTTCAAAATTCCATTGCTAAATATGACATCGATTTAATCGTCATGGGCACAAAAGGTCATACGGGTTCGCACACGGTTATCTTTGGCACGAACACTATTAACTTAATGGAAAAAGTGACCGAATGTCCGGTTTTGGCGATACCTGAAGATGTTAGTTACGCACCACCGAAAGAAATCGTTTTCCCTACGGATTACAAAACACCCTTTAAGCGTAAGGAACTCAATTACCTTATTGAAATTGGTAAAATACATGGCAGCGCAATACGCATTCTCCATATAAGGGAAGAAGAAAAGCGTTCCCAAACCCAACAGAACAACAAGACACTTTTGGAAAGTATTTTTAAAGATACCAATCATAGTTTCCACAGTCTGGAAGGGGTAAAAGTACACACGGGAATCAATGCGTTTATCGAAAGTAGGGATAGTGATATGGTTGCCTTTCTCAACAAAAAACACCGTTTTTTCGGTAGCATGTGGTCAAAACCTTTGGTGAAGGAACTAGGCTATCATTCCCGCATTCCCGTGTTCACCTTGAACGACCACTCTTAAATCAATTGCCATGAAATAAAAAAATTTTTCACGTAGACCAGCAGACAAGCACTCCTAATCCCCGTTGTAATAGATGTAATTTTTTAACATCTAAACTGGCCCATATCGTTGTTTTTCATCGGTTTATGGTTTAACTTTATAGAAACCACAATACTACGTGGCCATGAATGAAAGTTTTCGTACAAAATCGGAGCAGGCAAAAAAAACCGAGACGTTTTATTATGATTGCCAAAATTGGAGGTCTAAATTATGGTTTATGGAAGATGAAATCATATTTATAGACCGCTTGCTGACTTCCTATGTTTTTGAGCCTGACACCCCTGATTTGTTCGAACGCCTGCAAGATTATTTAGAGCGATTGAAAAGGTCGAAAAGAAAAAAAAGCGAGGTATTGGAACGTATCGTCACTCATGAAAAAAACCTAGGCGGTATGTTCGAATGTAAGGATGAAAGCTGTGACCTTGGTTTTGAGCGAAAACACAAAACCATCGAGGCCGAAATTGTGGACTGTATCGAAGATTTCCAAAATCTAAAGAATGAAATATTCAACTATGCGGGATCCATCTTGAAAAAACGAAAGCCGTACTAAGGAATTTCCCAACAAAAAAGTCGAGGCCATTAAACATGGTTGAGCATCTTCTCAAGTTCTTCGCTCTTACCGCGACTTATAGGAATCTCCTTACCCCCGATTTCAAGCATTGTGGTGCAAAATTGGTCTATCTTGGTTACGTTTACACAATAAGACCTATGAATTCTGATGAATTTATCCTTTGGCAGTTTTTTTAGAAATGATTTTAAAGTGGAGAGTACCAAAAGGTTTCCGTCATCGGTCACCAGCCGAATATAATCTCCAATCGTTTCGATAAAATTAATATGGTCGATTACCACTTTCTTTTTTTGTAGGTTGCTCTTGACATCGATACAATCCTTATCAGTGATCCTGTTGGCCATTCTGTGTTTTAGAAGTGCTCGGCGTACTGCATTATCAAAACGCCCTTTGTCCAAGGGCTTTTTAAGGTAGTCGGTAATCGAATAATCAAAGGCCTTTAAGGCATAATCGGCTTTATCACAAACAAGAATGACCTGCGGCCTTTGTTTTAAGGCCTCCAAAAACTGGAATCCGGTCATACGCGGCATTTCGATATCTAGAAATATAAGGTCAATGTCTTTATGGGCCCCATTATTCAAAGCCTCTACGGCATTCCGATATGTGGTCACCAAGGCAAGATCCGAATGATTATTTATCATCGTGGCAATGGCGTGGCGTGCAACCGTAGAATCATCGACAACAATACATTTTAATATTGCTTTATTCATCTCCTATAGATTATGCTTGATTTTTCAACCTATTGAACTCATTTTTGTTTCATGAATATCAATCAAAACTAACCTGATTGCGGCCTCTAAACAATGATAAAAATCAGGTTACGTTATTTTTTTGAGTTTTTTGACTGGCTTTCCAAAATCATTTTATTTTCCGCAGAAATACCATCGAACTGATATTTGTCATTTCATAGCCGCGAACTTCCTTTTAACTTAGTTTGAGTCTTAAAGTAATTAGTAATCTTAAAACCTAAAAACTATGTCATTAGTCAAATTTAACAGCAACCGATGGCCTTGGAATTATGGCCTTACTGATTTTATTGAGCGAAACAGTGCCTTTAACGATAATTTCTTTAATCTTGAAAAATCGTTACCGGCGATGAATGTAAAGGAACACGACAATGATTTCGAGATTGAACTTGCATCACCTGGTTTCGATAAAAAGGATTTTGAAATCACCTTAAAAGACGACATCTTGGAAGTTGCCGCCGAAAAAAAGGCAGACCGTGAAGAAAAAGAGGATGACTACACCCGAAAAGAATTCAACTATCGCTCGTTCAGGCGTTCGTTGCAGCTGCCCAAAACAGTCGACGACTCAAAAGAAGTCAAAGCAACTTATGAGAATGGAATTCTCAAATTGCATTTGTTGAAAAAAGAGGAGGCCAAAAAAACGCCCCAAAGAAAAATCGATATTTTATAATCGATGATATGGCGCATGGTCCACATGGCCGTGTGCCATATTCCTTTAGATTTTTTTGTAGACAGCTATTTCTTTCATGAAACTACAAATCAACAAAATGAAAGCAACAGGAAAAAATTACGGTTATATCGAATGGCTAAGTGCCGAAGAAATGCATGAGGCAAGCGTACAATGGATGTCAGAATTAAAGTTCGTTCGCGATGAACAACGCTTTCTGAACGATCTTGTGGCAACTTACACCTTACAATTGGTGGATCAAAAAGTTTTCAAAGAAAGTCAAAAAATCATTGGGTCGCTTTCAAAAGCGGAAAACGAAGTGATACCCTACATGAAAAGAGTAAAATCCCATGAAAACCTCCTTGAAATTATGATCAATGATATTGATGAGCTAAAAATGGAAAAGGCATATATTGAAACCCATTGGCAGCTATCGTCTGAAATAAAAATGTATATGAAAGATTACCGCGAATTGAAGACCGCACTCTTTCATCTGGTAGCCAAGGTCAAAAAAACGAACAAGCGTCTTTTGAACTGAAGTGACTGACACATTTGGATTTAAACTCTGGAAAGCCCATTTTATCGGGCATTCTAAAAGGGAATGAAAAACTAAAATTATGAAAAAACTACTTGTTATTGCGGTATTTATTTTTGGAGGATGTTCTAATACCTCGTTGGTAGAAAACTGGAAAAACCCCGATAACGTCGTTTTTACTGCCTATAAAGTATTAATTGTAGGAATGACCTATAACAAAGAGGCCCGAACAGACTTCGAGACCAAACTAAAAAAAGAATTCGATAAAAGAAACGTGGAAGCCATGCGCAGTATCGATTTATTCGATGTTTCGTTTACCGATTCAAGAAAATCGGAAGAAGAACTCGATGCCGTAGAAAGGCAACTGCTCGACAAGGACTTCGATGCCATTCTTTTTACCAAAATTGTAGGCTCGGAAGATCGAAAAACATTTTTGAAAAGTCTTGGAGAATGGGGCACGTACAAAGGTGATTTTGGTGACGATTACATGTCTCATCAAGATATCTACTACAATTCGAACTATTATGAACCATTCACTGTTTATCATGCCGAAACTTCTTTATATTGTATCTGCGAGGGCAAAGAACGCTCTTTGGTATGGCGTGGCAGTATTGATATCACCGATCCCGAAAATATAGAAAGAACAGTTGACAAGTATGTAAAGTTGGTGGTCATGGCCATGGAAGAACAAGACCTGATATTCCGTAAAGACAGTGGCGATAAAGTTACAGGGCTTTGAATACCGACGAAGGACAGCTCCCTTTTGATTTTCGGACGAGGGGATTTTTCTTTTCCAAAACCCTTGTTGTTGCGGCATAGCCCAACTTAAAAATGGCCTCGATACCGTATCCATTGAAGGTACCGTATTTTTTGAGTCCTTTGGCCTGTATCAACAGATTACATTCGGCAAATTTTTTGTACAGATTCAGATGCCGCCTTGATTTTATAAGCACGCTCCATGACATTGTACGAGTGTTTTAACTTTCGAATCTTCAAAGCAAAGGGTTTAAATAAACCCCGATAAGTGAATCGCAAATCGGTTTTAAAGGCTCTACAGGAAAATTATTAAGCACCCCACGGTTAACATAATACGATTTATCGATTTGAATAGGTGTAAGGACGCCCGGAAATGGGTACTATGCTCAAACAGGGCGTATCAACGGCCCGGAATCAAAAATTTTTCAACGTTCCTTTTTCTACATTCGTCGCATCAACGAACAAGCGTTTCTTAAGACCCATAAAATCATCATCTGGGATAAGTTACTTCAAATCGCCATAAAATTTTTCCGTATTGATAAACCTAAATTTCCTTAGTGCATAATTCTTTACATGGAACAACGGAATATTCTTAAAGAAAGCTAGTATCTCCGACCCTTCGACACTAGCGGCATATTGTATTTTGGTAAGTATTGATAAACCGGACCGAACATCATTATTCTTGAGCGAGTATTTGAAAATTAGCCAGTCCTCCATAGATTATCCATTTATTGACTTGCAAAGTATCATTTTCAACGGAGAACAAACCATGATTTATGTCATACAAAACGATCGATTCCAGAACTTTTTTTTTGAAATATTGGGATAAGTGACTGTATTAAAATAGAAAACTGACCAATATCATATATTTTGGATGGAACAAATATTAGCTTTGATAACGACTTAAACTAGGGGTTATGCGAAGAAATTTAGAGGAAAAAGAGGGTATTGAACTCCTTAAAAATAATTATATCGGGCACTTGGCCTATATTATAGGCTCGACTCCATATATCGTGCCTATCACGTATTATTATGATAGTGATACCCATACCATCACAAGCTATTCTTCTGTCGGGCATAAGCTCGACGCCATGCGGAAAAACCCTTCGGTGGCGATGAGTGTGAATGAAATTAACTCGGTTTCCGATTGGCAGTCCGTTCAAGTACATGGCACCTTCCAAGAGCTGGAAAGCATCGACGCAAAACATATGTTGCACGAGTTTTCAGAAGGCGTAAAAAGAGTTTTAAACCTTACCAAACAAAAAAAAGCCCGTTATATCAGTGAATTCTCCGCTAAAATCGAATCGGAGGCGCCGCCTGTTGTATTTCGTATCAAAATTGGCGATATCACGGGAAAAATGCGTGAACAGTAGAAATTCCCATCCCGATAAAATGCCTTAAAACTAAAAATGGCACATTGTTCCAGCAATGCAAATTCAAAAAAATCTTCAACCTTATTAATTATCCATTATTTTATGATGAACAGGGTACCTATACTTTCTGTTTCGGTTTTTCAAGATTTTGTTAAAACCGTTTAAAAACCCATACATTTATAGCACGGAAATACATTCTTATGAGCAAAGCCATATATATTGCCACCACCGAACCTAACAGTGGAAAATCGATCATTTCATTAGGGATGATGCAACTATTATTGGGAAAGACGGTCAAAGTCGGTTATTTCAGACCGATAATTGACGATTACAAAAATGGTTCCCTCGACAACCATATCAATACGGTGTTAACTCATTTTGAGGTCGATCTTAACTTTGAGGAGGCCTACGCCTATACCCGAAGCCAGGTCGTTCAACTCAAGAATATGGACAAGGATGATGAAATTTTGAGCCATATCATTCATACCTATAAGGCCATCGAAGAACGGTTCGATTTTGTTTTGGTAGAAGGAACCGATTTTTCGGGTGAGGGTGCCATTATCGAATGGGATATCAATGTGCTAATTGCAAAAAACCTAGGCATTCCTGCCGTTATTATCGCAAGCGGAACCGGCAAGACCTTGAGTGAATTGGTCGGAAACCTATATATGGCCTATGACTCGTTTAAGGAAAAAGGGGTCGAAGTTTTGATGGCCGTGGGCAATAAAGTACAACCTGAAAATGTAGACCTTGTTATTTCGGGACTCCAAAAAAAATTACCCGCCAAAGTACTAATCGGAGTTATTCCACTAAATCCGGTATTGGGAAGTCCGACTGTTAAGGAAATTGCCAAAGAGCTTGATGCCAAAGTATTGTTCGGTAATGAATATTTAAACAATCAGGTCGGAGCTTTTAGCGTAGGTGCCATGCAACTTCGCAATTACCTTACCCATTTAAAAGATGACAGCTTGGTCATTACTCCTGGTGACCGTGCCGACATTATTTTAGGTGCTTTACAGGCGAATATCTCTTCGAACTACCCCAATCTATCCGGTATCGTGCTTACGGGAGGACTTATGCCGGAGGACTCAATTATCAAATTGATCGAGGGTCTTTCAGATATCATTCCAATACTTTCGGTCAAAGGCGGAACGTTTTCCGTTACCAACCGCATGGGTACCATTCGCCCCAGAATGTATGCCGAAAACAAGGAAAAAATCAATATTTCGATACAAGAGTTTGAAAGACATGTGCCGACTAACGAACTGGCCCAACGACTAATTACGTTCAAGGCGGAAGGCATTACGCCAAGAATGTTCCAATATAACCTGCTTAAAAGAGCGAAAGCGGCCAAAAAACATATCGTACTGCCCGAAGGTACCGATGAACGCATTCTTATCGCAACCAAAAAACTACTCGATAGCGAAGCGGTCACCTTAACGCTACTGGGCGACCCCGAACAAATACGCACAAAAATTGCGGAATTGGACCTAGGGCTTGACCTCGAATCCATCGCCATTGTCGACCCGACCCAATCGCCAGATTTCTTAGACTATGCCACTACCCTATTCGAACTGCGAAAACATAAAAACGTCAATCTGGCCATGGCCAAAGATTTGATGGAAGACGTCTCTTATTTCGGAACCATGATGGTCTACAAAGGCCACGCCGACGGTATGGTATCTGGGGCGGTGCATACCACCCAACATACAATACGCCCAGCATTGCAATTTATCAAAACAAGACCTGAGGTTTCTATTGTTTCCTCGGTATTTTTTATGTGCCTCCCCAACCGCGTCACTATTTTTGGTGATTGTGCCATCAATCCGAACCCGACGGCTGAACAACTTTCGGAAATCGCCATCTCCTCGGCAGCCACGAGCGCTGCTTTCGGTATCGAGCCTAAAATTGCGATGCTTTCCTATTCTTCGGGAGCATCTGGCGTAGGCGAAGATGTAGACCGTGTACGCCAAGCCACCGATATCATTAAAATGAAACGACCCGATCTTAAGGTAGAAGGCCCCATTCAATACGATGCTGCGGTTGACAGTAGTGTTGGCAAGAGTAAATTGCCCGATTCGGAAGTCGCGGGACAAGCCAGTGTATTTATTTTCCCCGACCTCAATACCGGTAACAACACCTATAAAGCGGTACAACGGGAAACCGGCGCTTTGGCTATCGGCCCCATGCTACAGGGCTTGAACAAACCTGTAAACGATTTAAGTCGCGGTTGCACCGTAGAAGACATTTACAATACCGTAATCATAACCGCCATTCAAGCCCAAGGCCTATAATTTTTTAGCATAAAAAACATGAACATACTCATTATAAATGCCGGTAGTTCTTCTATAAAATACCAATTGATGGAGATGCCTTCGGAGCAGGTTCTCTGTACGGGTGTGGTCGAGCGTATCGGCGAAACGGATACCATACTTAAATACCAGTCAGATACCATATCAATTGACAAAGTCGCCGCCATACCCGACCACAAGGCGGGATTCAAAATGATAGCCGAGCTGTTGCTGGATCCTCGGCAGGGCGTTATCAAAAATACCGATGAAATTGCGCTCATTGGTCATCGGGTCGTACACGGGGGAAACTCCTTTTCTAAAACCACGCCCGTAACCCAAGCCGTAAAAGATAAGATCCTCGAACTTTCGGTTTTGGCGCCCTTACATAACCCGCATAATTTGGAGGGCATTAACATTACCGAGGAGATTTTTCAAAACGCCCGGCAGTTCGCCGTTTTTGATACCGCTTTTCACCAGACCATTCCCGTTAGGGCAAAAAAATATGCGATACCCAACGAACTGTTTAAAAAACACCGCATTCAAGTGTATGGCTTTCATGGTACAAGCCATAAATATGTCGCCGAACGAGCCATCGACTACCTGCAATTGCAGCAATCGAAATTGATTACCATTCACTTGGGCAACGGTTGCAGTATGACCGCGGTAAAAGATGGAAAAAGTATCGACCACAGTATGGGTTTTGCCCCATCAAACGGACTCATCATGGGCTCTCGAAGTGGGGACATCGACCATTCGTTGGTTTTTCATATGGTGCATACGTTGGGGTATTCGTTGGCAGAAGTCAACAAAATATTGACAAAACATAGCGGTATGCTTGCCTTGACCGGATTTACCGATTTGCGCGATATTCAAAATGATGCCGAAAATGGCAATACGGACTGCCAATTGGCTTTGGAAATGAATGCCTATCGTATTAAAAAATATATCGGTGCCTATTCCGCCATACTAAATGGATTGGACGCCATCGTCTTTACCGCTGGTATTGGGGAAAACTCAAGCACCCTACGAAAGCTGGTATGCACTAATATGAACTATTTGGGTATAACATTGGATGACAGCAAAAACACCGCCCGATCAAAAACCCTTCGGGAAATTAATACCGCTACCTCAAAAGTAAAAATCCTGGTGATACCCACCAATGAAGAGTTGGAAATCGCTCAGCAAGTATATCATGTCAGTTTAGAAAAATAAGATTTCTCGCCTTTTGAATCTCATAATATACCCATGTTATTCTGGCCTCGGGAATTTGACAAAAAAATACTGTTCGTAACTGCATCCTATTTTTGTAAGCTATTTAATCGATGAATAAAGAATTTACACCTAAACTATTCTCTCTCTTAAAACAAGGGATATCTAAGGAAACCCTAACAAAAGACATTCTTTCAGGATTGATTGTAGGCATAGTTGCATTACCATTAGCAATCGCTTTTGCCATAGCATCCGGAGTTTCTCCAGAAAAAGGAATCATAACGGCCATAATCGCAGGGATTGTCATCTCTACTTTCGGCGGTAGTAGAGTTCAAATTGGAGGTCCGACAGGTGCATTTATTGTAATTGTCTATGGCGTAATTCAATTGCATGGAATAGATGGGTTGATTATAGCTACATTCTTAGCGGGGTTTTTAATGATAGGAATGGGACTTTTGCGTCTTGGTAATTTGCTGAAATTTATTCCGTATTCCCTAATTGTCGGTTTTACCAGTGGCATCGCCTTAATTATCCTTTCATCACAGATCAATGATTTTTTCGGACTTCAAATCGCTAAGGTTCCTGCTGATTTTATAGATAAGTGGATTAAGTATTTCGAAAATTTCAGTCACATAAATTGGTATGCCGTTTCAATTGCCATTGGTACTATTCTCATAACCATATATTTTCAGAAATTGATAAAAAAAATTCCGGGGTCGATTGTTGCTATTCTATTATCCACTATTGTAGTAAATGTATTTAATATTCCGGTCGACACCATAGAAAGTAATTTTGGGGAAATCCCCAACCATTTTAGTTTACCGCATATGCCGAATGTAAACTTTGATACCATTCAGGCATTGATACAGCCCGCCTTTGCGATCGCTATTTTAGGTAGTATTGAATCGCTACTTTCGGCAGTAGTCTCAGATTCGATGATCGGGGGAAAACATCGTTCGAATATGGAGCTCATAGCTATGGGAGGCGCCAATATTGTATCCGCATTATTTGGAGGGATCCCAGCCACGGGAGCTATTGCAAGAACAGCTACCAACGTCAAAAATGGCGGACGCACTCCGATAGCCGGTATTGTACACAGTTTGGTTTTATTGGCGATAATGCTATTATTTGCACCTTACGCCAAATTAATACCGCTTTCTTGCCTTGCAGGAATATTGGTGGTCATTGCCTATCATATGAGTGAAATTGGTCAATTCAAATCCATTTTAAAAGGCAATAGAATGGACATTATTATTTTACTGACCACTTTCTTTTTAACCGTAATTTTTGATTTGGTCATTGCCATAGAAATCGGAATGGTGCTGGCTAGCTTTATGTTTATGAAACGAATGAGTGAATCTGTTCATATTCAGAATATAACTGCTGAAACAAAAGACGAAGAAAATCTGTTTGATGAAGAATTAATTGATGTACCCAAAAATGTACTGTTATATGAGATTAACGGACCGCTATTTTTTGGTGCCGCGCGACAATTTCAAGAGACGGTTACCAATACGCATTTACAACCAAAAGTTATTATTTTAAGAATGCGCTATGTTCCGCTAATTGATGCCACGGGTTATCAGAGTGTGAAAGAAATCGTTAAAACATTTAAGGCAAGAGGAATAAAAGTAATTATTTCGGGTATTAATGAAGACTTAAAAAAAGACTTTAAGAAGAATGATATGTTCTCCATTTTAGAAAAGGAATATGTGGTGAAAGACATTAAAAAAGCACTTAAAAAGGTAAGTGAAATGGAATAAATCTTGCCTTGCGAATGTGTGCAATAAAGGAGCTAGCTTAGTTTTACAAAGCTTCTATCCATATTTCAATTACCCTAAAATGATGTCTCGGGTTTCCCGATTTGAAATCTAACCTTATCTTTTTTAAGAAAGACCACAATCTTCCGCACCCCACTGATCCAAACTTTTTAAAATAGGGCCTAACGATTTTCCACGAGCACTTAGTTGATATTCCACTTTCGGCGGAACCACCGGGAAAACTTTTCGAGAAATCAAGCCGTCCTTTTCCAATTCGCGCACAGTTTGGGTAAACATCTTATTGGAAATTTCCGGTACTTTCTTTTGTAATACACCCGACCGCAACGGTCCATCCAACAAATGAAATAAGACCAAAGGCTTCCATTTTGTTCCGATCAAACCCATGGTATAGCTAAGCGGGCACTTATTTTTGTTCATTTACCAAATATAAATAATTGATATTATGCATTTTACTCTTTTAAGTAACTATAGTACTTTTAGGTAAGTTATTGCCATTTGGACAAATATAGGTTAAATTTGTGGCTTGAAATATATCCAATGAAAACAAGTAAAGATTATCCGAAGTCATTTTCACATATCGGCATTACCGTGCCGAATATTAAAGCTGCCGTAAAATTCTATTCCGAGGTAATGGGGTGGTACGTCATTATGGAGCCATCAACAGTAAAAAAGGAAAGCGACACGGCCATCGGTCAAATGTGCATCGATGTTTTTGGCGAAAATTGGGAGTCGTTTGAAATTGCGCATTTGGCAACATCAGACGGTATTGGTATCGAATTATTTTCGTTCCCACATGGCGTAAAGGAAGCCCCAGAATTCAGCCCGTTTAACACAGGGCTTTTTCATTTCTGTATTCAAGACCCGAATATTGAAGATCTTATAGCCAAAATTGTGTCCCATGGAGGTAAACAACGTATGCCGATTCGGGAATATTATCCCAATGACAAACCTTATAAAATGTGTTATGTAGAAGACCCCTTCGGAATTGTATTCGAAATCTACACCCATAGTTATGAATTGACGTATTCTTCGGGCGCATACGCGAAATAAATCACTGATTAACACATTGCAAATCGTAAATTAAGCGATTGGTCCCCGCTTAGAGGCCAGTCGCTTTTTTGGTATTACGCCATGTCTTCGCTTTAGCTTTTAAAGTGTACATTGTAAACCATAAAACCACCAAAATGCTTATCACAAAAACCTTAGGGCCTAAAAAGCTAAACTACTTTTCCCTTCTTTTAATTTTGATCGCTTTTAAAAGCGCCTTTTCCCAAGATATAATCAATCTCGGCTTGCAGCGCGAGTTGTTTGTCGACCACCATTTAATCGATAGCATCAATGGTTTGTCCTTGAAATTAAATAAGCCGCAAGAAGTACAGAGTACGAACATACCCAATGGGTATTACCAGACCATCATCAAAACGGATAGCGTTTTTAGAATCTATTTTCGAGATACCTTGGGTTCCTATAAAGGCGAGGGATTCGATGGCAACCGGGGCGAAATAACAAAAAGTGCCGTCAGTCACGACGGCTACAATTGGCAAGAAGAACATACCGGGCTCAATGATAGTATCAAGAATTTTATTTTGTACGACCCTCCCTTTAATCATAATTTTACACCTTTTAAAGATGCAAACCCCAATGCCACCTACCCGTACAAAGCACTTTCGGGCACCAAAACATCTGGTGGACTCTATTATTTTTATTCAGACGATGGCCTCTCCTTTAAAAAATACCAAGAGGCGCCCATTATTAAAAATGACCCTGATTATTATGCATTCGACTCACAGAATGTTGCATTTTGGTCCGAAATCGAAAACCAATACGTCTGTTATTTCAGAAGGTCGATCAATGGCCTTAGGTCTTTTGCCCGAACGACCTCCAAAGATTTTATCCATTGGAGCGAACCCGTAAACATATTTCCCAATCTTCCCGGCGAACATTTATATACCTCGGGTATGCAGCCCTATTTTCGGGCGCCCCAGCTATATATCGCCTTGGCCACACGATTTTTCCCTGACCGTAGCAATTCCACCGACATTGTTTTTATGAATTCAAGGGATGGACTCACGATTAACCGGAAGTTTAAAGAAGCGTTTATTCGTCCGGGACTTATGAAGGAACGATGGGGCAACCGCTCGAATTATATTACCTTAAATGTTGTGCCCCTTGACGAGACGCATATGGGTATTTTTGCCCGGAACAATTTGTATAAAATTAGAATAGATGGGTTTGCATCTATCAGTTCCGACTTTGAGGAAGGTTTTTTTATCACCAAGCCGCTGCGGCTAAAAGGCAACCGCCTAGAAGTCAATTATTCTACGACAGCCGGTGGTTATGTCACTATCGAGTTGCTCGATGCGGCCAACAATCCGATACCCAATGTAACACAGGCTATTTCCGAAAAATTGATCGGCGACGAGATTTCAAGAACAGTCATGTGGGAAAACCTCGCGGATCTTTCTTCCTTTAAAAATAAAATCATCAAATTGAAAATAACATTGAAAGAAGCCGACCTTTATGCGCTGAAATTCAATGAATGATGGAATAGGCGCTATTTACCTCGGCAGTTTCCAGCCTGCGGCATTTTTTTATACCCTTGCGATATGCTATCTTTAATCTAGGATTTTTGAAGAGGTCCGGCACCTTAAAATTAGAAGCGATGAACATTATTTCATGGAACGTCAATGGCATACGAGCCGCCGTCAAAAAAGATTTTTTTGAAAAAATAGAGGAAATGTCCCCCGATATTCTCTGCATACAGGAAACCAAGGCTCAAGATGAGGAGGTCGCCGCTACCCTATTACCCTTAGAAGGATATCAAATTGCCTATAATTCTGCCGAAAGAAAAGGATATTCGGGTACTGCGGTGCTAAGTAAAATAAAATCTAAAGATTTAACCCATGATATTGGCATCGCCGAGCATGATCTGGAAGGGCGCGTGCAATGCGCCGAGTATGAAAATTTCTATTTGGTAAACGTTTACGTCCCCAATTCAGGGCAAAAATTGGAACGTCTAGATTACCGAAAAGGTTGGGATGCCGATTTTTTGGCCTATCTCAAGAATCTGGAAAAGAGCAAACCCGTGATTGCCTGTGGCGATTTTAATGTCGCACATCGGGCAATCGATTTGAAGAACGACAAGTCGAACTACAACAAGACCGCAGGATATACCCAAATCGAAATCGACGGTATGGATAATTTTCTCAATTCCGGATTTGTTGATTCGTTTCGGCATTTGCATCCCGATAAGGTAGCCTATACGTATTGGAGCTATCGTTTTAAAGCCCGGGAGCGCAATACCGGCTGGCGTATCGATTATTTCTTAGTCAGTGAGATTTTGGTCGAAAAGATTAAGTCCGTGACGATTTTATCCGAAGTTTACGGTTCCGATCACTGTCCTATTCGTCTAGAAATCGATCTTTAAAGCCTAAAAACACCGTGGCCGTCGGGCATCGATATCAATTTCGGACCAAACAAGTATAAATCGAGCGGAACGACGAGTGGCAAAATGACATCGGTCAGTTCTTGCTGTTTTTTTTGGGCTTACTTTTATCGGAAACACGACCAATATGTCTGTAGATAATTTTGGAATCAAGGGGCTATCTGATACGGAGGTGACCCAATCAAGAGAAATCCACGGAACAAATACGCTTACCGGCAAAAAAGAAAACGAAATTTTAACGGCGATAAGGGATATTCTAAAAGAACCTATGGTGATTTTACTATTGGTGACTTCTGGAATTTATTTTATTAGCGGAAATTTCGGTGACGGCATTTTTATGGTTTCGGCAATACTATTGGTAGGTTCCATATCACTCTATCAAGATTCTAGGAGCCGCAGGGCGCTTGAAAAACTAAAAAGCCTTACCCAACCCAACTGCACGGTTATCCGAAACGGGGAAGTAGTTAAGATACCCACTGAAGAACTTGTCATTGGCGATAGCCTTATGGTAGCTGAAGGTGAAACCATACCGGCCGATGGGCCTATTGTCTATTCCAATGATTTTTCGGTCAATGAATCCATTCTTACCGGTGAATCCCTTTCCGTATTCAAAGATGCCGACAAATCTGACAATCGTATACATCGTGGCACTGCAGTAGCAAGTGGTATGGCCATAATTGCCGTAGGAGCCATCGGTGACGGTACACAACTCGGTATAATAGGAAAAAGCCTTGAATCGATTCAAACGGAGAAAACACCCCTTGAGCGACAGATATCAAACTTTGTAAAGAAAATGGCCGTTGCCGGAGTGCTTACTTTTCTTTTGGTTTGGGGTATTAATTATTTTAAGTCGTACGATGTTTTAGACAGTCTACTCAAGGCCCTTACACTTGCGATGAGTATCCTCCCCGAGGAAATCCCCGTTGCTTTCACCACTTTTATGGCTTTGGGATCGTGGCGGCTTATGAAAATGGGTATCGTGGTCAAACAAATGAAGACCGTAGAAACTTTAGGGAGCGCAACCGTCATTTGCACCGACAAGACGGGTACGTTGACAGAGAACAAAATGAGTTTGGTGAAACTTTACACCTTAAACTTAAAAAGAACTAATTCGGCGAATGAGGAATTGGCTCCCGAAGAAAAGGAGCTGGTTACCTCAGCGATGTGGGCGAGCGAACCGATTCCCTTTGACCCGATGGAAATAGCGTTACATGAGGCCTATTCAAATCTATCCACAACAGATGAGCGAGCAAACTATACGATGGTTCATGAATACCCCTTGGGAGGAAAGCCACCAATGATGACACATCTTTTTGAGGATGACAAAGGACATCGCATAATTGCTGCCAAAGGCGCACCGGAAGCCTTTCTAGAGATTTCAAACTTGACAGCCGAAGAAAAAGAACTGCTTTTAGAAAACATTGGGATTTTAGGAAAAGAAGGGTATCGTTTGCTGGGCGTGGGGACCGCCCATTTTAAGGGAACGGACTTCCCCAAGAAACAACAGGATTTTGACTTTGAATTTAAGGGGATTGTTGCATTTTATGATCCTCCAAAAGAAAACATTCGAAACGTACTCAAAGATTTTGACAAAGCCGGTATCGTTGTCAAACTAGTAACTGGCGACAATGCCGCAACGGCATCTGCCATAGCCAAAGAAATCGATTTTAAATATTATGACAAGGGCATTTCTGGCGATGAGTTGATGCAATTGAATGACTCCGAGCTGCGGCAAACGGTCAAAAACACTTATGTGTTCACCAGAATGTTCCCCGAAGCCAAATTGCGTATCATCAATGCAATAAAAGAAAATAACGAAATTGTGGCAATGACGGGTGATGGGGTAAACGACGGACCAGCACTTAAAGCCGCACATATCGGCATTGCCATGGGCAAAAAGGGAACCGAAATCGCAAAGCAGGCAGCTTCATTGAATTTGGTTGACGATGATCTCTCCAAAATAGTGGATGCCATCGCCATGGGCCGAAAAATCTATTCCAACCTTAAAAAGGCGATACAGTATATTATCTCCATCCACATACCTATTATTTTGACGGTATTTATGCCTCTGGCTTTGGGATGGGCCTATCCTACCATATTTTCGCCATCACATGTTATTCTATTGGAATTGATCATGGGGCCGACCTGTTCTATTATCTATGAGAACGAGCCCATGGAGAAAAACACAATGGTGCGAAAGCCGCGACCTTTTACGACCACTTTTTTTAAATTTAGAGAACTGGTAACCAGTATTATTCAAGGGTTGGCAATCACCTTCGGGGCACTATCGGTATACCAATATGCCGTACTGCTGAATTTTGATGAATCCGTCACCCGAACCATGGTTTTTATGGTATTGGTTTGCGCCAATATTTTTTTGACCCTCGTCAATCGTTCCTTTTACTTTTCGATAGGAACTACGCTTAAATATAAAAATAAACTGGTTCCTTTAATAATCGGCATCACAATTTTTATGGCCGCCTTATTACTTTTTGTCCCACCTTTGACTAAGTTTTTTGAATTTACAACTTTAAATACAGATCAATTGTTGGTTTCCTTTTTTGCAGGCAGTGTTTCCGTACTCTGGTACGAACTGGTCAAAATTGTCAGAAGATCAAGAAAGAGATAGGTCATTTTCAATTCATAATTTTTGGCCGAAAGCCAAGTCTCCCGCATCACCGATTCCGGGGAGAATGTACCCCCGGCTGTTTAATTCCGGGTCGATGGCAGCGATCCACAAGTGCGTATTTTCAGGAAAAACCTTTTCAAGGTACTCGATGCCCGGAGTGGCTCCAATAACAGCGATAATGTGAATCTCTTGTGGCTCTCCATGTTTCTTAATTACGTTTAGCACATTTTCCAGCGTCTTGCCCGTGGCCAGCATCGGGTCGACGAGTATTAACGTTTTACCGGCTAAGGAAGGGGAGGCCATATAGTTTACGATTACCTCAAAGGCATCTTCATCACCATGGTGGTGTCGATAGGCAGAAATAAATGCATTTTCCGCATCATCAAAATAATTCAGCACGCCCTGATGTAAAGGCAGTCCCGCCCGTAATACGGAGCACAATACCAAGTCATCAATGGGTAACCACATTTCTTTATTTCCCAAGGGCGTTTCAATAATTTCGGCATCGTAATTCAGTGTCTTGCTTAATTCATAGCTCAGCACTTCCCCGATCCGCTCGATATTCCTTCGAAATCGCATGGGGTCGCTTTGAATCTCTTTATCCCTTATTTCTGCAACAAATTGGTTCAACTGTGAATTAGTCGCGCCTAAATTATGAATGATCATTTGGTATCGAATTTATTTAAAGATACTGATTTCAATAAAGTTATATGCCACCATTGCCGATTACGTTGTAAAAGCCATATTAAATTAAATACCTAAAAATTATGGTGCACAACAGACGATCAATATGCCGATAATACGTTTAAAAATTTTAAATTTGGAATATGCAGGTTTTCCAGAAAAATGGTAATATTTTTAATCTTCTTTCCGAAGGCGTTTCCGAAGGCATCATCGTCGTAGATACCAAACAGGTAATTATGGCGACCAATTCTGCCGCTGAAGAAATGTTCGGGTACGATAGGGACGAGCTTATCGGAAAGCATTTAGACACGCTTATTCCTCAAAGGTATCAAAGGCACCACAATCACCATGTCGATAGTTTTATCAAAAAGAGCGAAAAGCGTCAAATGGGCCATGGCCGCGATTTACACGGCATTCGAAAAAATGGTGAGGAATTTTCGGTAGAGGCCGGCTTGAATCCTTTCGAACTATTCGGTTCGACTTACGTCATGGCACTGATCATTGATATCACCGAGCGAAAAATGCGGGAGAAAGAACTCAGTCATTGGGCCCGTATTTTTGATGAATCGCTGAACGAGATCTATGTTTTTGATACGGAATCATTGCGTTTTTCCAATGTGAACAAAGAGGCACAACGCAATATCGGGTATACTATGGAGGAAATGGCAACAATGACCCCTGTTGACATCAAACCCAAAATTGATAAATCGGAATTTCAAAATCTCATTGCTCCCCTTTTGGAAGGGAAAAAGGCCAAACTTAAATTCGAGACCGTACATTGTAGAAAAGATGGTACGACCTATCCGGTAGAAGTACACCTTCAACCGTCGGCGATGGGTAAAAAAAATGTGTTCGTGGCCATCATTCTTGATATTACCGAACGAAAGAACTATACGTTAAAACTGGAAAAAACCGTAGAGGATCGTACCAAACAACTAAGGGAGGCCTTGATCAAGGAAAAAGAACTGAACGAATTGAAAACGCGGTTCCTATCTTTAGTGTCCCATGAGTTCAAAACACCCCTCAGCGCTATATTGACCTCGGTTACCTTACTTGGCAAATATACCTTGACCGAGCAACAGGAAAAGCGGGACAAGCACGTGACTACCATTCGAAATAAAGTAAAATACCTTAATACTATTTTAAATGATTTTCTATCCGTAGAGCGTTTAGAGTCGGGCAAAGTAAATTATAAGGTCGAAGATTTTCCGCTGAGCAAAATTGTCAACGAGGTCATTTATAATGCCAATATGCTGCTCAAAACGGGACAGCGAATACGGTATCCGGAAAATATCGATGACCTTATCGTGGCCTTCGATGAAAAGACCTTGGAACTCGTGCTATCGAATCTGATCCACAATGCGATCAAATACTCTCCTGAAGATTCCACTATAGACTTATTGGTTGAAAAAGACGAGGATAGATTGTGGTTAAAAATTGTGGACGAGGGCATCGGGATACCGAAAAGTGACCAAAAACACATTTTCAACCGTTATTTTCGAGCAGAAAATGCGCTGCTGACCCAAGGCACCGGTATAGGGTTGAACATTGCCAAACAACACCTTGAGAACTTGGGGGCTACCCTTGAGTTTTTTAGTGAAGAAAACAAGGGCTCGACCTTTATTGTGAACATTCCCAAAGAACTTAATATCCACTAACGCATGAAAACAATTCTATTAATCGAGGACGATAAGGCTTTACGGGAAAATACCGAAGAACTCTTGGAACTTGAGGGTTATTCAGTGTTAACGGCCCCTAACGGAAAAATTGGGATACAGGTAGCGAAGCAAAAGCTTCCCGATATTATTGTCTGTGATATCATGATGCCAGAAGTCGACGGTTACGGGGTACTTGAAAACCTATCGAATGACAAGGAAACCCAACATATCCCTTTTATTTTTCTTTCCGCAAAAACCGAACATAAAGAAATTAGAAAAGGAATGGACTTGGGTGCTGACGACTACCTGACCAAGCCGTTTGAGGAAGAAGACCTCATGAGCGCCATAGAGAGCCGGCTGGCAAAGACGCAACTCTTGAATCGCATGTTTGACAAAAAGGCAGAAACCCCTAAAGTTTCTGAGGATGAAATGCGTACGTTACACGAACTAAAAAACTTCTTTGACGATAACGGGGAAACCGTAAACTTCGCACAGGGAGATACCGTTTACCAAGAAGGTTCCCATTCGCATAAGATATATTTAATCCTAGAAGGGGTTGTTAAATGTCATTGTATGGATGCCGATGGCAAAGAACTGACCACTGCATTATATAGAGCCGATGACTTCTTAGGATTTACCTCTTTTATGAACAATATTCCGTATCAAGAATCGGCCACGGCCCTAGAAAATGTAACACTTGCCGCTATTGCCAAAGAAGACCTCAAGACCATTCTCGAAAAGAACCACAATATCTCTTTGGAACTTATGGAACTGTTGGCCAACGATTTGAGCGAAACCAAAGCGCAACTACTACAGATGGCCTATAGTTCGGTTCGTAAGAAGACGGCCCAGACCCTTTTGCAATTCGCTGAAATTATGAACAACAAAAAAGAAGAGGACATTAAAATATCTCGAAACGATTTGGCCAGCGTGGCGGGTATCGCTACCGAAAGTCTTATACGTACCCTTTCGGGATTCAAAAAAGAGGGACTCATCGCTATCGAAGGAAGAAATATTCGTATCAAGCAATTAAAGGCATTGCAACTTATGAGCTAGGAAAAGGCTTGCCCAACGGCAATTTATACCAGCGCGATTATTTGGTTGGTATTTTGCCCTATCTACCAAATAGAATCGGGAAACCAACCTGGAACCTATCTGTAGAACTGACCAATATCATGGTTTTTTTGTTATTCAATCGCTAATTTGGGTATACTTAAATCCAAAGTCATGATGCGAATTCTGCTACCCACCGATTTTTCCGAAAACGCCTTCGAAGCCATAAAATATGCTATTCTGGTATATAAAGACGAAGAATGCACTTTTTACTTGACACATACCTACACCCCTGCAGTTTATCAATCGGAATATCTTATCGGGAGTCCTGGACAAATTGGTTTAGGCGATGTGCTACAAGCCTCTTCGTCTTCCCAATTGGAAAATCTGAAAAAACGCTTGATGGATGAATTCGGTAACCCGAAGCACAATTTCATCGTACATTCCGCATTTAATACACTTTTAGGAGAGATTTCGGAAACGGTAGCGGCCGAAAACATCGATCTGATCGTTATGGGAACCAAAGGGGCTACCGGAGCCAAGGAAATTCTCTTCGGTACCAATACGGTGCATGTCATAAAAAAGTCGAAATGCCCCGTAATAGCCGTTCCTCCAAAGTTTAAATATGAGGCTCCCAAAGAAGTGCTATTCCCCACTGACTATGAAATCGAGTATAATAATAAGCTAATAGGACCATTGCTGCTGATTGCTGGGAATCATAAGTCTAGGATAAATGTTATGCATGTACATACAGGGCTTGATTTGAACACTGCACAAAAAAAGCACAAGGCTAAACTCGAAAAATTACTAGGTACCGGCGCTCTCTTTCATGAGGTTCCCAATAACGAAATCATCAATGCCGTGAATACCTTTCAGGCCGGTAGCAAAATAAATCTATTGGTCATGGTCCGCAATAAGCACACCTTTCTTGAACGACTTTTTATAGAGCCGGTTATCAAAAAAATAGGCTTTCATGTTACCGTTCCCTTTATGGTTATACCTCAAATCTAAAAAAGCATAATGAGGTTGACTAAACTCAGAGGATTAAAAACCGCGTTGAAATAACTGATAATACACCTCATTGGCATTGATTTTGTCTTTGAACTCGCGAACTGAGGTTCGGTTGTCGATTACCAACAATTCGATACCCGCCATTTCCGCAAAATCTTCCATATATTCGGTAGTGAGTGCTTGGCTATACACCGTATGGTGGGCACCTCCGGCAAGAATCCATGCCGTGGCAGCTATTTCCAAATCAGGTTTGGCCTCCCATAATACTCTTGCTACGGGAAGTTTTGGAAGCGCTCCCATGGGTTTAACTGCCTCTACTTCATTGACAATAAGCCGAAACCTATTGCCCATATCGATTAAAGAAACATTGATTGCGCTGCCTGCAGGCGAATTAAAAACCAATCGCACGGGATCTTCCTTACCTCCGATGCCGAGCGGATGTACCTCGCAAGATGCTTTCCCATCTGCCACTGTCGGACAGATTTCCAGCATATGAGATCCCAGCACATAGGCTTTTTGAGGTGTAAAATGGTACGTATAGTCTTCCATAAACGACGTTCCCCCCTCCAATCCGACGTTCATCACTTTCATGGCCCTCAGCAGGGCTGCTGTTTTCCAATCTCCTTCGGCACCAAATCCATAGCCGTCGGCCATTAGGCGTTGCACAGCTATACCCGGTAATTGTTTCAATTCTCCCAAGTTCTCGAAGGTATCGGTAAAGGCTTTAAAGCCCCCTTCCTCTAAAAATGCCCGAAGTCCCAATTCTATTTTCGCGGCATCCACTAAAGATTCCCTTTTTTTACCTCCAGTTTTTAAGGATGCAGTCAAGTCATAGCTTTCTTCATAGACTTGCAATAAACTGTTCACGTCATTTTCGGAAATTTTATTGATATGTCCGACTATATCGGATGCATCATATCCGTTTACCGAAAACCCAAAACGCAGCTGCGCCTCGACCTTATCACCCTCGGTGACGGCGACTTCACGCATGTTGTCACCCAATCTAGCTACTTTCAAGTGTTGAAATTCTTCCCAGCCCAATGCCGTCCTAGACCAAATACCCAATTTTCTTTGAACACGTTCATCTTGCCAATGTCCTACCACCACTTTTCGCTTTTTGCGCATTCGCGACATAAGAAAACCGAATTCCCGATCCCCGTGCGCCGATTGGTTTAAATTCATAAAATCCATATCAATGGAATTCCATGGTATCTCGGCATTGAATTGTGTGTGTAAATGGCAGAGGGGCTTGGTCAAAACGCTTAACCCTTTGATCCACATTTTTGCAGGGGAAAAAGTATGCATCCAAGTAATAATACCTATGCAATTTTTGTCTGAACTTGCCTTGAGGCAGGCATCTGTAATCTCTTGAGAGGTCTTGACCGTTGGCTGAAAAACGATTTTTACAGGAATATGGTCGGATGCATCCAATCCTTTAGCAATTTCCTTGGCATTCAAAGCCACCTGTTCTAAAGTTTCGGCACCATACAAATGCTGACTCCCCGTTATAAACCAAATTTCTTTTGCTGATATGTCAATCGCCATAAGTTCGAATATTTGAACTAGTTATTGTCCGTAATACGCATCTTTTCCATGCTTGCGATCGTAGTGCTTTTTAATGAGCGAATCTTTTAATCGCAAAGCTTTCGGATTTATTTGAAGTGTCAAATAGGCCATCTGCGCAACAGTTTCCAACACCTTGCCATTATAAACGGCCTTTGCAGCATTTTCTCCCCAAGTAAAAGGGCCGTGGTTTCCGATTAAAACCATTTCGACTTCGGTGTGGGAAAGTCCTTTTTTTTTAAAACACTCTATGATCTGAATGGCCGTATTATGCTCGTAATTTCCCGAAACGAGTTCGTCGTCCATTGGTGGGGCACAAGGAATATCCACGGTCAAATGATCGGCATGGGTCGTTCCAAAAATAGGAATGTCTCTCTGTGCTTGCGACCAAGCCACAGCATATGTGGCATGCGAATGGGCGATGCCCCCAATGTCATCCCAATTTCTGTAGAGGAAAGCGTGGGTCTTGGTATCTGAAGACGGTCGTAGGTTTCCCTCAATGCGATTGTTGTCGTAGTCGACTATAACGATATCTTCGGCCTTAAGTTCTTCATAAGGAATCCCACTAGGTTTTATAGCAAAAACGCCGGATGCCCTATCAACGGCACTTACATTTCCGAAAGTATAGATAGCCAGACCCAAGGCGTCGAGTTTCATGTTCGCCTCGTAGCATTCTCTTTTCAATTCTTTATATATGGAACCCATCTAACCGTGTTTTGTACTATCTTCCTCTATAAATTTACCCAGATTTTCGTAAGATTTTATAAGTTTTTCATAAAGGGCTACTGGTTCGGGCTGTGGATGGTATTCCGCTTCAAAATCACTACCCATATGTTTTGCCGCGTCTATGACAGTTTCGTAAATACCTGCTGCTACCGCCGCATATATGGCGGCACCTAAAGCCGGTGCCTGATCTGATTCGGCTACTTTTATCGGCATATTCATCACATTGGCCAAGGTTTGCATGATAAATGGTGATTTTCGGGCTACGCCTCCAATTCCGATGACGCTACTGATTGCCACACCTTCTTCTTGAAAACGTTCCGCAATTTTTTTGGAACCGAAGCAAATGGCATTCACCAAAGCCTTAAAAATGTGCGGGGCACTACTCCCCAAGGATAGGTTGGAAATAGCACTCTTGAGGTTCTGATTTGCATCGGGAGTCCGGCGGCCGTTAACCCAATCCAACGCCGTGGGAATACTTTCCGATAGAGGAATCGCCTCCGCTTGTTCCGAGAGTTTTTTAATAAAATTTGCTTCTATGTCATACTTCAATTTATGTTTTTGTTCGTCGGTAAGTGCTTCAGAGGTCAATACCAAGTTTTCTATCGGCCATGAAAGTACATCTTTGAACCAGGCCAAAACATCGCCAAAGGCGGATTGCCCAGCCTCCAAACCTATCAATCCCGGTATTACGGAACCGTCAACCTGTCCGCAGATACCTCGAACTGTTTTCGAACCAATGGCTTGCTCGGGAGCAACGATAATATCACAGGTCGACGTACCCATAACACGTACCAGTGCCCCCTCTTCTATTTTTGCACCTACCGCACCTGAATGTGCATCAAAAGTACCGACGGCAACAACCGTCTCCGTTGTCAGTCCTAATTTTTGCGCCCACGCTTCGTTCAAATGACCAGCTACCTCATCGGAGGTATAGGTTTCATCATATAGATTACTTCTAAGTCCTGCCAAATAGGGATCTAGTCGACCCAAAAAATCCTCGGACGGCAAACCGTTCCAATCGGCATGCCACATCGCTTTATGGCCTGCGGCACAACGGCTCCTTTTAAACGACCTTAAATCGGTATGATCGGTTATCATAAAAGTCATCAGGTCACAATGTTCCATCCAAGTATGGGCCGCCTCCTTCACTGCTTTATCTTCACGTGCCACATGTAAAATTTTTGCCCAGAACCATTCCGAAGAGTAAATTCCGCCTTCATAGCGCGTGTAGTCTTCCCCTCCCCAATTGGCGGCCAATTCATTTATTTCCTCGGCTTCCTTAATCGCGGTATGGTCTTTCCAAAGTACCATCATCGCATTCGGGTTCTCCTCAAACCCCTCCACCAAAGCCAATGCGGTACCGTCTTCGGTTACAGGAACGGGTGATGAACCTGTGGTATCGATGCAGATTCCCTTTATTAGTTCCGGGGCTATTTCACTTTTTATAACTACCGCTTTTATCGTATGCTCCAAGCCTTTGATATGATCCAAAGGATGCTGCCGAAACTGATTGATGGATGCATTACAGTATGCCCCCTTCTTCCATCGTTCATACCAATATACTTCAGAAGACAATTCATTGCCGTTCGAAGTATCGATTAATACGGCGCGTACGGAATCAGTACCGTAATCTAGGCCAATCACATATGCTTTCATATTCGAAAAATAAGATACTCCGCAAGATAGTACAAATATTTCATAAGTGTGTATTGCACACTAGGGTACTTGAATAGTCAAAACAAGATTCCGTCTACAAAGTTTATAAATAAGTCTGTCGATCCATGCTTAAACAAAAACGTAGGGTAAAATAAAGAATTTATTGAAACCGAAACTCGCTATTTTGCCTCACCCCAATTCCGTGAAAAACGTAATCCGACCGCTCACAAGGAGAGGTAAATCGGAAACCACGGGGCAGGGAGCCACGAGGCATTTTGGGTTAAATATACGGGCATCATTGATTTTTTAATCAAAAAGCAATTTACAATCTCGATTTCGCCCGATATTTAGCGCAATAAGGCGCTTCCCCAGAAGTGATAATACCATAAAACTTGTTATAAAGTTATATTTTGAGTATTTTAATTGTCGCTGATTTCGACCTGTATGTGCGGAATCCCTTTCAAATCACATAAATTATTGTAAACGATATATCAGTAATCAAAACTTATTGCATACAATGACCGATTTAATCAAGTTATAAACTGATTTTTCCAAGATTATTATGGTACTCAACGATTATTCAAGTGGAGATAAGGTTTTATTAGCGGTAGATTGTATCATCTTCGGGTTTGACGAGGAAGACCTGAAAATTCTCTTGGTTAAAAGAAATTTCGAACCAGAATTGGGCAAATGGTCATTGATTGGAGGATTTCTTAGAAAGGAAGAGAATTTAGATCAAGCCGCCATTCGAATACTGCATCATCTTACAGGCCTGCACAACATTTATATGGAACAATTTTATGCATATAGCAAAGTCGATAGAGATCCTTTGGAGCGTACAATTTCCGTAGCATATTATGCCTTGATCGATATTGCCGCGCACCACCAAGACCTAATAAACATGGATGCCGCACAATGGTTTAGTTTAAAAGATGCGCCAAAATTAATTTTTGACCATAATGATATGGTCAAACGAGCCATGATAAGATTGCAACGTAGAGCACAAAGTAAACCTATAGGTTTTGAGCTTCTTCCGGAAAAATTTACAATGCGCCAGTTGCAGAAACTTTACGAATCCATTTTGGATAAAGTCCTCGACAAGCGAAATTTTATAAGCAAAGTAAATTCATTAGGTATACTGCAAAAACTTGATGAAAAAGACATGACGATGTCTAAAAAAGGAGCTTACCTCTATCAATTTGATCAAGAAAAGTACGATCGAAAAGTTGAAGAGGGCTTTAGTTTTAAGATATAAACTGCCTTTATAATGACGATTTTCGAATCTTTAATCTTGGTTCGATCACCACTTTTTTTTCAAGGGGCACACTCGTATCTTTCACTTGTTCCAGAAATACCTTGGCGGCCATTTTCCCCATTTTCATAGGAGATTGGTCTACTGTAGTTATAGGCAGTTCCATAAATTTGGTAAAAGGTTCATTACTGAAACCGACTACTTTTACATCTTTCGGAACATTTATGCCCATTTCCTTTAATTGCTGAATGGCACCCAATGCCGCAAAATCACTGGCGGAAAAAATTGCATCTGGCAAGACGTCTAATTTCATCAATTTTTTTACGGCTTTTTTACCCGCACCAATATCACTTTGCCCCTTTACAACATACCCATCAGGACAACTAATATCATAATCGGCCAAGGCCTGCTTGTATCCAGCCATTCTTTTTTGGTAAATATCCAGCGCCCAATCGCCGGAAAGGTGCGCGATTCTTTTGGCCCCGTTCTTAATCAAATGTTTGGTAGCCTCATAACCCGCTTTGAAATCATCTAGGGTAACGGTACTCACCCCTTTCATTTCTACTTTTCGGTCAAAAAAGATAACGGGTACCTTTTTCTCAAGCACATGTTCGAAATGGCCAAAATTTTTGGTGTGCTTCGAAACCGAGACCATCAGTCCATCTATTTGGGCATTTAAAAGGGCATTGAAGTTTTTTAATTCTTTTTCCTCATCCTCTTGAGACTGGCAAATGATTACGTGATAGCCCTTGGGATATAATTCTTCTTCGATTCCCCTAATAATGGAAGAGAAAAAATTACGGTCGATAAAAGGAACCACAACACCTACGGTGTTGCTTTTTCCGCTTTTAAGTGCCAAGGCCAGCTTGTTCTGTTCATAATTCATCTCATCGGCCATCGCCAACACTTTCTTTCTCGTACTTTCGCTTATCTTGGGGTTGTTGTTCAAGGCGCGTGATACCGTAGCTGCGGTAATGTTCAGCTTTTTGGCTATGTCGTAAATTGTAACCTTATCCTTCATAATTCGTACTCAAAAAAAGCGTCATGCCCTACCCAGTTTCTTTATGATTCAAGATTTTACGAGGCACAATATTTGGAAAATATAGCGTTTAAA